>NZ_JAMDGW010000001.1:0-751977 GCF_028656995.1 Pseudomonas sp. TNT2022 ID642 | reverse complement strand
GAAACCTCGGCCCCCAACGCCGTGCTGCGCCAGTTGGCCAAGTCCCAGATCACCTTGTCTTACCGCCTGGAAAAAGCCGACGGTTCCACCGACCTGCGCTCCAAAAGCCAATTCATCCGCGCCATCGGCGAAGTCCAGCGGCTGGGCGCGCCGATCGTGCTGGACGAGAATTCCGGCGCACTCGACCCCACACTGCCCCAAATCCGTCTCGAGATCCCCTTCGACAAATCCTTCGTCGAAGGCCACGTTCTCCAACCGGTCATGCTCGGCACCACGCCCGGCCTGAAGCCGTACCTGCCTCAGTTGCCAACCCGCCCCATCACCTACAACGACATCGTCGCGGCCAAACCGCTGTTGTACAACATCGACGGCAAACACCTGGCCCCGGTCGACGGCGGCACGGCGGAGTTCTACTACCAACTACTGATTCCGAGCGCAGTGCTCACCACGCTGGACAAGTACGCCGCCACCCGCGCCATTCGCGAGTCGATCCACAGCGACATCCTGCAAGTCGGCGAACCACGCCTGGAACTGCCACAGCCCAAGGTGGACGGCGTGGTGGACGGCGTCCTGCCCGCCGACACCGCCGGCACCACCCTGACGGTGATCTACAAGGAAACGGTCGAGGGCGATGAAGTATTCATGTTCTGGACAGGCTCGATCACCGGCGAATATACAGACAGAATCAAGCTGAACGAATTCACGGCCGGCAAGGAAGTGCCATTCACCATCCCGGCGGCGGTGATCAAGGGTAATGAAGGCGGAACGGTGACCGCCCGATACGAGATCAAACGCGCGGCGGGCTGGACCAGTTATGCCGAGCCGTTGACATTCGGCGTCGGGGTGGCGCTGGAAAATCCATTGCCTTTCCCGAGGATGCCACTCGCCAACGGTACGGGCGCGAGTGTGACGCTGGCACCTCTGAACGCTCAGACCGGAGCCAAGGTCATCGTTGCCTTTACGGGCATGAACGATAAACAAAACATCAAACTGACCATGACGGGCACGTCCGGCGCAGGCTCGCCGGAAATCCCCGCCAAACCGGGCGTCGCAAGCGGCAGCGTCGAGTTCCTGATTCCCGCCGAAGCCATTGCGGCCAACATCGGTAATGAAACCAAAACCTTCACACTCAGCTACGACGTCACGGCAGGCCAGACAATTCCATCCTTGCCTCTGACGGTCAGTGTCATGCCACTGCCTGCGACAGAGCTGGACAAAATCAGTATTGAGCAAGCCGATGGCACGGTGCTGGATCTATCGAAGGTGACGTCGGGCGCCACAGTGGTCGCTGGCGTCTGGGCATTCATTGCCGTCAATCAACGGGTCAAACTGGAACTCAAAGGTACCAAGAGCAACGGCGACGATTTCCATTTCGTACGATGGCAATGGCCGTCATCCTACGTTAATCAAAACTGGATCAATGCCAGTCGATATACCTACCAGGTGCCCTACGACCTCCTCAAGGATCTGGCCAATGACAGCAAGCTGGAACTGCATTTCAAGGCCGCGTTGACCTTGAGCCGTGTGGAGGAAGAGGCGATTTTAGCGCCCGTGAAAATTTATACGATCAAAGCCTACGAAACGATAGTGCCGACCCTCGACTCGGTAAAAGGCTCACCCAGCGGGGAGGAGATTCCTCACGGCGGCCCTACCGTAGAAACAGCCGTTACGCTGAGTGGGACGGCCACGCCTTACACAAAGATTGATCTGGCCAATAACGGCGTACTGATGCCGAATACTGAAATTCAAGTAGATCAAAAGGGAGAATGGACATTCCAACTGACCGGGCTGGTTGCCGGGACCACCTACAACCTGCGCGCCAAACGCAAGGACGGTCCCGTTTCCAATGCCCGCAACGTGGTGGTGGTCGCGCTGGTAGTGCCGACGCTGAACAATGTGCTGGATGACAAAGGGGTGGAGGTGCCAGAGGGTAAAACGACCGTCAGCACCGATCTGATACTTAAAGGCACAGCGAGCCTGGGTCAGAAGATCAACATCCGTGACGGCACCGGCTCCGGCTCAGCCACAAGGGGAACTGCGACCGCCCACCTTACGACAGGCATCTGGGAGTGTCCGATTACCGTGCCACTCGGTGTGCGGCGTTTGTACGCCGAGGCTTGTTATCCGAGTAAACCGTTGTATTCGAATGTGCGTAATTTGACCGTAACGGAAGCCACCGCTCCGACACTGACATCGGTCAAAGGCTCTCCCAGCGGTGTCGAAATCCCCCAAGGCGGGGTCACGGTGGAAACAGCCGTCACCCTGAGCGGCGTCGCGGCCAAAGGCCAGAAGGTCGAAATCTTTGACGGCACCGTCTCAAAAGGCCAGGCAACTGCACATGCCACAACCGGTGTCTGGACGCTGCTCATCAGTGCCCTGGCTGTGGCTGCACACAGCTTTACCGCCAAGGCTTTGTACGGCTCCGGCGCCGTGTCGGCCGCCAGAACACTGACCGTCACAGCCGCCACCGCACCCACTCTGACATCGGTCAAAGGCTCTCCCAGCGGTGTCGAAATCCCCCAAGGCGGGGTCACGGTGGAAACAGCCGTCACCCTGAGCGGCGTCGCGGCCAAAGGCCAGAAGGTCGAAATCTTTGACGGCACCGTCTCAAAAGGCCAGGCAACTGCACATGCCACAACCGGTGTCTGGACGTTGCTCATCAGTGCCTTGGCTGTGGCAGCACACAGCTTTACCGCCAAAGCTTTGTATGGGAGCAATCCTGTGTCGGCAGCACGGACCTTTACCGTGGTGGTGGCGACGGCCCCGACCATAACCTCTGTCAAAGGCACTCTCAGCGGCAGGGAAATTCCGCAGGGCGGGACAACAGCCGAACTGGCGGTGACCCTCAGAGGCATCGCTGCCAAGGGACTAAAAGTCGAGGTTTTCGATTATGCAGTGTCCCAAGGTGAAACAACCGCCGATGGTGCCACTGGTGAGTGGATCTTTAACGCAAGAAATCTCGGCAGGGTACAACATAGTTTCAAAGTAAAAGCAGTATATGGAACGAGGCCAGAATCAGCGCCTTGGAACTTTACAGTTCTAAAAGCCATACAAATTCCACAGGGAAGGCTATTAATCGGCCAGTCTATAAGTACTGAAACGTGTAGGATTACGTTTTTGACTCAAAGTCAAGCGAACTGTTATATAGAAAGCAAGTTGAACATTTTTCCGTATATACCCTCCACATCAGGATCAATCACGTATCAAGTCAACTTGATTGGCCAAACTACAGACCGAGTACATCTTAGGGCCTACCCGGGGAACATTGTTGGACCAACGACTATCACCATTGCTTTTCTTAATTCGTCCGGAGCAACATTGAAGACTACAAGTACGCCTGTTGAACCTTACGATTCACATTATATCGATTCAGGAAGACTACTAGAGATTGCGTCGATCAGGATAACTGTAACCGGTCAAGTTAATGTTGATTATTTTGAGTTCGGCAAGGTGCCATAGGCAGATTTTTTGCCCTCGCTTTCGGATAATTGCGGGAATAAGGAAAGAAAGGGGACGCATTTATTTACCAGCCCACCACTGAAAGCCGCACTCCTAGCAAAAGGAGTGCGATTTTTTAATTTCAATTCACAGCAATTGTTCACGTTTTCACCCGGACAATCGCCCGTTTTTTAACTTTTAAACTTTGGTGTTTAAAAGACACCTCCAGACACGCCTTCAAGGCTACAAATTCTTGCGCCATTGCCTACAGCTACGCCAGAATCCGCCGGCTTGTGCGCCTTGGGGGCGGGTTCTATTGTGGTCAGGTCGCTGACGAATCAGCGATCGGGTTTAGCGACCTGAATCTTTGTAGGCGCACCAGCGCTCCAAACTCGACTGTGGATGCTTATCTACAATTTGCGTTATGGCGGCTGTGCGCGGGAGACCTTCGGGTCTGCCGGGCGCCTACACCCGGTTCGCTAACCTGCGTCCAGCCGCCACCTTACCTGTTTAGCGACGGGTTTTAGCGGCTCCACCTTGTAGGAGCTTCACCATGATCAAACCAACACCCAACCCACCCGAAACCGACCCCACCTCCCCCTACGAATCCCTCGATTCAAAAAAGCTCAACGACGCCGCCGACCGCGCCCTCGATCACTACCTCTGCCCACCCGGCTCCACCCCGCCGCCACGCAAAACCCGCCGGATGTACGCCGTTACCGCAGATTTCAAAAACGAAGAACTGCTGGCCGATGCCAGCGAAACACTCGCTTCCGCCAGAACCATCGCCCATGACTTCGCCCACCTCATACCGGCGTCGCAGCGCAGGACGCTGTTGGGCATCGCGCAGCTGATCATGCTCGGCGAGCTGGCGGTTAATCGGGTGATGGATAATCTGGAGTTGCCGCAGTAGCGCGCCTCTGTGACACGCCTTGAGTGAGGCGCTGTGGCTGTCGACGAAGGCGTCTTCAAAGACTCCCATCGCTCGAGCAAGAAAAACAACCAACCGTTCGTCAGAAAACCCCATGCACCTGTCAGATCTGACAGGTGCGCAACCCCATCAACACAGGTTCAATCACTCCATCACCCGACCGGAGTGCATTGCGATGTTCGTCAACGATTCCTGGCCCGAATTCACCCTGAATCTCACTGCATTCGGCTGCACCGGTCGTCATCAAAAAACGCCTGAATGCTCTTCAAGAGGACTTGCCTGATGCCTTCTCACAAGCGTTTCCGCTTCCCTCCCCTGACGGAAGGCAACACCCCACTGGCGGTGCTGCGTCCCCTGCTGATTCCGGGGATGGTTGAGCCGGTGCAAGATGGCGATGGCGGGATCAGCATCAAGGTCGCCACCGATGACTCCGACGGCGTGCTGTGCGTCATCAATCCTTATCTGCCGACCATGAGCGAGGGTGACAAACTCGAGATTTATTGCAACGGCACGAGAGTGCGCGAACGATTCGTGGAGGCCGACGAAGTCAACCAGCGGGTGTTCTTTTATCTGCCGACGCCTGTCGAGTCGGGGTGGCTTGAAAACTGCCACTATGTGCTGACCCGCAAAGGCGAGACCGAAGCCGATCCGCCCTCGGTGGCCTTGCGGATATGGGTCAAGCTTTACAAGCCGGGAAATCGTGACAAGGAACCGCATTTGCCCGACGGCCACTCAGAGTTGAACATCGTGCAACTGCCGCCCGAGCTGGTCGATCAGGGCGTGATAGACGCCGAATGGGCCAAAAAAGGGGTACTGGCCACCATCCCTCATTATGTGTATTGCACGCGCAACGACAAGGTCCGTTTACAGCTTGGCGAATACCGGCTTCCTGCGCACCGCATCACGCCGGAGCAAGCCGAAGGCCAGCAGCCGATCGAAATCCTGATTGATCAGGACGCCATTCTCGGCGCCGGCGACGGTCTCAGACGGGAAATCAAATACGACATCAATGACGAAGTCTGGAACTGGGCCGACCGCCACTCCAAACGCACCTACATCGACGTTGACGCGGGTGGCTGGCGACTGGAGGCACCGATCTTCAGGGAAGCCCTCAACGGCGTCATTACCATCAGGGATTTGAACAAGCAGCCGGTGACGATTCAGATCCATGTCAGCAGCCAATACTTCGCTGTGGGCGACAGCGTGAAAATGACCTTCATCGGCACGCCGCCGGATAACGCTGAACCGCTCATCTGCAGCGAAACCCGCGACATCGATAACGTCCCTTCAGTGCTGGAAATCGAAGTGCCCTATGAGTTGATCAGGGACATCGCCCAAGGACGCGCCGATGCGTCTTATATTCTCTACAAAAAGGACGGTGGCGACCCGATATCTTCCAAGCGCGCTCTTGCCAGGGTAGACGGCGACGTCAACATGCTCCCCGAGCCGAGCATCCGCGAACTGCTCGGCGACACCCTCGAACCGGACGAGATCTACGCCACGGTCGACGTGCGCTACGCGATGAAAAATGGCGACCTGATCTGCCTGAGATGGTCTGGCATCAAGTCCAATGGCGATGACTATCTGCATGAAGTCCCGCATATCGTCAGCGACAACGAAGCCAGGGAAGGCCTGGTCACGGTCTACATCGATTCCCAGCACATCAGTGTGCTTGATAACGGCACGCTCGACCTTTCTTACGTGGTCGCGAACGATGCACCTGGCCTCCTCGACATCAGAGAGTCCGAGCGGTTGCTGGCCAAGGTCGGGAAGGTCCGCGCGACACTGCCGGCCCCCGAAGTGGAAGAGGCCGATCCGCCGGGGGATGTGCTGGATCCGTCCAAGGTGTTCGAGAGGGTGCATGTGTGGATCAGCGAGGCGAAGACCCTGAAGGGGGATGTTCTTACCTATTACTGGCGCAGTCCCAATCCCTTCGCCAGCACCAGTGACTGGTTGCCCATCACCACCGTGACCGAAGGTCAACCTGTGCGTTTTCCGGTGGACGCTGAATTCGTGACGCCCAACATTGGCCAGTATGTGAAAGTGCGCTACTCGGTGTTGCGGGCGTCGAACAAACAATACGAGCACTCGGCCACGCTCAATTTGCTCATAGGCGAACTGGTCGGTGAGTTGCCGCCGCCCGAGGTGGTCCAGGCACCCGACAAGACGCTCAACCCAATGGATGGGTTGAGCGGCGTGGACATCAACGCCAGTTACTCCAGCATGAACCCTGACCGGGACATGATCCGTTTGAAGTGGTCAGGAACGCCCGGCGCGGGCACCTCTGATGATCTGGAGTTGCCCGGCAGCCCCACAGGCACCGTTCAATTCCATTTACCCGCTTCAGTGGTTGGCGCCAATATTGCGAGAACGGTGTCGGTTGAATACGAAGTAACCCGCTATACCCTCACCACGCCCTCGCAAGTGCTCGACTTGTATGTTTCAGACTTCCAGGACCCTGAAAACGAACTGCCCCACCCGCAAGTACTCCAGGCACAGGACAACGTTCTGGATCTGATGACATTCAGCGGCGATGCCAAAGCTGTCCTCGCTATCTGGCCCTACATTGCCCTGAAACAGCGTCTGTGGTTCTACCTGACAGGACAAACAAGTTCAGGCGCGTCCCATACGATCCCGCTAATCACCGGCCAGGAAATAACCCCGACCCAAGTCAGCAACGGCCTCAACGAAAACTTGCTCAGAAGCGAGCTGATGAAACTGGGCCACTCCACACCCGCCAACGTGATCTGCAAAGTGGCATTCGATGGCAGTGAAAAAGAGGACACTGCCTGCGTATTTCCACAGTTGCCCCTGATCATCAGAACCCGCTACGACTACGTGCAACCGGCCATCACCGGGGTGACGGACTCACGGGGCGAAGTGGAAGAGGACGGCAAAACCCGCGACGAAAAAGTCACCGTCACCGGTACCGCCACACGCGGTGAAACGGTCGAGCTGTTCGATGGGCCAACGACATCGATGGGCACGGCACTGGTGGACGCCGACAGCACCTGGCGGCGTGAGATCGGCCCGTTGACCGAGAAGTCTTACCGCATCAGCGCCAAGGCCCTTTATGACGCCGACCCGGTGTCCAGCGATCCCCGCACATTCACCGTGAAATTCGCACAGACCCCGGAGATTCTCTCGGTCACCGATTCACGGGGGGACGTCGCCCATGGGGCAACCACCTATGACAACAGTGTACTGGTGGCCGGCAGCGCGACGCCAAACCTGCAGATCAAATTGCTGGAGAACACACAGCCGCTCATTACACTTGACGTCGACGATAAGGGTAACTGGAACCACCGCATCAACGATCTGAAAGTTCGCTCCTACAGCCTCACTGCCGAGGCGTTGTACGAGATTGACCCTGCGACCAGTCCGCCGCGGAATTTCGTCGTGGCGCAAGCGGTCACGCCGACGATCTCTCGCGTGAGTGACCTGCGCGGTGAGGTCGCCGCCAATGGTACGACCTACTACCGGACCGTCACCCTGACGGGCAAGGCCAGTCCAAACGAAAAAATCATCCTGCTCAATGCCGGTGCGGCCGTCGATACGGTGGATGTCAACGCCAGCGGCGATTGGCAATATGTTTTCAGCAGCCTGAACCTGACCACTTACCGCCTGACCGCGCGAGGCGATTACGGCAGTAACCCGGAGTCCAGCCCTCCCCGGGTCTTTACGGTTGCAGCCTTTATTTCACCGACGATTACCACGGTCACCGACTCGATCGGCACGGTGGGACAGAACGAAACGACCTATGACACCGCTGTGACCGTCAAAGGCGAAGCCACCCCGCGCGAGCAGATCCAGATGTACGACAATGGCGCCCCCGTTGGTACACCGATCAGCGTCAATGCCGACAAACAATGGACAACGTCTGTCACCGGTCTGGCCATCCGCTCGCAAAGCCTGAAGGCCAAGGCCTTGTATGACGCGATTCCGGTGGAAAGCCCGGCGAGAGACTTCAAGGTCGCCGCCCACATCGCGCCGACGCTGACGTCTGTGCATGATGGCCTCATTGAAATCGCTAACGGCGGAACAACCAAAAGGACCTCGGTCACCTTGCGTGGCAAGGTGACGCCCAACCGTGAAGTCCAGGTCTACGACAACAACAATCCAAAGCACACGGTGAGAGCGAACGGCGACGCGTGGAGTACCACGCTGGCGGTGGGTGTGGGTAATCATTCTATAAAAGTAAAAGCAGTCAGCACCGGCCAGGAATCTCAGCCGCCTCGTGCCTTCACGGTACTGCCGGTGATACCGCCGCTGAACTTCAATACAAATCACGAAACCTTGAGCGGCAGGATTTATCTCATTCCGGGGAGCTCAGTATTGCCAGCCTTCGGCCCAGGCACTTCGGTGCCCCACCAGGCAAGTGGTGGCCAACCTCCTTACGTTTATAGCTCTAGTAATGGCAACGTTGCTGCCGTGGATTCGCAGAGTGGACTCGTCACTGCGCGAGGTAACGGCAGTGCAACGATTTCGGTAAGGGATCAGGCAGGACAAGGGAAAAGCTATTCGGTGTCGGTAACAGGGGTGACGCAATGTTACGGATTAAGCGCAAACTGGTTGTCCAGGGTAGGTGATGAGGCAAAAAGTCGAGGGTTGAGGTTGCCTTCAATGGCCGAGTTACGGGCAATAAGCAGTTCTTTTGGCAATCGTTGGCCATTGGGTAATTCATTCTATTGGTCTAATGAGTCGAGACTTTATTGGCCCAACCCCAACCCGTTCTATTACTGTAGAAATCTGGTTACAGGGGAAGAGAAAACGATTATGAACCTGAGTGTGGTGCCCGGAGTGGGCATCACACCTTGAGCATTTCAAATGTGGGACCGTATACCTGCCAACAAAAAATCCCCTGCCAAACCCGATGAAGGCGCGCCATTGCGCCAAGGATGAGTCCTTCCCCCATGCTGGCGGCAGCATTGGACAGCGGATGGCTTCGGCACCAGGTAAAACCATTAACACAAATGACAAGGCCGCTGCTCCTCGACAGAACAGCGGCCGTTAAGGTATCTCGCTGATTACGAGACACTTTCCCTGTACCAAACAGTAGTTAAAAGCTGTACCGCCATCCCAGATTCACACCGTAAGGCTGCTCAATATGCTCCCCTTTGGCATAGTCCAGATCGACATGCACCTGCCACTTCTCCGATAGGGCCACCGCCACCCCCGCACCAAACTCCGCCCGAGAACCCGACAAGTCATTGTTGAACACGTTGTTGTTGACCTTCACTTCGTTGTTCGAAGCGAACTCATGAGCAATTGCCGCGCGCACATAAGGCTGAGCGACAGCGCCGTTACCAAAACCGAAGTTGCGCCCGACCGTGGCCCCGGCCTTGCCGAGCAGTGAGCGCATGCGATCACTGTCGGCGTCCATGTCGTTGTCCAGCGTGTAGTGTTTGCCCTGGATCTGCACGGCCGACAGTTGCGCGAACGGTTCGACGAAGTAGTCGTTGGCCAGTTTGATATGCCGACCGAACTCGGCGGAACCGCCTACACCCCAGTTGTCGTAATCACCTTTGGTGCGGCTGCCGTCGCTCAGGTTGACCTTGGACTCGTTGCGAAAACGGTTGAACTTGAGCACGCCGTCAAAGTAGTAACCGGTATCACTGTCGAGCCAGGTGAGATAAGGCCCGACGTAGTAGCTTTTCACCGTACCCGAAGTACCACGATTCAGATCCAGATCGGACTCACTCGTGCCGGCGAGCACCCCGACCAGCACCTGGCTTTCACCCAGTCGAGCGTCGGCGCCAAGGGACAAACCCTGTTGCGTCTGCTGATAACCCACGCCCGAGCCATCGGCAACGTTGTACTTGTTGCCGTAGGTGCGGATCCAGCCGCCGGCCTGGCCACCGTTGAAACGCAATTCGCCCATGCGGCTGCGCAACGAACTCAACTCGCCGTACCACACGGTCGGAGCTGTGTTGAACAAGGCCAGTACCGAGCGCGCGCCGGGGCTGATGACTTCGGTGGTCGGGTCGAGAAACCACTCCTTCGCTCCCCCCTCGATTTCCCGACTGGCCAGGCTGTAAGACCATGTGCCGACATCAACCCGTTGATCGCCGGCCAAGGCAAAATTCGCACCGTCGAGGGTGCCGGTACGCACCAGCGTCAACGCCTGCGGTGAAGCGGCGTCCAGGCCAGAGGCCGCAACCGCCAGCGCAAAGTCCCCCGCCGAAGCACCGATGACATTGAGAAAATCATGCTCACCGCTGGCGAAATCGCCCTTCATCGCAAAGGTCCCATTGCCGGAAAGTGAGCCGACATTGAGCGTGTAATACGTACCGGGAGCGTCCTGGGCGCCAAAGGTGACGGTGCCACCGTTCATGCCCAGTGCACCGATCGAATCGTTGCCGGTGAGTGTCCAGTTGGAGTTGCTGTTGACGTTCACGCTGTCGACCTGATCGAGACGACCGGTTAACTGCGAATGATTTTCCAATGTGACACCCGCCGTTGAGCTGCCATCGACGATGACATCACCGACCATGTGGCCGTGATTGAAAGACAGATTGGCGAGGCTGTTATCGGTGACATTGATGTTGCCTTCCAACATGCTGTCAGCCACCGTCATCGTTGCAGTGGAAGCGCCTTGCACGTCAAGCAGTACACCGTTGCCGGCAAGCAGGCGGGTGAAATTCAGCACGTTGATCTGTGCCGTAACCCCTCCAGTAGCAAGAATGGCTGCACCCGCCACCCCTCGAACCTCAACATTATCCAGCGTTACGTTGGCGCCGCTGCCAATGCCCTCGCCGTCGGGACGCAAGCGAATACCGCTCATGCCTCCGGTGATGCTACCGCCCTTGGCCCTGACTTCGGCACCGAACGAATTCAAGCCGAAGCTGTTTGCGCCGGTACCGGTCAGGTGCGTATCAGTCAATTGGATGTCAGTGCCGCCGCCGGTTTCGATTCCGGCGATCTGTCCGGTAATCCGGCTGCCAGTGATCACGGCAGTCGAACCGGTGGTTGTACCCGTCGCCCGGGCGATCGACATGCCCATTCGGGTACCGGTCACAATGGCGTCGCTCACATTGGCACTGGCATTGATCAGACTAATCCCAGCGTTGCCCGAACGCCCGGCATATGTCCCCCCCACCGCATTCAATTGCGAACCGGTGGTGATCAAGACTTCGTAAGTATTCGCATCATTGGCGTTCAATACACCACCATCGCGGGCGCGATAGTTGTCCTGTGCCGTTGTTTGATCGATGCTCAGCGTTTCTCCCGCCTCAATGGACGTCAAGGCGAAGACCAATGGGCTTGCGGAGAAGACCGGCACGAAGGCCAGCCAGGCCAAGCGATTTTTTGACATTAAACATGGATACCGACCTGGACAAACGCCCATACAAACTCCTTCGACTTTTAGCGGATATGTTTTCAGAAAAACAAGATTGGTCCGCGCGCACGGTACAGGAGCTATTCATTTTATTCTGTAGGATAACTCCTGCTTTTCCACGGAATTCATTACCGTACATGCCGCAGCAAAAGAACACGGGGGAAATATCCCCCGTGTTCTTCCATTATGCTTCCTAAGTACCCGGACAGAATGTCCCTGCATTATCAACCACAATTACCCTGACGTCGTGATCCTTGGAGTTATGAGTACGGCCATCAATTTCGGCTGTATATGAAATGACTCCGCGCCCATCCCTGATGGGTCTGAGGGCAGCATTGAAGGGCAGGTAAACTTCAAACCCCGCTATATGTTCATTGCCCTGCAACGTCTTGCTAAACGGGTAATCAGGAATATCGGCCCCTCCTGGAAGCGGTGTTCCTTTCCATACGAAGTCCAGTTTCAAATCAGCAACGAGTGAACCACCTCCAGGGATACGGACAACCGCGGCCTTACCTACCACCGGAATATCGCGAAGAGAAGAACAGTTCAAATACAAATTACCAGCCGGATTTGTATAAAGATTCTGAATGACAGGAGCGGGCAAATCCACTGGAATAACGTACGCATCTACCGGGGTCGGCAAGGATGGGTTCACATTGCTGCCATTTGCCGGATTGGTGATGATGTAGCGGGCTATCTTTATGCCGTTTTTAGCGGCCTCAAATACATCAGACGGTAGTTTGAACGGTATCTTGAAATCATCAGCCTCACCACCGACAACCGTATAACGACCGTCTGGAGCTGGAACTATATTACCGTCATACATCAAATCAAAAACATCCCCGATTTCTAATGTCGTGGTATCAGGAATAGTCAAGTCAATGTCGATCACGGTACCAACGTCAGCTTCCACCAAAGTGTTATCAGCCGTTGACCCTTTGACTACCAAGGCAACCAGGTTCGGATTACCTTTTTCCGGATCGGGTTCGGGGTTGGCAGGACCAGGGATCGACAGATCGACGTTGATGTCCGCCCCTGTCGGTTCCGGAAACGGGTTGTTGTTTCGCATGATCGCGTAAGTCACCCTCACAGGCTTAGGACCATCACCGCCGTCTGCGACATCTCTGAACGGTACGTCGACAATAACTTCGGTGGTGCCATCCGTCGGCTTGTCGGGCTGCACCTTCCCGTTGAAGGTGACTCGGGCTACATCGTTCGGCTGACCGCCTCTGAATGTCGGAATGACCACGGCGACATCGGGAAAGGCATCCTTCAAATCGACAACGCCGTCGTCGTTTTCCGGTACCTCGGGGGGTTGCAATCCACTGGGTGCCGGTGTCAGTCGAACATCGAATTGAAACGGTTTGGAAGAGGGCCCGACGTTGCCGACGCGATCTTCAAACTTGCAGTAAAAGATAAACGGTCCCTCGCCCCACGTTTCAATATTGGCTTTCGGGATAACCAGTTTAATCGGCGCAGTTGAATCCGTATCGACGATAAAGGTGTCCACGAGTATCCCTGGGTCACTTTTCCCATAGTAACCGCTATAAATATCCCCCTCCTTGACATCGTCAGGCCTCGGAATTTCCATCGTAACGTCACCCAGAGCATCCAGGATTTCCCGCGTCAACAAACCGTTAACAATCTCCGCCGGTGGTACTGCTTCACCTCCGGGCGCACCGTGATTAGGTGCGACAGTATCAATGAAAAATTCAAAAGTATCAGACGTATTAGAATTACCACCGTATTCAACTTTATATGTCAAGCGAAACGGACCGGGAGTTGCAGTCTCTTTCGCCGGCAAAATCATCTCGAAAGGTGAAGGTGGCGGAATAGGAACTGGTAACCAAGCCGACACTACTACCTCATCTTTTTGCAATGCAACAAATGTGTCACCGGCGCTTGAACCCGGCGGCACAACCATACCGGTAATAGTTACCTTGCAATCCGTCCCCTGCCGCGCCGCCTGCAGTTTCTTTACATTATCTCCCGGCAAAGCCGGGAGTAAGTTTTCAACTTCAGGAGCGGTACCTGATCGGGTACTCAGCGCCTGACGCAAATCAAACAATTTTTTACGGGCAAGCTCCGCCTTGGATGGTACTTTCAAGTTACTCATTTTCAATTCTCCTGATCTATGGACGCACCGATCCTCCACTCCCACTGCAAACTTCCAGAGCGATACCGGCTATTAACCGCATTACACAGTTGTTAAATATTTCAGTTCTCTTCGCACAAATCATTAGTGGGCGAACATACTGCGCCACTGGGCAAGGTGCGATTGATGATCACGATTTCCCTCTCGGATATCCCCCGGCCGCCCTTGCTTTTTTTCAGCCGGTAAAAAACCAGCGCAGAACCGTCGTCGACCATGGGCGCAATCAACCCGTCGTAATCCTCGACGACGATATCGATGTCTTCACCCGGGCGCAGTGTCGTGAGTTCTTTTTCGATTTCCGCGTAGGTACCTTCGATGGGGTCGCTGCCGTTGAGCCCGGTGCTGCCTTGCCAGACCAGCGTCAGCGTGTCGCCCTCCTCGATCTGCGGGTCAGCTTTGATTCTTACCGTGACGCCCTCCCAGAGCCTCGGGCGTGCGCAGCAGTCCAGTACGCCGTTCTTGTTAGCATGCGGGAAGACCGGCTCCTTCAACCCCCCGATCACGACAATGGAAACAGCCACCCGGGTCAGTAACGACTGCTGCTGATTCACGCCGTTGCCGGTGGTGTACCAAACCGGCAAAGCAGGGTTCTCTTTGTCGGTATCGATAACGTGCCAAGGAACGGAAAACTTGATGGGCTGACCAGCAACATCGCCTGATTTCACCTCATAAAACGCAACTGCGCCGGGGTAACTTCCCCAGTACAGCTCCAACAGCTGTCCCTGCTCGGGTGCATCGTACAGAGACAGCAACACGCGGGCCGGCAGACCAAAATCATCCGTTAACAGGGTGTTCAGGGTTTGGCTGTTTTCGCCGAACACTTCGACCAACGCAAGATCTTCATTGATCAACGCCGGCGCCTTGGCATGATCCTGACCTGCCAGCGTCAGGTTAACTGCCACCGAAATGTCTGGCGAGGGTGGCCCATAGGCTGTTCCCTGACGAATCTTGTAATAGATTTTGGCCCGCAAAGGCCCGTCGCCCTTGGCCTGCAAGATCGGCCATGGCACAGGGACCGACATAGGAAAGGCAGAGGGATCGACAGGCACTTCAGTGAGTGGCGTGTCGTCCCAGAAAACCGCCAGCCAATGGCCGGGATCGGCAAAGTCGTATTCATCGACTTGCACAACGACACCGTCACGGGCTTGCTGGCGATCGACCAGCCCCCGGGGTGACAGCGGCACTCGAGGTGGCAGCAGTGCCCCTGGTGCAGGCGACAAGTCAACTTCAATAGAGGAAAGATAGGAATTCGGTCCTTCGTTTCCGGCCCTGTCTCTCAGATGGTAATAAAAATAACGTGTACCAGAGCCCCAGTATCGAATTTCATCGGCATACACAGTGATGCGCAAACGTCGGTTAGCGACATCTTCAGCGCTGAACTCCTGCTCGCGGATCGGTTTTTCAGAGTCCGGCGGGATGGCTTCGCTGGTCCAGTAATAGGGTGCGCGATCCAGCGCCTCGACATCGGTGTACCAAGGCACCAGCACACTGACCTCCCCCTCCTGAGTCAGGAAGGTTTCAGTGATGGTGCCATTCAACTCGGGGGGAAACTCGGCCGCAGCCGGCTTGTTTCCGAAGTTGGGTTTGGTGGTGTCGATGGTCAGGGTTTTGCGCGGGCCTTCATTCGGGTTGCTTCCGTAGATCGAGATCTGGATTGCGACTTCGTAGACACCTTCTGACAGTAATTCGCTAGGCACTTTCAGGGTTTGCGGAAACGCAATGGGATCATTGGTCGGATACCAGCGGTCATCGACCCTCCTGAACTCTCCGTTTTTGGACATGAAGCCCAATTCGACCAGATCCGACTCGTCCGGCGCAGGACCTTGTTCAAAATCCATGAACGTCACGATCAGGTCATCACCCAGCGCTGTGAGCGGCAAAAGACCCTTGGGATCAGCCGGATCAAGAACGGCCGGTACCGTGACTTCGACCGACCGGCTCAAGAGATCCGGTGCAAGTTGCTCTGGCTGACCAGCCGGTTTTTCGCGCTTTGCCATTCCAGCCTTCCTCTATGGATAACGGCGCTGCGCGGTGCATGCGCTGCGGGGATGGCTTCATTAGATGCGGCTGGGATGATCCTGCCTACTGTCAGAAATTACAGGTACCGCTACCGCTCGTCGGAATCAGTGTTTGAACACGAGGAAATTAAACAGCGGCGTTTATCAAAAACGTACGGACACGAATCGAACTACGCCAGCATCTGCCGGGAGTTATTCGGAGTCAGATCTGGCGCTTTCGCGAGCAGGCTCCCACAGTTGAACGCGCTCCAATGTGGGAGCGAGCCTGCTCGCGAAGACTGACGAAAGAACAACGCCCTGCCTCCAGGCAGAAAAAACCCGCCGTCCCGGTTGAACGGGGCGGCGGGTTTCGTCGTTTCAGGCGTCGCCTACACCGTATCCACCTTCAACGAATGATCATTCAGCATGCCGCTGATGATCGTCGCCGTGTCATGCCCACCGGCAACCACCCCGCCCGCCCCAGGCGTCACGCCGTAATGGCTGGCGAGGTTGACGCCGGCCAGGTCAATGGTCTGGTTCGGCGTAGCACCGGCCATCGCGCTGACGTCGATGCTGGTGAGCACCGAGGCGCCGCTGCCGGTAACGGTGAAGTGCAGGTAGTCATCCAGTGAGGCGGTGGTGCCGTTTTCACCTTGCAGCAGTTGCGACAGGTCGAGCTTGTCGGTGCCTGGGGTGAAGTCGGTGATCAGGTCGTGGCCGCTGTTGCCCTTGAGCCACTGGAAGGTGTCGGCCCCTGCCCCGCCGGTCAGGGTGTTGTTGCCCATGCCGCCGATCAGCAGGTCATCACCGCCGCCACCGTTGAGGATGTCGTTACCCAGGCCACCGTTGATCACGTTGTTATTGTTGTCGCCGGTCAGGGTGTCGTTGAAGTTCGAGCCGACAAGGTTCTCGATCCCGGTCAGGGTGTCAGTGCCGGCGCCGAGGGTGTTTTGCGCACCGAGCAGGCCGAGGTTGACGGTGACGGCAGCCGTGGCGTGGGCGTAGCTGGCGGTGTCGCTGCCAGTGCCGCCGTCGAGCAAATCGTTGCCCGGACCGCTGTAGAGCAAGTCGTTACCGGCGCCGCCGTGCAGCTCGTTATTGCCTGAGCCTGCGGTCAGCACATCGTTGCCGTCGCCGGCGTTGATGATGTTGTCGCCGCTGCCGGCCACCAGCACGTCATCCCCCGCTGTGCCGGTGAGGGTGTGGCCGTCCTGATAGCTGATGCTGACGTTGGCGGTGTCGCTGCCGCCATGGTTGTCGTTGGCGGTGTAGCTGCCGTGGAAGTCCGGGGTGATGTCATGCGCCCCGGCGTAGTTGAGGGTCATGGTCAGCTGATAGTTTTCCGCCGCGTTGGGGTTACCGCCGCCGGTGGGGTTGGTGATGTTGGTGATGTGGATCTGATAGACGCCATCGGCCGACGCGGTGAGGGTTTGCCCATCCGCCAGCGCGATGTAGGCGCCACCGTTGATCGAGTACTCCATGCTGACTTGACCGGCCGCCAGGTTGTGATCGAGGTTGAGGGTTTCGCCCTGGCGCAGGTTGACGGTGATGCGGTCTTCGTCGTTGGCGTTGCTGTTGGTCACTGCGCCGAGATAGCCGCTGACCACCAGCAAGGCAGTCATGGTCGCAGCGTTGGCGCTGAACGAACTGCGCACGTTGGCCAGATTCTGGTTGGCAGTAGTGTTGACGTTGGTGCCGGTGAAGTTGATCGCCCCGGTGCCAGTGAAGTCCGCCGCTTTCGAGATCCAGCCGGTATTGAAACTGGTGGGCGTGGCGTTGAGGGTATCGCCGTTGGGGTCGGTGTCGTTGGCCAGCAGCAGTTCGCCCGGCACCACGATGTTGCCCGAGAGCACGTTGGTGATGACGTGGTCATCCACCGCCACCGGCGGCGCGTTGGGAATCACTTTAACGGTCAGCGTCGAACTGGCGAGATCGCCGTCGTTGTCGCTGACGGTAAAGCCGATGTTTTCGGTGATGACCACCGCCGTGGTTTTCTGCGAGGTGTAGGTGTAGTCGCCGCTGTCGAGGTTGACCACCAATGTGCCGCCGTTATTGGTGGCGATGCTCAGCGTGTTGTTCACGGTGTTGAACGTCCCGTGATTGGTGCCACCGCTTGGCGTCAGCGAGCCTTGGCCGCTGAGGGCTTTCGGATCGTAGGTGTAAGTGGTGCCGTCGACCACGATGGACTTGATGAAACCGCCATCGGCGCCGAAGGTGCCGCCCTCGCCCAGCAACGAACCGGTGACCGGTGCGCCCTGTACGGTGCCTGACAGCACCGAGTTCAGTTGGTTGAGATCGGTGACCACCACCGCATTGGTGTTGGTGTGGCTGATGCCGTCATAGGCCAGCGGGTCGAGGTTGGCGTTGCTCACGCCGCTGCCGAGGCCGATCGCGTAGTTCTTGATGTTGTTGGCATCGAGGAAGTTTTTCAGCGCGGCTTCATCAGCGGCGTTGATGTCGCCTTCGTTGGGTTTGCCGTCGGAGAAGAAGTAACCGACGTTCTGCGCCCCGGTGAGTTTTCCCGAGGTGTTGAACGCGGTTTGCATCACCGCTACCGCGGCGTCGTAGTTGGTGCCACCACCCGCCGTCAGGCCGGCGAGAATCGTCTTCGCGGTCGCCACATCGACCCATACCGAGGTTCGGTCAGTAGCGTTGCTGCTGAAAGTGACGAGCTGGACTTTGACATCCCCGAGGTCGTCGTACTTGTCGAGCAAGGCGCTGATCGCCTGCTTGGCCAGGGCCAACCGCGACAGGCCCGGCACACCGGAGGCATCGGCCATACTGCCGGAGATATCGAGGACGATAAGCAGGTTGGAATCGATCTCCACCGCCGCCACCGAACGATCCGAGGCCACCGCTTTTGGCACGTCATCGACGATGTTCACCACAAGGGTGCTGGTGGTGCTATTGCCCAGTGCGTCAGTGGCTTTGTAGGTGAAGCTTTCGCTGAGGGTGTTCGCCCCGTCGTTGGCGCTCGGCGAGGTTTTCGGCGCCGAGGTCAGCGTGTAGGTGTAGGTGCCGTCGGCGTTGAGCTGAATCTGCCCGTAAGTACCAGTGGCGCTGCCAACCAGGGTGTAGGTGATCGAGCCCGTGCCGCCGGTGACCGCGCCGACCAGCGTGCCGGTGGCGGTTTCGCCGGTGTTGCTCGGGTCGCTGCCGGTGACCGTACCGGGGGCCAGATCCGCGCCGTCCTTGCTCAGGTCGAGGGCTTTTTCATAGACCGTCACGTCCTGATCGACCGAGGCCACCAGTTTGCTGTCGGCGACGTTGATGGTGATGGTCGTGGTGCTTTCATCGCCGTCGCTGTCGCGAATGGTGTAGGTGAAGGTGTCGGTAGCGCCCGGTGGACTCACCGAGTTCGGATTGCTGTGATAGACGGCGTTGCCCGCCGCATCGAGGGTCAGGTAACCGAAGTTGCCATTGATGTTGCTGTTGAGACCGCCGATGGCCGAGGTGCCGGTATTGCTGCCGGCACGCACACCGACCACCGTGGCCGCGCCATCGGCACCACTGATGTCATTACCGAGCACGCTGACGTTGACCGTACCGCCCTCCGCCACCGAACCGGTGTCGGGTTTGGCGGTCGGCAGGTCATCGACGATGTTGACGTTGATCTGACCGTTAGCGGTGCTGCCATCGGTGTCGGTGGCCACCACATTGAAGTTCTCGGTGAGGCTGTTGGCACCGTTGGCGTTCGGGTGGATTTCGTTTTCGACCAGGGTGTAGCTGTAACTGACCACGCCGGTAGCCGGGTTGTAACCGGTGACGGTGAAGGTGCTGCCCAGCGGCGAAACCACCGATTGCGGGAAGCCTGCGGCGACACCGTTGGTGACCACGGCAATGCCACCGACGGTGAGGGTTTGCAGGCCATCGAGCGCGGTCACGGTGAAGGTGCCGCTCTGGGTCAGTGCCGGAGTGTCGGGGCTGGTGCCGTCGCTGAGGTTTTTCTCGTAGACGGTGAGTTCGCCGCCATTGACGTCGAGGCCGTTGAGCAGCACCGGATCGTCATTGTTGTGGATGTTCAGCACCAGGTTGGCAGTGCTGGTGTCGCCGTCGGCATCGGTCAGGGTGTAGGTGAACGTCTCGGTGCCATTGCCGCCGCCGTGCAGTGCTTTGAAGTCGGTGTCGTTGCCGTCCAGCGTGTAGGTGTAGGTGCCGTTGGCGTTGAGCACCAAGGTGCCGTAAGTCCCGACGATAGTGGCGGGGGTGATCGGGCCGGCATTCGGCCCGGTCGCGACCACATCGGCGCCTTGCACATCATTGGTCAGCACATTGCCGGTCAAGGTCAGTTGGGTTTCCGAGGCGCTGTTGGCGTTGCTGTCGTTCACAGCTTTTGGCACGTCATCGACGATGCTGACGACAAGGGTGCTGGTGACGATGTTGCCCAGCGAATCGGTGGCCTGATAGGTGAAGGTTTCGGTCAGGCTGTTGGCGCCATCGTCGGCATGCGGCGTGGTGCTCGCCGGCGAGGTCAGCGTGTAGGTGTAAGTGCCATTGGGGTTGAGGACGATTTGCCCGTAGTTGCCGGTGGCGCTGCCAACCAGCGCATAACTGATCGCACCGACTGCCCCGGTGACCGAGCCGACCAGCGTGCCAGACGCGGTTTCGCCGGTGCTGGTCGGGTCGCTGCCGGTAACCGTACCGGGCGCCAGATCCGCGCCGTCCTTGGTCAGGTCCAGCGCTTTCTCGAAGACGGTGACGTCGGTGTCGCTGGTCGCGCACAGCTTGCTGTTGGCGACATCGATAGTGATGGTGGTGGTGCTTTCATCCCCGTCGGCATCGCGCACGGTGTAGGTGAAGACATCCACTGCGCCCGGGCCGTTCACGACGTTGGGATTGCTGTGGTAGACGGCGTTGCCGTTGGCGTCCAGGGTCAGGTAGCCGTAGGTGCCGTTGATGTTGCTGTTGAGGCCGCCGATGGCCGAAGTCGAGGTGTCGGCGCCGGCGCGCACGCCGACCACTGCGCCGGTCACGGCTGGGCCGTCAGCGCCACCGATATCGTTGTCCAGAACATTACCGCTGACCGTGCCGCCCTCCGCCACCGATGCGGCGTCAGGATGGGCGCTCGGCAAATCATCGACGATGTTGACGTTGATCTGGCCGTTGGCGGTGCTGCCATCGGTGTCCGTCGCCACCACGTTGAAGTTCTCGGTGATGCTGTTGGCGCCGTTGGCGTTTGGATGAGTTTCGTTGTCGACCAAGGTGTAGCTGTAACTGACCACGCCGGTGGCGGGGTTGTAACCGGTGATGGTCAACGTGCTGCCGAGCGGCGTGACGGTCGATTGCGGGAAGCCTGCGGCCACGCCACCGGTGACCACGCTGATGCCGCCCACGGTCAGGGTTTGCAGACCGTCGAGGGCGGTGACGGTGAAAGTGCCGCTCTGGGTCAGCGCCGGGGTGTCGGGGCTGGTGCCGTCGCTGAGGTTTTTCTCGTAGACGGTGAGTTCGCCGCCATTGACGTCAAGGCCGTTGAGATAGACCTGATCGTCATTGTTGTGGATGTTCAGCACCAGGTTCGCGGTGCTGGTATCGCCGTCGGAATCGGTGATGGTGTAGGCGAAGGTTTCTGTGCCGTTGCCGCCGCCGTGGAGGTTTTTGAAGTCGGCGTCATTGGTGTTCAGCGTGTAGGTATACGTGCCGTTGGCGTTGAGTACCAAGGTGCCGTAAGTCCCGGTGAAAGTGCCCGGGGTTACCGGACCGGTCGGTACGCGATCGGCGCCTTGCACATCGTTGGTCAGCACGTTGCCATTCAGGGTCAGCAGGGTTTCCGAGGCGGTGCCGGCATTGCTGTCATCCACGGCTTTGGGCAGGTCGTCGACGATGTTCACGTCGAGAGTGGCATTGGCGGTGGTGCCGTTGTCATCGACCACGGTGACGGCGAACTGCTCTGGCAGATTGTTCGCGCCGTTGGCGTTGGGATGCGCTTCGTTGTCGGCAAGGGTGTAGCTGTAGCTGACCACGCCGGTGGTGGCGTTGAAACCGGTGATGGTCAGCGTGCTGCCGAGCGGAGTGGTGACCGATTGTGGAAATCCGGCAGCCACGCCGTTGGTGACTACAGCGATGCCGCCGACAGTCAGGGTCGTCACGCCATCGAGTGCAGTGATGGTGAAGGTGCCGCTTTGGCTCAGCGCGGTGGCGTCCGGTGCGCTGCCGTCAGTGAGGTTTTTCTCGTAGACGGTGAGTTCACCGCCATTCACGTCGAGGCCGTTGATGATCACCGGATCGTCGTTGTTATGGATCTGCAGAACGAGGTTGGCGGTGCTGGTATCGCCGTCCGAATCGGTGATGGTGTAGGCGAAGGTTTCCGTGCCGTTGCCGCCACCGTGCAGGTTTTTGAAGTCGGCGTCGTTGGTGTTCAGCGTGTAGGTGTAGGTGCCATTGGCGTTCAGCACCAAGGTGCCGTAAGTCCCGGTGAAAGTGCCCGGGGTTACCGGACCGGTCGGTACGCGATCGGCGCCTTGCACATCGTTGGTCAGCACGTTGCCATTCAGGGTCAGCAAGGTTTCCGACGCGGTGCTGGTGTTGCTGTCATCCACGGCTTTTGGCAGGTCGTCGACGATGTTGATGTCGAGGGTGGCATTGGCGGTGGTGCCATTGTCATCGACCACGGTGACGGCGAACTGCTCAGGCAGATTGTTCGCGCCGTTGGCGGTGGGATGCGCTTCGTTGTCGACCAGGGTGTAGCTGTAGCTGACCACGCCGGTGGTGGCGTTGAAACCGGTGATGGTCAGCGTGCTGCCCAACGGGGTTGTGATCGATTGCGGGAAGCCTGCGGCCACGCCATTGGTGACAACGGCGATGCCGCCGACAGTCAGCGTTGTGACGCCATCGAGTGCAGTGATGGTGAACGTACCGCTCTGCGTCAGCGCAGTGGAATCCGGCGTGCTGCCGTCGCTGAGGTTTTTTTCGTAAACGGTGAGTTCACCGCCATTGACGTCAAGGCCGTTGATGATCACCGGATCATCATTGTTGTGGATCTGCAAGACGAGGTTGGCGGTGCTGGTATCACCGTCGGAATCGGTGATGGTGTAGGCGAAGGTTTCCGTGCCATTGCCGCCGCCGTGGAGGTTTTTGAAGTCGGCGTCGTTGGTGTTCAGCGTGTAGGTGTAGGTGCCATTGGCGTTGAGAACCAAAGTGCCGTAAGTCCCGGTGAATGTTCCGGCGGTGATCGGCCCGGCACTTTCATTGGTCACCACGCGGTCGGCGCCCTGCACATCGTTGGTCAGCACGTTCCCTGTCAGTGTCAGTTGCGTTTCAGACGCCGTACCATTGCTGTCATCAAAGGCTTTGGGCACGTCGTCGGTGATGTTCACGTCGAGCGTGCCGTTGGCAGTGGTGCCGTTATCGTCGAACACGGTGACGGCGAATTGCTCTGGCAGATTGTTCGCGCCGTTGGCGGTGGGATGCGCTTCGTTGTCGACCAGGGTGTAGCTGTAACTGACCACGCCGGTGGTGGCGTTGAAACCGGTGATGGTCAGCGTGCTGCCCAACGGGGTTGTGATCGATTGCGGGAAGCCTGCGGCCACGCCATTGGTGACAACGGCGATGCCGCCGACAGTCAGCGTTGTGACGCCATCGAGTGCAGTGATGGTGAAGGTGCCGCTCTGGGTCAGCGCGGTAGCATCCGGTGTGCTGCCGTCACTGAGGTTTTTCTCGTAAACCGTCAGCTCGCCGCCTTCGACATTCAAGCCATTGATAACCACCGGATCATCATTGTTGTGGATCTGCAGGACGAGGTTGGCGGTGCTGGTATCACCGTCGGAATCGGTGATGGTGTAGGCGAAGGTTTCCGTGCCATTGCCGCCACCGTGCAGGTTTTTGAAGTCCGCGTCATTGGTGTTTAGCGTGTAGGTGTAAGTGCCGTTGGCGTTCAACACCAAGGTGCCATAAGTTCCGGTGAACGTGCCCGGGGTTACCGGTCCGCTTGGTACGCGATCCGCACCTTGCACATCGTTGGTCAGAACGTTGCCGGTCAGCGTCAGTTGGGTCTCTGACGCCGTGCCATTGCTGTCATCGAACGCTTTCGGGACGTCGTCGGTGATATTGACGTCGAGCGTACCGGTCGCGGTGTCGCCATTGCTGTCACCGGCAATCACCGTGAACTGTTCGCTGAGATTGTTCGCGCCATCGCCGGCCGCGTGGCTTTCATTGCCGTTGAGGGTGTAGCTGTAAGTGACCACGCCAGTCGCCGGGTTGTAGCCGGTGATGGTCAGGGTGTTGCCCAGTTGCGAGGTGATCGATTGCGGGAAGCCGATCGGCACACCACCGACGATAACGTTGATGCCGCCGATGCTCAGGCTGGTCAATCCGTCCGGCGCCGACACCGTGAAGGTGCCGCTTTGCGTCAGTGCCCCCGGGTTGGCCGACGAACCGTCAGGCAGATTGGCTTCACTGAGATTCAGTTCGCCGCCCGCCACATTCAGGCCAGTGAGGGTCACCGGATTGTTCACCGGTGGCGGCACCACGACAGCCGGGGTGTCATCGCCGTTGTCGATCACCGCGTTGTGGCGTTCTTCAGGGAATTCGGGAATACCGCCGAAACCGGCGGTGGGGAAACCGATGATCGGGTCAACGCGTCCACCGACTTCCGTCAGCAGGACAAAACTGTGGCCGCCGCCCGCCTCTCCCGGTGCGCCACCCGGGGCATTCGGACCGGCCGCGGTGGCTTCAGCGGTTTTGCTCGGATCGTCACCGGCAGCGATGGCTTTCTGGATCTGCTCGACGTCGGTCAATTGCGCGTCGCTCGGGGTCACGGCCTCCGCGGCATTGACATGCGCCGCCTGACCCCCCAGCAGTTCACCGGTCATGGTCATGCTGCTGCCGCGTCCGAGGGTCAGTTCCTGGCCGTTTTGCAGCTTCACCGCCACCGCGCCTTCCGCGCCAGTGATCAGTTGATCACCTGCTACCAGGCGATCCCCCTCAACCAGTACGCGTTTATTACCGTCGGCTGACTGGGCGAAAACCTGGCCAATGACTTTAGTGACTATCCCGATGAGCGTTGCCATGTGAAATCCTCCGCTGCCGACCACCGTCGGCACTGGTAAGCGAAGCAGCCCATGGCTCAATCGGGTTGTCGGAGGGGACGCTCGCACCCTCGACAGTTCGTTTCGCAGGTGGCTTCTTTCGGAAACATCAGTGCTATCAAGCACTTCCGCATCCTGATCAAAGCCATACGCCCACTAACGCTACGTAACGCTGATGAATCACTCGAGTGACAAAAATCTGTCGCCCCTCAGCCGCTACGCGTCCCTCCCCTTCAGCAGTACTTCGCCGTATGTCGCAAAGTGAGTGGAACTTTCCTCAAGCCTTTTTGCGCTCCCTAAAGCGCATAAAACAAAGGCTTTCATGCTGAACAATGTGCCGGTTTTTACAAAGCGCATAAGTTTTTTTCGGCATAAGCCTTATGAAAATTTTTTCTTAGCTACGCTTCAGGATGTTCTTAGCTCTGTTGTTACAAGAGTGAAACGCTTAGACCTAAAAATATCGTCAAATATTTGGCGACAGTAACACACCATCAGGACTCAGGGAGATGCACCCATGCGCGTTCTAACCCCCCTCTGCAGCGCGGTTTTGCTGGCCATGGCTTGCACTTCTCAAGCCCAGGCCATGAACCTTACCGAGGCTATTCAAAGCACCATCGCCACGCACCCGGAACTGGCCTCGCGCGTGGACGCCCGCCTGTCGGCTGATGAACAAGTCAAAGTGGCCAAGGGTGGCTTCTATCCGTCCGTCGATTTGAACGCCGCGTATGGCCGTGGCTACAGCGACAACACCAACACCCGGGCTTTCGGTAATCACCACACCGAAATCCTCAATTACACCCAGTCCGAGCTGCGTCTGCGGCAGATGCTGTTCGACGGTTTCAACACCGCCAACGAAGTCGAGCGCACCAAAGGCGTGTCCAATTCGCGCGCGTATTACGCGCAAGGCACCGCCCAGGATCTGGCCCTGCGCACCATCGAGGTCTACCTCGAAGTGCTCAAGCGTCGCGAACTGGTGACCTTGGCCAAGAACAACCTGCAGGCGCATTTGCGCGTCAATGACCAGATCGGCCTGCGCACCGAGCGTGGCGTCGGCAGCACCGCGGACTCGGATCAATCGGTCGCACGTAAAGCGCTGGCGCAAAACAACCTCGACACCGCCGAAGTCGATCTGGCCGACGCTGAATCGAATTTCTACAGCGTGGTCGGGCGCATGCCCGATGAGCTGGAAACCCCGGCCTCGACCCGTGGCGAATTGCCGACCAGCCTGCCGGAAGCGCAGCAGAGCATGGTCGAGAACAACCCGTACCTGAAATCCGCGCAGGCTGACGTGCAATCGGCCGAGAGCCAGTACGAAGTCGCCAAGTCGCCGTTCTATCCGCGTTTCGATGCTGAGGCGGCCGTCGGCGCGAACAACAACGTGCAGGGCGATGAAGGCCACGACAACGAATGGCGCGTGGGTGTGGTGATGAACTACAACCTGTTCCGTGGCGGCAGCGACAAGGCACGACTGGCCTCCGATGCGCACCAGATCAACCAGGCGATGGACATCCGCAACAACGCCCTGCGTCAGTTGAACGAGAACATTCACCTGGCGTGGAACGCCATGGTCAACGCGAAGAAGCAGACCCCGACTGCCCGCGAATACGCGGAAACCACCAAACGCGTACGCGCGGCTTATCAGGATCAGTTCGGCCTTGGCCAACGGACTTTGCTCGACCTGCTCGACAGTGAAAACGAGCTGTACAACGCCAACCGTCGCTACACCGAAATCCGCTACACCGAGGAATATTCGATGTACCGCGTGCTGGCGAACATGGGCCAGTTGCTGAGCAAACAGCGGGTGGTGCTGCCAGCCGATGCGATCGCCGCGACCGAAGTCAAAAACGAAGCGCGCCTGCCCGAGCTGAAATAAGTCCACTGTTGATCGTTCCCACGCTCTGCGTGGGAATGCCTCAATGGACGCTCTGCGTCCGCTTTGGGACGCGGAGCGTCCCGGGCTGCATTCCCACGCGGAGCGTGGGAACGATCAATGTGTGGATTCCCGTGCCCGTTCAACAGAGGCGATCAATATGACCAGCATGGAACCCGGCCACACCGGGATCGATCCGCGGCTGAGCTTCGATGATCCGTTACTCGACGGTCTGTTGATCCTCTGCAAACTGCATGGCGCAACGGTCAGCCGCGCCAGCCTGAGTGCCGGCCTGCCCCTCAATAAACAACGCCTGAGCCTCGATCTGCTGCCCCGCGCCGCCGCCCGCGCCGGGTTGCAGGCACGGATTCTGCGCCGTGATCTGAAAGACATCTCACCACTCAATCTGCCGATTCTGCTGCTGCTCAACGACGGTCGCACTGCTGTTTTACGGCGTTTCGGCGACGACGGCAAAGCGCTGATCCTGCCCAGCGAAGCCGATGGCGGCGAACAATGGATCAACCGTGAAGAACTCGCCGAACACTACAGCGGCCAGGCCCTGTTCGCCCGGCCACGCCACGAACTCGAAGACCTGCGCTCACCGCTGGTGCCACGGGTACATGCATGGTTTCGCGACACCCTGAAGCTGTCGAAATGGCTCTACAGCGATGCGATCCTCGCCAGTTTCCTGATCAACCTGTTAGGCCTGATGGTGCCGCTGTTCGTCATGCAGACCTACGACCGTGTGGTGCCGAATCAGGCCACGTCGACCCTGTGGGTACTGTCGATCGGCTTGCTGATCGGTACCGGCTTCGAACTGGTGCTGCGGGTGGTGCGTGCGCACCTGCTCGACACCGCCGGCAAGAAAACCGACGTGATCCTTTCCGCGACTTTATTCGAGCGCATTACCGGCATGTCGATGAAGGCACGGCCGGCGACCATCGGCGGTTTCGCCCAGAGCATTCATGACTTTCAGGGCCTGCGCGAATTCCTCACGGCGGTGACGTTGACCAGCCTGATCGATCTGCCTTTCGTGGTGTTGATGCTGGTGGTCATCGGCCTGCTCGGCGGCTGGCTGGTGGTGATTCCGCTGCTGGCGTTTCCGATCACCATTATCTTCGCGATGATCATTCAGGTACGTCTGCGTGACACCGTGCAAAAGAGCCTGAGCCTCGGCGCTGAACGCCAAGCGGTGCTGATCGAAACCCTCGGTGGCCTGGAAACCCTCAAGGCCTGCAGCGCCGAAAGCGAGCGCCAGCACAAATGGGAAAGCACCCACGGCGCCCTCACCCGTCTCGACAGCCACGCGCGCAATCTGTCGGCGCTGGCCACCAACGGCACGTTGTTCATTCAACAGTTCTCGGGGATGGCGACCATTGTCGCCGGGGTCTACAGCATCATCGCCGGTAACCTCAGCGTCGGTGCGCTGGTCGCCAGTTACATGCTCGGCAGCCGCGTGCTCGCGCCGCTGGGGCAGATTGCCGGGCTGATTACCCGCTATCAGCAAGCGCAATTGACCATGAAAAGCACCGATGCGCTGATGGCCCTGCCGCAGGAACGCGACGGCAAACAGCGGCCGCTGGAACGCACGCAACTGCAAGGCGCGCTGGACGTCAGCGGCGTGACCTTTCACTACAACGGCCAGAACGCGCCGGCGCTGAGCAATGTCAGCTTCAGCCTGAAACCCGGTGAGCGGGTCGGCATCATCGGCCGCAGCGGTTCGGGCAAAAGTACGTTGGCACGATTGGTCATGGGTTTCTATGAACCCGAAGAAGGCCAGCTGTTGCTCGACGGCCTCGACCTGCGCCAGCTCGATGTCGCCGACCTGCGCCAGCAAATCGGTTACGTCGCCCACGATCTGCCGCTGCTGGCCGGCAGTCTGCGTGACAACCTCACGCTCGGCGCACGTTACATCAGCGACTCACGGATGCTCGAAGTGGCCGAGCTGACCGGCGTTACCGAACTCGCTCGCCAGCATCCGCAAGGTTTTGATCGACCGGTAGGCGAGCGCGGACAATTGCTTTCCGGCGGCCAGCGTCAGGCGGTGTTGCTCGCGCGATCCTTGTTGCTCGACCCGCCGATCATGCTGCTCGACGAACCGACCAGTGCCATGGACAACAGCAGTGAAGACTTGCTGCGGCAGAAGCTGCACGGCTGGGTGCAAGGCAAGACGCTGCTGCTGGTCACCCACCGCACTTCGATGCTGAGTCTGGTGGACCGGTTGCTGGTGCTGGACAACGGCCGGGTCGTCGCCGACGGCCCGAAAGAAGCGGTCATCGATGCACTGCGCAAGGGCCGTGTCGGCTCGGCAGCGGTCTAGGAGTTGCCCCATGTCTGCTTCCTCCGATAGCAAAGAGCGCGGCTACTTCGACAGTTTCGGCAAAAGCGCAGAAGCCGAATTCATGCCGGAAACCGCCGGCGCGTCCTTGCAGGATTCGCCGCGCTGGTCGCGGATCACCGTGTGGCTGGCGGCGGCGCTGCTGATCAGCGCGGTGGTCTGGGCCAAATTCGCCGTGCTCGAAGAAGTCACCATGGGCGAAGGCAAGGCGATTCCTTCGAGCAAGGTTCAGGTGATCCAGAACCTTGAGGGCGGGATCGTCACTGAGATATTCGTCCGCGAAGGGCAGATGGTGAACAAGGGTGACACCCTGCTGCGCCTGGATGACACACGCTTTCGTTCGAACAAGGGTGAGAGCGAGGCTGATCGCTATGCGCTGACTGCACAGGTCGAACGGCTGTCAGCGGAGGCCGAAGGCCGGCCGTTCAAGCTCTCCGATGAGGTCATCGCCAAGGCGCCGCAAGTCGCCGAAGACGAGCGTTCGCTGTACGAACAACGCCAGCGCCGACTGGCCAGCGAGCAGCGCACGTTGAGTGAACAATTGCGGCAGAAGACTCAGGAGCTCGCCGAGTTTCGCTCCAAGCAAGGTCAGTTCAGCTCGAGTCTGGCGCTGCTGCAGCAAGAGATGAACATGTCCGAACCGCTGGTGAAAACCGGTGCGGTGTCCCCCGTGGAAATCCTCCGCCTCAAGCGCAGCGCGGTGGAAATCCGAGGTTCATTGAATGCGACGACGCTGGCCATTCCCCGCGCCGAATCAGCGATTGCCGAGATCCGCAGCAAGATCGACGAGTCGGAGCAAACCTTCCGCTCGGAAGCGGCCAAAGAGCTGAATGAGAAACGCACCGACCTGTCGAAAATCACCGCCACCAGCATCGCCATCGACGACCGCGTGACCCGCACCACGGTCATCTCGCCCGTGCGCGGCGTGATCAAGCAAATGAAGGTCAACACCATCGGCGGCGTGGTTCAACCGGGCAGTGACATGGTTGAAATCGTACCGTTGGAAGACAACTTGCTGATCGAGGCCAAGGTGCGGCCGCAGGATGTCGCGTTCCTGCATCCGGGGCAGAAGGCGATGGTCAAGTTCAGTGCTTATGACTACACGATTTATGGTGGGCTGAGCGCTAAACTGGAGTTGATTGGTGCCGATACCATTACCGATGACAAGGGCAACAGCTTTTATCTGATTCAGGTGCGCACCGATAAAAACCATTTGGGCGGGGATGTGAAACCGCTGCTGATTATTCCGGGGATGGTGGCGACGGTGGACATTATTACCGGGGAAAAGAGTGTGCTGGATTACTTGCTCAAACCCGTGCTTAAAGCCCGGACCGAGGCGATGCGCGAACGCTAGAGCTAGAGATATCTGGATTTTGTGGTGAATTGACTGGCCCCATCGCTGGCAAGCCAGCTCCCACAGTGTCCGTGTCGGCCACAAAACCTGTGAACACCTCAGAACCTGTGGGAGCTGGCTTGCCAGCGATGAGGCCAGCAAGAACACCGACTATTTTTCAGCATGATTACGCTGAAACGTCTCCTCCCCCATCGCCGCAATCTGCCCCTCGATCAACGCCTCGAACGGCTTGAGCAACGGCTCGAATGACGCTGGTGCCTCCAGCGTCTGCAACGCCTGCACAATCGCCTCAATCGTCGACAACGCTCCCGGCCCCGGCGCCTTGCGCAAGCGATAGCGCGACACGCCACCCTCGGCCAGCGTCACCCGTGGCAACGCCGCCAGCAGCGGATTGAGGTGCAACATCTTGCGCGCCTTGCGCCAGGTGCCATCCGGAACGACCAGCAACAGGGGTTCATCAGACTCGCCGTAAGCCTCTATCGGTTGCGCATCATCAGCCGGAAACAACAACCGCGCCCGATACCCCGGCAGGTTCAACAGCGTCGGTAAATCTTCGAATACTTCACCGACAATCAGCTCGGCATTGGTCAGTCCCAACGCCGCTAACCGCGCAGTATTCAACGCATGATTGACCTCACTCGGATGCTGCAACAGCAGCACCCGGGTGCGACTGTCGAGGCGCGGAATCAGCGGGCACAGGCAATGGGTTTGGGGGCGCAGGCAGCGCGGGCATTGAGGTCTGGACATCTTCTTTAAGCCTGATTGAGCTGTGCTTTGAGCAAATCGCGGAAAGTCTGGATCAGCGGCTCGCGACTGCGACCCCGGCGCATGATCATCGAGAACGGCGCCTGATAACCGAAGGTCGCCGGCAACAGCACGCGCAGATCCCCCTTGTCGGCCCAGGCTTGCGCGTAGTGTTCCGGCAAATAACCGATGTAGGCGCCGGACAGCACCAGAATCAGCTGTGCCTCCATACTTTCCACGGTGGCGGCGCTGTGCTTGAAACCGTGGCGGGCGAGTTCCGCCTGACTCCAATAACCGCGCCCGACCATACGTTGCTGGGTGATGACTTGTTCGGGAATACGCCGCTCGTTGAACAACGGATGGCGGCTGCTGCAATACAGCCAGTGTTGTTCGCGGTACAGCGGCATGTAGACCAGACCGCTCATACGCGTGGAAAACGCACCGATGGCCAGATCGAGGCGGTTGTCCTGCACGCCGAGTTGCAGTTCGTACGGGCTCATCACCGACAGATGCAAATGCACCGCCGGGTGTTCCTGGCTGTAGGCGCCGATGGCTTCGGCGAACGGCAAGGCCTTGTCGCTGACCGTGGAGTCGATCACGCCGAGGTTGAGCGTGCCGCGCAGTTCGCCCTTGAGCGCTGCAGCGTATTGCTCGAAACCTTCAAGTTCGGCGAGCAGACGCAGGGTTTCCTGATGGAATAGCTCACCCTTGCTGGTCAGGCTGAACCCGCCGCGCCCGCGATGGCACAGCACCAGGCCTAGCGCGGCTTCGAGCTGGCTCATGTAGGTGCTGATCGCCGAGGTCGACAGGTTGAGTTCCTGTTGCGCGTTGGCAAAACCCTGATGGCGCACGACGCTGACGAAGATGCGCAACAGTTTCAGGTCGGGTAAAGCGTTGGCCATGTCTGCTCCGGGCTTTAGAGATGTGTTGCCTGATAGAACCTTCCCTCACCCCAGCCCTCTCCCGGAGGGAGAGGGAGCCGACCGCGGTATTCTCAGGATGCGCATCGACCTGTGATATCGAGTCGAACTCAGGATTCGAACGCAATGGAGATCAGCTCCCTCTCCTGGGGGAGAGGGCTGGGGTGAGGGCAGCAATGTTCAGCCAGGCAAGAATCCCGAGACCGCAAAGTCTAATCCCAGCCTCGCCATTAGTTTAGAAAAATCTGAACTAAGTTTTTGCCCGTAGCGATTCTTTCCCCTCACTACATTTCGCATCATCGACCCCACAGCGGCGTCCGAACCCGTGCTCTACGGCGCGCCGACATAAATAAAACAAAGACGATGAGGCCTTACCCGTGGACAAGATTCTTCACCAACCACTGGGCGGCAACGAAATGCCGCGCTTCGGCGGCATCGCCACCATGCTCCGACTCCCCCATGTACCGACCGCTGCCGGCCTGGATGCTGCCTTCGTAGGCGTGCCCCTGGACATCGGTACTTCGCTGCGCCCCGGCACCCGCTTCGGGCCACGCGACATCCGTACCGAATCGGTGATGATCCGTCCGTACAATATGGCCACCGGCGCGGCGCCGTTCGACTCGCTGTCGGTGGCTGACATCGGTGACGTGGCGATCAACACCTTCAACCTGCTCGACGCCGTGCGCATCATCGAAGAAGCCTACGACAACATCCTCGAGCACAACGTGATCCCGATGACCTTGGGTGGCGACCACACCATCACCCTGCCCATCCTGCGTGCGATCCACAAGAAGCACGGCAAGGTCGGTCTGGTGCACATCGATGCCCACGCTGACGTCAACGATCACATGTTCGGCGAGAAAATCGCCCACGGCACCACCTTCCGTCGCGCCGTTGAAGAAGGTCTGCTGGACTGCGATCGCGTGGTGCAAATTGGTTTGCGCGCCCAGGGTTACACCGCTGACGACTTCAACTGGAGCCGCGATCAGGGCTTCCGCGTGGTTCAAGCCGAAGAGTGCTGGCACAAGTCGCTGGCGCCGCTGATGGCCGAAGTGCGCGAGAAAGTCGGCGGCGGTCCGGTGTATCTGAGCTTCGACATCGACGGCATCGATCCGGCTTGGGCACCTGGCACCGGCACCCCGGAAATCGGTGGTCTGACGACCATTCAGGCGATTGAAATCGTCCGTGGCTGCCAAGGCCTCGACCTGATCGGTTGCGATCTGGTAGAAGTCTCGCCCGCTTATGACACCACTGGCAACACCTCGCTGCTGGCCGCCAACCTGCTGTACGAAATGCTCTGCGTACTGCCTGGCGTGGTCCATCGCTGAGGGTCGGGTCATGAACGAACGTGATCAGGTTTTGCAAGCGGCCGCCGCGCTGGTGGACGCCTTCGCCCGTAACGATCGCGAAGCTTACTTCGGCGCGTTCAGCGCCGATGCGAGTTTCGTTTTCTACACCCTCGAACAGCCACTGCTGTCGCGCGATGCCTATCAGGCCTTGTGGGACCGCTGGCGCGCCGAGGATGGCTTCGAGGTGCTTGCGTGCACCTCGAGCAACGCCTTCGTCAGCCTGCAAGGTGACGTGGCGATTTTCATCCATGACGTGGCCACCGAGCTGCGCATGCAAGGGGAGCAACACTTCAGCCAGGAGCGCGAGACGATTGTGTTCAAGAAACACGCGTCGAGCCTAGAACAACAAGGCCATTGGCTGGCCTGCCACGAACATTTGTCCGCAATGCCGGAAGGGCTGCCATCCCCTTAGCCAAAACAGGTGACGCTCACGCACGATGAGCGCGCCTTTATGATCGGAGCAGATCATGAATAACAACAACAACGACCAAAGCCTTACGCAGATTGAAACCCACGGGGTCGAGCAGATCCCGGACCACGAACGCAGCGCAGGCCCGACGGACTTGTTCCGGATGATCTTCGGTGGTTCGAATACCTTTGCCACCGCCGTGCTCGGCAGTTTCCCGGTGCTGTTCGGTCTGTCTTTTCAGGCCGGCGTCTGGGCGATTGTGCTGGGCGTGCTGCTCGGCTCGCTGATCCTCGCACCGATGGGCCTGTTCGGCCCGCTCAACGGCACCAACAATGCCGTGTCGTCCGGTGCGCACTTCGGCGTGCACGGGCGGATCGTCGGTTCGTTCCTGTCGCTGTTGACCGCTATCGCGTTTTTCTCGCTCTCGGTGTGGAGTTCGGGCGATGCGCTGATCGGTGGAGCAAAACGCCTGATCGGTCTGCCGGAAACCGACCTGACCCTGGGCCTGGCCTACGGTCTGTTCGCGATCCTGGTGCTGACCGTGTGCATCTACGGCTTCCGCTTTCTGCTGTGGGTGAACAAGATCGCGGTGTGGAGCGCCAGCCTGTTATTTCTGCTGGGCATCTTCGCCTTCGCCGGTCCTTTCGATGTGAACTACGCCGGTACGGTGAACCTCGGTCAGCCGGGCTTCTGGGCCGCGTTCATCGGAGCTGCGCTGGTGGCGATGAGCAACCCGATTTCCTTCGGCGCGTTCCTCGGCGACTGGTCGCGCTACATCCCGCGTGACACCTCCAAGCAACGGATCATGGCGGCGGTGGTGCTGTCGCAGATCGCCACGTTCATCCCGTTCCTGTTCGGCCTGACCACCGCGACCATCGTCGCGATCAAGGCGCCGGACTACATCGCGGCGAACAACTATGTCGGTGGTTTGCTGGCGGTGTCGCCGAGCTGGTTCTTCCTGCCGGTGTGCCTGATTGCGGTGATCGGCGGCATGTCCACCGGCACCACCTCGCTGTATGGCACCGGGCTGGACATGTCCAGCGTGTTCCCCCGCGTGCTGTCGCGAGTGAAGGCGACATTGCTGATCGGCGTGTTGTCGATTGCCTTCATCTTCATCGGCCGTTTTGCGGCGAACCTGGTGCAGAGCGTGTCGACCTTCGCCGTGCTGATCATCACCTGCACTACGCCGTGGATGGTGATCATGATCATCGGCCTGCTGGTGCGTCGCGGCTTCTACTGCCCGGACGACCTGCAAGTGTTCACACGCGGCGAACAAGGCGGTCGCTACTGGTTCAGCCACGGCTGGAACTGGCGCGGTCTGGGTGCGTGGATTCCGAGCGCGGCGGTTGGCCTGTGCTTCGTCAATTTGCCGGGGCAGTTCGTTGGCCCGCTGGGTGAAATGGCCGGCGGCATCGACATCAGTTTGCCGGTGACATTGGGCCTGGCTTCGGTGGTGTACCTGACGCTGCTGAGCCTGTTCCCGGAACCGCGCGAAGTGTTCGGCCCGAAGGATGCCCGGCGTGAAGCCGCAGTAAAACCTCAACTGCGTCAGGCCGCCTGACGCAGATCCCCTGTGGGAGCGAGCCTGCTCGCGAAAGCAATCTGTCAGTCACGTCGTTGTTGAATGTGCTGACGCCTTCGTCGGATCGCCGCCCGGAGCAGGCTCGCTCCCACAGGGGGCAGCCTTGCTGAACCAAATTTGTTTCACCATAAAAAAGACAATCGGAGACACGCCATCATGGCTTTGGATTTATTCGTCGTCCTCATCTACGCCGCCGGCATGCTCTTGCTCGGCTACTTCGGCATGCGCAAGGCCAAGACCAACGAGGACTTTCTCGTCGCCGGTCGTAACCTCGGCCCGAGCCTGTACATGGGCACCATGGCCGCGACCGTACTCGGTGGCGCGTCCACCGTCGGCACTGTGCGTCTGGGTTACGTGCATGGCATTTCCGGTTTCTGGCTGTGCGCGGCACTCGGTTGCGGCATCGTTGCGCTGAACCTGTTCCTCGCCAAACCGCTGCTGAAACTGAAGATCTACACCGTTACCCAGGTCCTGGAAAAGCGCTACAACCCGATGGCCCGCTCGGCGAGCGCGGCGATCATGCTGGCCTACGCACTGATGATCGGCGTGACCTCGATCCTGGCGATCGGCACCGTCCTGCAAGTGCTGTTTGACCTGCCATTCTGGGTTTCGGTACTCGTCGGTGGTGGCGTGGTGGTGATCTACTCGGCGATCGGCGGCATGTGGTCGCTGACCCTCACCGACATCGTCCAGTTCATCATCAAGACCGTGGGCCTGATGTTCATCCTGTTGCCGATCTGCCTGTACCGCGTTGGCGGCTGGGACGAACTGGTGCTGAAACTGCCGGCGACAGCCTTCAGCTTCACCACCATCGGCTGGGACACGATCATCACCTACTTCATGATCTACTTCTTCGGCATCCTGATCGGTCAGGACATCTGGCAACGGGTGTTCACCGTCAAGACCGCCAAAGTCGCGCAATACGCCGGCAGCATCGCGGGTATCTACTGCATCCTCTACGGCCTGGCTTGCGCGCTGATCGGCATGGCTGCACACGTGCTGATCCCGGATCTGGACAACGTCAACAACGCCTTCGCCGCCATCGTCAAACTGTCGCTGCCGGACGGCATCCGTGGTCTGGTGATCGCTGCGGCACTGGCGGCAATGATGTCCACCGCCAGCGCCGGCCTGCTCGCCGCGGCCACCACACTGACGGAAGACCTGTTGCCGAAACTGCGTGGCGGTAAACAGTCGAGCCTGGGCATCAACCGCCTGTTCACCCTGCTCACCGGTATCGTTGTGCTGGGTATCGCGCTGGTGGTGAATGACGTGATCAGCGCCCTGACGCTGGCGTACAACCTGTTGGTGGGCGGCATGCTGGTCCCGCTGATCGGTGCGATTTTCTGGAAACGCGCGACCACCGCCGGCGCCATCGCCAGCATGGGCCTGGGTTTTGCCACTGCGCTGCTGTTCATGTTCAAGGACGGTCTGGATGCCAACACGCCGATTTATTACAGCCTGGCTGTGGGTCTGGTGAGCTTTGTGGTGGTCAGCCTGGTCTCCCCTCGCCCGGCAACCGTGGCGAGCGCGATCTAAGCTCTGATGTAACGACTTGATGCTTTCTTCGACGGGTGTGGCGTCGGTTGCCACACCCGTTTTTTTCGTCTGAAGGAAAGTGCTGATGAAGATTGTTTCTCGCGATAAATGGTTCGAAGTACAACACCTGAGTGACGGCATTCGGCTGATTCACGAGCCGTATATTCGGCCGTTTTACCGATGCAACCTCTGGCACGTTCAGGGCCGTGACAAAGACTTGTTGCTCGATAGCGGTTCGGGACTGGTCAGCTTGCGCGAGCAGTTGCCGTGGATAACCGAGCGGCCGCTAGTGGCGGTGGCCAGTCATTGCCATTTCGACCATATCGCCGGGCATCACGAATTTACTGAACGGCTGGTGCATCCAGCCGAAGCGGACATTCTGGCCGCGCCGGATGGCGAAAACGACTTGAGCCGCGCGTTTGTCGGCGATGACATGTTCGAAGCGCATCCGGATTGCCCGTTGTGCTACGCCGAATACCGGGTCAAAGCCGCGCCGGCGACCGGATTTGTCGAGGACGGTGATGTGCTGGATCTGGGCAATCGCACGCTGCAAGTGCTGCATACACCGGGGCATTCGCCGGGCGGCATCAGCCTGTATGAGGCGTCGACCGAGACGCTGTTCAGCGGCGACATCATCTACGACGGGCCGCTGATCGAAGACGCCTACCACTCCAATCTTGAGGATTACGCCGCCAGTCTGCAGCGTTTGCAGGCGTTGCCGATCCGCACCGTGCATGGCGGGCATTTCGGCAGTTTTTCCGGGGAGCATTTGCGCTCGATGATTGACGAGTGGTTGCGCGGCCACGCCTGAGGCCTGCTTCACTCAAGCACAACAACAATCAGAAAATCTGCCATGAGAAGAGCTGCCGTGCGTGCCGCCGTGCACCGATACATCCGGCGTCTGCTGGAAACCCGTGAATTCAACGACAACACCAGCCTGGCCCAACTGGGCCTGGAGAAAGCCGATATCGAAGATCTGATCTTTCATCTGGAAGATGAATTCGGACTGACGGCGTTCACCGCCGAGGAAGACCGCATGCTCAAGACCGCGAAGACGGCGAATGACTTGAGCCGGTTTTTGCTTGAGATCGGCCGTCATTAAAAGCAAAAGATCGCAGCCTTCGGCAGCTCCTACATTAATCCGTGTAGGCGCTGCCGAAGGCTGCGATCTCTTGATCTTGAATCCTTGATCTCGGATCGGGGGCGTTACCGGCGCCGTTGTTGACGGCGGCGCTGCTCGTCATCGGTGCGGATCGGAACAGGTTGCAGAGGCGGTTCGATCAAACCGAGGGCGACACCCAAATCGTGCAGCCAGTTTTGAATTTTCTCTTTCATCGTCATGCCCCCTTCAGGGTGGTGCTGAGCGGCCGGAATTCTGAGGTCGCTTCGCACTGATAATAGTCCGAAGTCCTACGTAATGCTCGGCCAAATCCGCAATGATCTGTTACTGAATTGAACAGAGTTCGCCATCATTGGTTCAGGCTGTTTCTCGTGTTTCGATCTGAGCCGCAGGATAGACGGCCTGCTGAACCTCGATCCAGGCATTGAGGTTGGCGCCGAGCATGCCCTTGCGCCACATGAGCCATGTTGTCGCACCCGCAAATGGCTCGGCCAACGGGTGCGCGGCGACACTGTCGCGACCCGGCAGACTGGCGAGCATCGACTCCGACATCAGCGCCACACCACTGCCGGCAATCACACAAGCGAGCATGCCCTGATACGACTCGATCTCCATCGCCCGGCCCATGGTCGCTTGGTAGTGCGAAAACCACGCTTCCAGGCGCATGCGATACGAACACCCGCGACGAAAGGTGAACACCGAACGCCCTTCAACGTCCCGGGCGCTGCGCACTGGCGGATGATCGGGTTCGGTGATCAGCACCAGCCGCTCTTCGCACAACGGCACGCCGTCGAGCCCGGCCAGTTCCAGTGGCCCGTCCACCAGTGCAGCGTCGAGGCGCCCGGTGAGCAACCCTTCCAGCAACTCCCCGCTCGGCGCCGACTGCACTTGCAAATTTACCGCCGGATACTGCTTGTGATAGCGCGCCAGCAACTCGGGCAGATGAATCGCCGCCGTGCTGTACATGGTACCCAACACAAAGTCCCCCGCCGGCTGCCCGCCCATCACCGCCGCACTGGCCTGATCACGCAAGGCAAACAGTTTGCCGGTGTAGTCCAGCAGGACTTTTCCCGCAGGCGACAATTGCAAACGCTGACGCTCACGGACGAAAAGTTCGACACCGAGTTGCTCTTCGAGCTGTTTCAGCCGGGTCGACAGATTCGACGGCACCCGGTGCAGACGTTCGGCGGCGCGGGTGATCGAACCTTCTTCGGCCACGGCCTGAAAGATCCGCAGTTGGCTGAACTCCACAACCTTTCTCCATAACAGAACAAGTTACTCACTATTATTCAATTTTAAAGAAAGTCAATCAGTCCTAGCCTGACGGTCATTGATCCTTCAAAGGAATTCCGACCATGTCGCCCCTGATTCGCTTATCCGCCTGCTCCGTGGCCCTGATGATGGCCATGGGCATCGGGCGTTTCGCCCTCACCCCGCAAATGCCGCACCTGCTCAGCGAAGGGCAGATCGACCTGACAGCCGCTGGTCTGATTGCAGCGGCCAACTACCTCGGTTACTTGCTGGGCGCGGTGGATGCGATGTTCGCCCATCGCCCGCAACAGGTTCAGCGACGCCTGCATGGCGGCCTGTGGTTGTGCGTGCTGCTGACGCTGGCGTCGTTCTGGGCTGATGGTTTCTGGTCGCACCTGGTGCTGCGTTTTGGCACCGGAGTGGCAAGTGCCTGGGTTCTGGTGATGATCACGTCTTTAAGCCAACCCTTGGCAGCCGCAGCGGGTCGTCCACGTTTGGGCGCTCTGGTATTTGCCGGACCGGGTTTGGGGATTTTTCTCACGGGGTTGTTGGCGCTGATCTCACATCTGCTGAATCAGACGTCCGCGACGTTGTGGCTGATTTATGCAGCGGCTGCGTTGGTGATGATGTTGGGTGTATGGCGACTGCTGCCAACGCCGGTCGCACCGGCTACGGTTGCAGTGGCGACCGTCAGTCCATCGAATCGGGGAATCGGGCGGTTGGCGGTGATTTATGCGCTGTATGGCGTCGGCTACATCATTCCGGCGACCTTCCTGTCGCAGATGGCCACTGCGCAGTTTCACGGGCAGTGGCAGGCGGACCTGTTCTGGCCGTGTTTCGGTCTGGCCGCGGCGCTTGGCGTGTTGCTGGTGAGCCTGCGGCGCCACGATCCCGAAACGACGCGCCACTGGTTGATGGCGACGTTGTGGCTGCAAGCGGCCGGTGTCTTTGCCTGCCTGCTCGGCAGTGGCCTGGGCCTCGCACTGGGCGTGATCCTTTGCGGCACACCGTTCCTCGCCTGCATGCAACTGGTCATGCAACGCTCACGAGAATTGGCACCGCACACCACTCAGCGCAATGCCGGCATGCTCACCGCTTGCTTCGCCGTCGGCCAACTCAGCGGCCCGTTGCTGGCGGCGTTGAGCAGCCATTTCAGCGGCGGCCTGCATCCGGCACTGGTAATCGCCGGCAGCGGCTTGCTGATCGCTGGCGGCCTGGCGATGCAGTCGACTAGCGCTGGCCCAGCGCCCTGCGCAAACGCCGACGCAGCCACTGCTCGGCGCTGACAAAAGTGATGCCGAGCAATACCAGCACGGCGCCGATGACGAAGTTCACGCTCAATTGTTCGCCGAGCAGCAGCACGCCGAAGGTCACGCCGAACAACGGCGTCATGAACGAAAACACCGCAAGGTTGGCTGCCAGATACCGACGCAGCAGCCAGAACCAGATCAGGTAACTGAAGAATGACACCACCAACCCTTGGAACAGCACGCTGGCCACCGCCACGGTGGTCAGGCTGACATGGGTGATCTGGCCGCTGAACAACGCAATCAAGAGCAGCCCGACGAAGCCGACGATCAATTGATAGAACAGGGTCAGCGTCACCGGTGCTTCCGACAGACGCGAGGCGCGCACTACCACCGTGGTCGCGCCCCAACAGGCGCCAGCCAATACGCCAAAGGCATCGCCGAGCAGCATGCGCCGGTCGAGGTTGTCCCACGACACGCCGCCGGCGAAGGCAATCGCGATGCCGATGAAGGCGAGCAGGATGCCGAGCCATTGCAGCGGCCGCAGTCGCTCACTGGCCAGCAGAAAATGCACACCCAACGCGGTGAAAATCGGTGCGGTGTAGAGGAACACCGACATGTGTGCGGCGGTGGTCAGTTGCAGGCCTTCGGCGATGAAGAAGAACTCCAGACCGAACAGCGCACCGGCCAGCAAGCCACCGCGCCAGGTGTTGCCGACCTGATCCCAACCGCCCTTCCAGCAGATCAGCAAGCCGACCAGCAACGCAGAAATCCCTGAGCGCCCCGCGGCTTGCATCACTGGCGCGATATCCGCCGCTGCCCACTTGATCATCACCTGCTGCACGCCCCAGATCAGGCAGAGGCCGATCATCACTTGCAGGGCAAAACTGTCGGCGTTACGCCGCTCGACAATCACCGCAACACCTCGAATACACACAACATGGCAGGCCATCCATTGGTCAGAAAACAGTGCTGGGGATTATCAATCAGTCAGACAGAAAAAGCCGTCTGGAAAAGACATTTTGTGCTTCAGTGGCGTCAGGGGTGAATGGCTGTCGGCTACGCCGCCATTCGCTGGCAAGCCCGCTCCCACAGTGACCGGGGTTGCTCACTGATTCTATGTTCAACACAAAACCCTGTGGGAGCCTGGCTTGCCAGCGATGGCGTCAGTTCAATCAACCCTTCTCATGGATCTGAATGCAGTCGTTTAGCCAACAAAAACCCAACGCTGCAAGCCACTGCCGTGGCAAACGTCCCCCACGCCCAATCCATCAACGTCACCTGCACCGACCAGCCGCGCAACGTCGCCCAATTGGTCAGGTCATACGTGCCATACGCCACCAGACCCAACAACGCACCCCGCTTCGCCGCCCACTGCCAGGTCGCTGCTGGCATCACCACAAACACCACGCAGCCAAAAACATACAGGCAATAAAAAACCGCTGCCGGAACCAGCAGCGGTTTTTCGAGCATCAGCGAACCGAGTAGCTCACGGTAGGTCGGCGCCATCAACAGGCCGAGCCAGATACCGTCGAGCAACAGAAACGTCACCAGCGTGGCAACGTAGGCAACCAGAGACTTCTTCATCACACCCGCCCTCATGTAGGAGCTGCCGAAGGCTGCGATCTGTTGATCTTCAAAGTCAAAAGATCGCAGCCTTCGGCAGCTCCTACATGGGGCCAGCGGTGTCTCAGGTTAGTTCAATGCGATCAGCATGAATAACGATCTTGCCTTCCTTGTACAGCGAACCGATGGCCTTCTTGAAGTTGCCTTTGCTGACGCCGAACAGGCTGCTGATCAATGCTGGATCGCTCTTGTCGCTGACCGGCAGCGTGCCGCTGTTGTCGCGCAACTTGGCGAGGATCTTCGAGTTCAGGCTGCTGGCCGCTTCCTGGCCAACCGGTTGCAGGCTCAAGGCGATTTTGCCGTCGGCACGGACTTCCTTGATGTAGCCTTTCTCGATCATGCCGGCGCGCATGAACTTGAAGATTTCGTTCTTGTGAATCAAACCCCAGTGCTTGTTGTTGATGATCGCCTTGAAACCCATGTCGGTGGCTTCGGCAACCAGCAGATCAACTTCCTGGCCCGGGCTGTAGTTGGCCGGGGTCTTGTCGAGGTAGCGATCCAGACGCGCGGTGGCGGTGATGCGGCGGGTGTGCTTGTCGAGGTAGACATGCACCACGCAGTATTCACCGGCGGTCATCTGGCGCTTTTCTTCGGAATACGGCAGCAACAGATCCTTTGGCAGCCCCCAATCGAGGAACACACCGATGCTGTTGACCTCAACGACTTTCAGACTGGCAAATTCGCCGACTTGAACTTTCGGTTTTTCCGTGGTGGCGAGAAGTTTGTCTTCGCTGTCCAGATAAACAAATACGTTGAGCCAATCTTCATCTTCGGTAGGAATATCTTTCGGGATATAACGATTGGGCAAAAGAATCTCGCCGTCGGCACCGCCATCCAGATATAAACCGAAGTTAGTGTGTTTAACCACTTGCAAACTGTTGTAACGCCCGACTAAAGCCATTTTCCGAAACCCTCATTGCGTGGGCGGCATTCTACCCGTTTTTGGCGTGGCCGTCGGGCGGCAGATCCGCACGCTGTTGAAACCCGCTCAACGCCTTGATTTTCCGTGTTCGCGCCAGTGCTTGAGTGCCGCTCGTCAGGCAGGCACAAGCGCTCAAGGGTGAAAACCTGAATGCCGCAACACCTGAATGTTCTTATTTAAAACAGCAGCTTAGCCAAATACTTCGAACATTTAATCGAGAATAATGCAGCAATGAGGTTGGTTATTCCCGAGGATATTTACCAAGCAATTGTCAAGTTATTCCTGTACGATGCCTGGCCGAGTTACTTTTCTACAGGTTAATGGCCGCCATGCGTGTAAAAGCATCCACCAGCAAAGCAAAGCCAGCTCCAGCCGTTGAAACCAGCGAATCGATCAACGATCAGATCGCAGCGTTCCTCAAGTCCGGCGGCGAGATTCAGCAAATTGCCAAAGGCGTCAGTGGCCAGACATTCGGCCCGTCCAAGCAGATCAGCCTGGGCAAGAAGTAATACCCGGTTTTACACCCGTCCAGAGGCGCTTTGAGCTTCGAAGCGTCTGGACTGGCACCGCGCAACATACCCTCCACATTAAACAAAAATCCTTTTAAATCGACGAACGGCCTTCAATGCCGAGCATTCGCCGGTATCCTTGCACGCGTCTAGATCAAGCGTTTCAGCAGGCCCGCCGCCCTGCCCTCGCTGTTCATGGAGTGACGCATGCGCAAAACATCCCGTTTATTACTCGTAGGCCTATTGGCCAGTGCGACCGCGCACGCGCAGATTTTCCAGCGTGAACTCGGCGACTTCGACCTCAAACTCGGCACAACGCCCACACGCAGCATGGCCCAGGGCCTGGTCAAACCAGCGGCAGTCGGTTCCTTTCACGGCGGCCTCGACCTTAGCCACGACAGCGGCCTCTATGTCGGCCAGTACGCACCGAGTATGGGCATCTCCCCGGGCAAGAACCTCGAAATCGATTCCTACGTCGGTTTTAAACAGCCTTTCGATCAGACCCTCGGCTACGAAGTCGGGATGATCCACTACAGCTATCCCAAGGTCGATACCCTCGACAGCCAGGAGCTGTTCGGTGGTCTGACCCTGCTCGGCAGTCGTTTCGGCGTGGCCTTCAGCAATGACCCCGATAAACAGAACAACACGTTGTTTGCCGATCTTGGCGGCAACCAGCCATTCGGCATCGGCGTCAGCATGAAATACACCACCCACCAACTGAACACGCCCGTCGCCGTGGACGGTGGTTATGTCAGCAGTTTTACCGATTGGTCAGTGAAATTGTCCCGGCCGTTCATGGGCGTCGATCTCGATCTGATCTACAGCAATTCCAGCCTCAGCGGCAGCGATTGTTCGGCCTACTCCGGGCACAACAGCGAGTGCGACGGGCTCGTCACGCTCAAGGCTGCGCGCGCGTTCTATTGATCGGCTGAACTGCCGGGTTCATTCTGCGTTCACATAGGAATCAGTCCCTCGAAGCCAGGCTCACGCAAGGATTCGCCCATGTCTCGCTGGTTCAAACACATCGCCGCGCTACTGATCTTTACCCTCGCCCTCGGCGCCTGCAGCCGTGTCGGCCTGGCCTACCGCAATCTCGACGTCATTATTCCGTGGACGCTCGGCGATTACCTGGACATGAACGGCGAGCAGAAAGACTGGTTCAACGAACGCCTCAAGGATCATTTGAGCTGGCATTGCACCACGCAATTGCCGGGCTATCTGGACTGGCTTGATCGCCTGCAGACCATGGTCGAATCCAATCAGGTCACCGATGCCGCGCTACAGGCGCGCACTACGGAAGCCAAGCAGGCCATTGCCGAAACCGCTCGAGAGATCACCCCGTCGGCGATCGAGTTGCTGCAGGGGCTGGATGACAAACAGGTCGCCGAGATGAATGACGCGTTTGCCAAGGATTTGCGCAAGCGTCAGCAGGAATACCTCAAGCCGCCGCTTGATCAACAAATTGCCGAGCGTGGCGCGCGAATGGTTAAACGTCTGAACGACTGGCTGGGGCCTTTGAGCGCCACTCAAGAACAGCGGGTCATGGCGTGGTCGACCGCGTTGGGCGATCAGTACACCCAATGGATTGCCAACCGCGCGCATTGGCAGAAGCAATTCAGTGCCGCCGTCGCACAACGCAAAAGTCCCGAATTCCCACAGAGAATCGCGACGCTTCTGGTCAATCGCGAGAGTTTATGGACAGCGGATTACCGCAAGGCCTTCGCCGAAACTGAAGCGCAGGGACGCTCGCTGGCGGTCGACTTGATGGCCGAGAGTACGCCGCAACAGCGTCAGCGGTTGTTGAAGAAGATCGAAGGGGTGCGCAAAGACTTCAACGACCTCAAGTGCCTGAAGGCCGGCTGCGATCTTTTGCTTTCAGAACCTCATGCGATCTGGGCTTTTGAAGCCACTTCATCAAACGTCGCCTCAGCCAGCGCATCCTCCTGCTCATCCAGCACCTGACGCGGGTGATCGTTGCCGGGAATGCTGCTGTCGATCAGACTCAGCAAGCTGGAACCGCGCGGCGTAAGCACAAAATTGTTTCCGGTGCTGCCCTCCTCATCCGGACGCGGTGCAATGTAACCGCGCAACAGCAGCAACCTTTCATAGTCGCAAGCCAGCGTTTTCAGATGATCCAGATTCTCGATCGGCTCGCCGGCGCTGGCTTTCGCCGCCGCATAGTCTTCGGCGTAGGCCCGAGGGGCAAAACTGTGGCCGGCACTGTTCTGCACTTCGTGCAGCAAGCGTTCAATCAAATCCCAGTTATAAGTCGTCATCCTGATCCAACCTCCGGTGCGCGTGATTTATGGCGCGTTCATAGGTTGTGACCTGAGCGGTTCCCAGCCGTTCAGCCGCATTTCCCGAGGCGACCGACCGGCGGTCTGTCGATTTCCAGCAGGGTTAAACGACTAGTCTGAAACAGACGGTTTCAACCCCGCAGGAGAAATCATCATGAACATTGAGAATCATCCGGTGGTATCGCGCGAAGAATGGCTCGCCGCCCGTAAGCAACATCTGGCCCACGAAAAAGCCTTCACCAAGGAACGCGACCGCCTCAGCGCTGAACGTCGCGCGCTGCCGTGGGTGAAGGTCGACAAGGACTACCATTTCCAGGGGCCCAACGGCGAACTGAAGCTGGCTGACCTGTTTGGCAAAAACAGCCAACTGGTGGTTTACCACTTCATGTTTGCCAAAGACTGGGAGGAAGGTTGCCAGGGCTGCTCGTTCCTCAGTGACCACATCGATGGCGCCAACCTGCATCTCGCGCATCACGATATCGCCGTGGTTGCGGTTTCGCATGCGCCGTTCAACGAGTTCCAGGACTTTAAACGGCGGATGGGCTGGAAGTTTGACTGGGTGTCGTCAGAGGGTTGCGACTTCAACTATGACTTCGGAGTTTGCGCCCGTGCTGAAGAGGTCGCTGCTGGCAAGGCTACGTACAACTACGAAAAGACTGACAGTGCCGAGGAGGAAATGCCGGGATTGAGTGTGTTTTATCGCGATGAGGCCGGGGAGATTTTCCACACCTACTCGACCTACGCTCGCGGTCTCGACATGCTGGTCGGCGCCTACAACTACCTCGACCTCACGCCCAAGGGCAGGAATGAAGACGAGATCATGGAATGGGTGCGGCATCATGATCGGTATGAGCAAGGTGCTAAATCGAGTTGCTGCCACGAAGGGTGACAAGCACTGAACTTTTCCCGCGCTCAAGGCCTCAACCGGTTAACCCGCCTTAACCGGAACTGAGGCCTGCCCCGATGAAAACCCTGATAAAGCTCACCCTCGCCGCCACCCTCGCCTGCGCCCTGCCCGTCTGGGCCTGCACGCCGGAAGAAGCCACCGCCAAACGCGAACAACTGGCCAAGGAAGTCGCCAAGCTCACCGAACAGAATCCGGCCAAGGCCAAGGAGATCAATGCTGAGTTGCAGAAGATGGATTTGGGCACGGCCAGTGCGGATCTGCCGGACAAGTGCCAGTTGATTGATCAGCGGTTGAAAGAACTGAATTCTGCCGAGAAGAAGACCGAGGGCTAACAGCAAGATCAAAAGATCGCAGCCTGCGGCAGCTCCTACACAAAACCCTGTGAGAGCTGTTGCAGACTGCGATTTTTTGCGCTTGAAAATGCACCAATGCATTTATTTATTTGCATTAACGCATATCACTGACTAGGGTTACCTCGAGCAAGGAGATCGGAACCGGCCACAGAAGATGGCAACCGTTAAGCACCGATCGCTCGGCAATACCGCAACACCCACACAAGCTGGACGCTTGTTTTCACTCATGGAGGATTGAAAAATGTTAACCACAGAAGCAACGCAATTCACTGGCGAATCTTTGCCAAGGTGCCTGACTGGCCATCTGCTCGACCCGCAACTGGTCGAGGTCGAGGCTGCTGAACAAATCAGCGCCCTCGCCGCCGGCAGCCTCAACTTCAATATGCAGAAACAGACCCAGACCAACTGGTGCTGGGCCGCCGTTTCCGCCTCGGTCGGCAACTATTACGGCACCGGCAACTGGACGCAGTGCGGCGTGGCCAGCACCCAGCTCGACCGCAACTGCTGCAATCAGCCGGGACCGTGCAACGTCTACGGCTATCTGGATTCGGCACTGCAAACCACCCGTAGCTACAACGGCATGAATCAGGGTTCGCTGCAGATGTCGGCCATCCAGAACCAGATCAGCATGGGCCGCCCGGTCGGCCTGCGCTGCGCCTGGTACGGTGGTGGTGCGCACTTTCTGACGATCTACGGCACCAATGGCGATTACGTGTTGGTGGCGGACTCGATCTACGGTTATTCGACCCGCGCACTGAACGCATTCCCCCGCGCCTACAACGGCGGCGGCAACTGGACTCACACCTACTTCACCGTAAAAAACTAGGAGGGCGACATCATGCAACTGACTTATCCAAAGGCGCCTTCCAACGGCGTACAGACCTTGCGCCCGGCGCTGCAAGCGGCACTGCAAACCCAAGGCTTTGGCGCCAATCGCCAGTTCGCCAATGCGCTACCTGCGAAAATCAGCCTCAGCGAGGCGTACCGTGGCTACTCGCTCAATCTGGAGGACCTGAGCCACGGCAAAGGGCTGAAAGACGCCCGCCTCGGCGACTGGCATTACCTGGTGTTTGCCGACGGCGTGACGATTGCCGATGCGCAACTGGCCGAGGTGCGCGGGCATGTCGAGTTTGCCTCGCTGAACCACGGCGATCACGCCGCTGCTACGGTGGGTGCGCTGAAACTGGCAGAACAAGCGCCGCAACTCCAGGGCAAGACCGTTGAGTTGCGCGTGCTGTTTGTCTCGGCGCTGCACGTCGTGGCGATCTGGCTGCATGCCGACGGTGAGGACGTATTGATCCCGATTGAGCCAACGCCGAAGGATCTGGCGGTCACGCGGCTGTACAGCGAATCGGCCTTGCTCGCCGCATTGAAACCGGCGGCGGATCAAGCCAAGCGGCGCTTTGACGCCGACACCAGTGGCCAACTCGGCAACTGATGGACGAAAAAAAACCCGGACATTGTCCGGGTTTTTTATGCGCGCCTGAAACTTACTCAGCCGCAGGCTCGGCCGGCTTGCGGCGCTTCAGCGGGGCCATGCCGTCGCTGCTTACCAACGAATCCGGCTTCGGACGGTTGGCGCTCTTGCGCTTGGTCGGCGTCTTGGCGGCGGTTTTCTTCTTGTCGCCCTTGGCGTCGGTCTTTTTCTTCTTCACACCAACGGCTTTGCCCGAGGCCTTGACCTTTTTCGGCCCGCCGTAGGTGCCTTTGACTTCCTTGATGGTGCGGCGCTCGAAGCTCTGCTTCAGGTAGCGCTCGATGCTCGACATCAGATTCCAGTCGCCGTGGCAGATCAGCGAGATCGCCAGACCGTCGTTGCCGGCACGACCGGTACGACCGATGCGGTGCACGTATTCGTCGCCGCTGCGTGGCATGTCGAAGTTGATCACCAGATCCAGACCATCCACATCCAGACCACGGGCCGCGACGTCGGTCGCCACCAGAATCTTCACGCCGCCCTGCTTCAGACGGTCGATCGCCAGTTTGCGATCCTTCTGGTCTTTCTCGCCGTGCAGCACGAACGCTTTGTATTCCTGAGCCACGAGGCGACCGTAGATGCGGTCGGCCATGGCGCGGGTGTTGGTGAAGACGATGGCCTTCTGATAGGTCTCGTTGGCCAGCAGCCAGTTCACAATCTGCTCTTTGTGCTGATTGTGGTCGGCGGTGATGATTTGCTGACGGGTGGTCGAGTTCAGCTGGCTGACCGCGTTGAGCTGCAAGTGCTCTGGGTTGTTCAGCACTTTGCCGATCATGTCGCGCAGGCCGGAACCGCCGGTGGTGGCGGAGAACAGCATGGTCTGCTGACGGTTCGGGCATTCGTCGACCAGACGCTGCACGTCTTCGGCAAAACCCATATCGAGCATGCGGTCGGCTTCGTCGAGCACCAGCACTTCGACTTCTTGGAGGTCGAGGTTGCCGGCATTGAGTTGCTCAATCATCCGGCCCGGGGTGCCGATGAGGATGTCCGGCACTTTGCGCAGCATCGCGGCCTGGACCTTGAAGTCTTCACCGCCGGTGATCAGGCCGGACTTGATGAAGGTGAACTGCGAAAAGCGTTCAACTTCCTTCAGGGTCTGCTGGGCCAGTTCACGGGTCGGCAGCAGGATCAGCGTCTTGATGCTGACGCGAACCTTGGCCGGGCCGATCAGGCGATTGAGGATTGGCAGAACGAAAGCGGCGGTTTTGCCGCTACCGGTTTGCGCCGTCACCCGCAGATCACGCCCTTGGAGCGCCAGCGGGATGGCCGCGGCTTGCACAGGCGTTGGCTCGACAAATTTCAGCTCGGCCACAGCTTTAAGCAGGCGTTCGTGCAGGGCGAATTGGGAAAACACGGGTGCTACCTCGAAGATATGCAAAAAAACAGCTGCATAGGTTACCGGTTTCGAGCGCTCAGGCCGAGTTTCTTTATGCAAACGGACGTAATCAGTGGCTTTTTTGTTGCTCGATTTGTCTCCAACGGTAATACACGGCGTCTTAAATGCTCTAATCGCCCATCGCGTCTTAACAGAAGAATCGTTGCTCTCATGGATATCAAACAGCTCTGGCTCAACGCCCAGGACCTCTGGGGCACTCTCGAACAGCATCCCCTGTTGCAGGCCGGTCTGGCTCTGACGGTGTTATTGGTGATCGCGCTGGTGCTCGGACGAGTGGCGCGTTACCTGATCCTGCACGCCAGCCGCATGCTCGGGCGCCAACCGGCGCTGCACTGGATCAACGACTTCCGGCACAACAAGGTGTTTCAGCGCCTGGCGCAGATGACGCCGTCACTGGTGATCCAGTTCGGCCTGCACCTGGTGCCGGAACTGAGCAAAACCGCCATGACCTTCCTCGGCAATGTGGCGCTGTCGTTCACCATTCTGTTCCTGCTGCTCTCGATCAGCGCCCTGCTCAATGCCCTGCTCGATATCTATGCACGCACCGAACACGCCCGTACGCGCTCGATCAAAGGCTACGTGCAACTGGCGAAAATGGTTTTGTACGTGTTCGGCGCGATCATCATCGTCGCTACATTGATCGACCGTTCGCCGCTGTTGCTGCTGTCCGGTCTGGGTGCGATGTCGGCGGTGATTCTGTTGGTCTACAAGGACACGCTGCTGTCATTCGTTGCCAGCGTGCAGTTGACCAGCAATGACATGCTGCGGGTCGGCGACTGGATCGAGATGCCGCAGGTCGGCGCCGATGGCGATGTGGTCGACATCACTCTGCACACGGTCAAGGTGCAGAATTTTGACAAGACCATCGTCTCGATCCCGACCTGGCGGCTGATGTCCGAGTCATTCAAAAACTGGCGCGGCATGCAGCAATCGGGCGGGCGGCGGATCAAGCGCAGCCTGTTCATCGATGCCAGCGGCGTGCGTTTCATCCGTGACGACGAAGAAGAAAAACTCACCCAGGTGCACCTGCTGACGGATTACATGAGCCGCAAGAAAGCCGAACTCAAGGCGTGGAACGAGGCGCAGGGTAATGTCGCAGCGATGTCGGCGAACCGCCGGCGCATGACCAATATCGGCACGTTTCGCGCTTATGCACTGGCGTATCTGAAGAGTCATCCGGAGATTCAGCCGAACATGACCTGCATGGTCCGCCAGATGCAAACCACCGCGCAGGGCATTCCGCTGGAGATCTACTGCTTCACCCGCACCACGGTGTGGGCCGATTACGAGCGGATTCAGGGGGATATTTTCGATTATCTGCTGGCGGTTTTGCCGGAGTTTGGCTTGAGCCTGTATCAGCAGCCGAGTGGCGGGGATTTGCGCTCTGGCCTGCTGCCGGCGGTACTTGGCGCGGCCAGCATTCCTGAACCGCAGAAACACCTCCTGTAAAACACAATTCCCGTGTAGGAGCTGCCGAAGGCTGCGATCTTTAGACTTTAAAGATCAAAAGATCGCAGCCTTCGGCAGCTCCTACACCGGATCATGCGGTACGGCGGATGCCCAGTCGGCTGATCCATACGGCGGCGAGGATGACGCTGCCACCGAGGAACAATCTTCCAAGTTCCTCATGCTGATTCCAGATCAGCAGATTCAGCAGCAACCCCACCGGCACATGCAGGTTGTTCATCACCGCCAGCGTCCCGCCGTTGACCATGCACGCCCCCTTGTTCCACCAGTACATACCCAGCGCGGTCGAAACCAGACCGAGGAACAGCAACACGCCCCATTGCAGCGGCGCTTCCGGGAGGAAGTTGGCTTTGCCGAACAGCAGGAATGCCGGCAGCACCACGGCCAGCGCGCCGAGGTAGAAGAAGCCGAAACGCCGGTAATGCGGCAGATCGCTCGGGTGCTTGGCCACCAGATGCTTGTACATCACCTGCCCGGCGGCGTAGGTGAAGTTGGCCAGTTGCAGCAGCAGGAAGCCCATGAAGAAATCCGGACTGATGCTGTCGAAACGAATCACCGCCGCCCCGCCCACTGCCACCAGCGCGGCGATCAGCGCCCACGGGTTGAAGCGTCGGTTCAGCGCATCTTCGATCAACGTCACGTGCAGCGGTGTGAGGATGGTGAACAGCAACACCTCGGGCACCGTCAGCACACGGAAGCTCAGATAGAGGCAAACGTAAGTCACACCGAACTGCAACGCCCCAATCACCAACATGCCGCGCATGAACGAAGGTTCCACCGAACGCCAGCGGGTCAGTGGAATGAACACCAGTCCGGCCAGCACTACGCGCACCAGCACCGCGAAATAACTGTCGACATGACCGGCCAGGTATTCGCCGATCAGACTGAAGGAAAACGCCTGGATCAGCGTGACAAAAAGTAGATAGCCCATGCTCGCCCCTAATTTGAATGGCGGCGACGATAGCGGTTTTTCGATTCCGCAACCAACACAAATCCCCGCGTAGGAGCTGCCGCAGGCTGCGATCTTTTGATGTTGATTTTAAAAAACAAGATCAAAAGATCGCAGCCTGCGGCAGCTCCTACAGGGGATCGGTGAATCGCGGGCAAAAAAAAGCCCGATCTCGCTAATGCGTTCAATCGGGCTACAGCACTCAGGAGCAACAAGTGCAAAGGGAGGTTCGATGCGCGTAGAGCCTTGAAGGGGTTGCGCCAGGTCACTTAAACAACCGGCGATTATCTGGCGATTAACATATCAAGCGACCTGGGACAGCTTGGCGTTGGCCTGATTCAGGCCCTTCTCCTGGAAATCGCCACCGAGGTTCATGCCTTCGGCGTGAATGAACGTCACGTCGTTGATGCCGATGAAACCCATCACCTGACGCAGGTACGGTTCCTGATGATCGGCCGGGCCGCCGGCGTAGATGCCACCGCGAGCGGTGAGCACGTACGCACGTTTGCCGCTGAGCAGGCCTTGCGGACCGGTTTCGGTGTACTTGAAGGTCACGCCGGCACGCAGTACGTGGTCGAGCCAGGCCTTGAGGGTGCTCGGGATGGCGAAGTTGTACATCGGCGCGGCCATCACCAGCACGTCGGCGGCGAGCAATTCATCGGTCAATTCGTTGGAGCGGTCCAGCGACGCTTGTTCGCTGTGGTTGCGTTGCTCAGCGGGTTTCATCCAGCCGCCCAGCAGATTGATATCCAGGTGTGGCACCGGATTCACGGCGAGGTCACGTACGGTGATCTGATCGGTCGGGTGCGCCGCTTTCCACTGACTGATGAAGGTCTGGGTCAGTTGACGGGATACCGAGTCTTGCTGGCGGGCGCTGCTTTCAATGATCAGAACGCGGGACATGGTGTGTAGCCTCCATCCGAGAATGTTGTAGGTCGATGGAGTGAAGGTTAAACAGTGTTGAATCGATGAAAAAGCGCAAATATTTGCTGCAAAGCATCGAATAATTCGTTTAGATGCACTTGGAACATGTGGGAGCGAGCCCGCTCGCGAAAGCGGTGTGTCAGTCAAGGAATGTGTCGACTGACACTACGTCTTCGCGAGCAGGCTCGCTCCCACAGGAAATACGCTGTTATTTCGGGGTGCAGGTCAGTTTGATGCGCAGCTTGATGATCTCGCGGGTGAACTTGGCCGTGGCGTTTTTATGTTTGCCGGCCGGTACGTCGATCGTGCGGGTGCGTGGTGCTTCCGGGCCATTGCTGAACACCGCTTTGCACGTCGCGTCGACATCACCGTAGTTCGCCACCCGAATCGAGCCGATGTCGTTATCGGTGTCGAAGGTCTCGTAGTCGATCTTCATGCCGTTGAGGTTTTTCTGCACATCGATCGGGTACGCAAAAGCAGTCAGCGGTAGCAGCGCCAGCAGCACACAACAGAATTTTTTCATTCGGCAGTCTCCATGAGGGACGGCCAGCTTAGGACAAGAGGAGCTATTGATGAAAGCGCCCCGCGTGACCCTTGATCAATGGCGAACATTGCAGGCCGTGGTCGACCACGGCGGATTCGCCCAAGCCGCCGAGGCCTTGCACCGTTCGCAATCGTCGGTGAGTTACACCGTCGCCCGTATGCAGGACCAGCTCGGCGTGCCGTTGCTGCGCATCGACGGGCGCAAAGCCGTGCTCACCGAAGCCGGCGGCGTGTTGCTGCGTCGTTCGCGACAATTGGTGAAACAGGCCAGCCAACTGGAAGATCTTGCCCACCATATGGAGCAAGGTTGGGAAGCCGAGGTGCGGCTGGTGGTCGATGCGGCCTACCCGAGCGCGCGAATTGTGCGCGCATTGACCGCGTTCATGCCGCAGAGTCGCGGCTGCCGCGTGCGTCTGCGTGAGGAAGTATTGTCGGGTGTCGAGGAAGTGCTGCTCGAAGGCGTGGCGGATCTGGCCATCACCGGCCTGAGCATTCCCGGTTACCTCGGCGCGGAATTGAGCGACGTCGAGTTTGTCGCCGTCGCCCACCCCGATCACCCGCTGCACCGGCTCAACCGCGAGCTGAGCTTTCAGGATCTGGAGACCCAGATGCAAGTGGTCATCCGCGATTCCGGCCGTCAGCAACCACGGGACGTTGGCTGGCTCGGCGCCGAGCAGCGCTGGACCGTTGGCAGCCTCGCCACGGCGGCCACGTTCGTCAGCAGCGGCTTGGGCTTTGCCTGGCTGCCCCGGCACATGATCGAGCGGGAATTGAAGGATGGCTCGCTCAAGCTGCTACCGTTGGACAGGGGCGGCAACCGCAATTCCAGCTTCTATCTGTATTCGAACAAGGACAAACCCTTGGGCCCGGCCACGCAAATCCTCATCGAACTGCTGCGCACCTTCGACACTTTGCCGCTGGACGCACCGTTCGCCGCCCCTGAACAAGCCTGACACGGAGTTCACCGATGGCGTATTTCGAGCACGAAGGTTGCAACCTGCACTACGAGGAATATGGCCACGGCACGCCGTTGCTGCTGGTTCACGGGCTCGGTTCGAGCACGCTGGACTGGGAAATGCAGATCCCGGCACTGGCCGCGCACTATCGAGTGATCGTGCCGGATATTCGCGGCCACGGGCGCTCGGACAAACCGCGCGAGCGCTACAGCATCGCCGGTTTCAGTGCCGATATGCTGGCCCTGATCGAGCACTTGAACCTCGGCCCGGTGCACTACGTCGGGCTGTCGATGGGCGGCATGATCGGCTTCCAGTTCGGCGTCGATCAGCCGCAAATGCTGAAAAGCCTGACCATCGTCAACAGCGCACCCGAAGTCAAAATCCGCAGCCGCGACGATTATTGGCAGTGGTTCAAACGCTGGAGTCTGATGCGACTGCTGAGCCTCTCCAGCATCGGCAAAGCCCTCGGCGGCAAGCTTTTTCCGAAACCGGAACAAGCCGATCTGCGGCAGAAAATGGCCGAACGCTGGGCAAAAAACGACAAACGTGCTTATCTCGCCAGCTTCGATGCGATTGTTGGCTGGGGCGTTCAGGAACGACTTTCCCGGGTGACCTGTCCAACGCTCGTCATCAGCGCCGACCGTGATTACACACCGGTGGCACTGAAAGAAACCTATGTAAAACTGCTGCCGAATGCGCGGCTGGTGGTGATCGCCGATTCGCGCCACGCCACCCCGCTCGATCAACCCGAACGCTTCAATCAAACGCTGCTGGAGTTCCTCGCCGCAGCCGATACTCAATCTCAGGATCACTGACCCATGCTGAAAAAACTCGCCCTCGCCGCTGGTACTGTGCTGTTTGCCGCCAACCTGATGGCTGCCACGCCGGTCAAAGCACCGCACGTGCTGCTGGACACCACCAACGGTCAGATCGAAATCGAACTGGATCCGGTCAAGGCGCCGATCAGCACCAAGAACTTTCTCGATTACGTCAACAGCGGTTTCTACACCAACACCATTTTCCACCGCGTGATCCCGGGTTTCATGGCTCAGGGCGGCGGTTTCACCCAGCAGATGCAACAGAAAGACACCAAGGCACCGATCAAGAACGAAGCCAGCAACGGCCTGCACAACGTTCGCGGCACCTTGTCGATGGCGCGCACTTCCAACCCGGATTCGGCCACCAGCCAGTTCTTCATCAACGTGGCTGACAACGCGTTCCTCGATCCGGGCCGTGACGCCGGTTACGCGGTGTTCGCCAAAGTGGTCAAGGGTATGGACGTGGTCGACATCATCGTCAACTCGCAAACCACCACCAAAAGCGGCATGCAAAACGTGCCTGTCGACCCTGTGATCATCAAGTCGGCCAAAGTCATCGACTAAGCTGTACAGGGCGTATCGAGCGGCGTGAATTCAACCTCACGCCGCTCACACCGATAAAAGGAGAGCCCGTACTCCGGGCGGTTATCTGATGCTCTATCGCCGTTTCGAACAACTGATCGACATATTCCGTGAAGCCCCGACGGCGTCTCCGCCGGACCGCGTTCTCCCCTTCTACACCTATTACCTCAAGCAGGTCTGGCCGAGTTTCGCCGCCCTGCTCGTTGTTGGCCTGTTCGCCGCACTGATCGAAGTGGCACTGTTCAGCTACCTGAGCCGCATCATCGACCTGGCCCAAGGCACCCCCAACCCGAATTTCTTCAGCGACCACGCCCTCGAACTGACGTGGATGCTGGTGGTTGCCCTGGTGCTGCGACCGATCTTCTTCGGCCTGCACGACCTGCTGGTGCATCAGACGCTGAGCCCCGGCATGACCAGCATGATCCGCTGGCAGAACCACAGCTACGTGCTCAAACAAAGCCTGAATTTCTTCCAGAACGACTTCGCCGGGCGCATCGCCCAACGCATCATGCAGACCGGCAACTCGCTGCGTGACTCGGCGGTGCAAGCGGTGGATGCACTGTGGCACGTGGTGATCTACGCGATCAGCTCGCTGGTGTTATTCGCCGAGGCCGACTGGCGCCTGATGATCCCGCTGCTGACGTGGATCGTCGCCTACATCGGCGCGCTGTATTACTTCGTACCGCGTGTGAAAGAGCGCTCGGTGGAAGCCTCCGACGCGCGCTCGAAACTGATGGGCCGCATCGTCGACGGCTACACCAACATCGCCACGCTGAAGCTGTTCGCCCACACCAACTTCGAACAGCACTACGCCAAGGAAGCCATCGAAGAACAGACCGTCAAAGCGCAGATGGCCGGCCGCGTCGTCACCAGCATGGACGTGGTAATCACTGCCATGAACGGTTTGCTGATCGTCGGCACCACGGCGTTGGCTCTGTGGCTGTGGACGCAGTCGCTGATCACTGTCGGCGCGATCGCCCTGGCCACGGGTCTGGTGATTCGCATCGTCAATATGTCCGGCTGGATCATGTGGGTGGTCACCGGCATTTTCGAAAACATCGGCATGGTTCAGGACGGTTTGCGCACCATCTCGCAACCGGTCAGCGTCACCGACCACGAGCAGGCCAAACCGCTGGAAGTCGCCCGTGGCGAAGTACGTTTCGAGCACGTGGATTTTCACTACGGCAAGAAGCGCGGGATCATCGGCGACCTCAATCTGAACATCAAACCGGGCGAGAAAATCGGCTTGATCGGGCCGTCCGGCGCCGGCAAATCGACTCTGGTCAACTTGCTCCTGCGTCTGTACGACGTCGAAGGCGGACGGATTCTGATCGACGGCCAGAACATTGCCGAGGTCGGCCAGGAAAGCCTGCGCGCGCGGATTGGCATGATCACCCAGGACACCTCCCTGCTGCACCGTTCGATCCGCGACAACTTGTTGTACGGCAAACCCGATGCGACCGATGCCGAGTTGTGGGATGCAGTGCACAAGGCGCGTGCCGATGAGTTCATTCCGCTGCTGTCGGACGCTGAAGGTCGCACGGGTTTCGATGCGCATGTCGGTGAGCGCGGAGTGAAGTTGTCCGGTGGCCAACGCCAGCGCATCGCCATTGCGCGGGTACTGCTCAAGGATGCGCCGATCCTGATCATGGACGAAGCGACCTCGGCGCTGGACTCGGAGGTTGAAGCGGCGATTCAGGAAAGCCTGGAAACGTTGATGCAGGGCAAAACCGTGATCGCCATTGCCCACCGGCTCTCGACCATTGCGCGAATGGATCGGCTGGTGGTGCTGGAGAACGGCAAGATTGCCGAGAGCGGCACCCATGCTGAACTGCTCGCCCATCGCGGGTTGTATGCGCGGTTGTGGGCGCATCAGACCGGGGGATTTGTCGGCATCGACTGACCCCTCCAAGATCGTTCCCACGCTCTGCGTGGGAATGCAGCCCGTGACGCTCCGCGTCACTGGACGCGGAGCGTCCCTTGAGGCATTCCCACGCAGAGCGTGGGAACGATCACCGCCACAGCCCGCCAACCACGGGCGCTGGCGGTTTTTTTGTGTCTGCTGGAAATCGGCAAAAAGCCTGCTGTACTCAGCCAAGGTTCCGGAATGGAGCCTGTCGTAAGTCTGCAAGGATGCACAACTCGATGCAGTCTCGATAGCAGGGCTATCAAGGACGCCTCTCATGTCTCTGTTCAAACGTTCAGTCACTGAGTTGTTGGGTACGTTCTGGTTGGTATTGGGTGGTTGCGGCAGCGCAGTGATCGCCGCGTCTTCACCGCTCGGAATCGGGGTGCTGGGGGTGGCCCTGGCGTTTGGTCTGACGGTGCTGACCATGGCATTCGCCATCGGCCACATCAGCGGCTGTCATCTGAACCCGGCCGTTTCGGTCGGTCTGTTTGTCGGCGGTCGGTTTCCGGCCAAGGAGTTACCCGCTTACATCATCGCTCAAGTGCTCGGCGCAATTCTCGCGGCGGCGCTGATCGCCCACATCGCCAGCGGCAAGGAGGGCTTCGACATCGCCGCCGGCCTGGCCTCCAACGGTTATGGCGAACACTCGCCAGGCAAGTATTCGATGGCGGCAGGGTTTGTCACTGAGCTTGTGATGACCGCAATGTTTGTGATCATCATCCTCGGCGCCACCGATAGACGCGCACCGCCAGGACTGGCACCGATCGCCATCGGCCTGGGCCTGACGTTGATCCACCTGATCTCGATTCCGGTCACCAACACCTCGGTCAATCCGGCGCGCAGCACGGGGCCGGCATTGATGGTCGGCGGCTGGGCGATTGCGCAGTTGTGGCTGTTCTGGGTCGCGCCGTTGATGGGTGCGGTGGTCGGTGGCGGGATTTATCTCTGGTTGGGCAAGGAAGAAACCTGAGGGGTGCCTGAGATCCCTTTGTAGGAGCTGCGAAGACTGCGATCTTTTGATCTTGATGTTCAAAAAAGCAAGATCAAAAGATCGCAGCCTTCGGCAGCTCCTACAGGGGATCTAGGTTTGGCGGTAGGGCAACGCTGTTTTTGCTTCTTCGGCGTAGGCGAGGATGCCGGCGCGTTCCTGTTGCAGGAAGTCTTTCACCGCCGCTTTCAACCCCGGATGCCGCAGGTAATGCCATGAATGGGTGATCACCGGTTCGAACCCGCGAATCAGCTTGTGCTCGCCCTGGGCGCCAGCATCGAAACGCTGATAACCCTGCGCAATCGCGTAATCCATACCCTGATAAAAACAGGTCTCGAAGTGCAGTCGATCGAACTCCGCCAGACAGCCCCAATAGCGCCCGTAGAAACTGTCGCCACCAACCAGACTGAAGGCCATCGCCACGGGCCGTGAGCCCTGTTTAGCCAGTACCACGCGAATCGCTTCGGGCATGCGCTCGGCCAGCAAACTGAAAAACTCCCGCGTCAGATACGGCGACTGGCGCCGCACCGCATAGGTATTGGCGTAGCAGGCGTAGACAAAATCCCACTGCGCCTCGTCCAGCTCGCGCCCTTCCAGCCATTCAAACTCAAAGCCCTGCCCCGCCACTTGCTCGCGCTCCTTGCGCATCTGTTTGCGCTTGCGCGAACTGAGTACATCGAGGAAATCCTGGAAGTCGCGATACCCGCGATTCTGCCAGTGATATTGACAGCCAATGCGCTGCAACCAGCCCGGTTGTTCGGCCATCGCCGCGTCGGTAAATGGGTCAGTGAAATTGATGTGCGCGCTGGAAAGCCCTTCGATCTCCAGATAGCCCGGCAGGCTCTTGAGCAGTTCAAAACCGTCTTCGACATTGTCCGCCAACAAGCGCGGTCCACAGACCGGGCTGAACGGCACAGCCGTCAAAAGCTTGGGGTAGTAATCGATGCCGGCGCGGGCGCAGGCGTCGGCCCAGCCATGATCGAACACGTACTCGCCGTAGGAATGCCACTTGCGGTAACTGGGCAACGCGGCGATCAGTCGATCATCTTCGATGTGCAGCAAATGCTCAGGTTGCCAGCCGGTGTGGGGGCCAACGCTGCCGCTGTCTTCCAGCGCGCTGAGAAAGGCATGGCGCAGAAATGGCTGGGTTTCAGGCACCAGCGCATCCCAGCTTGCCGAGGCGATTTCCGACAGGTTTTGCAGGCGTTGCAACGGCATCAACAAGCTCTCCACAACAGGACTTCAGCGCCCGGCGAGTATCGCCGATTGCGCGGCTTTGCACACCCGCAATCGGCCGACAGCGCTCTAGATCAATAGTTCAGGGCGAATCGATATCGTCATCAACCTGCCATCACTGTGCCACTGCTCTGTCATAAACCATCGCGATACTGGCGCCTGTTTTTAGAGCGCCGGGTTCTACCCGGACACTGTTTTCCGACGCTCAAACCGTCGGTTGTGCCCCGGATGGTTCAGCCATCCCCTCTCATCTTCGGAGATTGCTATGCGTCTTGCTTCCACGAAAACTGCGGCGGCCCTGTGCGGTGGCTTGTTGCTGGCCATGAGTGTTCCGGCCAGTGCTGCAGTCGACGCCAAACTGCTCGACATGCTCAAGGCTAACGGTTCCATTTCCCAGGCGCAGTACATCGAACTGCAAACTGAACTGGCCAAGGATCAGAAGGCTCAGCAAATCGCGCAGCAGGCGCAGCAAGAGACCAACGAACAAGTCGCTGCTGTTGCGAAGAAAACCAACGAACAAAGCGTCTTCGACCAGAAACTGGCCTGGGCGGCCAAGACCCAGTTCAAGGGCGATGTGCGTATCCGCCAGGAAACCATCAAGATCGACGGCGAGCCAAACAACGGCGGCCGCGACAAGGATCGTCAGCGCATCCGTGCCCGTCTGGGTGCCTACACCGAGATCAACCCGCAAGTTGACACCGGCATCCGCATCGCCACCGGCGGCGGCGATGACGCCCGTTCGACCAACCAGGACCAGGACAACTACTTCGACAAGAAGCAGATCTGGCTGGATCTGGGCTACATCGACTACCACCCTGACCAGATCAAGAACCTGCACATTATCGGCGGCAAGATGCTTCAGCCGTGGGTCAGCATGGGCGACGTGATCTGGGACAGCGACATCAACCCGGAAGGTCTGGCCGTTACTTACAAATACCCGTTGGGCAGCAGCGCCGAACTGTTCGGCAGCCTGGGTAACTACAACCTCAAGGACAACGTTGACGGCGATGGTGTGCAATTCCGTCACGACCTGCGTCTGACCGCTGGCCAGTTGGGTAGCCGCTTCAACATCACCGACAACCTGAAAGTCACCTTGGGCGGCAGTGTCTACGCCTACCAGAACGACGAAGACAGCCGCTGCACCGGCACTTCCACCCCGTGCGCCCTGGCAGTCAATGGCAACTCGGCCAACAACGAATTCCGTCTGTATGAAGGGTTCAGCCAGGTCGACATCGGCGGTCTGCCAATGCCCCTGTCGTTCTACGGCCAGTACGTGAAAAACAACGATGCTGTGACCGATCAGGACACTGCGTGGCTGTTGGGTGCCAAGTCGAAAGTCTTCGGCCTGAACCTCGATTACAACTATCGTGACGTGCAGCGCAACGCCGTAGTCGGCGCCTTCACCGACTCCGACTTCGCCAACGGCACCACCGGTTCCCGTGGGCACAAGTTCAAGGTCGGTTACGACATCGACAAGAACTTCGCCATTGGCGCGACGTACTTCCTGACCAAGGCCGACTTCGCCAGCCGTACCCAGCGTGACGCTGACGCCAACACCCTGCAGCTGGATGCGGAAGCCAAGTTCTAAAAACAGCAGTTGCAAGCTTCGAGCCTCAAGCTGCAAGTCAAAGCATTACTTGCAGCTTGAGACTTGGCGCTTGCAGCTGACTCTCTTATAGCCCGGTGCGGGCGGGACGATCCCCATCATCCGTTCGTTTCACCCGCACTGGGTTATTTCTGCAGGATGCAAAAACCCCCTGTAGGAGCTGCCGAAGGCTCGGGCCGCGATCGGACGATCTTTTGATCTTGATCCTGAAAACAAGATCAAAAGATCGCAGCCTCGTTTCACTCGACAGCTCCTACAGGGGGTTATCTTTTCGTCGTTGCTCGGCCAGGCGTTCGGCCAATTCTTCGACGCCTTCTAGCGGTGGTTCCGGCATCGCCTTCAAGGTCGCTTGCATCAAACGCATCTGGCGAATGAAACGCCGGCAGTTCGGGCAAAACATCAGGTGATGACGCACCATCCACTTTTCCCGAAAGCTCAACTGGCCATCGAGATAATCGCTGGATCGTGCCACTTGCTCCTTGCAGGTCAACATTCTCCTGTCTCCTCAAAATGTTCTACGGTCGCGAAGACCTTCAAACGTGCCCGATGCAGCAGCACGCGGACATTGGAGAGCGAGATCTCCAGAAGATTACAGATTTCCTCCAGCTCCAGCCCTTGGCGTTCGCGCAACAACAAAACGCTGCTTTGCAGTTCCGACAGGTTCAGCAGGGTGTGCTCCAGACAGTCACGCAACTCGTCTTCAGTGAGCAGGGCTTCAGGGGTGTCCTGGTGCCAGGCGAAGGGAGCGACCAGCCAATGGCCGTCACCGGCAGAAAAGCGGTCGTCGTCGATCGTGCCATGGGGCGATGGCAGATCATCCATCAACACCTCCCGGCGATTCTGTTTATAGCGACTTTTCGCTGAGTTAGCGGTGATGGTCAACAGCCAGGTCTTGAGACTGGAGCGACCTTCGAAGCTGCCGATGTGACGCACCACTGATAGCCAGGCATCCTGCACCACTTCTTCGACGTGACGCTGACCAACAATCGCATACGCCACCGCGCGCATGGCGCTCTGATACGTGGTCACCAGTTCCTTGAAAGCCTGTTGCTCACCGGCCAGCAGGCGCGCAAGCAGTTGGGTGTCGTTAGCCGCCATCCAAAAATTTCCTTGTGCCGATTCCGAAAATGACGGCGGCAGGTCTTCACCTGCCGCCATTTCCGAAAAATTACAGCGTTTGAGCCGATTCGGATGTAGGAAAAGTCGGCGCGATTAAGAGGAAATTAAACCTCTTTTCAACGCTTGCGCAGAATCACGCTGCCGATCGAATAGCCAGCACCGAACGAACTCAGCACCGCCAGCGAACCGCTCGCCAGATCGTCCTGATATTTGTGGAAAGCAATCACCGAACCTGCGGAGCTGGTGTTGGCGTAAGTATCGAGAATCACCGGGGCTTCTTCTTCAGTGGCCTCACGGCCAAGCAGTTTGCGCACGATCAGGTGGTTCATGCTGAGGTTGGCCTGGTGCAGCCAGAAGCGCTTCACGTCGCCGACGTTGAGTTGGTTCTCTTCCAGGTGTTCGCCAATCAGCTCGGCAACCATCGGGCAGACATCCTTGAACACCTTACGGCCTTCCTGCACAAACAGTTTGTCGCGGGCGCCGACGCCCTCTTCCGCCGCGCGGTTGAGGAAGCCGAAGTTGTTGCGGATGTTGTTGGAGAACTTGGTCAGCAGCTTGGTGCTGACCACATCGAACTGGTGTTTGGACGTCGCTGTGTCAGCGCGTTCGATGACCACGGCGGTGGCGGCGTCACCGAAGATGAAGTGGCTGTCGCGGTCACGGAAGTTCAGGTGACCGGTGCAGACTTCCGGGTTGACCATCAGGATCGCCCGGGCCTGGCCCAGTTGCACGCTGTTGGCCGCGGCCTGAATGCCGAAGGTCGCCGAGGAGCAAGCGACGTTCATGTCGAAACCGAAGCCTTGAATGCCCAGGGCTTCCTGGACTTCGATGGCGATGGCCGGGTAGGCACGTTGCAGGTTGGAGCAGGCAACGATCACGCCGTCGATGTCAGCGGCGGTTTTGCCGGCGCGTTGCAGGGCTTGCTCGGCGGCGCCGATGGCCATCTGGCAGAGCACCGACCATTCGTCGTTGGAACGCTCCGGCAGGCGTGGCGCCATGCGTTGTGGATCGAGGATGCCGTCCTTGTCCATGACAAAGCGGCTCTTGATGCCCGAGGCTTTTTCGATGAATGCGGCGCTGGATTCGGTCAGGGCCTGGACTTCGCCGCTGGCAATGGCCTCGGCGTTGTCGGCGTTGAACTGGGCGACGTAGGTATTGAAAGACTGCACCAGCTCTTCGTTGGAGATGCTGTTGGCCGGGGTGTACAGGCCGGTGCCGCTGATGACGACGTTATGCATGGTCGTTTCTCTAATCTGTTCAGGCAGAAAGTGCTGGAACCGTCGTACCAACACACAAAGGGTCTATTCCCATCCGGGGGACGCAAACCTGGCATCGCTTTATTCCGTCTCGCACCACGGCCGAAGGCTCTGGGTCGCGAAACCGGCGTTTATGGTCGCGAAGTTTGCCATAAACGTGGACTTTTGGCGCCTTTCTCCTTCTAAACGCGATTCCTGTAGGAGCTGCCGAAGGCTGAGATCTTTTGATCTTGACGTTGTAAAAAGCAAAATCAAAGGATCGCAGCCTTCGGCAGCTCCTACAGGATCGTTACAAGGCGTGGGATCAGGGTTCTACCTGGCTCCACTGTTTGTTCAGGCGTTTGTCGGAGATCGGGACCTTGGTGCCCAGCTGCTGGGCGAACAGCGACACGCGGTATTCCTCAAGCCACCAGCGATACAGCTCAAGTTGCGGGTCGCGTTTGCCTTCCTGGGCATGTTTCGCCGCGCGGGTCTGGTATTGCGCCCAGAGGCCGGCGAGCTCACCGCTCCAGACGCGATCCTTCTGCACCTGCGCGCCGAGTTTTTCGAAGCGCTGTTCGACCGCTTTCAGGTAGCGCGGCAACTCCTTGAGCCACTGCATCGGCGTCTCGCGGACAAACCCCGGATACACCAGATTGTTGATTTGCTGCTTGATGTCATTCAGCGCCACGGCTTGCGCCAGATCGATCTTGCCCTTGAAGCGCTTCTGCAGTCCGTACCACAGCTTGAGAATCTCCAGCGTCAGGCGCGCCACGCGCTCAGCGTGCTCGGTCCAGTTGCCGCGTTTGCGTTCAGCCAATGCTGCCAACCCGGCGCCGTCGCGGGGCAACGGGTCTTCACCCTCAAGAATGCAGCTGTCGAGGCTGGCCAGCAGAATGTCTTCGACCAGCGCATCGACCCGGCCCAGCTCGCGATAAAGCAAGCCCAGTTCGGTCTGCCCCGGCAACTTGCCGCGCAGGAATTTGGCCGGCTCCGCCAGTTGTTGCATCAACAACCGCTGCAAGGCTCGACGATGCTGGAACTCGGCCTCGGCCGGGGTCGAGAAGCGCCCTTCCTTGACCGTACCGCCCTCTTCGACCAGCGCCGGATACACCGTCATCGACAGCCCGGCGATCTTCTGCTGAGTCTTTTCCGCCACCGGCGCGAAGACCTTGGCCTCCACCGGCTGCTGACTTTTCGCACTCTGCGGCACCGCCAGCGCGGCCTGACTGGCTTCGGCAAACCGTGCGGTCAGTTCGGCCAGATCGCGGCCTTCGCCGAGGAACTTGCCCTGGCCGTCGACGATTTCCAGGTTCATCCGCAGATGCCCCTCGACGCCTTGCTCGGCTTCGGCCCACGCCTCATCGCTGACCCGCGCGCCGGTCATGCGCAGCAATTCTCGGCCCAATGCCTGCGGCAACGAACCGTCGGCAAAGGTCATGCGTTGCATCGCGGCTTTGATGAAGTCCGGCACCGGCACGAAGTTCTTGCGCAGCGCTTTCGGCAGGTTGCGCACAAGGGCGATGCACTTGGCCTCGATCAGCCCCGGCACCAGCCATTCCAGACGTTCCGGCGGCAGCATCGGCAGCAGCGGTGCAGGCACGCGCAGGGTCACGCCGTCGCGCGGGTGGTTGGGTTCAAAGTGATAAGTCAGCGCCAGTTCCAGATCGCCGATGTGCAGCGTGTCCGGGTAATCGCGCGCGGTGACTTCACTGGCCTCGCGGGCCAGCACGTCTTCTTCGCGCATGATCAGCAGCTGTGGATTCTTCTGGCTGTTGACTCGATACCAACTGTCGAAGGTCGCGGTCTGGTGAATCTCCGCCGGCAAGCGCGCGTCGTAGAACGCGTACAGGGTTTCTTCGTCGGCGAGAATATCGCGACGACGGGCCTTGGCTTCCAGTTCGTCGAGCTGTTCCAGCAGTTGCTGATTGGCGGTCAGGCATTTGGCTTTCGACTGAATTTCGCCACGCACCAGGCCTTCGCGAATAAACAGCTCGCGGGACACCACCGGATCCACCGGGCCGTAATGCACCGGGCGGCGGCCGACCACGATCAGCCCGAACAGGGTGATCTGTTCGAACGCGACGACTTGGCCGCGCTTCTTCTCCCAGTGCGGTTCGAAATGGTTTTTCTTGATCAGGTGCCCGGCCAGCGGCTCGATCCAGTCGGCGTCGATCTTGGCGACCATGCGCGCGTAGAGCTTGGTGGTTTCCACCAGTTCGGCAGTCATCAGCCATTGCGGACGCTTCTTGCCGATGCCCGAAGACGGGTGAATCCAGAAACGCCGTTGACGCGCGCCGAGGTAATCGCCGTCCTCGGTTTTCTGGCCGATCTGGCTAAGCAAACCGACCAGCACCGCTTTGTGCAGTTTCGGATAATCCGCCGGCTCTTTATTCAGGCTCAACTGCATGTCGCGGCAGATCAGGCTCAACTGCCGATGGGAGTCGCGCCACTCGCGCAGACGCAGGTAGTTGAGGAAGTTCTTGCGGCACCAGTTGCGCAGCGGGCTGGCCGTCAGCGCCTGGCGCTGCTCTTCGAAACCGCGCCACAGATTCACCAGTCCGGCGAAGTCGGAATCAACGTCTTTCCATTGTGCATGCGCCTGATCCGCAGCTTGCTGACGCTCCGGCGGACGCTCGCGCGGGTCTTGAATCGACATGGCACTGGCAACGATCAGCACTTCCTGCAGGCTGCCGAGTTTGGCCGCTTCGAGCAGCATGCGGCCCATGCGCGGGTCGACCGGCAGGCGCGCCAACTGGCGACCGAGCGGCGTCAACTGACTGTTGCGATCCACCGCCGAGAGCTCTTGCAGCAGGTTGAAGCCGTCGCTGATCGCCTTGCCATCCGGCGGCTCGATAAACGGGAACGCGGTGATCTCGCCGAGACGCAGATGCAGCATCTGCAAAATAACCGCGGCGAGGTTGGTGCGCAGAATCTCCGGATCGGTGAATTCCGGGCGCCCATTAAAATCTTCTTCGCTGTACAACCGAATGCAGATACCCGGCTCGACCCGGCCGCAGCGACCTTTACGCTGGTTGGCACTGGCCTGGGAAATCGCTTCGATCGGCAGACGCTGAACCTTGGCGCGATAGCTGTAACGGCTGATGCGCGCGGTGCCGCTGTCGATCACGTAACGGATGCCCGGCACGGTCAGCGAAGTCTCGGCAACGTTGGTCGCCAGCACCACGCGACGGCCCGGGTGCGACTGGAAAATCCGCTGCTGCTCGGCCGGCGACAAGCGCGCGTACAACGGCAGAATTTCAGTGTGCTTGAGTTGCGCCTTGCGCAGCATGTCGGCGGCGTCGCGAATCTCGCGCTCGCCGGGCAGGAACACCAGCACATCACCGGGACTGCGGCGCTCGCTGCGTTCGTACGCGGCAATTTCATCGAGGGTGGCGAGGATCGCCTGATCCACCGTCAGGTCATCCTCGACACGGTTGCCCTCTTCGTCCTGCTCCAGCGTCAGCGGGCGATACCAGGTGTCCACCGGGAAGGTACGACCGGATACTTCAACAATCGGCGCGTCATCGAAGTGCTTGGAGAAACGCTCCAGATCGATGGTCGCCGAGGTGATGATGACTTTCAGATCCGGACGACGCGGCAGCAGGGTTTTCAGGTAACCGAGCAGGAAATCGATATTGAGACTGCGTTCGTGGGCTTCGTCGACGATGATCGTGTCGTAGCGTTCGAGGTAGCGATCATTCTGGGTTTCCGCGAGCAGGATGCCGTCGGTCATCAGTTTGATCAGGGTGTTGGAATCGCTTTGATCCTCGAAACGCACCTGATAGCCGACCAGCGCACCGAGCGGCGTAGCGAGTTCTTCGGCGACCCGGCTGGCGACGCTGCGTGCAGCGATTCGACGTGGCTGGGTGTGGCCGATCAGACCGTGCTGACCGCGACCGATTTCCAGACAGATTTTTGGCAACTGGGTGGTTTTGCCCGAGCCGGTTTCGCCGGCGATGATCAGCACCTGGTGTTTTTCCAGCGCCTTTTTGATCTCGTCGCGCTTGGCCGCGATCGGCAGACTGTCGTCGTAACGAATCACCGGCAGGCTGGCACGGCGCGCCAGCACCTGATCACAGGACGCCTGCATGCGCGTCACCCACTGGGCCAGTTTGGCCTCGTCGGGTTTCTTGCGCAGCTCAAGCAACTGCCGCCGCAGCCGGTGACGGTCGGCGAGCATGGCGTGATCGAGGTTTTTTAGCAGTTTGTCGATGGAGGGCGATTCGTCGGTCATCGGGTAGGCAATTCGGTCGTCTATATGTGCAGGGGGCGGATTGTCGCAGATTTGGGGGATTTGTGGCGTGTCAGGGGGATTGCTGCCCTCACCCTAGCCCTCTCCCAAAGGGAGAGGGAACCGACCGGGGGATGCTGAAGGTATTCACCGACCTGAAATTACTTTACCGAATCCACAATCGCCAAAATCTTTCAGGTCGGCGTTTGACCCAAGACACCTCGGTCGGCCCCCTCTCCCTCCGGGAGAGGGCTGGGGTGAGGGGCTTTTAAAAGAGCTACTCGTTGTCGAGTCCTTTACGCCGATAAGGAAAGACATCAATCACCTTCCCCGCCCGAATCGCCTCCTGCAAACTCTTCCAGTAATCAGCGTTATACAACTCGCCATGCAACTGGTCGAACAACTTGCGCTGCCCCGAATCAGCAAACAGAAACGGCGGAAATTCCTCGGGAAACACATCCAGCGGCCCGATCGAATACCACGGCTCCGAAGCCATCTCGTCCTCCGGCGTACGCGGCGCAGGGATGTGGCGGAAGTTGGCCTCCGTCAGAAAACAGATTTCGTCGTAGTCATAAAACACCACACGCCCATGCCGGGTGACGCCAAAATTCTTCAGCAGCATGTCGCCGGGAAAGATGTTCGCCGCCGCCAGTTGCTTGATCGCCAGGCCGTAATCCTCCAGCGCCTCGCGCACCTGCGCGTCGTTGGCGTTCTCCAGATACAGATTGAGCGGGGTCATTCGCCGCTCGGTCCAGCAGTGACGGATCAGCACCGTGTCGCCCTCGACTGACACCGTTGATGGCGCCACCTCCAGCAGTTCTTCAAGACACGCCGGATCGAACTTGCTCAGCGGAAAACGGAAGTCGGCGAACTCCTGGGTATCGGCCATGCGCCCTACCCGGTCGACACTTTTTACCAGCCGATACTTCTCGATCACCGTGGCGCGGTCGACGTTTTTCGACGGCGAAAAACGGTCCTTGATGATCTTGAACACGGTGTTGAAGCCCGGCAGGGTGAACACGCTCATGACCATGCCGCGCACGCCCGGCGCCATGATGAACTGGTCGTCGGTGTTGGCCAGATGATTGATCAGCGCGCGGTAGAACTCGGATTTTCCGTGCTTGTAGAAACCGATCGAGGTGTACAACTCGGCGATGTGCTTGCCCGGCAAGATGCGCCGCAGGAAACCGATGAATTCCGCCGGCACCGGCACGTCGACCATGAAATACGAACGGGTGAACGAGAAGATGATCGACACGTCGGCTTCGTCGGTGATCAGCGCGTCGATCTGAATCCCGCGCCCTTCGCGGTGCAGCAGCGGAATCACCAGCGGCCATTGCTCGTCACGGGTGTAGATGCGCCCGACCAGATACGCGCCCTTGTTGCGGTAGAGCACCGAGGAAAACAGCTCGACGCTGAGTTCCGGGTCTTTGCACACCCAGTCCGGCAGGTTCTCGCGCAGTTGCGCTTCGAGCCGGCGCAAGTCACCCGGCAAATCGGCGTAATCCTCACTGAAACGGTAATCGGCAAAAATGCTCGCGAGCATCCCCGACAGTTGTCCCTGCGGCTTGTATGTGCGGGTTTGCGCAGCGCGAGCACGGCGCAGGCTCGGGCGCGTGGTGTGGATGAACATGCAGCCGTCGCTGATCAGGTCGTGGCTGAACAGCCCGCAGAAAATCGAGTTGTACCAGGTCTCGGACAGCTCATCGTCGAAGCGCAGGTCGATGACGCTGATGTAGGCGCTTTTCACCAGCGGCCAGCAGCTGACATTCATCAGCGTTTCGTCGTCGAAGTATTCGCGCAGACGGGCGATGGTTTCGCCGACCTTTTCTTCATAGAGATTGATCCGCGCCGCCGACGCCGTTTGCGTCTCCTGCCAGCGTGCCTGCTCGAAGCGTTCCCGGGCGCCATCGGTGATCCGCCGGAAATGCTCGCGATAATCGTCGAAGCCATCGAGGATCATGCGGGCGATGTCGGTGGCTGGCCATTGCTGCGGCATAGATGAGACCTCTGCGTGCATGGGAAATCTGTGCCTGAGCTTAGCCACGCAAGCGTGCGCGCGTGAAGTGCAATTTCTGCCAAATCCGCGTCAGGGTTGTACAGCGACACAGTTTTCAGCAAAGTTTTTTTAATCGACCGTTCGGTCAGTTAACCGCCTGAGTGGTTCTTCCTCTCGTCCTGCGCCAGCCCGCGAATTCTCTGGGCTTCGTATCCAATACAGCACTGATGCGTCTAGTCCGTGGCTTTGCTGCGAATTCACGCAACGTCAGCGACGACGCCAGATTGGTCTTACCAAAATAGTGGCACTTTGATATACAGCCCGCCATCACCCGCCTCATAACAAGATCCTCGCTGACGAGGACGACCTCCCCCCCCCTTCAAAGATCAAGGAGCACACTGATGTCTATCCGGAATCTGCGCATAGGTTTGCGCGCCAGTTTGAGCTTTGCCGTTTTGGCCAGTCTGCTGGTGGTGGTCGGCCTGTTCGGTCTGGGCCAAATGAAAACCCTGCGCGAAAGTGCGGCAGTGATCGAAGAGTCGTGGATGCCGAGTATCGAAAGCATTCATGACGCGGCGGCGAATATCGCCAGCATCCGTCTTGAATCCTTGCGCCTGATCACCAGCACCCAGTCTGCTGTGCGCGACAGAAGCAAAGGCATCATCAAGGCGCAGCGCGAAGAACTGCTCAAGCGCCTCGCCGATCACAAAGCCCTGCTCACCAGCGAAGAAGAACGGCTGATGCTCGATGGCTTGAATGCCAACACCGCCAAGTACATGAGCATTCTCGAACAGATCATCGGCCAGATCGACGCCGGACAAAGTGAACAGGCCTACACGCGGCTTAACAATGAACTGGCGCCGCAGGGAACGCTGCTCGACAAAACCCTTGAGCAGATGATCGCGTTCAATCAGCAAGGTGCCGACGCCGCCGCCGATGCCGCCGCAGCGATGTACCAACGGGCATTGTGGATCGTCGCCTCGATCATCGTGATTGCCCTGATTGCCACGCTGCTGTTGGCCTGGCAGTTGACCCGCAGCATCACCACCCCGATCAATCAGGCACTGGACGTGGCACGACGCATTGCCGCCGGCGACCTCAGCGGCCAGATCGTCAGCACCGGTAAAGATGAGGCTGCGCATCTGCTCGACGCCTTGGCCGAGATGCAGGGCAATCTGCGCTCGACCATTCGCGGTATCAGCGAATCGGCGCAGCAATTGGCGTCCGCGGCCGAGGAAATGAGTTCGGTGATGGAGCAAAGCACCCGCGGCCTGCAACAGCAGAACGATCAGATCGAACAAGCCGCTACAGCAGTCACCGAGATGAGCACGGCGGTGGACGAAGTCGCTGCAAACGCGGTGTCCAGCGCCGAGGCGTCTGCCGCGTCGAACGAGGACAGCAAGCACGGCCACGTGCAGGTCAGCGAAACCATCAGTTCGATTCAGGAGCTGGTCGATGCCGTACTCGGTGCTTCCGAACAAGCCGAGGGCCTGGCCACTCAGGCGCAGGACATCAGTAAAGTGCTGGAGGTGATTCGCGGGATTGCCGGGCAGACCAATCTGCTGGCGCTCAATGCGGCAATCGAAGCGGCACGCGCCGGTGAAGCCGGGCGCGGTTTTGCCGTGGTCGCCGACGAAGTGCGTTCGCTGGCACAACGCACACAGAATTCCACCGAAGAAATCGAGCTGATGATCAGCAGCATCCAGCAAGGCACCGGGGCAACAGTGGGTGCGTTGCAGAGCAGTGCCGAGCAGGCTGGCCAGACGTTGCGCCGAGCCAACAGCGCGGGCCAGGCGCTGGAGAAAATCACCGCGTCGATCTCGCAGATCAACCAACGCAATCTGGTGATCGCCAGCGCGGCCGAGCAGCAGGCTTTGGTGGCGCGTGAGGTCGATCAGAATCTGGTGACCATCCGTGACCTCTCGACCCAGACCGCCGCAGGGGCGACTCAGACCTCGGCCGCGAGCCAGGAATTGTCGCGTCTGGCGGTCGATCTCAACGGCCTGGTCACACGCTTTGTGATCTGAGCAAAAGTTGAATGCCCGAATAGCGGTTGCCATCGTCAGGGCGCTCGGCAACACTCTCGTCCCGATCAAGGAAGGAGACCCGCCGTGAGCCCTGTCGATATTTTCCGTATGTTGTCGCTGGCGGCCATCTGGGGCGCGAGTTTTCTGTTCATGCGCATTATCGCGCCAGCGATCGGCACGATTCCGACCGGGTTCTTTCGCGTATCGATTGCGGCCGTTGGCCTGCTGGTGATCCTCGGACTGATGCGCGTGCGCTGGGATTTCAAAGGCAAACTGAAAACCGTGATGCTGCTGGGCGTGATCAACTCGGGGATTCCGGCGACGCTGTATTCGGTCGCCGCTCAGGTACTGCCAGCCGGCTATTCGGCGATTTTCAATGCCACCACGCCGCTGATGGGCGTGCTGATTGGCGGGTTGTTCTTCAGTGAAAAACTCACCGCAGCCAAACTGGGCGGGGTGTTCCTCGGCCTGTTAGGCGTTGGCGTGCTGACCCGCGCCGGCCCCGTGGCATTTGACATGCAACTGTTGCTGGGCGCCCTTGCCTGCCTGCTGGCGACCACTTGCTATGGCTTTGCCGGTTTCCTCGCGCGCCGTTGGCTCGATCAGGCCGGCGGGCTGGACAGTCGTCTGTCGGCACTGGGCAGCATGCTCGGCGCAACGTTGTTCCTGTTGCCGCTGTTCGGCTATAGCGTGATCACCGCGCCGCCGGTCAGTTGGGGTGGCTGGAATGTCTGGCTGTCGCTGCTGGGCCTGGGCCTGGGTTGCACGGCGTTTGCCTACATCATCTACTTCCGCCTGCTCAGCTCGATCGGTCCGGTGAAGTCGATGACCGTGACCTTCATGATCCCGCCGTTCGGCGTGTTGTGGGGGGCGTTGTTGCTGGATGAGCCGTTGTCGATGGCGCATATCTACGGCGGGGTGTTGATTGCGCTGGCGTTGTGGCTGGTGTTGAAGCCGGCGGCGGTGAAACCTTCGCAGGTGACAGCCCGCTAGACTTCTGGCGCTGCTGAAATGGCTATCGCGAGCAGGCTCACTCCTACAGGGGAATGCATTCCAGTGTGGGAGCGACGGAGCGACGATTCGACCTGCTCGCGAAGGCGGCGCGACAACCGCCGCCTGTCTATCGACTAGTTGGTTTTACGGAACACAAACGCCAGACCGATGATGATCAACAACATTCCCAGCACACTCAACGCCGCCAGGCGATTGCCGAAAATCAGATAGTCCATCACCGCCGTCACCGCTGGCACCAGGTAGAACAGGCTGGTGACATTCACCAGATTGCCCCGCGCGATCAGCCGATACAGCAACAGCGTCGCCAGCACCGACACCACCAGCCCCATCCACAGCACCGGCACGATAAAACCAGTGCTGTGTTCAAAGTGGAACGGCTGAAACGGCACGAAAATCCCGCACAACAACAGCCCGGCCAGATACTGCACCGGCAGTGTGCCGAGGGGATTGTCGGTGATGCGTTTCTGCATGATCGAGCCCAGCGTCATGCTCACCAGCGCCAGCAACCCGAACAGCATCCCCGCCCAAGACATCCCGGCCAGACCGATGCCTTGGTAAACCACCATGATCAGCCCCGCCAGCCCTAGGGCCAGACCGAACATCCGGCTCGCCGAGCGCTGCCGCTCCATCAAGACCACGGTGAGAATCGGCTGCACGCCCATGATGGTCGCCATCACCCCCGGGGTGACTTTGGTGTTGAGCGCCAGTAGATAGAAAATCTGATAGGCCCCCAACAACACCACGCCCGTGGCAATCGCAAACAACATCGGCCGGCCGCCCTTGGGCAACTTCAACTTGAGCAACGGCGCCAGCAGCACCAGCCCGCACAAGGCAATCACAAAGCGAATCAGCAGAAAGGCAAACGGCGAAGCGTGGGCCAGGCCCCATTTGGAGAAGATCGCGCCGCTGCTCCACAGCAGAACGAACAGGCTCGTGGACGCCGCCGCGAGCGCGGATTTTTTCGACAGGACAAACATGAATACCACCTGTAGTCAGGCAAGAAGCCAACTCAGCCGAAGCTGAAATTCAGTAGGTTTTTCTGGCGGGCGCAGGGGTCAGCAGAAACTGCCGATCAGCCCGAAACGCCAACGCCCGGCGGTGATACGACTGCGCACACCGGCGTGCTACTGACAGGTGGGGGGTAATGACTGATCTGCTTGGGCTGCTGATTCCCGCACGGCACGACGCCAGCGTTGACCGCTGAATCGACTACCGCGTTGATGAGGGATGCAGGCATTTGCGCAGATCTTTTTTGAAGGGTTGGAGGGTGAGGCATACGACTCACGTGCGCCGACTATAACCAGCGTGGGACATGGATTGCAATGATTTGGACAAAGGGCCAGTAGCGACGGATACATGGGAGCTGAATAGGCTGTTGAGCAACGGCTACACCTATCGATGGGGAGACATGGAATGCTCGAAATCATATGCCAAGGGAACGGAGTTATCTGCGCTATCAGTTGTATCGGTCAGAGGCGAGAAAGGCGGCTAGTATCACCACCAAGAAAATGCTTTTTCATGAGGGAGCAGACTTTTCGAAAGTACGCTTCGAAGCCATCGATGCTCAGGCAATGAGTGCTTTTGAGCTTTGGGATAACCCGCATTTTTCCTGGGGAGATGTCGTCACCTGGAAGACCCGAGAACCCTTGTCTCTGGATGTCGCGATCTGGTTTGAACAAGAGCTCTGCGGGCTGTGTTTTGTCATTCCAAACAATAGCCGTCAGCGAATTCGAATCGTGCGACTAGAGGGAAGGCCAGGGGAAGCGCATCCACTTAAAAACCGTATCGCGGCGTTGGCGATGCTGGCCATTGACGAATTTGCCCAAATTATTGGCAGCAGATTGATTGAAGTTCAGGAGCCCATGCAAGGAGCCATTCCGAAATATAGACAGCTCGGCTTCACATTTGATTTGGATGGCCGGCTTGTGCTCGCAGTGGAGGGTAAAGTATTGTGAAAACTGTTCAATTAATGATCAGCGAGGGCAAAAAAATGCGTAAGGTTGTTAAACGAGCCCCCTCGAAAAAGGGATCACGCAAAGCCGATGAAAAGCTGGGGGATTTAGTGTTATCCACCAACCAGCAACGATTTCTGCAGGTTCTTGTCGATGGCATTGACGTAGATGAACCCAACGTTCTCGCTGGACGGCGCTGATTCGCAGGCAATAAAAAACCGCTCACAAGGAGCGGTTTTTTATTACAACATCCAGCCTTAACCAAACAGCCAATACCCCAACAACGTCAACACCACCACCGCCAGCACCGGCCGCATCACGCGGTAGGCCTTCGGATGACGGCGTTTCCACTGTTTGACCACGCCGCTGAATTTGTCGCTGAAGCTCTTGCTCCAGGCGTAGGCCTGATTGATCCCGCCGACGCGCTCGTCGTCAAGGTTCTGCGGTGCGGTGGCACGGCCGAGCCAGGCGCTGATCGAGCGGTTGATGCGGGTCATGAGGCGGTTGCTCAGCGGACGCTCGACGTCGCAGAACAGGATCACGCGGGTTTGGTCGGTTTCGTTCTTGACCCAGTGCACGTAGGTTTCGTCGAACATCACGTCTTCGCCGTCACGCCAGGCGTAAACCTGACCATCGACAAAAATCCGGCAATCGTCGGAGTTCGGCGTCGACAAGCCGAGGTGATAACGCAGGGAGCCGGCGAACGGATCACGATGCGGGTTCAAGTGGCTGCCACCCGGCAACAGCGCGAACATCGCGCCTTTCACGTTGGGAATCGCACTGACCAGCGCCACGGTTTTAGGGCACAGGGTTTCAGCCGATGGCAGCGGTTTGTCGTACCACTTGAGGTAGAACCGCTTCCAGCCCTTTTTGAAGAACGAGCCGAAACCGGCGTCGTTGTTCTTTTCCGCCGCGCGAATATAGCCTTCGTCGAACAGGTGCATGGCCTCGTCGCGAATGGTTTCCCAGTTGTCGCGCAGCACATCCAGTTCCGGGAATTTGCTGCGATCCAGGTACGGCTTCGACGGCACGCCGGAAAACAGGTACATCAAGGCGTTATACGGAGCGAACAGCGCCGAGTGGTTGACGAACTGACGCAGAACCGGCAAACGCGCCTTGCCGCGCAAATGCACATAGAGCGTGCTGCCCAGAAAGAGCAGCAGCACAAACGCCTTGGCGGCAAACGAAAAGGTCATCAACAACTCCTTGAATAAAGACAACGCTGCGCAACGCCCTTTACCCGGCATGGCAGCCGGCCATGATAAACACTACCGGCGCCGGGCAAAACCCGCCTTACACAAGATTCAGTGTTAAGAATTGCGCAACAAAGCATTTATTAGCATAACGATCCTGAACCCTGGCTGACCTGAATCAACTGGATTACTGCTGAGTCTCCTGTTCAGTGAACAGATCGCTGAACAACATGCTCGACAGATAACGCTCACCCGAGTCAGGCAGAATCACCACGATAGTCTTGCCCTGCATTTCCGGCGTCTCCGCCAGACGCACTGCTACCGCCATCGCTGCACCGCAGGAGATGCCGCACAAAATCCCTTCTTCCTGCATCAAGCGCAGCGCCATGGCCTTGGATTCGTCGTCGGTGACCTGCTCGACCCGGTCGACCATCGACAGATCCAGGTTCTTCGGCACAAAACCGGCACCGATCCCCTGAATCTTGTGCGGGCTCGGTTTGATCTCTTCGCCCGCCAGCGCCTGGCTGATCACCGGCGAGGAAACCGGTTCCACCGCCACAGACAGGATCGGTTTGCCCTGGGTATTCTTGATATACCGTGAAACGCCCGTGATGGTTCCGCCGGTGCCGACGCCGGCCACCAGTACATCCACCGCACCATCGGTGTCGTTCCAGATTTCCGGACCGGTGGTTTTTTCGTGAATCGCCGGGTTGGCCGGGTTATCGAACTGCGATGGCATAAAGTACTTGTCAGCATCGCTGGCAACGATTTCAGCGGCTTTCTCGATAGCGCCTTTCATGCCCTTGGCCGGCTCGGTCAACACCAGTTCGGCGCCCAGAGCCTTGAGGACTTTACGGCGTTCGATGCTCATTGAGGCCGGCATGGTCAGCATCAATTTGTAACCACGGGCAGCAGCAACGAAGGCCAGACCGATCCCCGTGTTACCCGACGTCGGCTCGACAATGGTCATGCCCGGTTTGAGTTTGCCGCTGCTTTCGGCGTCCCAGATCATGTTGGCGCCGATCCGGCACTTGACCGAATATCCGGGGTTGCGCCCCTCGATCTTGGCCAGAATGGTCACGCCACGTGGCGCAATGCGATTGATCTGCACCAGCGGCGTATTACCGATGGAATGGGCGTTGTCAGCGAAAATACGGCTCATGGCTGGGTCCTTATGCAGCATTGAATTCAGCCTTCAAAGGTATGCCTGTTGCCCATCACAGTCCAGTCGGGTCGAACGTCTGCGCGACGTAACAGTCAATCGCTTACATCGTCAGGGAATTGCCGTCATGAAGCGTCGCTACAGTTGGCCACTAGGGATTTTCGCCGTCGTCGTTGTGCTGCTGATCGCGCTGCACATCGCCCTGCCCTACATGGTGCGCGACTACCTGAACGGCAAGCTGGCGGACATGGGGGATTATCGGGGTCAGATCACTGATGTCGACCTTGCCCTATGGCGCGGCGCCTACAAGATCAATGGGCTGAAGATCGTCAAGGTCGACGGCAAGGTACCGGTACCGTTCGTCAACGCGCCGCTGATCGATCTGGCGGTCAGCTGGCATTCGCTGTGGTACGACCATGCTGTGGTGGCGCAAGTGAAATTCGTCAATCCCGAGATCAATTTCGTCGATGGCGGAGCCAACAAGCAGAACTCCCAGACCGGTCAGGGCACTGACTGGCGCGCGCAACTGGGCAAATTGCTGCCGATCACTCTCGACGAAGTACAGATTCAGGACGGCAAGATCAGTTTCCGCAACTTCAATTCAAAACCTCCAGTGAACATGAACGCGACCAATGTCGACGCGAGCATCTACAACCTGACCAACGTGGTCGACAAACAGGGCAAACGCGACGCCCGCTTTGAAGGCAAAGCCCTGCTGCTGGGGCACGCACCGCTGGAAACCACCGCAACGTTCGACCCTCTGAGCAACTTCGAGGACTTCGAATTCCGTCTGCGCGCCAAAGACATCGAACTCAAGCGCATGAACGACTTCGCCTCGGCCTACGGCAAGTTCGACTTCAACGCCGGCCACGGTGATGTGGTGATCGAAGCCCAAGCCAAAAAAGCCCAGGTCAACGGCTATATCAAACCACTGCTGCGCGACGTCGAAGTGTTCAACTGGCAGCAGGACGTGGAAAACAAGAACAAGAGCATCTTCCGCTCGGTCTGGGAGGCATTGGTGGGCGGCACGGAAACCGTGCTGAAGAACCAGGCGAAAAACCAGTTCGCCACCAAGGTAGAACTCAGCGGCAACGTGCATCAGCAAAATATCAGCGCATTCGAGGCGTTTTTGCAGATTTTGCGCAATGGCTTCGTCCAGGCATTCAATGCCCGCTATGAGCGGCCGAAGCCTGATGCGGGTTAGGGTTCATTTCTGGAAAAGCATCCAGATATAGAGTATCGGCGCCAATCTGAATATCCGGGGCCGGCCATTCAACGGTCCAACCGTTATCGCCCAAGATGGCAGTCGCAAAGACTTGGGGATCAAGCAAGGGCTGCAACTGCTTATACGTTTGAATATCTCGACTCAAATCGAGTGTCAGCGCGCGACCATCAACAAAGCAGAGTGCAAGCCGACTATCAGAGAGCGCAGTAACTGCCGCCAAGCGTGGTCGTTTCATGGATAACACCAATTCAGCGCCTCCGGGCAGATGGGGACGGCTTTGCAGCCCAGCGGGAGCAAGCTCCCTCGCCACAGATTCAGTGGACATCCTGAAGGCTATCGCCAAATCGGCGATACCTGAATGCTGGCCAAGCGCCGAGACTGAGTCAACATGTGACGCCCCATTCAGAGACTGAATAAGCCGTCTGCGTTCACAGTCGACCGGCCTGCGCGTTATAGTCAGGCATCCGATTATTTCGCCCCCGCCCTGCCCGTTCAGGTCGGCGTTACCGTTCGAGGATTAGCAGATGAAGTTCGAAGGCACCCAGGCCTACGTCGCCACCGATGACCTGAAGCTGGCGGTCAACGCCGCTATCACCCTGGAGCGGCCGCTGCTGGTCAAGGGCGAGCCGGGCACCGGCAAGACCATGCTCGCCGAGCAATTGGCCGAATCGTTCAATGCCAAGCTGATCACCTGGCACATCAAGTCCACCACCAAGGCCCATCAGGGCCTGTACGAATACGATGCGGTCAGCCGTCTGCGTGACTCGCAACTGGGCACTGAAAAAGTCCACGACGTGCGCAACTACCTGAAGAAGGGCAAGCTCTGGGAGGCGTTTGAGTCCGAAGAGCGGGTCATTCTGCTGATCGACGAGATCGACAAGGCCGATATCGAGTTCCCGAACGACTTGCTGCAAGAACTCGACAAGATGGAGTTCTACGTTTACGAGATCGACGAGACCATCAAGGCCAAGAAGCGCCCGATCATCATCATTACTTCGAACAACGAAAAAGAGCTGCCGGACGCTTTCCTGCGCCGCTGCTTCTTCCACTACATCGCCTTCCCGGACCGCCCGACCCTGCAGAAAATCGTCGACGTGCACTACCCGGACATCAAGAAGGATCTGGTCAGCGAAGCGCTGGACGTGTTCTTTGATGTGCGCAAAGTGCCGGGCCTGAAGAAGAAGCCGTCGACCTCGGAACTGGTCGATTGGCTGAAGCTGCTGATGGCCGACAATATCGGTGAAGCGGTGCTGCGCGAACGCGATCCGACCAAGGCAATCCCGCCGCTGGCCGGTGCTTTGGTGAAGAATGAACAGGACGTGCAACTGCTTGAGCGCCTCGCGTTCATGAGCCGTCGCGGCACCCGCTAAGAGGCTGACGCCATGTTGCTCAACCTGTTCAATGAAATGCGCGCAGCCAAGGTGCCGGTGTCGGTGCGCGAGCTGCTCGACCTGATCAACGCGCTGAAACAGCGCGTGACCTTCGCCGACATGGACGAGTTCTATTACTTGTCGCGGGCGATTCTGGTGAAGGACGAACGCCATTTCGACAAGTTCGACCGTGCGTTCGGCGCCTACTTCAATGGCCTGGAAAAGCTCGACGATCATCTGCAGGCGCTGATTCCCGAAGACTGGCTGCGCAAGGAATTCGAGCGTTCGCTGACTGACGAGGAACGCGCGCAGATCCAGTCCCTTGGCGGCCTGGACAAGCTGATCGAAGAGTTTAAGAAGCGTCTGGAAGAACAGAAGGAACGCCACGCCGGCGGCAACAAGTGGATTGGTACTGGCGGCACCAGCCCGTTCGGCTCCGGCGGTTTCAACCCGGAAGGCATTCGGGTCGGCGATGCCGGCAAACGCCAGGGCAAAGCGGTGAAAGTCTGGGATCAGCGCGAGTACAAGAACCTCGACGACTCGGTGGAGCTGGGCACGCGCAACATCAAGGTGGCCCTGCGTCGCTTGCGTAAATTCGCTCGCCAAGGCGCGGCGGAAGAACTCGACATCGACGGCACCATCGATCACACCGCCAAAGACGCGGGCCTGCTGAACATTCAGATGCGTCCCGAGCGCCGCAACACGGTGAAGCTGTTGTTGCTGTTCGACATCGGCGGTTCGATGGACGCGCACGTGAAGATCTGCGAAGAACTGTTCTCGGCCTGCAAGACCGAGTTCAAACATCTGGAGTACTTCTACTTCCACAACTTCGTTTACGAATCGGTGTGGAAGAACAACATGCGCCGCACCTCGGAGCGCACTTCGACCCAGGACTTGCTACACAAGTACGGCGCCGACTACAAAGTGATTTTTATCGGTGACGCCGCCATGGCGCCGTATGAAATCACTCAGGCTGGTGGCAGTGTCGAGCACTGGAACGAAGAGCCGGGCTACGTGTGGATGCAGCGCTTCATGGAGAAGTACAAGAAGCTCATCTGGATCAATCCGTATCCGAAAGATACGTGGGGGTACACCTCGTCGACCAATATCGTGCGGGATCTGATTGAAGATCAGATGTATCCGTTGACGTTGCGCGGGCTTGAGGAAGGGATGCGGTTTTTGTCCAAATAATCTGTTTTGTCAGTAATGGCCCCTTCGCGAGCAGGCTCGCTCCCACATTGGAATGCATTTCAATTGTGGGAGCGAGCTTGCTCCGGGCGGCGTTCCGACGAAGCTTTTAGCTATTCAGAAAACACTGCAGATATTTGATGTGCTCACGGTGCGCAACGTCTTGCACCACCGGCCGCAACCGCACCTGCGTCCCCGGCAGACACTGCGCCAACCGCGCCAACGCCAACGGCGTCAATGCGCCCAATCGCGGATAACCACCAATCGTCTGTCGATCATTGAGCAACACAATCGGCTGGCCGTCCGGCGGCACTTGCACCGCGCCCAATGGAATCCCCTCGGAAATCATCGGCTGGCCCTGATACTCCAGCGCCTTGCCCAGTAAACGAATGCCCATGCGATCAGCGCGACTGTCCAGTGTCCAGACGCTGTTGAATGCATCGAACAGACTCTGCCCGCTGAACTGGCCGATCTGTGCGCCGAGCACCAGATCCAGCGGCGCATTCGATTTCATATCCGGCTGTAATGCCAAAGGCACTTCGCGCAGCAACAGCGATTCACCGCGATAACTCAGCGTCGCGCCCTTCGCCAATGGTAAGCCCATGCCATCCGGACCACCGAGTTCTTCACGTACAACCGTGGCGCTGCTGCCCAGCACCTTCGGTGCATCAAAACCACCCGGCGCTGCCAGGTAAGCCCGGGCACCGAGCAACGGCTGAGTGAGGCGCAACGTCTGCCCCCTGCTCAATTTGAAACTGCGCCACGGCGCCAGTGGCTGCCCGTCGATCTGCGCGCCAAGATCTGCGCCAGCCAACGCCAGCCAACACGCCTCTTCGGCCACCACGGCAAAGCCGCCGAGGGTGATTTCGATCACCGTTGCATCCAGCTCGTTGCCGAGCAACCAGTTGGCCCAACCCATCGAACACCAATCCGCCGCGCCGCCCTGGGTCACGCCCAGATGCCGCACGCCGAAACGCCCTGCGTCCTGCAACAGGCATAGCGGCGTACTCGCCTCAATCCTCAGTCGGCTCATGCCTGCGCCTCCAGTGGCGTGTCATCGCCGCCCAGATTGACGAACTCGGCATGACTGACCGCTTCGAATCGCACGGTGTCGCCGGGTTGCATCAGGCTGTAACCATCGCGATTGCGGTCGAACAACTTGGCCGGGGTACGGCCGATCAGGTTCCAGCCGCCGGGAGAGACCACGGGGTAAGCCGCCGTCTGCCGTTCGGCAATGCCGACGCTACCGGCAGCGACTTTTTTGCGTGGCGTGTTCAGGCGAGGCGCGGCAAGCACTTCTTCGACCAACCCCATAAACGCGAAACCCGGCGCGAAACCAAGGGCGAATACCTGATACTCACGTCCGCTGTGGCGACGGATCACTTCATCCACCGCCAGACCGCTGCGTTCGGCCAGCAAACTCAACTCAGGGCCGACACTCAAGTCGTACCAGACCGGCAGCACATGGCATTGGCCAGCGGTTTGCGCATTCGGTGACAGATCGATCAACGCTTCGGCGATCAATTCCCGCGCCTGACTCGGACTCAATGCGGTCAAATCGTAATGCACCATCAACGTCGTATAAGACGGCACCAGATCGATGAGTTGCTCACCGAATGCCGCACGCAAACGCTCACTGGCAGCGAGCATCCACGGCATGTTGGCCTCAGCGATTTCATCGAACAGGCGCAGCATCAGGCAATCCAGTGCCACCACTTCTATCCTTGGGTTCATGAGGCGCTCTGCTGATTCAAGGCTTCGCGAATGCGTTGCACGGCGGCCACCGAACTGGCGTTGTCGCCATGCACGCAAAGGGTGTTGGCGTGCAGGCGCAAGGCGCTGCCGTCGCTGGCGCTGAGGTTGTCGCCACGGGCAATGGTCAGGGCTTGCTCGATGATTTTTTCCGGGTCGTGATGCACCGCGCCCGGCAATTGTCGTGAAACCAGTTTGCCGGCACTGTCGTAAGCACGGTCGGCGAAGGCTTCGAACCATAAGGTCACGCCGTACTCATCGCCAATCTGCTGGGCAGCGGAGTTGTCGCGAGTGGCCATCAGCATCAATGGCAAGCTGCGGTCATAAGCGGCCACTGCCTGAATCACCGCACGCAATTGCGCCGGGTTGGCCATCATGTCGTTGTACATCGCGCCATGGGGTTTGACGTAACTGACGCGCCCGCCTTGCGCCTTGCAGATGCCGTCGAGGGCGCCGATCTGGTAATGCAGGATGTCTTGCAGTTCTTGCGCCGAATACGCCATGGAACGGCGGCCGAAGCCGACCAGATCCTGATAGGCCGGGTGTGCGCCGATCTGCACGCCGTGGCTCAACGCCAGGCTGACGGTCTTGCGCATGATGCTCGGATCACCCGCGTGGAAACCACAGGCCACGTTGGCGCAATCGATGAAGGGCATGACCTCGGCATCCAGACCCATGGTCCAGCTGCCGAAGCTCTCGCCAATGTCGCAATTCAATAGCAGGCGGCTCACGGTGAACACTCCTGTAGGGGCTTGTCTTTTTATCTGTAGGACTGTGCTTGGCAGGTTATCAGTTACTGCGCATCGAGTTGCTTGCCACGGGTTTCCGGCAGGCTCAATGCCGCAATAATCACCACGCCATAAGACACCGCAGCAAATGCGCCAATGCCGACGCTCAACGGTACTTTCTGGCTAAGCAGACCGATCAGCAGCGGAAACAATGCCGCCAGCGCCCGACCGATGTTGTAGCAAAAGCCCTGCCCCGAACCGCGAATTCGTGTAGGAAACAATTCAGTCAGAAACGCGCCCATGCCGCTGAAAATCCCCGAGGCGAAGAAGCCCAGCGGGAAGCCCAGCCACAGCATCACGCCGTTGCTCACCGGCAACTGCGTATAGAGCAGAACGATGGTGAACGAGCCGACCGCGAACAGGATGAAGTTCTTTTTCCGTCCCAGCAGGTCGGTCAGATAAGCGCTGATCACATAACCGACGTAAGACCCGACAATCACCATCGCCAGATAACCGCCCGTGCCGAGTACGCTCAAACCGCGCTCGTTTTTCAGGAAGGTGGGCAGCCAGGAAGTGATCGCGTAATAACCGCCCAGCGCACCCGTGGTCAGCAGCGAAGCGCGGAACGTGGTGAAGAGCATGCCGGGTGCGAAGATTTCGTAGAATTTCGATTGAGTCTCCGGCGTTTGCTGCGCCTTGGCCTCGCGGTAGATCTCCGGATCTTTCACCAGTCGACGGACGAAAATCACAAAAATCGCCGGCACGATGCCGAGGATGAACAACGCACGCCAGGCGTCTTCCGGCGGCAACACCGAGAACAGCAGCGCATACAGAATCGCCGTCAGCCCCCAGCCCAGCGCCCAACCGGATTGCACCATGCCCACCGCTTTGCCACGGTCCTTGGCGCGGATCACCTCGCCGATCAGCACCGCGCCGGCGGTCCATTCGCCGCCGAAACCGAAGCCCATCAACGTCCGGGCGATCAACAGTTGTTCATAGTTTTGCGCGAAGCCGCAGAGGAAGGTGAAGAAGGCGAACCACAGCACCGTCAGTTGCAGGGTGCGCACGCGGCCGATGCGGTCAGAAAGAATTCCGGCAACCCAACCGCCGATGGCCGAAGCAATCAACGTGCTGGTGTGGATCAGCCCCGCTTCGCCGGTGGTGATGCCCCACATCGCGATCAGCGTCGGCACGACGAAGCTGAGCATCTGCGTGTCCATGCCGTCCAGACCGTAGCCGATCTTGCAGCTCCAGAACGTGCGACGCTCTTGCTGGTTGATGTTGCGATACCAGTCGAACGGCCCCGGACGCGCCGTTGCCTTGGGTACTTCTAGGGTGTCGGGAGCACGCATGGCTTATCTCCGCAGGTTTTTTATTGGTCTTGTTCGTAGCCCCGACGACGCCTATCGTGGGGACCGGATGCGTCGATTTTTCGTCGCGCGGCCCTGCTGCGTCCAACGAATAAAAACCCGCCTTAGCCATAAGAAAAATTTGTCACCCGAGCCTTGCCCATGAACCTGAAGTTTCTCGAGACCTTTGTCTGGGTCGCCCGACTGAAGAGTTTTCGCCTGACCGCCGACAAGCTGTTCACCACCCAGGCGTCGATTTCCAGCCGCATCGCGGTACTGGAAGGTGAGCTGGGGGTGAAGCTGTTTTTGCGCGATTCACGCGGTGTCAGCCTGACGCCCGAAGGGCTGAAAGTGCTGGAGTACGCCGAGCAGATGCTCGACACCATGTCGGCGCTGAAACAGTCGATCGAGACCCGCTCGAGTAAAGTCGGCCGCGTGCGTATCGGCGTGATGGACACGGTAATCCACACCTGGCTCAGCCCGTTGGTCGCGCAGATGACCGATCTGTATCCACGGGTGGAAATCGAGCTGGTGGCGGATACCTCGCTGAACCTCTGCGATCAGCTGCAAAAAGGCTTTCTCGACATCGTTCTGCAAACCGATCTGATCCGCCATGAAAGCGTGCGCAGTCTGGAGCTGGCCAGTCATCCGCTGGGCTGGATTGTCGCGAGCAATTCTATCTACAACCGCGATTACGCCGACCTCGCCGAACTGGCGCAGGAGCGGATCATCACCTACTCGAAAAACTCCCGGCCGCATCAGGACCTTCTGGCGTTGATGCAAGCCAATGGCGTACTGGCGCCACGTTTGAATTGCGTGAACTCGGTGTCGGCGATTACCCGGTTATTGCGTGATGGATTTGGGATTGGTGTGCTGCCGCCGGTGTTGGTGGCTGAGGAGCTGGCGCGGGGGGAATTGACGTTATTGGATATTGATCAGCGACCGCCAAACCTGCAGGTGGTGGTGTCGTGGCGGGTGGGGGTTGAGTGGGTCGAGGAGATTGTGACGTTGTGTCAGCAGGTGCTTGAAGGGTATGCGCACAAGGTGGGCAAGGACTACATCGCGTTAAGTTGATCGTTCCTACGCTCCGCGTGGGAATGCAGCCCGGGACGCTCCGCGTCCCTCGAAAGCCGAACGCGGAGCGTCCGTTGAGGTATTCCCACGCGGAGCGTGGGAACGATCATCAGAGGCCGCGCACGTCGCGATCTTCGATCGGCCGGCTCTGGCGCAAGCGTCGGCCACCGAGCACAACCCAATCGATCAAGCGGAACAGGCACTCAATCCCGAACGACAGCAGCAACGCGCCGCTCATGCCCCATATCATCGCTTCCGGGGTCAGCAGGATCTGGTAGCTGTAGCCGTTCCAGGTTTCCTTGCGAATGTCCGGATCCGCCGCCAGCACGACCTGCAGGAAGCGGATGTACCAAGGGCCCTGCATCGCCTGGAACTGCTTGTCCAACGCGACCTGACGGGTGAGCAAGGTGTTCAGACTGTCGGCATCGCTGCGAAAGATCGGATCCTCACTGGCACGATAATGCGCGACCAGTGCCTGCATATCGCCCTTGAAGAACTGCTCGGCAGTCCCTTGAAAACCGCGCAAACCGGTCTGCGCCTCGATCAGATGCGCCTCCACGCGTTTCGCGTAATCGTTGATGAAACCCGGCACCTGGACACCGATCAACAGGCCCGCCGCAAACAACACCAGCCGTACATAACTGAGCAACATCGGGGATAGATCCTTATTCGGTCTTGCCTTGGCTGACACATTCGCCGCGTCGCCACAGGCTCCATTGGCCCGGTTCGTAGCGGGTCCAGGTTTCGTTTTCGGTCAAAGGCTCGGTGGCGATCACCGTGACCACGTCGTTGGGCGTGGTTTCCGCCTGGAAATCGACGATCACGTCGACATCCTTCAAGCGTGCCGGACCGAACGGTGCACGTCGGGTGATCTGTGCGAGTTTGGTCGAGCAATAGCAGAACAGCCAGTCGCCATCGCTGAGCAGGCAGTTGAACACGCCTTTGCTGCGGTATTCGGCGCACGCGGCGACCAGATCCGGCAACAGCTCTTCTATATCGACCGGCTCCGGGAATGCTGCACGCACGCGGTTGAGCAAATCGCAGAACGCCGCTTCGCTGTCGGTATCGCCAACCGGGCGGTAGAAACTTTTGATTGGAGTGAAATCGGCGAGCTGGCCGTTGTGCGCAAAGCACCAGTTGCGCCCCCACAGTTCGCGGACGAACGGGTGGGTGTTGGACAGGCAGACCTTGCCGACGTTGGCCTGGCGGATGTGGCCGATGACTACTTCGCTTTTGATCGGATAACGCTGCACCAGATTGGCGACTTCCGACTCGCAACTCGCCGCCGGGTCCTGAAACAGACGCAAGCCACGACCTTCATAAAAGGCGATACCCCAACCGTCGCGGTGCGGGCCGGTGCGGCCGCCGCGCTGCATCAGGCCGGTGAAGCTGAACACGATATCGGTCGGCACGTTGGCACTCATGCCCAGTAATTCACACATGTGCGGACTCTCGGGTTACAGACGCGGCTCGACCCGCATGCGCTGCGGATTGTTCGGCACTGGCGGGCGACCGTAACGGTCATCGCCGGCACCGCCAAACGGTTGATCATCGTCGCGGTCATCGGCGCGTGCGGCGGCCTTGGCGGCTTCGGCCTGTTCCCGGCGCGCCTTCGAAGCACGTTCGAGCGGAAAGCGGATCAGCACGAAAATCAGGTAGATGCCGAAAGCGATCATGCCGTACATGAACAGATCGGAGACTGCACGCCAGGCGTTGTTGCCAACCTTGAAGGCCAGATCCAGCGCGGTGATGGCAATGGCCGGCGCGACCTTTTCCTTGACCGGGTCAATGATGGTCGGGCTGAACAGCAACACCGCCATCAACACACGCAGCGGTTCGCGCAACCAGCGCCACATCCAGGTAGTCAGGCGCATCCATACCAACAGGCAGCCCACAGCGGCAAAGGCGTAGAGGCCCCAGGCGATCAGATAGTCGTTCTCGGTCATGGTGTCCATGGCAAGGCAGGCAAAGAGGCGCTTATAGTAACGACTTTTCGCCCGTCCGGCTTGTCCCAATAGACATGCGACCTGTGGGAGCGAGCCTGCTCGCGAATACGGACTGTCAGTTGAAACATTGTTGTCTGACCCACCGCTTTCGCGAGCAGGCTCGCTCCCACAGGGGCCTGCGACGGTTTCAAAAGCTGCGAAAACCCTATTCCGTAATTTGTCCGAGAGCCTTCCATGCCCCAATCCGCCAACGTCATCAGTGCCCCGATTGCCCACAAGGCGCCCGGTGCCGACCCGTATGCCTGGCTGCAGGAGCGCGACACCGACGCGGTGCTCGATTACCTCAAGGCCGAAAACGCCTGGCAAGAGGCGCAAACCGCCGATCAGGCCGATCTGCGTGAAAGCCTGTTCGAAGAGATCAAGGGCCGGATTCTGGAAACCGACCTGTCCCTGCCCTCGCCGTGGGGCCCGTACCTGTATTACACGCGCACCACGGCGGGCGATGAATACGCCCGGCACTACCGCTGCCCGCGTCCGGCGGACGACAGCCTGACCCTCGATGAAAGCCGCGAGCAACTGCTGCTCGACCCGAATGAGCTGGCCAACGGCGGCTTCTTCTCGCTCGGTGCGTTCAGCATCAGCCCGGATCACCAGCGCCTGGCCTACAGCGTCGACGCCTCGGGCGATGAGATCTACACGCTGTTCGTCAAGGAACTGGCCAACGACAAAGTGAGCGAACTGGAGTTTCAGGACTGCGACGGCAGCATGACCTGGGCCAACGACAGCCTGACCCTGTTTTTCGGCGTACTCGACGACACCCACCGCCCACACAAACTGTTCCGTTATCGCCTCGACGGCACCGCTGCCGAAGAAGTTTTCCATGAGCCGGACGGGCGTTTCTTCCTGCACTGCTACCGTTCCAGTTCCGAGCAGCAATTGCTGCTGTCGCTGGGCAGCAAGACCACCAGCGAAGTCTGGGCGCTCGACGCCAATCAGCCGCACCTGCCGTTCACTTGCCTGGCCCCACGGGTCGAAGATCATGAATACGATGTCGATCACGGCGTGCTCGACGGCGTGTGGACGTGGTTCATCCGCACCAACCGCGACGGCATCAACTACGCCCTGTATCAGGCCCCGGACACCGGTACCGCGCCGACCGAAGCCGACTGGCAGAACCTGATCCCCCACAGCGACACGGTGATGCTTGATGGCGTCAGCCTCAACACCGAGGCGATGACCCTGAGCCTGCGCGAGGGTGGCCTGCCGATCATCGAAGTTCACCCGCACGGTCTGACGCCTTATCGCGTGCAATTGCCGGACGCGGCCTACAGCCTCTATGTGCAAAACAGCCTGGAGTTCGAGAGCGACCGCATTCGTCTGCGCTACGAGGCGTTGAATCGCCCGGCACAGGTCCGCCAACTTATCCTCGCCAGCGGCGAACAAGCGGTGTTGAAAGAAACCCCGGTACTCGGCCCGTTCGACGCCGACGCTTATGTCAGCCAGCGCCTGTGGGCGACCGCGCCGGACGGAACGCAAGTGCCGATCAGCCTGGTGATGAAGCGCGAAATGGTCGGCAAAGCGGTGCCGCTGTATCTCTATGGCTACGGCGCTTACGGTTCGAGCCTTGATCCGTGGTTCTCCCATGCGCGCCTGAGCCTTCTGGATCGCGGCATGGCCTTCGCCATTGCTCACGTGCGCGGCGGCGGTGAATTGGGCGAAGCCTGGTATCGCGCCGGCAAGCAGGAACACAAACACAACACCTTCAGCGATTTCATTGCCTGCGCCGAGTTTCTGATCCTCAACGGCATCACTACTGCCGAAAAACTGGCGATCAGTGGCGGCAGCGCGGGTGGTTTGCTCATCGGTGCCGTGCTCAACCAGCGTCCGGATCTGTTCGGCGTGGCGATTGCTGAAGTGCCGTTCGTCGACGTGCTCAACACCATGCTCGATCCGGAGCTTCCACTGACCGTCACCGAGTACGACGAGTGGGGCAATCCCGAAGAGCCGGAGGTCTACGAGCGGATCAAGGCTTACGCGCCCTACGAAAACGTCAGCGCGCAGGATTATCCGGCGACACTGGTGATCGCCGGCTACAACGACAGCCGCGTGCAGTACTGGGAAGCGGCCAAGTGGGTAGCGAAATTGCGCGCGACCAAGACTGACGACAATGTGCTGCTGCTCAAGACAGAACTGGGCGCCGGGCATGGCGGGATGAGCGGGCGTTATCAGGGATTACGTGACGTAGCACTCGAATACGCATTTGTTTTCAAGGTTTTGGGCCTGGCCTGAGGAACTCCGTCGGTCACTTGGGTCTTAATTCCAGACCCGAGAGGCCGATACCCCACAGATCCCTGTAGGAGCTGCCGAAGGCTGCGATCTTTTGATTTTGATTTTTTCAAAGGCAAGATCAACAGATCGCAGCCTTCGGCAGCTCCTGCATGGGGACCGTGTGTAGCCTGAAATCCGAGACAATAAAAAGACCGTGACGACATGTCAGAACCGACCTTCCTGAACAACGAAATCCGCGACTGGCTGATGGACTGCGGCCTGTTCGATCAATTGCAGCTGGCCGATTTTGCGGCCGCTTCCGGCTACTTCAGCATCAGCACCGTGGCTGAGGGCGAGGCGATTTTCCGTGAGGGCGATGCCGGCAGTTTCATGTGCATCATTCACACCGGTCAGGTCGCCGTGCAGAAAACCGGGCCCGATGGCCAGGTCATCACCATGGCCACCCTGCGCAGCGGTAGGGCGTTCGGTGAAATGGCCGTGCTCGATGGAGAGCGACGTTCGGCCACCTGCATCGCCGCGAGCAACTGCCAGTTGCTGAACCTCGGCAAGGATTCGCTGGAAAAAATGCTCAACGACGCGCCGAAGATCGCCGCGAAGATCATCCGCGCCCTCGCCGTCTCGCTGTCGAAACGCCTGCGCATGGCCGACGGCCAACTGGCGGCGCAACAGGTTTAACCGCCGGGGGATTTCGCCTTGCTGCCGCTCGGTTCGATGCCCGGCACCGGTTGATCCTTGCTCGGCGGGCTAGGCATCTCGATCGGCACCAGCGGCGGGCTGCCACTGCCAGCGCCGGACTTGGGAATGGTGATCGGCGTGATCTGCGGATACGGCGTCGGCGTTGCGGTACCGGGCGAGCCGGGTTGCGGCGCCGGGCTGAGCGGAATCGTCTGTTGCGCCTGCACTGCAGTAATCGAGAGCGCGGCCAGGGCAATGACCGTTAGAATGGTGCGCTTCATCAAGGGCTCCGTTTGGCCTTAGTCTGCGCTCAGGCTACTCCCAACGGGCCTGCTTGCCTTCCCCCTTGTAGAGATTTCCATGAAACGTTTCGTTCTGCTCGACACCACCCCGATCCCTGAAAGCGGCGGTGCCCTGTGCCTGTTCGAGTATGGCGAGGATTTTGTCATCAAGATCCAGGGCGGCGACGGCGGGCAATTGATGAATACGCGCATGCACGGTTCCGAAGATGCGCTGGCCGAGATTCCTTGCCGCAAGGTCGCTGGCCGCCCGGATTCGCGGGTGCTGATCGGCGGTCTGGGCATGGGTTTCACCCTCGCCTCGGCACTCAAGCATCTGGGCAAGACTGCCGAAGTGGTGGTCGCTGAGTTGGTGCCCGGTGTGGTCGAGTGGAACCGTGGCCCGCTCGGGGAAAAGTCCGGCCGCCCGCTGCTCGATCCGCGCACGGTGATCCGTCAGGAAGACGTGGCCAAGGTGCTGCAAAGCGAGCCGAACGGCTTCGACGCGATCATGCTTGACGTCGACAACGGCCCCGAAGGCCTGACGCAGAAGGCCAACAGCTGGCTGTACTCGGCCGCTGGTCTGAATGCCTGCGCCAAAGCCCTGCGCCCGAAAGGCGTGCTCGCCGTGTGGTCGGCCAGCGCCGACCGGCTGTTTTCCGACAAATTGAAGAAGGCCGGCTTCAAGGCCGAAGAAGTCCAGGTCTTCGCCCACGGCAACAAGGGCACGCGCCACACGATCTGGATTGCCGAGAAGCTCAAGGGCTGAGCTAAACTCTGCGCTAACCGTCATTAGTCTTTTACAAAGGTGAACCCATGAGTTCGTCCACCCCAACCAACACGTCGAAGCTGGATCGCATTCTCGCCGACAACCAGCGCGACAAGGAAATGGGCTACCGCGACAAGGCCCTGAAGATGTACCCGCACGTCTGTGGCCGCTGCACCCGTGAATTTTCCGGCAAGCGCCTGAGCGAACTGACCGTGCACCACCGCGACCACAACCACGACAACAACCCGCAGGACGGCTCGAACTGGGAATTGTTGTGCCTGTATTGCCACGACAACGAACACTCGCGCTATACCGATCAGCAGTATTTCAGCGAAGGCTCGCTGAGCACGCCGAAGATTGCCAAGGCCACGCATAACCCGTTTGCCGCGTTGGCCGGGTTGATGAAGAAAGAAGATTAAAAAGCAAAAGATCGCAGCCTTCGGCAGCTCCTACAGGGTGTACGCCATTCAACTGTAGGAGCTGCCGAAGGCTGCGATCTTTTGATCTTATCCCCGTATAATCGCGCTCTTTTTCCCGAAGGCACCCCGCTCGTGGCAGACAAACGGTACAGCTGCATTGGTTTGTATAACCCCAAATCACCGGAGAACGTCGGTTCGGTGATGCGCGCCGCAGGCTGCTATGGCGTGGCGTCGGTGTTCTACACCGGCAAGCGTTATGAACGCGCCGCCGACTTCGTCACCGATACCAAACGCGTGCACTACGACATCCCGCTGATCGGCATCGACGATCTGAAAAAAATCCTCCCGCTCAACTGCGTGCCGGTCGCCGTGGAACTGGTCGAGGGCGCCCGCCCGCTGCCGGAGTACACCCACCCGGATCGCGCCCTGTACATCTTCGGCCCGGAAGACGGCTCGCTGGATAAAGAGATCCGCGACTGGTGCGAAGACGTCGTGTACATCCCGACCACTGGCTGCATGAACCTCGCCGCCACGGTCAACGTCGTGCTCTACGACCGCATGGCCAAGGGCTTGAACACCCGCTCCGGGCCAAAATTCCGCTAAAGCGTCGCACATCCGATGGAACGAGCTGACCGCTCTGGCAGTCAGCTAATTTATCCATTACTCATTGCCTGGAGAAAGATCATGACCGAGCTCAAACGCGTCGAGCGTATCGAATCCACCCCGTTCCAGAGCCATTCCGAGCAGAACGTCGAAGGCTGGGAGCGCATCGGCTCATTGGCCGGTGGCGTGATCATGGTCGGCAAGGGCCTGCGCCGTGGCGGTGTGTTCGGTTTGATTCAGGTGGCGATTGGCGGCGTGGCCATGGCGCGCGGGATTACCGGGCACAGCTCGGTGAAAAGCCTGATCGAGAAGAGTCGTCAGGACATGAACAATGTGCGGGCGAAGATCGAGCGGGCCGGGGAAGAGTTGAGCAAGCTCAAGGCCAATGCCGAGGCGGCGACCAGCACCGCCACCGTGACCGGCAATGATTCGGTGAAATCGCCGAAAGCCGGGGGTTGATAGCTTAAAAGCAAAAGCTCGCAGCCTTCGGCAGCTCCTACAGGGAAAACGCATTCCACAGGTAGGAGCTGCCGAAGGCTGCGATCTTTTGATCTTTACTGTAGCAATGCGGTATCAAGCACTTTGGAAGACTCGCCAAGCACGCTCTCGGCCAGTTGCACAAACTCCTTGGTACTCACCGTCCCCAGATGCATCGCCCCACGTAACACGTCATCCAGCGAACGCTTGTTGCGCGTCTTCAAGCGAATCTCGCCATCCAGCTCCTGCAACACCACCACTGCTTTCGCCACCTGCGCCGGGCTGATCTGCTCACCGCGCAACGTCGTGACTTTCTGGCCGTCCCTGGCCAGTTTCGCCTGTAACGCCTGATAACGCTCATCGCTCATGCCACCGGCGCGGCGCACCAATTCAATGGCGTAATACTCGGCAAAGCCTTCGCTGATCCAGTCACTGCGCTGCTCGTCGTTGATCCGCCCGAACACCTGCGCCAGTTCACGCACCAGCGCGCTGCTGCCGCTTTCGCTGACCAGCGGCAATCGCGTGTTCACGTAGATGGATTCATGCGCACCGAGGCTGCCGCGCCACATCGGGTCGTTGGCGCCGACAATCAACAGTTTGGCCGGATGGCGTGGATAAACCGCCTGCACCTGCGGCCAGACGAACGTCAGCAACGTCAGCACGTCCATCCGGCGCATGCCCTGCCCTTGCGGCGAGGCCACGGTGACTTCGGTTTCGCCCAAGCGTGTGCGGCGGCTGCCGAGGTGCCCGGCGAGCATCCAGCCAGTCGGGCGGTCGAACAGCCGTGACGGGTTATCGATGCGGAACTTGTTTTTGCCGATGCGCGGCCATGCGGTTTCGATGCTCTTCCAACCGTCGGGCAATTCGAATTGCAGACGCGCGACCAGTTCGGTGCCGTCCTGCTGATCGAGTCTGGCCGGCGGCACCAGTTCGTCGCCACGCATCAACGCCCAAGTCGGGGTCATGCGCGTGTCGAAACTGCCGTTCTTGCGGCCGTGGCTGATGCGCACGCGGTAGGTCAGGCTGGACTTTTCGCTGGCGGGGCGCCAGACCCCGCGCGCCTGTTTGCCCGGGCTCAGCAGCCACTGGCCGTCAGCCTTGAAGTCGCTGTAATGGCTGCCGTCGCCAAGATCGAAGTCGAGACTGCGCACCGCCTCGCCTTTGGCCAGGGTCAGGCGTACTTCGGCCTGATCGCTCTGTGGCAACAGGCGCACGTGATAATCCAGATCGACTTTCTTCGCCGCCCATGCCGGCGCGCTCACCGCCAGCAGCGCAATCATCAACGCTCGCGACAATCCGACAGCCATACACACTCCTTGGTAAAGCTTGAATCCGCAGGTGTTCAGCCCGCGCGGAAAATCAGGTGATCTTCCCAGTCATCCTCCGGCACGCTGCCTTCGGCGAGCATGCGCCCGGACTGGGAAATCCGCTCGTGGTGCACCGCGTCGCGATCGCCGCAAACCAGGTGGTGCCACAACGGCAGATCCTTGCCTTCGCTGACCAGTCGATATCCGCAGGTCGGCGGCAGCCATTTGAATTCTTCGGCCTGGCCCGGGGTGAGCTGGATGCAGTCCGGGACAAATTTGAGGCGGTTCGGGTAATCGCTGCACTGGCAGGTTTTCAGGTCCAGCAGTTTGCAGGCGATGCGCGTGTAATAAACGCTGTTGTCCTCTTCATCCTCGAGTTTCTGCAGGCAGCACAGACCACAGCCGTCGCACAGCGATTCCCATTCTTGGTGATTCAGCTGATCGAGGGTTTTGCGTTTCCAGAACGGTTCGACTTCGGCGGCCATGGCTCAAGCATCAACATCAGGTGGTGAAAAGGCCGCCAGTCTAGTGCTCAAGGCCTTGCGGGCCAAGCGTTGGCGACTGCCGGTTGTGCGGGACTTGTCAGTTTTTGTGGCGGCGCGTAGCTTTGCCAGTCGCAAGGAGCCTTGCCCGCAAGCCATTAACGCTCGACCGCGTTGCATTGTGGTGAACCCTCAGGCTCGGAAAACCCCATCGTTCAGCGCAACTGATCCCGCCGGGTTTTCATGCAAATCCCTGACTCAAACGTAGCAAGGAATCTCTCGATGAGTGCCAACCCTCGCGTTGCCGATTACGCCATTCACCCGCAATTCACCGACCGCTGGTCGCCGCGCGCCTTCACCGGCGAAGCGATCCCGGAAGAAATCCTGCTGAGTTTCTTCGAAGCGGCCCGTTGGGCGCCCTCGGCGTACAACTCGCAGCCGTGGCGTTTCCTGTATGCGCGTCGCGATACGCCGAACTGGGAGCGTTATCTGGGCCTGCTCAATGAATTCAACCGTAGCTGGGCGCAGCACGCATCGGCGCTGGTCATCGTGATTTCGAAAACCACGTTCATTGCACCGGGTGCGACGGAAGAAACCCCGGCGTTGTGGCACACCTTCGACACGGGTTCGGCGTGGGGCCATCTGGCGCTGCAAGCGAGCCTCAGCGGCTGGCACACCCACGGCATGGCCGGGTTCGATCAGGAGCTGACGCGCAAGGAGCTGAATATTCCGGAAGGTTATGCGCTGCACGCGGCGGTGGCCGTTGGCAAACTGGGTGACAAGGCAACGCTGGCTGAATACCTGCAGGCCCGTGAAGAGCCGAGCCCGCGTCGTCCGCTGAGCGAGCTGGCGGCTGAAGGCGACTTCACCCTCTAAGCCACACCGCAAATGATCGTTCCCACGCTCCGCGTGGGAATGACTCAAGGGACGCTCCGCGTTCCAATGGGACGCAGAGCGTCCCCGGCTGCATTCCCACGCGGAGCGTGGGAACGATCTGAAGCAAGGAGATCAATACCCGCGACTGAAATCCACTTCCCCGCGCAACGCCTCACCTGCCTGATACGCCTTCAGGTTCTCGACAAACAACTGCACCATCAGCGCCGGTGACGTCGGTGCCGAGCTGTGCCCGGTCAGCAGCAAGCCCCATGCGGTCCAGAACGGATGGCGTTGCGGCAGTGGCTCCTGACGGCAAACGTCGATCACCGCCCCCGCCAGATGCCCTTCCTTCAACGCTTCAACCAGATCGGCATCCACCACCGCAACCCCGCGCCCGGCATTGATAAACAACCCGGTCGGCTTGAATTGCTTGAACAGCGCAGCGTCGTAGATATCGTGGGTGTGTTCGGTGTTCGGCAGCAGATTGACCACGTAATCCACTTCGCCCACCAGCCGTGGCAGATCGGCCATCGAACCGACTTCGACAAACGGCGCCTGCTCGCGGGCAGTGCTGGCGATGCCGTATAACTCGATGCCGAACGGCCGCAGGAACTGCGCCACGCTCTGGCCGATGTCACCGGTGCCGACGATCAGCACTTTACGTCCGACCAGGCTCTGACCGCTGCGGTTATCCCATTTGCGTTCGACCTGGCTGACCAGGCGCGCCAGCACTTCGCGCTCATGGCCGAGGATGTAGGTCAGCACGTACTCGGCCATCACCTGACCGAAAATCCCCACTGCACGGGTCAAGCGGTAATCACGGCGCAAACCGTCCGCGAGTAACGGCGTGATGCCGGCCCAGGTCGATTGCAGCCACTGTGGCTGGTGCCCTTGGCGCAGCAGGGTCGCCAATAGATCCGGTTGCCCAAGCCACACAGGGCAATCGGCCGCCTGCCGGGCCAGCTCGGCGGAGTCGCCGCTGGTCAGTACTTCAAGCTCGGGCGCTGCCTGACGCAGCAGCCGGGCGTATATCGCGTGGTCGTGTTCAGCAATCAGAACGCGCATCTTCAAACCTTTCGCAAACCGTGCAGACAGCCGCCGGATTCGGGCGGCCATCGCGGTAAAAACAGTTCCAGGGTAAACCGAGACTCAGAACAGAGCCGCGCAGATCAGACCGGATCGTTGCGGCGCAGCAACTCTTCGGGCAAGTGCTCGATGTACTCGTCCTCGGCGGGCGGCATTTGCAGGTGATAGCCCTGCTTTTCGAGGTTTTCCAGGACCACGACGATGTCCTCGCTGGCCAGTTTGCGCTCAGGCGTCAACACCAGACTGAAGGTAAATATGGCTTTGCCGAAAGCCGCCATCAGGGCCTCGGGCACGCGTTCCAGCTCATCGCTCTTGAGCACATAGAGATACATGCCCTTGCGCTTCGAGCTTTGGTAAATAGAGCAAATACGTTTCAAGGCTGTTCTCCGGCGGTGGCCAGGCTGTCGAGCAGCTTCTGACCCATGAGTTCGCGGCGCCAGCCACGCAACGACTCAGGCAATTGGTAAGGACCCTCGGGGTAGCCGCTTTTGACCAGGGCTTCGAGGGTTTTCTTGCGCAGCATCAGTTCCGGGGCGATGCCCAGACGCTCGGCCTCAGCCTGGCCCAGTGCGCGCAGTTGTTTGATCAACGCAGCGGCTTCGATCGGCAATGGTTCCGCTACGGCGGGCGGCCATTGATCAGGCCCCACACTGCCAGAGCGCTTGATCAGATCAAGCAGAAATTGGCCGTCCTGACGCACGGTACGCGGGTGCATGTCTTCGATCTTGCCCAGCGCCGCGAGGTTGTCCGGTTGCGTGCGGGCCAGCGGCCACAGCGAATGCTCGCGGACGATGCGGTTGCGCGGCAGATCGCGGGCGCGCGCTTCTTTTTCGCGCCAGGCGCACAACTCGCGCAGTACCGCCAGTTGCGCACGCGAGAGTTTCCACGCCAGTTTGGCTTCGCGGTAAACCTCGTAAGGGTCGGTTTCGCGGCGCAGGTTGGCGACCAGTTCGGCGCCGTCCTCCAATACCCAGGCAAATTTGTCGTCAGACAGTTTCGGCCGCAGCTGTACGAATACCTCCGCCAGATGCACGGCATCTTCGGCGGCGTAGCTGATTTGCGTGTCGGACAACGGACGCTGCAACCAATCGGAGCGAGTCTCGCCCTTCGGCAGTTCGATGCCGAGCACTTCCTGCACCAGCCGCGAATAGCCCATCGAGAAACCGAGGTTCAGGTAAGCGGCGGCCAGTTGCGTGTCGAACATCGGCGCCGGCAGGCTGCCGGTCAGGCGCAACAGCACTTCGAGGTCTTCGCTACACGCATGCAGGACTTTGAGCACTGCCGGGTTTTCCAGCAACGCGGCCAGCGGTTGCCAGGCATTGATGGTCAGCGGATCGATCAGGTAGGCGCGTTTGCCGTCGCCCACCTGCAGCAGGCCGGCAATCGGGTAGAAGGTGTCGACCCGCATGAATTCGGTGTCGAGGGCAACGAACGGCAGCTGCTGCCACTCGGCGCAAAACTGCGCGAGGCTTTCGTTGTCGCGAATCCAGTGAATATCGATGGCCACACGGCTCTCCCTTGAAGAATGGCGCGCAGTATATATCGCCACTGGCGATTTACGCGCCTGCGAAGGGCAAGAGCTGTAACGAAATGTCCTGCCAAAGGGCAAGAATAGTCTGACAGAGCAAGCCGAAAGGCCTGCTATGCGTAGGAGTTGCCGAAGGCTGCGATCTTTTGCTCCTGAAAGCAAAATCAAAAGATCACAGCCTTCGGCAGTTCCTACAGGTGAAGGGTTTCAGTCTTTGGCCAAAACGCCGTCGATCACCGCGCCACGGCATCCGGCGAACATATCCAGATCCGGCTGATAGACCGCACTCTTCACTTCCAGCAAGCCAAGCATCGAGTGGAACAGGTTGTCCTGGCTCAGCGGTTTATCGCGGCTCATCTGCAGGCAATGGGTGTCGACCGAATAAGCCTTCTGATAGTTATCGGAGAACCACGCCAGCATCGCTACATGCTTTTGTTGCTCCGGCGCCAGCATGTAAGGCGTACCGTGCAGAAACAGGTTGTACTCGCCCAGCGACTCGCCGTGGTCCGACAGATACAACATCGCGGTATCGACTTTGTCCTGATTGCTGCGCAACACATCGATCAGGCTCGACAGCACATGATCGGTATATACCAGCGTGTTGTCGTAGCCGTTGACGATACTTTCACGGCTGCAGTTGTTCAGCGCGTTACTTTCACACACCGGAGTGAAGTGCTCGTATTCCTTTGGATAACGCTTGAAGTATTCCGGGCCGTGACTGCCCATCTGGTGCAGGACCAACACCGTGTCTTTGTCCAGATGATCGATAAAGCTTTGCAAACCCTGCAGGAGGATTTCGTCACGGCATTCACTGTTGGCGCACAGCGCCGGATCTTTCAGATTGCTGACATCCTGCAAGGTAACCCGATCACAAGTGCCCTTGCAGCCAGACTGGTTGTCGCGCCAGATCACGTCGATACCGGCACGCTTGAGCACATCGAGCAGGCCTTCTTCATTCTTCGCTTTGCTCGCGTCGTAATCCTTGCGGCCCATATTGGAGAACATGCACGGGACTGAAACAGCGGTTTCAGTGCCGCACGAGTGTACGTCGGTAAAGGCGATCAGCCCGGCTTCCTTGTCCAGTTCCGGCGTGGTGTCGCGGTCATAACCGAGGATGCCGAAGTTCTCCGCCCGAGCGCTTTCGCCCACGACTAACACGGTCAGGGATTTACGCGGCTGAAGCTTCACTTGCGGATTACGCTGCGCATCCTCGCCGATCTTGATGAATGGCTGCTGCGCCGAGACCACTTGCTCACGCAGGTAACCGGCCGACGCGCCGATGTAGTTGCTGGGCACCAGCATCAGGCGAATTTCGTGATGGTTGCGAAACAGTGAGGAAAGGCCCTGATAGTTAGCCAGGGCTACGCCGCCAATTACCGCTGCCGAGGTGACACTGACAATAACTTTACTGAACAACTCACGGTGCCAGCGACGATAATCAATCGGCAACTTCCACAACAACCAGGAGGGCAACACACCGAGCAAAAGAATATAAGCAAACAACTTCAACGAGAGCAGATCACGCACTTCCGTTGCATTGGTTTCGGCAAAGTTGCGAAACATGCCGGCGTCAATCATGACGCCATATTGACTCATAAAGTAAGCCACCCCGGCGCTGATCAGGAATATCAGCGTCAACAGCGGTTTGAGCAGCGGACGAAAAGCCAGAACCGTCAGCACGATGTTGAATGCCGCCAGGATCATCACCCCGAACGCCACGCGCATGGCGATGCCCTTGCCATCGGCGGCGGTGATCTCGAACAGGTGCTGCCAGAGGACAACATTGCAGCCGATTAAAAGAAAGGCGCTGGCAATCAACGTCACCCATTCCGGGCGCACGGCTTTTAACTTCAACATAGAAGGGGGCAATTCCTGAAAAGAACAGCCTCGGGCGCTGATGAGAAAATCATTTGTGAAAATTTCATCAACTAAGGCATGACAAACTTTAAGCAGGCAAGCATCAATTTTTTGTGAAAAAGACGCCAACGATTAGTTGGCTGTTGGCAATGCGATGAAACTTGTGAAGTATTTGAGAATGGTTCAGCTTTTATTCAGCAGACAATGCGGTCCCTGTAGGAGCTGCCGCAGGCTGCGATCATTTGATCTTGATTTTGAAAGCCAGATCAAAAGATCGCAGCCTCGTTGCACTCGACAGCTCCTACAGGGATCGGTATTTGATTTTTAAAAGGGGCTGTGGATTTTCTGGTTTGCCCGGCACAAGCGGTTCCGCGCCTAATCGTCTGCCCCGCTCAAAGGTCCGATGATGGAAAACCTCCGCGCCACCGCTCGCCCCGCTGTCTGGTTGATGTTCGCCATCATTCTCGTCGCGCTCAATTTGCGTCCGTCGATGGCGGCGGTCGGCCCCTTACTGTCGGCCATTCGCGGTGACATCCCGCTGAGCTTCAGTGCCGCTTCACTGCTGACCATGCTGCCAGTAATGGCGATGGGACTGGCGATGTTTTTCGGTCTCGGTATCAGTCAGCGGCTGGGTGAACAACGGACGGTGTTGCTGTCGTTGCTGATCATTGGCCTGGCGACGCTGTCGCGGCTATTTATCGAATCAGCAGCCGAACTGATCGCCAGCGCCGTGCTGGCCGGCATCGGCATTGCACTGATTCAGGCGTTGATGCCGGCGCTGATCAAGTCACGCTTCGCCGACAACGTCGCTGTGTGCATGGGCTTGTACGTCACCTCGATCATGGGCGGCGCAGCGATTGCGGCCTCGTTTGCCCCGTTGGTGCTGGTGCAGACCGGGAGCTGGCGCAGCGGTTTGGCCATCTGGGCAGTCCTGGCATTACTGGCGTTTCTACTCTGGTGGTCGCAGCGCGGCCAGCTGACCTCAACAGTACCGACGACAGCGAGGAAGCAGTGGTTCTTTGCCAATTCCCGCGCCTGGTTACTGGCCTTGTTCTTTGGTTTGGGGACAGCGTCCTACACCTGCGTTCTCGCCTGGCTCGCGCCGTACTACGTGGAAAAAGGCTGGAGTGAACAAAACGCCGGGCTGCTGTTAGGTTTTCTGACAGCCATGGAGGTGATTTCCGGTCTGGTGGTTCCCGCTATCGCCAATCGCAGCCGGGATCGCCGCGTGATTCTGATGGCGTTACTGACGCTGATCATCGCCGGTTTTTGCGGCCTGATCCTCAGCCCGCAACAGTTCAGCCTGCTGTGGCCGTGCCTGTTGGGGTTGGGTATTGGTGGTTTGTTTCCGATGAGCCTGATCGTCTCGCTCGATCACCTCGAAAACCCGCAACGCGCTGGTGGCCTGACCGCCTTCGTGCAGGGCATCGGCTACCTGATCGCCGGCCTTTCGCCGCTATTGGCCGGTGTGATCCGCGACCGACTCGGCAGCTTCGAATGGGCCTGGTGGTCGCTGACGGCTGTGATGGCGGTGATGTTGCTGATGGTCTGGCGCTTCAATCCTCAACATTACGCTCGACACTTTCCCGCATCGAGCTAGAGGCCTCTGGCCATCTTTGTGCGGTTTAATTGTTAACGTCGTGTTACTAAAACTTTCTGTCCCACAACTGACCGTGAAATGTCCTACAGGGGTTTCTCCTGGCACCATCGTTCCGCTACGATCGTTCGCACACGTTTGCGCGGATTCAGCGCAAGAAGCACAGCGAGACAGTACGGATGCTGAACAGTAACTTGCTTCGAAAGCTCGACATGCAGGATCTCATGGTGTTTATCGCCGTTTATGAGCAGAGCAGCGTCACCGATGTGTCAGAAACCCTGTTCGTCAGCCAGTCCACCGTCAGTTACTGTTTGAAAAAACTGCGCACCAGTTTCGAAGACGAACTGTTTATCAACACCCGCACCGGCATGCGTCCGACCTACAAGGCCAGCACCATGTACGGCCATGTGCAGAAAATCCTCGAAAGCATCAACCTGTGCCACGCCGGCGCCCCTGCGTTCGACCCGACCCGGCAAGCCGTCACCTTCAACATCTGCGCCCCGGAATACTTCGAGCAACTGATTCTGCCGCGCCTGCTCAAGCGTTTCGATTTCGATGATTTGCCGGTGATGGTCAACATGCACAAGTTCGAGACCGACGTCCCGGCGGATGAGTTGCGCGACGGCAGCCTCGATCTGGTGATCAGCTTCGGCCCCAACTTCCACCGCCATCACACCGACCTGAAATCACGGATGCTGCTGGAAGATGATCTGGTCTGCGTCTTCGACAAACGTGCCACGCCCCTGGAACCGCGCCTGAGCCTGCAGGCCTTTACCGAGCGCCGGCATGTGTTCCCGACGCCATGGACGTCGACCACCAACATGGTCGATGGCTGGCTGGCACGGCAGGCGCAGAAGCGCCAGATCGTCGCGCGCTCGAACAGCTACAGCGCGGCATTGAAAATGATCACCGGAACCGACTTCATCCTCACCCTGCCCCGCCGTATCCAGCGTTTGCTGACCAACGAGGCGGTGTTCAATCACTGCGAGGCGCCAAACGGCTTGCCGGGCTTCACCCTCGACATGCAGTGGAGCCAGAGCGTTGATCAGGACAGCGCCAACCTGTGGTTGCGCGAGCAGGTGGTCAAGGTGTGCAGTGAACTCGAAGCGGCCTGAGTCCTATACACCAATCGCGGTTTTGCTGTAGGACTCGCGATCCATGTCGACCAGCTCAACACACAGCTGCACTTCGACGCCGGCCGGCCATTCGCACAGGTCCTGCAAGACCGCCAACAGGCTTTCTGACAACTGCTTCTTGATCTGCGGCGAACGCCCGCTGAGCAGCGCCAGCTTCACATAGACGAAGGCGCGTTCGGCCATGGCGGTACCGACCTTGAAGGTCTCGACTTTGACCGCACGACTTTTGATATCGAACTCCGCCGCGAACTGACCGGAGCCCACCAGCGTGTTGTTGAGGCGGATCAACGCGACGTCGGCGTTCAACTGCGGCAGGTTGGCGGTGTATTCCATGTGCAGGTGTGGCATTGCAGATCCCCGGTGAGTTGGCAGAAAGGTCGTACATATAGCACATGCACTCATCACTAATCCCTGTAGGAGCTGTCGAGTGAAACGAGGCTGCGATCTTTTGATCTTGAGATTTGAAGATCAAAAGATCGCAGCGTACCGCAGCTCCTACACGGTGTTGTGGCTCAGGATGGGGTCAGTGGTCGTTCACTCATGAATTGCTCCAGCCGCGAACGCAACCAGCGCTCCGCCGGATCGCTGTCGACATGGCTGAGCCAGACCATCGACAAATCCAGCGTCGGCGTCTTGAACGGAAACGGTTCCTTGAACAGCAATCCGGAAGTGGCCATGGCTGCCGCCGTGTAATCCGGCAGACTGGCAATCAGGTCTGTGCCGGCCAGCAGCGCCGGCAATGCGCTGTATTGCGGCACCGACAGCACCACCTGGCGAGTACGACCGAGTTCGGCCAGCCACTCATCGGCGAAACCACTGACGTTGGCCGTGTGCGAAACCAGCACATGCGGACGTGCGCAATATTCATCCAGCGTCAGCGGCGTATCGCTGGCGTCGGCACGCAGGATGCTCGGCTGAATATGCCGCAGCAGTTTGCGCTTGGCATTGGCCGGCAGGCCTCGGGTCTGGCTGATGCCGACCGTGATATCGCCCGCCGCGAGCAGATCGGGAATCCGCCAGTAATCGACGTGTTGCACCACAAACACCACGTTCGGCGCTTCCTGACGCAACGCGCGCAGCAGTGGTGGCAGCAGGCCGAACTCGACATCATCGGACAGGCCGATGCGAAAAGTCATGGTGCTCACAGCCGGGTCGAAATCGCGGGTCAGGCTCAGCGCGACCGACAGTGAATCCAGCGCCGGCTTGAGATGGCGGAAAATATCTTCGGCACGGGCCGTCGGTTCCATGCGATGACCGACGCGGATGAACAGCGGATCGTTGAGCATCGTGCGCAAACGATTGAGCGCCGAGCTGATGGTCGGCTGGCCGAGAAACAGCTTCTCGGCCGCGCGGGTCACGTTGCGTTCGAGCATCAAGGTCTCGAACACCACCATCAGGTTGATATCGGCCTTGCGAAGTTCATTGCGGTTCATCCATTGCCCCCTGCCCCCCGGAATACCGGCAGTGTAGAAAGGCCGGGGCCCCGGCGTCCATCGCCACGGCTTGTCAGTTCACCGTCAAGCGCTTCAAGCCAAGCCCCATGACCCGTGAATCGTCATTGATGCCCAATTGTTCCGGGCTGATGGCGTCGGGCAATTGCAGCTCGATCGTCAGGCGATCATTGTCAGCCAGATGCTGACGGATCGCAGGACTGATCGGGATCTCCAGATGATTATCCTGATGTTGCACCAGCCGCGTGCTCAGCACCTGCTCGCCATTCAGACTGACAATCACTCGCTGCGTCGGGTGTTGCGGCAAAACGAATGCCATGACCTCCAGCGCAATCGAGCGCGCCTCGGGTGTCACCCGCAAGTCGACCTGCGCCTGCTGCCCCGCCGACCATGTGCCCCAGTTTTCCGGGGTCGACCAGCCGCTGACCAACTGCCGGGCGGAGTAGTTGAAGATCAGCGTCTGACCGGGGCGCATCAATGCCAGCAGCGACATCCGCCGTCCTTCATCCGGCATGCTCAGACACCGCGAACAACGCTTCCAGCCCGGTGCCAGCACCACCAGGCCATCCACTCGGGTCAGCAGATCCGTTTCACTGTTGACGCTTTGGGCGGCATCGGCCAGCACGGTATCGTCGAGGATGTACAACGAGTCGGCGTCGTACTGCCCTGACTCAAGCATGTGCTGCGCTTTTTGCCGCGCCTGCTCCAACGCTTTGGAACTCATCCGCCCCAGATAAACAGCGTCGGTTTTCAGGCCGTGGCTCGCGGCGAAATCGGCAATCACTTGCCAGCGTTCGGACTGATTCTGCGGCATCAGACTGCGCACGTTCGGGTAATGCGCCGCCGCACTCGCCCAGAACGGATCACGCATCGGCGTTGGCCATTCTGCGGACGGCGTCATCATCTTGCCGTTGCGCAAGCCCATCCAGCCGTTGCGCGTATCGACGACCTGCATCGTCAACGCCAGCGCCAGCAGCGCGACGACGATGCGTGGCCGATAACCGCGCACCAGCAGGAACATCACCATCAGGATCAGCGCATACAACACGGGCCAGAACATCCGCCCCGAGGCGCGAAAGATATTCGCCAGGTTACTGGCGACTTTCGGCAGCGGGTAACTGAACGTGTGCGCGCCAACACCGATCTGGTTTGATAGCGCGAACAGCCACAGACCGGTCAGCGCCAGCAACAACCAGGGCCGAGCGAAAATTTCATCCTTCAGCGGCTGGCGGTTTCTCAACCAGGCAATCAGCGCTAGCGGCACCAGCAATAGCACGCCCAGGCCCGGATAGTTGAAACCTTCGTAATCGCCGCTGGCTTTCGGCAAGTCCGGCAAAATCAACGACCAGCCCGCCGGATCGAGTGGCGACAACAGGTTCATCCGGTACAAACCGAAACCGCCGGATTTCGTGCCGTCGGCAATCGCGAAGTAACCGGCCTGCCAACAACACACACTCACCACGGCAAAGAGCAAAACGCCTTCGAGCAGACCCTGGCGCCGGGTCAATTGTTGGCTGAAAGTCTTGCCGAGCAGATCCGCCACCCAGATCAGCGCCACCATCGCCAACAGGTAGGCATGCACCATCGCCGTCACCGCCAGCAGCGCGCCCCAGGCCAGACGACGTCGATACAGGTTCGGCAGCAACGCCAGGTACAACGCCGCCAGAATCAGAAAATGCCCGGACAGGGAAAGGTGCCCGCCCATGCGCAGGAACATCGGCGGCGAAAATACCAGCAAACCGGTGCCCAGCAGGCGAATCAGCGGATTGCCCGTCATCAGCCCCAACAGTTTCCAGCCGAACCAGGCTTGCAGAACGAAACACGCCAGCAGCCACAGACCGAAATACTGGAACGTCGCTGGCAACCACGCATTGAACGGTTTGAACAGCAGCGCCAGCAGCGGATTGGAGTCGGAAAAAATGATCGAACTGCCCAACTCCAGCCCATAAAACGGGTTAAGTCCGAGCGGAAAGGTCCAGGGCGAGTGCCGGAAATATTCCCAACCCAGATAGTGCGTCGCCGGATCGCCCTGCTCCAGCCAGGCAATGTTTTGCGGATCCAGCGCTTGTGGCCCGATCACGCAGAAAAAGGCCAGAACGCCGAGCAGCAAAGGCAACAGGCCCAGCGCCGGATGGTTGCGTGAATCCTTCATCGATACGTCCAGAAATTGTGCAAGACAAAGGTGAACGCTGGAATCGTCAGCGCCACCGCGACGATGCCCAGCAGATAGTGCAGCCCGGCGATCTGCGCCGCCCAGGCAACGAACATCGCCAGGAAAAAGCCGCCCACGGAGACCAGCAGGAACCGCAGCAGGGTTCGTCCGTGCAAACGCGCAGAAAAACTCCAGGTGGTGTTGATCACATAGGACACCACCGTCGCCACCGCAAACGCGACGCCGTTGGCTAGCGGCGGTTGTGCGGCGATGAAATTGATGAACAGCACCGCCACCAGCGCATGCAGCGCGGTGACAAACAGCCCGGTCACGGCAAAGCGCACACCACGCTGGATCAATGCTGATTTTTGCGCCGAGGTCACGGTTTTTGAGCCAGCACGAACACGCTCAACCCGGCCAGGCGATTCATGCCCAGCAACGGCAGTTCGAGGCGGCACAAGGTCTTGAGAACACCGTTCACCAGTGGATGATGGCGCTTGAGCTGCGAGCGCGGCGGTTGGGCTTGCGCGCCTTGCGGCAACAAGCGCAACGCCGCCGCAATCGGGAACACCGCGCCGAAATAATAAGCGCCACGCTGCACCGTCAAACCGGCATCGCGCGCCAGGGTTTCGAACTGCGCCAGGGTGTAACGGCGCTTGTGTTCGAGAAAGTCGTCGTGACCGCTCCACAAGAACTGGAACGCCGGGACTGTCATCAGAAATCGGCTACCCGATGGCACTTTATCAACGTACATCTTGAGCAAACCGAGGTCGTCATCGACATGCTCCAGCACGTCCATCAACAGCACCAGATCGGCATCGAGGGTGTCGACCCCGCGACGGTAGTGCACTGGTTTGCCGGCAGTGGTGCTGCTGGAGTCGGCGGGATAGCTGATATCCACGCACCACGCTTCCCGTGCATTGGTATGCGTCAGCAAATGGTGGGAGAAGAACCCCGAGCCAGCGCCGACATCGAGGATGCGTGTGATCGGCGCCTCACCGAGCAACAGTGTGGTGGCTGCAGCTTTCGAGCAGTAATACCAATGCTCGCCGATGCTGTCGCCGAGGATGTCGGTTTCCTTGAGATCCATGTATCAGTCCTTGGGGTCGTAGACGCGACGCACCAGAAAAACCGGCCGGCGTTTGGATTCGATATACGTGCGGCCCAGGTACTCACCGAGCACCCCGATGCCAATCAGTTGCAGTCCGCCGAGAAAGGTTACAGCCACCATCAGCGAGGCATAACCGGGCATGTCGACACCGTGAATCAACGTACGCAAAACAATGAAAATGGCGAAGGCAAAAGACACGAACGACACCAACGCACCTACATAGGTCCAGATCCGCAACGGCTCGGTGCTGAAACTGGTGATGCCCTCCAACGCGAAATTCCATAGGCGCCAGCCGTTGAACTTGCTCTGCCCCGCCACGCGCTCGGGGCGCTCATAATCGACATGGGTGGTGCGAAAACCGACCCAGGCGAACAGGCCCTTCATGAAGCGCCGGGATTCGGGCAAGGTCAGCAACGCATCGACCACGCAGCGATCCATCAGACGAAAATCGCCGACGTTCTCGGGCAAAGGCTGTTCGGCGATCTTGTTGTGCAGGCGGTAGAACCAATGGGCCGACGTCTGCTTGGCCCAGGTATCGCTGCGACGGCTGATGCGGTGACCGAGCACCACTTCAAAGCCTTCTCGCCAGCGTTCGATCATCTGCAGAATGACCTCGGGCGGGTCCTGCAGGTCGGCATCGATCGGCACCACGATCTGCCCGGTCGCGATCTGCAAACCGGCGGACAATGCCGCTTCTTTGCCGAAGTTGCGGCTCAGGTCGACGATACGCAGGCGCACATCCTGGCGCTGATGTTCGAGCAGGCGTTCGAGCGTGGCATCGGTGCTGCCATCGTTGACGAACACCAGCTCAAGATCGATCGACACCTGTGGCTGAAAGACTTCATTGATGCGCCGCAGAAACGTGTCGAGGCTGTCCTCCTCGTTAAAAACGGGGACCACCAGCGATAACGTCACCTGCCCGGCCTGTTGCGTTCCGTGCTCAGTCAAAGGAGTGCTCTTCTTATAGTGTTTGTCGGTCGTCGAAGGATATTCGACGCCATGAGCCGTCCCGTATTAAGCAGCAGCGTCGACAGCGTTGCAAGGCGCAGACGGCGTCATATTGGCCAATCCAGAGGTCTATCCACACGCTCTAGTCCGCGCCCTTCAGAAACATCCGCGAACGATTGGAAACAAATGTCCGATAGCCAAAAAAACCCTCTGCGCTAGGCTTGCGAGCATGCGCCACACAGGCTGTCGCACAATGAATCGCATGGAGCGAACTGAATGTATTTCGAGATTTACAGGCAATCCAGAGGCACCCCGAGCACTGGCAAAGGGCAGTGGCGCTGGAGACTGAGGGCGGGCAACCACGAGACCATCGCCAGTGGCGAGTCTTATGTGAACAAGGCGGATTGCCTGCATGTGATCGGGTTGATCAAGGCTGTGCAGGGGGAGACGCCGGTCAAGGAGATTTAACTGCTCTGCACGACCCTGCGGAAATGGAAAAGCCCCACAGTTTTAAGGCTGTGAGGCTTTTTTCGGGTCAGTATCGAAAGACCTTGAAGAAGCAGCGCGCAACGCAGGCTTCTCGTTCAGTCCGCCAGCCAGGCGTTTCGCCACGCCAACAGATGTTCGTCCTTGAGCATCCAGTGATCGAGTACGACGCTGCGCAGGGCCTCTCCAGCCTTGGCGCTGGCATCGGATTCAGCCAGATGTTCGCGAATCGCGGCAATCCAGTCTTGCGAACGGTTCCTGACCCTCGTCACCGGAAAGTCACCCCGATAACAAACGATATCCGAGCAGATCACGGGGAAACCACAGGCGCCATATTCCAACAAGCGCAAATTGCTTTTGCAGGCGTTGAAAAAGTTGTCTTTCAGCGGTGCCAAAGCCAGGTCCAGATTCAGGCCGGCCAGTCTTTGCGGGTATTTTTCGATGCTTACCCCCCTATGGAACTCATGGACATAGGGACGTAGCGCGGGTGGGCACATCCCCATGAACACCCATTCAACTTCCCCTTCCAGCGCACGAACCACTTCGGCAATGACTTGCAGGTCGGCGCTGTGACTCGAGCCGCCGGCCCAGCCAACCCGAGGTTTGCGGCCTTGCTGGCGCTGGCTGGTCAGGTCGCTCCACCAATGGCTGGGCAGACGGTTTTCCACCACCCGGATGTCGGCGTTGAACCCCTTCAGCGCATTGGCCAGCGGCTCGGTCGACACCACCAACCGATCGCACAGCCCTACGGCACTCTTCAAGCGTTTGGTGATGTCTTTGGGAAGCAGTTCGTGGTTCAAATTGCCAGCGGGCACGTCAAGAATATAGTCATCGAGCTCGTAAACCTTGAACGCCCTGGAGAATGCCTTGGTGTCCTGCATGTACTCCAGATGAGGCGTTGTGTGCTGCCCCTGGAAAATGATCGTGTCCGGCGCAATGCGCTCCAGTTCGGTCGGTTGCAGTCCCTCGTCGCTCACCGTTCCGCCGATCAGCTGCGCGGCTTTCAGGGCAGCGAAAGGCTGACGCACGCGGTAGTGTCCGCTGCCGAAAGAGTCGAGGGGGTGACACAGCACGTGAGGCAACTCACGACTGGCAAACGGGTGCCAGTCAGTATCGGTGCGGTATTTGGAGGAGAAGCCACTGCCCTCCAGAGTCAGGTTGCGGTTGTAGGCCGGATCGTTGGCGATTTGCGCAAGCCAACGCTGGTACATCACCGACTGTTCGCCCTTGAACCGTTTGCGTTTGGCTTCTTCCTTGGTCGTGTCGACGTTGTTCTGGCTCACACTGGCCTCATGAACGAGCAGCGCATAAGGCGTCCAGACAATCAGCCGTCCAGCCTGGCCGACTTTCAGGCACAGATCCACATCGTTAAAGGAAACGGCCAGGCCGACCTCGTCCATTCCACCCACTTGCTGGTACAGCTCGGTGCTGATCATCAGGCAAGCGGCGGTGACCGCGCTGTAGTTCTGATCAAGATGCAAACGGTGAAGGTAGCCGTTGGAATGCATTGAATCGCCGATAAACGGGTGGTCTGCAACGCCACGCAACCCGAGTACCACGCCTGCATGCTGAACAGTCCCGTCGAGGAACAACAGTTTGGCGCCCACTACCCCGACTTCTGGCCGCTGGGCGTGATGGAGCAGCGCCCCAAGCCAGTCGCCATCGATGATCGCCGTGTCATTGTTGAGCAGCACCAGGTAATCGCCGCGGGCATGGCTGGCGGCAAAATTATTGATCGCCGAATAGTTGAACGGGTGTGGATATCGCAGGATGCGCACTTTGGGATTGTTCAACAGCTCCATACCGTTGAACCATTCCCGGGCTTCGGTGGTTTCGCTGTTGTTGTCGACGATGATCAGTTCGTAATTCGTGTAGCTGGTTTTCTCCATGATGCTTTCGATGCAGCGCAGCAGCATCGGCAGGCAGTCCTTGGTGGGAATAAGGATCGAGACCAGCGGCTGCCCCGCATGTTGGTAGACCACGCGGTTAGCCATTGGCAAAGGTCCAGCCTGCAGCTCATGAGCGACGCCCAGGCGCTGCAAGTGCGCCCCGACGATGGCTGCCGAGTTCACGATGACCTGTGGTTCACCGAGCCACTGAGGGAAATTGATGGTCTGATGCACCAGCACATCCGCGAGGTGCCCGACAGTCCCCAGACCATGATTTTCAATCAGCCGAAAAAGCAAATCATGGGGCGCCAGTTCGCTGAAGGCGGGATCAAAGCCGTCAGCCGCCAGTGCAGCCTCGCGACTGAAGGACAGCGCGCGGCCGACATACGGATAACTGCGCAACATATCCAGATTCAAATCCGGTTTGAATACCGGATTCTGGCAGCCTTCAGCGGTCAGTGAGTCTTCATCGCTGTAGCAAGCGCTGACACCGGGATTGAGCGCGATGCCTTCGGCGAGCAAAAGCAGCGCGTGTGGATCAAGTTCGTCTCCGCCCCGTAACAGGTACCACCAGTCAACCTCGATCTCCTGCAACAGCTCATTGAGCTGGCTCGGCCAGGATTCGGCCAGCGGTAGCCAGACCAGATTGTCGGCCGGCGTCACGCCAACAGGTTCGACGTTAGAGAGCACCACGATGGCCGCCGCCTGGTAAAGCTGACGATCGATGCTTGCCAGGCTGGAACGCAACAACCCGATGTCACCTGCAGTGTCGGTCAACACCAACAACACATCCGGTTGTCGCGGCCAGTTCGCCAGTCGCGCGGGTAAACCTTCGACTTCGACGGCAGCCAGTTGTCGACTCGCCAGCCAGCGCTGATAAAGGTCGATATTGCGCTGCTCGCGGCCCACATTCGCCAAAACGCCGAAAAATCGCTCCAACGTGTGTGCGAGGGTGCCGTCGAGCTGGCCGCTTTCCGCTTCGAAATCGTTGCCCTTGAGCTGCATCCGCTCCAGTGGAGCAAACACTTCAGTGCGCGCAAAGAACATGGTGCCGGCAAAATAATCGGCTTCGTTGATGCCTTGCGGATCAATGCCGCCACGCTCGGCCAAAACGACAAGCAACGCGCCATCGCTTTCGCTGAGGAATCGGGTGACTGGCAGCCGGTATCGCTGGGGACCCAGCATTGGAACGTGCACCGGGTCGGCAAGGTGTTCCAGCGCTCGACTGAATCGTACCGGGCCCAGCAGATCATCGAATAGTTCAACGCCCCAGTCGCTCTCCCCGCCCAAGTGCAGCGAACGGTTGGTGTGCAGCTTGACCAGCGTGCGGATATTATCGGCACGCAGGAACGGCAGCATCCGCAGAAACGGCAAAACGTCCCTGCCGTGGTTCGGCACCCGGAATAGCGAAAAACTCAATCTGCTGGCCGTCAGCTGAGCACAGATCTCATCGTCTCGACCGGCTACGCAGGTTACGTAGAGATGCAGGCGTTCAGGTAGTTTAATCAAACGGCGCAGGATGTCTTGCAGCACTTCGGGGTAAGACGCATGGATAACCACGCCGACTGGCGGCTCGCCATCCTCGAATACTGGCGGCTGCGCTACCAGTACTTCGCACTCTTCGACGTGGGGTGCGGCGCTGCTGCCTGACTTGACGGACTGACGTTCAGAAACGCGGTGAGCACCTTGGGCTGATGGTGGAATTATCATATTCAAACCAATTCAAATAGGGAGCGAGGCTGGAACTCGCTGGATGCGCTTTTCACGGCCGAGCTGAGCAAGTATTCACTTTGGTGAGAGCGCTGGCCTCATGGCTGGACAGAGGATAAACGACGACAAGTGTGATCTGGCGGCTGATCGCTGGCCAATAATGACGGCCCCCTACTCTGCGAACGCGGCTTTAAATGGGTCGGCGAGTCCTGTGAGCGTCGCATCTCTAATGTCGGCAGAGGCTGTGTTTACTTAAATTGCCTCTCTGCCGACCACCTCACCATGCAGGACGCGCTTTAGCGCCTTTGCTATCGCCACGAATACTGGATTCGCAGAAACGAAAAAGCCCCGTAGATTTTCATCTACGGGGCTTTTTCTATGTAATGGCGGAGAGATAGGGATTCGAACCCTAGGTACCGGTGAAGGTACAACGGATTTCGAATCCGTCCCATTCGGCCACTCTGGCATCTCTCCAACGGCGCGCATCATAACAACACTTTTACCGAAAGCAAACCCTCTTTCGAAATTTTCTTCGTGCTATCAGATGCTTGCGTCGGTTAAAGCGGTACGCCCAGACGATTGGCGACTTCTTCGTAGGCTTCGATAACGTCACCGAGGCCCTGACGGAAGCGGTCTTTGTCCATCTTCTTCTTGGTGTCCTTGTCCCACAGACGGCAGCCGTCCGGGCTGAACTCGTCGCCGAGGACGATCGAGCCGTCGCTGAACACGCCGAACTCAAGCTTGAAGTCGACCAGCAGCAGGCCGGCGTCGTCGAACAGCTTGGTCAGGACTTCGTTGACCTTGAGCGACAGTTCTTTCATGCGAACCAGTTGCTCGGCGGTGCCCCAACCGAATGCCACGACGTGGGATTCGTTGATGAACGGGTCGCCCTTGGCGTCGTCCTTCAGGAACAGTTCGAAGGTGTAAGGGTTGAGCTTCAGGCCTTCTTCGACGCCCAGACGCTTGACCAGGCTGCCAGCAGCGTAGTTACGCACGACGCACTCGACCGGGATCATGTCGAGTTTCTTCACCAGGACTTCATTGTCGGCCAGCAGTTTGTCGAATTGGGTCGGTACGCCGGCCGCTTCGAGCTTCTGCATGATGAAGGCGTTGAACTTGTTGTTGACCATGCCTTTGCGGTCGAGCTGCTCGATGCGCTTGCCGTCGAACGCCGAGGTGTCGTTGCGAAACAGCAGGATCAAGCGGTCAGCGTCGTCGGTCTTGTAAACCGATTTGGCTTTGCCGCGGTAGAGTTCTTCACGTTTTTCCATGATGGGCTCCGCTTGCTAAGTAGGTGGGCTAGGCGATGTGGCGCCAGTCGAGCCCTGAATCTTGATCGGCCAGTTGCAGCCAGTCCGGGTCGCACCCGAGGGTGTCGACAAAACATTGCCGGGCCAGCTGCGGCAGGTTGTTCTTGCTGCTCAGATGGGCCAGAACCAGGTGTTGCAGACCTTGCCAGCCCAACTCCGACACCAGGAATGCCGCCTGATGGTTGTTCAAATGTCCCAGCTCGCCGCCCACCCGCTGCTTGAGAAAGTACGGGTAATGACCACGGGCCAGCATGTCGCGACAATGGTTGGACTCGATCATCAACGCATCGAGGTCCCGATAACCGTCCAGCACCCGCTCGCAGTAGGACCCCAGGTCGGTCAGCAGGCCGAAACGCCGCTGCTCGTGATCACTGAAGACATACTGGGTCGGTTCCTGCGCATCATGGGCCACGGCAATGACCCCGATGTTCAGTGCGCCGATCTGCAGTTGCTCGCCGCCGGCCAGAAAGCCTGCGGGTTCAATCGGTTTGCGCATCCCGCGCAGTGTGCCGCGACTGAGGTAGACCGGTAGATTGTAGCGCCGAGACAGCAAACCCACGCCATGCACGTGGTCGGCATGTTCGTGGGTTACGAGTATCGCGCTCAGTTGCGCCGGGTTCACACCCAGGCGCAACAGGCGTTTTTCGGTTTCCCGCAGGGAAAAACCACAATCCACCAGCACATACGTATCAGCACTGGCGATCAGCGTGCCGTTCCCTTGGCTACCGCTGCCGAGAACGGCAAAACGCATGGTTGATCAGCCCAGGTTGTCCTGAATCACGCTCAACACTTTGCGTGCCACTTCAGCCGGCGCGACAGTGTTGATGTTTTTCTCGACGGTCACCTGAATGTTCTCGCCAACCTTGCTCAGGCGAACCTGATAACGCTCGGCACGGGCTTCAACTTCTTCCTTGCTCGGCGCACTGCCGAACAGGCTGCTGAAGAAACCAGGCTTGTCGTCTTTCTTCTCGGCTTTTTCGGCCAGGTTGATGTAGTACAGGCCCAGGCTGCGGTTGATGTCTTCAACGCGCCATTCGCCTTGTTCCAGTGCACGGCCAACGCTCGACCAGGCACGGTCCAGGTCGGTACCGACGTTCAACACCGGGTTACCGCTGCCGTCTTCGCTGAGGCTGACACGGCTCGGGGTATCGAAATCACGCGAGGCCAGCATCGACACCGAACCGCCCTTCTCGGAGATCCGGCTCATGCTCGCAAGCATGTCGTCGACCAGCGCTGCGTCCAGGCCAGTGTTGACCGAACGGTTGGTGAAGGCGACGTCGGCCGTGCTGCCGGCAGGACGCTCGGCGCTGACCACGTAGATTTCACTGGTGTTGCGCTGCACGCCCGGCTCGATACGCACACGCACGCGGGTTTCGCTGTCGTTGGCGATACCGGCTGCGCTCAGGCGCTTGGCCATGGACGCGGACAGTTCGTCGGAATGCTGCCAGGTGGTGGTGAATTCGCCGGTTTGCGGGCGCTGTTCATCCAGACGGAAACCGTTGTCCTGGAAGAACTGCACAGCCACTGGCCAGACTTCGGCCGGTGGGTGCTGGGCCACGACCCAACGCGAATCACCGCTCTTCTGCAGCGAGTAATCGCTGGCATCGGCAACGGCCGACAGCGGCTGAGGACGCGGAACAATGTATTCGCCCTTGGCGGTGTCATCAGCGACGTTACGCGGGATCGGCAGCAGCGGATCCAGACGTTTGGAAGTGCTGACTTCCGGCGGCAGTTGCATCGGTGCAGTCTGTTGCGCTTCCAGGTAATCGCTACCACGGTCACGGAAATAACCTTCCGGGCCCCAGACCCATCCGCAGCCACTGGTGCTGGAGATAATCAAGGCAAGTGCGGAAAGTCCGGCCATTCGCTTCATGCGTTGTACTTCCTCAATTAAACCAGGACGCTGCACTGGCGCAGGGCCGAGCGCAGCGTTTCATGACAAGGTGTGCTCAGCCAGGTCAGTGGCAGGCGGATGCCTTCGTGCATCAGGCCCATTTCTACCAAAGCCCACTTCACCGGAATCGGGTTGGCTTCGATGAACAGGTCTTTGTGCAGTGGCATCAGTTTTTCGTTGATCGCCCGTGCGGTGTCGGCGTCGCCTTTGAGCGCGGCCTCGCACAGGTCGGCCATTTCGCGTGGAGCGACGTTGGCAGTAACGGAGATGTTGCCTTTGCCACCCAGCAGGATCAGTTCGACCGCGGTCGGATCATCGCCAGACAGCACGATGAAGTCCTTGCTCACGCCATCAATGATCGCTTTGGCACGTTTCAGGTCGCCAGTGGCTTCCTTGATACCGATGATGTTCGGCACGGTGGACAGGCGAATCACAGTCTCGGCCTGCATGTCGCACGACGTGCGGCCCGGAACGTTGTAGAGAATCTGTGGAATGTCGACCGCTTCAGCGATGTGCTTGAAGTGCTGGTACAAGCCTTCCTGAGTCGGCTTGTTGTAGTACGGAACAACCAGCAGGCAGGCATCGGCGCCGGCTTCTTTGGCGTTGCGGGTCAGCTCGACGGCTTCACGGGTCGAGTTGGCGCCAGTGCCGGCGATGACCGGGATGCGCCCGCCAACCTGTTTGACCACGGCTTTGATGACGGCGATGTGTTCTTCTACATCAAGGGTTGCCGACTCGCCGGTAGTACCGACGGCGACAATGGCATGGGTGCCGTTCTTGAGATGGAAGTCCACGAGTTTGCTGAGGCTGTCCCAGTCAAGACGCCCTTGTGCATCCATGGGAGTGACCAGTGCCACCATACTGCCCGCAATCATGAAACCGCTCCTGCCGGAAAAAGAGAGCGGTAATGGTACTGGCGCCAAGATGCTTGCACAAGCGAAGTACTGCGCTGCCGCCATTCCCCTTGGCGCCGCTTTTCGCTACCCTTCAGACTTTGATCGGTACTGATCAGCTTGTACGCCGGGTTCCAGCCTCCCTTTACGGCCTCCCAGACCCCGTTCCTGCGTCGCATAGACGCGCTCCCGCTATAGTGGAGCGATCCGCGAGCGCTGGCCGGGTCTCTTTGTAAGGACAGCCAGAACAGGCACTCCCCGGCAGCCAACGCCCGTAAACCTACCGACCGCTCATCGCTTTAGGAATGCTGCATGTCCACCCCCACAGTTCGCGAACAATTCCTTGTCATCAGTGCCCTCGGCGCCAACCCCATGGAGCTGACTAACGTCCTGTGCCGCGCCAGCCATGAAAATCGCTGCGCCGTGGTTACTTCGCGCCTGACTCGCCACGGCGAGTGCAGCGCATTGATCCTCGAGATCACCGGCAGTTGGGACGCCCTCGCCCGCCTCGAAGGCAGTCTGCCGAGCCTGGCGAAGAAACACGCTTTCACCGCCAACGTGGTGCGCAGCGCGCCGTTGGAGAACCGTCCGCAAGCCCTGCCGTATGTGGCTTATGTCAGCTCGGCGTATCGCCCGGACATTATCAATGAGCTGTGCCAGTTCTTCATGGATCACAATGTCGAGCTGGAAAACCTGACCTGCGACACCTATCAGGCGCCACAGACCGGCGGCACCATGCTCAACGCCACATTCACCGTGACCTTGCCGGCCGGCACCCAGATCAGCTGGCTGCGCGACCAGTTCCTCGATTTCTCCGACGCGATGAACCTGGACGCACTGATCGAGCCTTGGCGCCCACAGAACCCAATGTAAGGAAGCTTTCATGGCTGTTGTCATCGACCAACCGGTTGCCGATTTCGAAGCACCTGCCACCAGCGGGCAGACCGTCAGCCTGTCCGCCCTGAAGGGCAAACAAGTGGTGATCTACTTTTACCCGAAGGACAGCACCCCGGGTTGCACCACCGAAGGCCAGGGCTTTCGTGACCAGTACGCCGCGTTCAAGGCTGCCAATACCGAGATTTTCGGTATCTCTCGCGACAGCCTGAAGTCCCACGAGAACTTCAAGTGCAAGCAGGAGTTTCCGTTCGAGCTGATCAGCGACAAGGATGAAGCCGTTTGCCAGTTGTTCGACGTGATCAAGTTGAAGAAGCTGTATGGCAAGGAATACCTGGGCGTTGATCGCAGCACCTTCCTGATTGATAAGGACGGTGTGCTGCGCCAGGAATGGCGTGGTGTGAAAGTGCCGGGGCATGTAGATGCTGTTCTGGCTGCTGCGCAGAATTTGAACAAGGCCTGATGTTTCTCTGGCGTCTTCTCTGACGCCATCGCAGGCAAGCCAGCTCCCACAGGTTTTGTGTGCACCGAAAACCCTGTGGGGAGCTGGCTTGCCAGCGATGAGGCCTTAAGCCGCACCGAACAATCTGGATCAATCGCTACAGCAGTGGCGCCACCGCCGGCTCCTTGCGCGGCCAGGCATCCAGTACAGCCTTGAACAGCGTCGCCAACGGTATCGCAAAGAACACCCCCCAGAATCCCCACAACCCGCCAAACAACAGCACCGCGCAGATGATTGCCACCGGGTGCAGATTGACCGCCTCCGAGAACAGCAACGGCACCAGCACGTTGCCATCCAGCGTCTGAATAATCCCGTACACCGCCATCAGATAGATGAACTGATCGCTCCAGCCCCACTGGAACAACGCAATCAGCAGCACCGGCACGGTCACCACCACGGCACCGACATACGGCACCACCACCGACACACCGACCAGCAACGCCAGCAGTGCCGCATAGTTGAGCCCCAGGGCGACAAAAGCGATGTAAGTCACGCCGCCACAAATCACGATCTCGATGACCTTGCCGCGAATGTAATTGGCGATCTGCCGGTTCATCTCCTGCGCAACCCGGGTAATCAGCGCACGCTCTCGCGGCAGATAACCACGCACCCACTCGCCGATCATTGCCCGATCTTTAAGGAAGAAGAACACCAGAATCGGCACCAGCACCAGATAGATCATGATGTTCACCAGCAACGGCAGACTCGATAGCGAGAATGTCAGTGCCCACTGGCCGAATTTGCCGATCTCGCCGCGCGCCGCTTCGATGGCTTGCAAGACTTGTTCATCGGAAACCAGATGCGGGTAACGCTCCGGCAGCAACAGCAGCAGCGATTGCCACTTGGCGAGCATGCCCGGCAGCTCATTGAACAGGGTGATCAACTGATGCCAGAGCAACGGCAGCACCACGACGATAAACAGCATCAACACGCCCATGAACAGAGCGAACACCAGCCCCACCGCCACACCACCCGGCACGCGCAGGCGCTCCAGCGTGACCACCAGGCCCTGCATCAGATACGCCAGCACCATCCCCGCCAGCACCGGCGCGAGCATGCCGCCAAGGGTGAGAACCGCGGTGAAGGCGAGAAACAGCAGCACCGCCAGCACCACAGCTTCTTCATCGGAGAAGTAGCGCTGAATCCAGTCGCGTAACACTTTGAACATCAATAATCCTTAGGTCTTTTACGCTGTCGGTTTCAGGCCTTTTTCAACCAGTAACGGTAAACGCCCGCGTCGTCTTCTTCGAGCAGCAGCGTATGACCGGCCAATTTGGCAAAGGTGCGAAAGTCGCGCTGCGAGCCGGCATCCGTGGCGATCACCTTGAGGACGGCGCCACTTTGGAGTTTGTTGAGTTCCATTTTTGCCTTGAGCAACGGCAACGGACAATTCAGGCCACTGGCGTCCAGTTCCACGTCATGGGCTACAGCGTCAGTCATTGCGTCACTCCGGTTCAGGTCGTCGAGCTGCCTAGAATATCTGGTCGCAGCTCCGGTGTCCGGCTACAGTAAGGTCTTTGTCTTCTAAGGCTTTGTGCATGACTTTTCTGCGCCCTACCCTGCTGACGCTCGCTTGCCTGCTCGCCTCACCAGGCTTTGCCGACGATCTGCCGTCACTCGGCGACGCCAGTTCTGCCATTGTCTCGCCGCAACAGGAATATCAGCTCGGCCGCGCCTGGCTGGCCATGTTGCGTAGCCAGGTTTCACAGCTCAACGATCCGCAACTCAAAGACTACGTCGAATCCAGCGTGTACAAGTTGGTGGAGACCAGCCAGGTCACCGACCGGCGTCTTGAGTTCATTCTGATCAACAGCCCGCAACTCAACGCCTTCGCGGCGCCGGGCGGTGTGGTCGGGGTCAACGGCGGTCTGTTTCTCAATGCGCAGACCGAAGGTGAATACGCTTCGGTACTCGCGCACGAATTGGCGCACTTGTCGCAACGCCACTTCGCTCGCGGTGTAGAGGCTTCGCAGCGGATGCAGGTGCCGATGATGGCGGCTTTGTTGGCCGGGATCGTTATTGCGGCGGCCGGCGGCGGTGATGCCGGGATCGCGACCATCGCCGGTACCCAGGCGGCGGCGATTCAGTCGCAACGCACCTTCTCCCGGCAAAATGAGCAGGAAGCCGACCGCATTGGCATCCTCAATCTGGAAAAGGCCGGGTACGACCCTCGCTCGATGCCGACCATGTTCGAACGCCTGATGCGTCAGTATCGTTTCGACGCCAAACCACCGGAATTCCTGCTGACTCACCCGGTGACCGAATCGCGTATTGCCGACACCCGCAACCGTGCCGAGCAGGCCAAACCGGGCGGCATCGAAGACTCCAAGCGCTATCAGTTGATCCGCGCACGCGTGCAACTGATTTACGAAGAAACTCCGGGGCTGGGCGCCAAGCGCTTCCGTGCGCAACTGGATGAAAACCCGAAAAACGACGTGGCGCGCTACGGTCTGGCGATTGCGCAGATCAAGGGCGGCCAATTGAATGAGGCGCGTGAAAACCTCAAGCAATTGTTGGCAACGTCACCAAACGAAATCATCTACAACCTTGCTCAAGTCGATCTGGACATCACCAATAATCGCCTGCCGGATGCGCAATCGCGGGTTGACCGGATGCTCACGCAGTATCCGGGCAACTATCCGCTGAATCAGGTGCGTGTGGATCTGCTGTTGAAACAGAATCGCGCGCCTGATGCCGAAAAGGCGCTGGAAGCGTTACTCAAATCGCGCCCGGATGATCCGGACGTCTGGTATCAGGTCGCCGAGACTCGTGGTTTGTCGGGGAACATCATTGGCCTGCACCAGGCGCGTGCCGAGTATTTCGCGTTGGTTGGCGATTATCGACAGGCGATCCAGCAGCTCGACTTTGCCAAGCGCAAGGCAGGCAGCAACTTCCCGTTGTCTTCACGCATCGATGCCCGTCAGCGTGAGCTGATGGAGCAGGAGCGCATGATCAAGGACATGATGGGCTGAGCCTTGCACCCTCACAAAAGCTTCAGGCATAAAAAAACCGCCTCTTTCGAGGCGGTTTCTTTTTTACCCTACCGCTGGATTATTCAGCCAGCTTGAAGGTGATGAAGCTGGCACGACCTTGACGCAGTACGCGCATCGACACCGAACGGTTCTTCGGCAGCGCTTTGGCGATCTCGCCGAACTCCTTGGCGGAGCCGATGGCCTGGTTGTTCAGGTGCGTGATCACGTCACCTGGCTGCAGACCGATCAACGCCGCAGGACCGTCCTGCACTTCCTTGATCACCACACCACCTTTGAGGTCGTAGGTTTTCTTCTGCTCGGCAGTCAGTTCGCCCACCGAAACACCGAGGCGATTGCTGGTGCTTTCAGTACCGGACTTCGGCAGCGCATCCAGTTCCTTGTCTTCGTCCGGGATCGCGCCAACGGTCAGCTCGACGTTCTTGCGCTTGCCTTCCCGAATCACTTCCAGATTGGCTTTGGCGCCAGCCTTCAACGCGCCGACCAGATGTGGCAGGTCAGCAGACATGACGATCGGCTGGCCGTTCATGCTCAGGATCACGTCACCGACTTGCAGGCCACCCTTCGCCGCCGGGCCGTCATCCTGAATCTGTGCAACCAGCGCGCCGGCCGGTTTATCCAGACCGAACGACTCGGCGAGATCCTTGTTCACTTCCTGGATGACTACGCCCAGCCAGCCACGGCTGACCTTGCCACCGCTCTTCAGCTGATTGGAAACGTCCATCGCCACGTCGATCGGGATCGCGAACGACACGCCCATGAAGCCGCCCGATCGGGTGTAGATCTGCGAGTTGATGCCGACCACTTCACCGTTCAGGTTGAACAGCGGGCCACCGGAGTTGCCCGGGTTGATTGGTACGTCGGTCTGAATGAACGGCACGTAGTTTTCGTTTGGCAGGCTGCGGCCGACGGCGCTGACGATACCTTGGGTCACGGTGTGGTCGAAGCCGAACGGCGAACCGATTGCCACGACCCACTGGCCGGCCTTCAGATCTTGAGACTTGCCGAGTTTGAGCACCGGCAGATCCTTGCCTTCGATTTTCAGCAGGGCCACGTCGGAACGAGGGTCGGTGCCGATCAGCTTGGCTTTCATTTCGCTGCGATCAGCCAGACGCACGAGGATCTCGTCAGCATCCGCAATTACATGGTTGTTGGTCAGGATGTAGCCATCCGGAGAGATGATGAAGCCCGAGCCCAGCGACTGCGCTTCACGCTGACGACCACCACCGCCCGGCGAGCGCTGTTGAGGCGGCATGCCACGCTCGAAGAACTCGCGCAGCATCGGCGGCAGACCTTCCAGATCAGGCATCTGCTGGTTCACTTTGCGATCCGGCAGTTTTTGCGTGGTACTGATGTTCACTACCGCTGGCGAAGCTTGTTCGACCAATTGGGTGAAGTCAGGCAGATCGGCCGCTTGTGCAGCAGGGACTGCCTGACCGAGCAACAGCACGGTGGCGAAAATGGAGAGATAAGATTTCAAACTTGGTATCGACATACAGCTCCCGTTACGACGAGCAGGGTTAAGCGATATGGAGCAAGGAACACCGGAAACCACCGACCGGCATTTTTGTTCCGGCAAAAACAAACAAGGCCAGAGCCGTGAGGCTCTGACCTATAAAAAATTTCCGGGCTATTTGCAAATGAAAATGCTCAGCAAACATTTCATCTACGTCTCGACGAAGAAGTGGTAATGACTGAAATCAGCTCACTGCTTGCTGGTTGCAGCGCCATCGGTATTACGCATCGACAGAGCAATTCGTTCGGCGGTGCCAATCGGGATCTCGCCAACCACCGTCACCATCATTTCGCCTTGAGGCGTTGTCAGGCGGCGGGAAACAGCAACGGTCGGGCCAAGCTGAGTCCGGGTATCGGTAACGGTTGCACCGTTCAACGGCTCAAGGAAAACCGAGAAACGCGCCAGACCGTCGTCATACAGCAAGCTGCTGACCTGAGTCTTGGTTTCCGGATCTTTGTGCGAGTTACTGCTGGTCAATTCGAAACCTGGCGGCAGCCAGTCCGAATGCCATACCTGAGCAGTCTTGACAGCCGAAGCCTTGTCGCTGTCGAGCGTAATCGCTTTACAGTCGGCGTCGGCCTGCAAGTCTTTGTCCGAAGGGACTTCATCAGTATCAAGACTGGTGAACTGGAAGCGTTCGAGCAGTTGCCCCTTGTCGTTCAGCAACAACGACTTCAGCGGCAAGCCGGTTTTCTTGTCCAGATGCAACTCAAAACCGTAACGATGCTGATCGCGAGGCGTCAGCGATACAATCACTGCGTCTCGCCCAGCCACGCGCGATTTGCCGATGACGGCAAGGTCATACCAGTTTTTCAGCTTTTGCGGATCGAGAGGACGAGCGGCTGAGTTGGGAGAATCCCCCAGTCCGGCTATCAGGGTGCCGCTGACGCATTGAGTATGCCCATCAATGCGCACGACTTCCTGTGCCGAACCGTCGAGCTGGAGTAAACGCTCGCGGACCTGGCCATTCTGGACGCGATGCCAGATGTTATGGGTAGAAAAGCTACCGTTACGCTCGTAAACGAATGTGCCGTGAAAGCTTTGCTGCTGCTCGGCCTGGCCCAGACGGGTCAACCAGTCCTGGGCCTCATCAGCATGGGCTGGAACAATGAACCAGCCACTGAGCAGAAGCGAAAGTAGAGGTATGGCGCGCATGATCCTCCTTAACGGTTTTCCAGACTTGCTGCACGTGCGTATGGCAGTGCGCTTTCAGTGCCTTTCAGTGCAGCCTGTTGAGCGTGCTGGCGCAGATAACCTGGCAGACGCTGATCATGCCAGCCTGGTTGACCTTGCAATACGCCGTTGGCCATAGGGCCAGTGGCTTCCGAACTCTCACTATAGCCTGCCAGAACAGCCGGACCTTTGACCTGTGGGGTCGCCAGGGTTGGCTGATTGGATTGCTGAGCCAGTTCGACGCCAGCGATTTCGTCCTGGTTGTACAGGCGCACACCAGCCAGCACGGCAACAGTCACCGAGGCTGCAACAGCCAGACGGCCGAGGTTACGCCATGGGCTGCGAGATACTTTGGCCGGAGCCGTTTCGTCTTCCAGTGCAGCAGACACTGCCGCAGCGATGTCCAGACGTGGCAGCAGCAGATCCTTGTGCATGGCTGCCCGAGCGATCTGGTAACGAGCCCAGGTCTCACGGGTTTCTACGTCGTCCAGTGCATTGAGCACCCGACGCAATTCCAGTTCGTCCGCTTCGTTATCCATCACTGCGGACAGCGATTCCTGCAGGGCTTCACGACTCATGGCGTTCCTCTCTTGGCTGTCGCCGCTGTCTCAGTTTTCCTGCAACAACGGCTGCAGGGCTTTATCGATGGCCTCCCGAGCGCGGAAAATCCGGGAGCGCACGGTACCCACCGGACATTGCATGACGCTCGCAATGTCCTCGTAACTCAGACCATCGAATTCACGTAAAGTTAAAGCCGTACGCAAATCCTCTGGCAGTTGCTGGATGGTTCGATGGACGGTGCCTTCGATCTCATCCCGCAGCAGTGCACGTTCCGGTGATTCGAGATCCTTGAGGCCGTGATCGCCATCGTAGAACTCTGCATCCTCTGAACTTACATCGCTATCCGGCGGCCGGCGGCCGCGTGAAACCAGGTAATTCTTTGCCGTGTTAATGGCAATACGGTACAGCCACGTATAAAACGCACTGTCGCCGCGAAAGTTTCCAAGTGCTCGATACGCCTTGATAAAGGCTTCCTGAGCCACGTCCTGGGCTTCATGGGTGTCGTGCACGAAACGCACGATCAACCCGAGAATCTTGTGCTGATACTTCAGCACCAACAGATCGAAAGCTCGCTTGTCGCCGCGTTGAACGCGCTCGACCAGCTGCTGATCCTCTTCCTGGGTTAGCATGAACACTCCTCGATAAGCCCGAAGGAGACTTGCATAACTAAACGACCAGACTTGCAAACATAGACTCGGGCTTTTCGCAAAAGTTCTCCCCCTCCAGGCAAGTTTCCTGCGAGCTCTGATTTGGCACGCACGAAAAACGCAGCTCGGGATAAACCGGCTGCGCGAATAATCTTGTCATCGGTTTCGCCGGCAGGAATCCAACCGCAGATTCCGCACTGAAGCCGACACTGTCCCTTATCTCTGGCACCGACTATTGATCTTGGGCCTTTGGCAAAAGTTCCAATTATTTATAGCCGTCGCCACCCGACATTGGGCAACCCTGTGCAGAAAAAGTCTGTTTCAGCGCCGATACAGTCGCCTTTTCCCCCAACCAGGGAAAAAAACTTCCGACGAAGCACCCGTTTTTCCCGTCACAGTAGTTTCACAATGCCATATCGGCGCGGCTATTGTGCCGCCCCACCCCTCTATATACTAGTGGGCTGTGTGGCTGTCTTGACTCGCCGATCCAGCTGTCTTGCTCCACCCCCGACCCGGGTCGCTTTGAGCGGAATCCTGTAATGAGCCAACAATTCCAACATGATGTTCTGGTCATAGGCAGCGGTGCTGCCGGTTTGAGTCTCGCGCTGACCCTGCCGGGTCATTTGCGCATTGCCGTATTGAGCAAAGGCGATCTGGCCAACGGCTCGACGTTCTGGGCTCAAGGTGGCGTCGCCGCCGTGCTCGACGACACCGATACTGTCGAATCCCATGTCGATGACACCCTGAATGCGGGCGGCGGCCTGTGTCATGAAGACGCCGTACGCTTCACCGTGGAGCACAGCCGCGAAGCCATCCAGTGGCTGATCGATCAAGGCGTGCCCTTCACCCGCGACGATCAGTCCGGCACAGAGGACGGCGGATTCGAATTCCATCTGACCCGTGAAGGCGGTCACAGCCACCGGCGCATCATCCATGCGGCCGATGCAACGGGTGCGGCAATCTTCAAAACCTTGCTGGCCCAGGCCAAAGAACGTTCGAACATCGAGCTGCTGGAGCAGCGGGTTGCCGTCGACCTGATCACCGAACGTCGCTTGGGCATGGAAGGCGAGCGCTGCCTCGGCGCCTATGTACTCAATCGCAAAACCGGCGAGGTCGACACCTACGGCGCACGCTTCGTGATTCTGGCCTCGGGCGGTGCCGCCAAGGTCTACCTCTATACCAGTAACCCCGACGGCGCCTGCGGTGATGGCATCGCCATGGCCTGGCGTTCGGGCTGCCGCGTGGCGAACCTGGAATTCAACCAGTTCCACCCCACCTGCCTGTATCACCCGCAAGCCAAGAGTTTTCTGATCACCGAAGCCCTGCGCGGCGAAGGCGCCCATTTGAAGCTGCCCAATGGCGAACGCTTCATGTCTCGCTTCGACAAGCGCGCCGAGCTGGCACCACGCGACATCGTCGCCCGGGCCATCGACCATGAAATGAAGCGTCTGGGCGTTGACTGCGTCTATCTCGATATCAGCCACAAGCCCGAATCGTTCATCAAGACCCACTTCCCGACGGTTTATGAGCGCTGCCTCGGGTTCGGCATCGACATCACCAAGCAGCCAATCCCGGTGGTACCCGCCGCGCACTACACCTGCGGCGGCGTGATGGTCGATCAGAACGGCCGCACCGATGTGCCGGGCCTTTATGCCATCGGCGAAACCAGCTTCACCGGCTTGCACGGTGCCAACCGCATGGCCAGTAATTCGCTGCTGGAATGCTTCGTCTATGCCCGCTCGGCCGCGGCGGACATTCTCGCGCAGCTGGACGATATCGCCGCGCCAAGCGCCCTGCCCGCGTGGGACGCCAGCCAGGTGACCGATTCCGACGAAGACGTGATCATCGCGCACAACTGGGATGAATTGCGCCGGTTCATGTGGGACTACGTCGGCATCGTGCGCACCAACAAGCGCCTGCAACGGGCGCAACACCGCGTGCGCTTGCTGCTGGACGAGATCGACGAGTTCTACAGCAACTATAAGGTCAGCCGTGACCTGATCGAGTTGCGCAACCTGGCGCAAGTCGCCGAACTGATGATCTGCTCAGCCATGGAACGCAAGGAAAGTCGTGGCCTGCATTACACCCTCGACTATCCGGACATGCTGCCCGAAGCGCTCGACACTATTCTGGTGCCACCCACCTACGTCGGCTGAACTTGAGCCGTACTCGCAGGCGTCGGTGCAAATCCGCCGCCTGCGAGTCCCGAGGCACGCAGATCGATCTGACCCGCCATTCGCCGCGCAAGCGAAAACGCAGCACCACAATCAGCGGTAGCGCCAGACTGTCCGGGCGCAACTGCACCGCCTGCCAGCCGTCCGCCTGATTCCACAACTGCCAGCCATCGGCGTCCCGGCGCAAACCGCGAAAGGCTCGACGGTGATTCAGCAGAACCTGCCGAGGTAACACCCAAATCCCGTGAAGCAGGCAAACGAAAGCCCCGAGCAGACTGGCCCAGAGTGGAATCGAAAGCAGAAACAACGCAGCCAGTGCGAACGCCTGGGCCAACAGATACGCCGCCAGCAACTGCCGTGAGGCATGCCAGCGGCATTCGAACGTGTTACTTGGGCTGGACACGGTCCAGGATCATGCGAACCATGCGCTGCAGTTCAGGATCTTCAGACTCGCTGCGCTCCATGAACCAGCCGAACATGTCCTGATCCTCGCACGTCAGCAGACGCACATACAGATCGCGATCCACCTGGTTCAACGTCGCGTAAACCTCCTGCACGAATGGCACCAGCAACACGTCAAGCTCAAGCATGCCGCGACGGCTGTGCCAAAAGAGGCGATTCAGTTCAACTTGTTCGACCATGGAGCCCTCCTCAAATTTGGCGGCAAGTATACAGCCCCGAGGCGGGTCGCACAGTCGGCTTTGGTCGGGCACCACCGATCCTTTATCAACTACCCATTTCACCAACGCGCCCTTATGATGTGCCCCAGTCTATTTACCCTGCGATGACCCATGGCCGATTCTGCTTTTTTCTGCACCCTGTCTCATGAAGGCGTTCTCGCGGTTCGCGGCGCGGATGCCGGAAAATTCCTGCAAGGCCAGTTGACCTGCAACCTCAATTACCTGAGCGACAGCCGCTCCAGCCTCGGCGCGCGTTGCACGCAAAAAGGCCGGATGCAGTCGAGCTTTCGCATTCTGCTCGAAGGTGACGGCGTGGTCCTGGCGATGGCCAGCGAGCTGCTCGAGCCGCAACTGGCGGACCTGAAAAAGTACGCAGTGTTCTCCAAATCCAAACTGACCGACGAAAGTGCCGCTTGGGTACGCTTTGGTCTGGAGCATGGCGATAACGCCTTGACCAGTCTCGGTCTGGACCTGCCGGCAGAAACCGACAGCCTCGTGCGTAATGAAAGCCTGATCGCGATTCGTGTTTCGCCGGATCGCGCCGAACTCTGGGCACCGTTCGATCAGGCGGATGCGATCAAAGCCAAATTGTCCGCAGCCCTGCCTGAGGCCGAGCTGAATCAATGGCTGCTAGGCCAAATCCGCGCCGGTATCGGCCAGGTCATGCCGAGCACCCGCGAGCTGTTCATCCCGCAGATGCTCAACCTGCAAGCCGTTGGCGGCGTGAGTTTCAAGAAAGGCTGCTACACCGGCCAGGAAATCGTCGCGCGCATGCAGTACCTGGGCAAACTCAAACGTCGTTTGTATCGCTTGAGCCTGGACGCTGCTGATTTGCCGGAACCTGGCACACAATTGTTCGCGCCAAGCCACAACAGTTCCATCGGCGAAGTGGTGCTGGCCGCCAAGGCCGGGCAAAACATTGAACTCCTGGCGGTGCTGCAGGCCGAAGCTGCCGAAGCCGGTGATTTGCATCTGGGCACCCTCGAAGGTCCCGCGCTGCATCTGCTCGACCTGCCTTACGATCTGGATCGCGACCGCGAAATCCAGCGCTGATCGCAGCACTTGTTGCAACACCCTAGAGAGTTTAAATGAGCGAACTGGCGGAAAAAGTCCAACAGGATTTGGTTGAGGCCATCGATAACGATGACCTGGTTCTGCCCACGTTGCCGGAAGTGGCCCTGCAGATTCGCAAGGCCGCTGAAGACCCGGAAATCAGCGTCAGCGACCTGAGCAAAGTGATCGGCCGTGACACGGCGCTGTCGGCGCGCCTGATCAAAGTGGTCAACAGCCCGCTGCTGCGCGCCGCGCAGGAAGTCACCGACCTGCACACCGCCATCACCCGGCTGGGCATCAACTACAGCAGCAACCTGGCGATCGGTCTGGTAATGGAGCAGATCTTCCACGCCCGCTCCGAGGTGGTGGAACAAAAGATGCGCGAAGTCTGGCGCAAGAGCCTGGAAATTGCCGGGGTCAGTTATGCGCTGTGTCGCCGTTACACGCAGCTCAAACCCGATCAGGCAGCGCTCGGCGGGCTGGTGCATCAGATCGGCGTGTTGCCGATTCTGACCTACGCCGAAGATCACTATGAGCTGCTGTCGGATCCGGTCAGCCTCAACCATGTGATCGACCATATTCACCCGTTGCTTGGCGACAAGCTGCTGCGGGTCTGGGAGTTCCCGGAGCGACTGGTGGAGTTGCCGGGGCGCTATCAGGACTTCAAACGCGACTCGACGGCCATTGATTACGTCGATCTGGTGCAAGTGGCGAGCCTGTATTGCCACAAGGACACGGATCATCCGTTTGCGCGGATCGATCCAATGACTGTTCCGGCGTTCAGAAAGCTTGGGATCGATCAGGAGAACAAGGAACTGTGCGCGGATCTGGAAGAGTCGCGGACTATGTTTTACTGATCCAAGACCGCGCCGCCCCATTCGCGAGCAGGCTCGCTCCCACAATGAAATGCATTCCCCTGTGGGAGTACAGCTGATTCACACATTGAAATGCATTCCCCCTGTGGGAGCGAGCCTGCTCCCGAAGGGGCCAGCAAAACCACCACAATCACCCGGCGATAAAACTGACCCGCACTTTCAACCCCGCCTGCTCGCCATCATGCAAAGTGATCTGGGCCAGATGCGCCCGGCAGATCTCGCCAACAATCGCCAGCCCCAGCCCAGAACCCGCCACCTGCTGATTACGCCGGTAGAACCGCTCGAACACCCGATCGCGCTCCTCCAGCGGAATGCCCGGGCCGTCATCTTCGACTTCAAGCACAGCCGGCGCTGTCACGCGCAAAATCACGTTGCCACCCGGTGGCGTGTGCGCCAAGGCGTTGTCCACCAGATTGCTCAGCAACTCATTCAGCAGAGTCGGCTCACCGCGCAGCCAGACCGGTTCGTCCGCCTCCAGCGCCAGCGCCACCCCGCGCTTGTGCGCCAACGGCGCCATGGCCATGCCCAATTCCCGGGCCAACTGGCTCAGATCGAGCAACTGCGCACCGCCCTCGGCGATCGCCCGCGCACCGTTTTCGACGCGCGCCAGCGACAACAACTGATTGGCCAAATGGGTCAGGCGATCGGTGCTTTGCGCCGAGGATTCCAATGTCGTGCGCCACGTCTCGGGTTCGTTCGAACGCAGGCCCAGTTCAAGCCGCGCCTTCAGCGCCGCCAATGGCGTGCGCAACTCATGGGCCGCATCGGCGATGAACTGCGCCTGCCGTTCGAACTGACCACGCAAGCGCTCGGTGAAATGATTGAGCCCGCGCACCAACGGCCACAGCTCATGCTGCACTTCAACCAATGGCAGTGGCCGCAAGTCGTCGGGCTGACGCTCTTCCACCGCCGTGCGTAAACGCTCCAATGGGCGCAGTGCCGCACTGACCGCAAACCAGACCAGCAACAACGCGCCGATCGCCAGCATACCCAGGCGCAGCAAAGTATCAGCCGCCAGACTGCGCGCCATGCTCACACGCGCTTCATCGGTTTCGGCGACGCGGATTTCCGCCATGCCGTTCATGTTCGGTTCGGTCACCGCCTTGAGCAGACTGACCACGCGTACGTTTTGCCCTTTGTAGGTGGCGTTGTAGAAACGCGCCAATGCGGGATAACTGTCGGTACGCGGCGTCCCCGGCGGCGGCCCGGGCAAGTTTTCATAGCCGGAAATCAGCTTCTGATGGATGTCATTGACCTGATAGTAAATCCGCCCCGCGCTGTCATAAGCGAAGGTGTCGAGTGCCACGTAAGGCACATCGGCGCTCAATGTGCCGTCACGTTGCGACAGACCCGCCGCGATGGTCCGCGCCGAGGCCAGTAACGTGCGGTCGTATGCCGTGTCGGCAGCTTCGCGACCATTCCAGTACGCACTCAAACCACTGGCGAGCATCAACACCACCAGCAGCAATGCGAGGTTCCACAGCAAGCGCCAGCGCAGGCTGCTGGGCTTATGCATCGCGGCTTTCCAGCAGGTAACCGAGGCCGCGGAAGGTCACGATCGCCACCGGTTGGCCGTCGAGTTTCTTGCGTAAGCGATGCACGTAGATTTCGATCGCGTCGGGGCTGGCTTCTTCGTCGAGGCCAAACACCTGCGCGGCCAGTTGCTCCTTGCTCATCACCCGCCCCGGTCGGGCGATCAGCGCTTCCAGTACGGCTTGTTCGCGAGAGGTCAACGTCAGCAAATCTTCGCCGAGGGTGAAGCGCCGGGTGTCGAGGTCATAGGCGAGTACGCCGCAGCGCTGCTGACGCTCGCCGCCCAGCACACTGCGGCGCAACAAGGCTTTGACGCGCGCTTCCAGTTCAGTCAGTTCGAACGGTTTGGCGAGGTAATCGTCGGCACCCAGATTGAGGCCATGGACACGATCCTTCACATCACTGCGCGCGGTGAGCATCAGCACCGGCAGATTTTTCCCACGTGCGCGCAAACGCGCGAGCACCTCAAAACCGTCCATGCGCGGCAGGCCGACATCAAGGATCGCCACGGCGTATTCCTCACTGCCCAGCGCCAGATCGGCGGCCACGCCATCGTGCAACACATCCACGGTCAGACCGGTGCTTTTGAGCGCCTGAGCGACACTTTCGGCCAGTTGCAGATGGTCTTCGACGAGCAGGACACGCATGGATTTTTACCTCGTTCAGGGATGGCCGACGCCACGCTTTGCCGCGGAGTTTACAGCCGCAACCGCCGCTGTGAAGCCCGAAAACCTTGAAAGTCTGCTGAAAGGTTAGCGAAAGGTTAGCTGGTTACAGTCGGCCCACGGACAGTTCCGACTGCCGTCGCTGATGCCACACAGCGCAACGAAAAACGCCACGAAGCGTTTTCGACCAATAAGAACAATAAACGGAGTACACCCGCATGCCGTCCATGCAGCCTCAGGCGTCCACGCCTGTTCGCCCTTCCCGTTTCAGCCACACCGCCCTCGTCAGTGCCGCCGCCCTTGCCGGTTTTTCGCCGTTGAGTTTTGCCGACTTCATTGAAGACAGCAGCGCCACCTTCGAAACCCGCAACATGTATTTCAACCGCGACTTTCGCGATGGCACCAGCGCCCAGCAATCCAAGCGTGACGAATGGGCCCAGGGTTTCATGCTCAATCTGCAATCGGGTTACACCGACGGCACCGTGGGATTCGGTGTCGATGCTTTAGGCATGCTCGGCGTCAAACTCGATTCAAGCCCGGACCGCACCGGTACCGGCCTGCTGCCGACCCACGATGACGGACGCGCGGCAGATGAGTACTCCAAGGTCGGCCTGACCGGCAAAGTAAAAATCTCTGCCACCGAACTTAAAATCGGCAGCCTGATTCCTGAACTGCCGATTCTCAAACCGAACGACGGGCGCATCCTGCCGCAGACCTTTGAAGGTGGCTTGCTGACCTCCAAAGAGATCAAGAACCTGACCTTCACCGGTGGTCGACTGGAAAAAGCCAAGGATCGCGACAGCACCGATTTCGAAGACATCGCCCTGAACAACAAGAACAGCCGTTTCGCTGGTACCGCGGCCGGCAAACACTTCGACTTTGGCGGCGTGGACTACAAGTTCACCGACAAGATCACCGGCAGTTACCACTTCGCCCAACTCGACGAAGTCTACAACCAGCACTTCTTCGGCCTCGTCGCTTCGCGGCCGATGGGCCCCGGCACGTTTGCAACCGATCTGCGTTTCGCTGTCAGCGATGATCAAGGCGCGGCCCGTGGCGGCGAGATCGACAACCGCTCGCTCAACGGTCTGGTCAGCTACGCGCTGAGCGGCCACAAGTTCAGCGCCGGTTATCAGCACATGTCTGGCGACAGCGCTTTCCCTTATGTCGATGGCAGCGACCCGTATCTGGTCAACTTCGTGCAGATCAACGATTTCGCCGGCGCTGAAGAGCGCTCCTGGCAGGCTCGCTACGACTTTGACTTCGCCAAGCTCGGCATTCCCGGCCTGAGCTTCATGAGTCGCTACTTGAGCGGTGACAACATCAAGCTCAAGAACGGTGAAGAAGGCAAAGAGTGGGAACGCAACACCGAGATCAAATATGTAGTACAAAGCGGCGCCTTGAAGGATGTCGCCGTGCGTTTGCGTAATGCCACTTACCGCTCCAACTACTCGGCTCGCGATGCAGACGAAGTGCGTTTGCTGGTGAGCTACAGCGTTGCCCTTTGGTAAATGCCCGTAAGTGAAAAACACGTCGAATAACAACAATGCCCGTGGAGAATCGAATGAACCTGTCACTGCGTAAAGTTGCACTGGCCGCCAGTTGCATCCTGTTTGCCGGCCAACTGATGGCCGAACCGAAACGTCCGGAATGTATCGCACCGGCCTCCCCCGGCGGTGGTTTCGACCTGACCTGCAAACTGGTGCAGAGCGCACTGGTCAATCAGAAACTGCTGAGCAAACCGATGCGTGTGACCTACATGCCCGGCGGTGTCGGCGCAGTGGCCTACAACGCCGTGGTCGCGCAACGTCCGGCCGATGCCGGCACGCTGGTGGCGTGGTCGAGCGGTTCGCTGTTGAACCTGGCGCAGGGCAAGTTCGGTCGTTTTGATGAAACCAACGTGCGCTGGTTGGCAGCGGTCGGCACCAGCTACGGCGCCATCGCGGTGAAAAGCGATTCGCCCTACAAGACCCTCGACGATCTCGTTCAGGCACTGAAGAAAGATCCAAGCTCGGTGGTGATCGGTTCCGGCGGTACCGTCGGCAGCCAGGACTGGATGCAAACCGCACTGATCGCCAAGGCTGCCGGGATCAACCCGCGCGACCTGCGTTACGTCGCCCTCGAAGGTGGCGGCGAAATCGCCACGGCGCTGCTCGGCGGCCACATTCAGGTCGGCAGCACCGACATCTCCGACTCCATGCCGCACATCCAGAGCGGCGACATGCGCCTGCTCGCGGTGTTCGCCGACAAGCGCCTCGACGAGCCGGAAATGAAAGACATCCCGACTGCTCGCGAGCAAGGCTACGACATCGTCTGGCCGGTGGTACGCGGCTTCTACCTCGGGCCAAAAGTCAGCGATGAAGACTACGCATGGTGGAAAGAGTCGTTCGACAAACTGCTGGCCTCCGACGAGTTCGCCAAGCTGCGCGACCAGCGTGAACTGTTCCCCTTCGCCATGACCGGCCCGGAACTCGACACCTACGTGAAGAAGCAGGTCGCGGACTACAAAGTGCTGGCCAAAGAGTTCGGCCTGATCCAGTGATCGTCCCTGTCTAGCGGCTGCGTTCCCGCTGACGGGGACGCGGCACAGGAGCTCCCATGCTTATTCAACGCATTTTCGCCTCCGTGCTGTTGCTGGTTTGCGCCGGCCTGGCACTGATGGCGTGGCCGTATCAAGCGGCTTTTTCCTACGAACCGGTCGGCCCACGCGCCTTCCCTCTGCTGATGCTCGGCCTGATGGGCGCGGCGCTGCTGTACATGGTGTTCCGCCCGGCGCCGATCAAACACAGCGACGACGAGCCGCCACTGGATCGCGAAACCCTGACCAAGATAGCCATTTGCGTCGCACTGTTGTTGGTGTTCGCCGGTCTGTTCGAACCGCTGGGTTTCATCCTCAGCAGCATCCTCATCGGCATTCCGATGGCGCGCCTGTATGGCGGTCGCTGGATGCCGAGCATCGTGGTGACCACGCTGATGGCCATCGGTCTGTACCTGTTGTTCGACCGTGTGATGGACGTTCCGCTGCCCCTTGGCCTGCTCGACGTGCTGGAGAACTGATATGGATACCCTCGGTTATTTGGGTCAAGGCTTCGGCGTCGCGCTGAGCCCGTACAACCTGGTCACGGCCCTGACCGGCACACTGATCGGCACCGTCGTCGGCCTGCTGCCGGGCCTTGGCCCGATCAACGGCGTGGCACTGTTGATTCCGATTGCCTTCGCCCTCGGGCTGCCACCGGAGTCGGCGTTGATCCTGCTGGCGGCGGTGTATCTGGGCTGCGAATACGGTGGCCGGATCAGTTCGATTCTGCTGAACATTCCCGGCGAAGCATCGACCGTGATGACCACCCTCGACGGTTACCCGATGGCCCGTAAAGGTCTGGCCGGTGTGGCGCTGTCGCTGTCGGCGTGGAGTTCGTTTATCGGCGCGTTTATCGCCACCTGCGGCATGGTCCTGTTCGCGCCGTTGCTGGCGAAATGGGCGATTGCCTTCGGCCCGGCGGAATACTTCGTGCTGATGGTGTTTGCGATTGTCTGTCTCGGCGGTATGGCCGGGGATCGACCGTTGAAAACCTTTATTGCGGCGTTGATCGGCCTGTTCCTGTCGAGCGTCGGCATCGACGCCAACAGCGGCGTTTATCGCTTTACCGGCGACAACATTCACCTGACTGACGGCATTCAATTCGTCGTGCTGGTGCTGGGCCTGTTCTCGGTCAGTGAGATTCTGTTGTTGCTGGAGAAAACCCATCGCGGCCAGGAAGCGGTGAAAGCCACCGGGCGGATGATGTTCAACTTCAAGGAAGCGTCGTCGGTGTTCGTGGTGAACATCCGTTGCGGTCTGCTCGGCTTCATCATGGGCGTGTTGCCGGGTGCCGGCGCGACCCTGGCCAGCGCCGTGGCTTACATGACCGAAAAACGCATCGCCGGTGCCAGCGGCAAATTCGGTGAAGGTGATGCCCGTGGCCTCGCCGCCCCGGAAACCGCCATCGGTGCTTCGGCCTGTGGCGCGTTGGTGCCGATGCTGACGCTGGGCGTGCCAGGTTCGGGCACCACGGCGGTAATGATCGGCGCGCTGTCGCTGTACAACATCACCCCGGGCCCGCTGCTGTTCCAGCAACAACCGGACATTGTCTGGGGCCTGATCGCCTCGTTGTTCATCGCCAACATCATGCTGGTGATCCTCAACATCCCGATGATCCGCATCTTCACCCGCATCCTCGCGGTGCCGAACTGGGCACTGGTGCCGGTGATCGCGATCATCACCGGGATTGGCGTCTACGCAGTGCACGCCACCACGTTCGACCTGTTCCTGATGGTCGGTATCGGCATCTTCGGTTACATCCTGCGCAAGCTCGACTTCCCGTTGTCGCCGGTGCTGCTGGGCTTCATCCTCGGTGGTCTGATGGAGCAGAACCTGCGTCGGGCGCTGTCGATTTCTAACGGTGCGCTGGAGATCCTCTGGTCGAGCCCGATCACCTTCGGTGTCTGGGTGCTGACTGCGATCATGCTGCTGATGCCACTGTTGCGCATCTGGCGCAAACGTTCGGTCGCGCGTCGCGCCATTGCCGATGTTTGATCGCGCCTCACTGAAATCCTGGTGGGGAACCCCGCTGGTCGGTCTGCTCGGCGGTTACCTCGCCAGCCAGATCGGCTGGCCACTGCCGTGGATGGTCGGCTCGTTGCTGGCGATCATCCTCGTGCGCTGCCTGACCCCGTGGCAACTCACCGAAATCCCTGGCGGCCGCAAGTGCGGCCAGTGGATTGTCGGCATCGGCATCGGCCTGCACTTCACCCCGGTGGTGATGGAGCAGGTGCTCAGTCATTTCGGTTTGATCTTCTTCGGTGCGCTGGTCACCAGTGTCTCGGCGGTAGTGGGCGTGTGGTTGATGCGCCGTACCGGTGAAGATCGCGCCACGGCGTTTTTCTCGAGCATGCCCGGCGGTTCCGGGGAGATGGTCAACCTCGGCGCGCGTAATGGCGCGATGCTCAGCCATGTCGCGGCGGGGCAAAGTTTACGGGTGTTGGTGGTGGTCTTGTGTGTGCCAGCCGCGTTCAAGTATTTGCTCGGCGACGGCACACCGATTTCTCATGCCGGCAGCGTCGATTGGCGCTGGCTGGCGATTCTGTTTCCGGCGGGTGGTTTGCTCGCTTGGCTCTGGCAGCGTTTGCGCCAACCCAATCCGTGGCTGTTCGGGCCGTTGCTGGTGAGTGCCGCGGTGAGCATTGGCTGGGATCTGCACATTGGCTTGCCCAATGGTGGCAGTCAGATTGGCCAGTGGTTGATTGGCAGTGGCTTGGGTTGTCACTTCAACCGGCAGTTTTTCCGCCGTGCGCCTTCATTCATGGGGCGGACATTGATCGGCACGGCGCTGACCATGTTGATCGCGACGTTGGCGGCGTTGGGCTTGAGTGCGCTGACCCATCTGGATTTGCGTTCGCTGACCCTGGGCATGATGCCCGGCGGGATTGCCGAGATGAGTCTGACGGCGGAGACGCTGCAATTGTCGGTGCCGCTGGTGACCGCGATGCAGGTGATGCGCTTGTTGTTTGTGCTGTTTCTGGCGGAGCCGTTGTTCAAGTACTGGAATCGTAATCCCGAGTAAGACCGCGTCGCCCTTTTCGCGAGCAGGCTCGCTCCCACAGGGCTTTGAGGTGTGCACACAATCTGTGGCAACCACAAGAACCTGTGGGAGCGAGCCTGCTCGCGAAGGGGCCGGCTCAGTCAGCCCATCAAATCGGCGGCAAACGCCACTCGATCGGCGTCTCTCCATTCTGCTCGAGAAACTTGTTGGTCCGGCTGAAATGCCCACAACCCAAAAACCCGCGATACGCCGACAACGGCGACGGATGCACCGACGTCAGCACCAGATGCTTGGTCGCGTCGATCAGCTTCTGCTTGCTCTGCGCATGGGCGCCCCAAAGCATGAACACCAGATGCGGCTGGCGCTCGCTGACCAGTTCAATGATCCGATCAGTAAAGAACTGCCAACCCTTGTCCTTGTGCGCATTGGCATTGGCGCGCTCGACGGTCATGGTGGTGTTGATCATCAACACGCCCTGATCGGCCCAGCTCTGCAGGTAACCGTGATTGGGAATGTCGATGTTGAGGTCGCGTTTCAACTCTTTATAAATGTTGACCAGCGACGGCGGTGCCGGCACGCCCGGTTGCACCGAGAAGCACAAACCGTGGGCCTGGCCCGGGCCGTGATACGGGTCCTGGCCGAGGATCACCACCTTCACTTTATCCAGCGGCGTCGAGTTCAAGGCATTGAAAATCATCGGCCCCGGCGGATAGATTTCCTTGCCGGCCGCCCGCTCCTGCTGCAGAAACTGGCGCAACTCTGCCATGTAAGGCTGGTCGAACTCAGCACGCAGTGCCTCCTTCCAGCTCGGTTCGAGTTTGATACGGTCGTCAGCAGTCATGGTCATACCCGGCAAAAACAATGGGGCGAACCCTAGGAAAGCCGACCACGCTTGTCAATTGATCTGATGCAGATCCGGCACTTTCCCACACAACGATCATACTGATCGTTCAAATTCCCGATCGAGGTCACGATGAATCTGCACTTCGAAGAACTCACCGGCACCGACGGCGCCCGCATCGGTATCGCCAGCCTGGATGCTGAAAAATCGCTGAATGCGCTGTCCCTGCCGATGATCAACGCCCTCAGCGACAAGTTGAACGCCTGGGCCAAGGATCCACAAATCGTCTGTGTGCTGCTGCGCGGTAACGGCGCCAAGGCCTTCTGCGCCGGCGGCGAGGTGCGCAGCCTGGTCGAGGCCTGTCGCGCCCATCCCGGCGAGGTCCCCCCGCTGGCCGCGCAGTTTTTCAGCGCGGAATATCGCCTGGATTACAGCCTGCACACCTATCCAAAACCGCTGATCTGCTGGGGCCATGGTTACGTGCTCGGCGGCGGCATGGGCCTGCTGCAAGGCGCGAGTACGCGGATCGTCACGCCGAGCAGCCGCTTGGCGATGCCGGAAATCAGCATTGGTTTGTATCCGGACGTCGGCGCCAGTTGGTTTCTCGCCCGGCTGCCGGGCAAGCTCGGCTTGTTTCTGGGCCTGACCGGTGCGCACATGAACGCTCGTGATGCGATCGATCTGGATCTGGCTGACCGCTTCCTGCTAGACGAACAGCAACCACAACTGATCGAAGGCCTGTTGCAGCTCAATTGGCAGGAACAGACCGACGTGCAACTCAACAGCCTGCTCAAAGCGTTGCAACAGGAAGCCGTGGCGCAGATGCCCGACGCACAATGGTTGCCACGGCGGCAGCAGATCGACGAATTGCTCGACGTCAGCGACGTGACCTGCGCGTGGAAAGCCATCAGCCTGCAACGCGACAGCAGCGATCCGTTGATCGCGCGGGCGGCGAAAACCATGAGCGAAGGCTCGCCGCTGACCGCGCATCTGGTCTGGGAACAGATCATCCGCGCCCGGCACATGTCGCTGGCCGAAGTCTTTCAGATGGAATACACCTTGAGCCTCAATTGCTGCCGGCATCCGGAGTTCAGCGAAGGGGTTCGCGCACGGTTGATCGACAAGGATCAGAAGCCGCACTGGCATTGGCCTGATATCAACAATGTGCCGGATGCGGTGGTCGAGGCGCACTTTCACAAGGTTTGGGAGGGGCGGCATCCGTTGGCGGATTTGACGCAGTATTGAAGTACTGATTGCCCGCGATGGTCACCTCTTGGTCCCATCGCGGTTCCCTCAATCTAAAGTTATTGCGGTCACATGTTCAGTTCATAGAACTGAATTATTTCGGCCAATGCGAGTTGCGACTCTTCATTTTCCTTTACAAGAATATCCTCCACATCCCGCAACGGCGGAAGAGGATGCAGTCGTTCGGCAATTTGCATTGAGGTGTAGTCTTGAACTGCCTTTCCTTCACCGCTAACCCTTATGAACCCAATCGCGCTTTCGCCTCCAGAAAAATGATTAGCCACTCGAATCTTGGGGCCCACGCCATAACTGACCACTATGACAAGATCATCCTGATCGCGATGAAACCTTAATTGTTCAATAGGTATACCCACACCAGAAAAATCGATTCCATCGATCCCACCCCCGGAGTTGTCAATAAAGTCTCTTCCAAGACCATCGTATTTATAGAGATCGTTGCCAGCACCACCAGACAATGTGTCATTACCGGGACCGCCGAGCAGCACATCATCGTCGACACTCCCCATCAGCACATCATGTCCCTGCATACCTCTGATTTCACCTGCGCCGCTTAGCGTGTCATTACCGTGACTTCCCACCAGTGGGAGCGCTTGGCCATCTCTCATAGATTTGACACTGGCCGCATTATCGACCAACAGACCATTGTGATAAGTATCCGGGGCAGGACCCAGCTGACTGGAGCCAAACAGCTCTCTGAGAGTAACGCTTGAGCCATCTGCAAATTTTATAATCTCAATGCCAGAACCCTCGATATCTCCGGCATTGGGTAGAACAATGCGAACTTTCTGCGACCCACCCCATTTAATATCGAGTGTCGAATAGAGCATTTTCGCCCGTGGCGAATGGCGATAGGCATCACGACGCGGATCAGGTGCCAACTCAACATTCACTGTTTCAATGAGTGTTGCGCCCCAACTGAGCTGCAAATTCTCCTGCGTCGCGTCCTCTGGAAGCACGACAGTATCTTGATCGACTAATCCATACTCGTCCTTCCATCCGGCCACACCTACTTCAGGTCGGAGAAAAACCGGATTCAGCACATCCGCGATAATGGTCGTTGCGCCAGCATGCGCCTGCACGATGTAAGTATCGGCACCGTTTTCACCGTACAGGTAGTCATCCCCCGCGCCGCTCACTAAATAATCAGCGCCTTCAGAACCGAGCAGGGTATCGTTGCCTGCCCCGGCGGACAGAAAGGCACCCGGTATCCTGTCATTAACAGAGCCATAATCAAGTAGAAAACCAGAATAGGCGACGATCAGGTCATCGCCTGCACCACCCTGGAAAAGATTGCCGACTTCGACATTAACTCGCCCACCGACATCGTCGCCGTGGACAACTTTATGTTTGATCGTTTCAGTTGTGACATCCCGCCGAAATTCCTTGCGGACAGTTTCGCCCGCCGTGAAACTTTCAGCGGGATAGACGTACCACCCTTCAATAGCGCCTGAATCTGTTCTATCTGCAATAATTACGTCGCCGACTTTGAATGAAAAACCGCTGGCAGTGCCAGATCGAAAATAACGTGGCTCCAGCAATAACGGCGACGTAATGCCCTCTTTCTTTACCTCTCGAAAACTGGATTGGGATGTAGAGCTTGACTGTCTTTCGCTAAATACCGCATCGCCAGTGGCAGATCCCATCCATTGAGGTGTTTCAGATAACGTACCCGTTTCGGTGCTTTCATTTACCACGTCAGTGTGGGTGATATATCCCGTATCGCTGGTAGCTATATAGCTCCGAACCCAAACACCTTGGTTATTCAAAGTAAAACCTGTTTCATGCCTGCTTTTGGAACGCTTTGCTTTGAGCTCCGTCAGGAACCTGTCTGTCCAGCCAACATTATGATCAATGGCATTACTTCGTTCCTCACCATGAACAACGATCCCTGATTGGCCCGGAACAGCAACCGGGTCTTCGTCTGCAATGATGTCTTTATCTTCTTCTTTGGCCAGCACTCCATCCCCTGCTGGCGGTTCGATGATATCTACAGCTGGCAACGTTTTTTTCATGACCTCTTGATAGCCGAGAATGACACCATCGCTAAACGTGAACGTTGAATTCTTCCATTCTTCATAATTCCTGATAAGGATGGCGTCCCCCTTACCATTGAACAGCCGCAATACCCGGCCTACGGAAACATCAATGATGTCGGCTTTCAAACTTTCCGCAGAGAACCCGGCACCGAACTTGATGACATTGCTGCCACCTGAATCGGTGATAACGTCAAGACCATCACCCACCCCGAAATAGTAAAGATCAGCGCCGTCATGGCCCTCCATCACGTCGTTACCGGCCCCGCCATCAAAAACGTTATTGCCTGAATCTCCACGAAGGTGGTCTACACCCTCCCCGCCCAACAAAGTGTCGTTGCCACCACCGCCCAGCAGGGTATCGTTGCCTGAACCGCCGTCCAGATAATCTGCGCCGTGTTCAGCCTCGGCTGTCTGCTCGTAGTCGCCGGATAAAATGTCATCATCAGCGCCGCCATAAAGCGTGTCGGCGCCCAAGCCTCCCAGAAGGGTATCGTTTCCTTCATCGCCTTGAAGGTAATCATTGTTGATTCCACCTGACTGCAGGTTGGACACATCACCATCCAGCGCGTCAGCTCCTGCCCCACCGATCAGGGTATCGGAGCCACCCATTCCCTGAAGTGTGTCATCGCCCGTTCCGCCATCGAGTAAATCATTACCGTGATAACGAATCGGGTGCTCAGCATAATCCCCGGCCAGCGCGTCGTTGCCTTCACCTCCGAACAGCAGATCATCCGCCCCACCGCCCCAGAGTGTGTCGTCTCCCGCACCACCGTCCAGCAGGTCATTTCCAAAAAAGCGGGCGGCGTCACCGGCAACGCCGTTCAGTACATCGTCATCCCCCTTGAGAGTGTCACTCCCCGGGCCACCATAAATAGCATCGGCTCCACCGTTACCAGCGAGCCAATCATCGCCACTGCCACCGTCCAATACATCGTTGCCATGGTGTTTGCTTTGCAGTCCACCGCCCCAGTCGAGGTTATCGCCCATCATTGTGTCGTTACCGCTTCCTCCGGCCAGCGTGTCATTCCCGCCATCCCCTCTAAGAAGATCATCTTCAGTTCCGCCATCAAGCAGATCGTCGCCCCATCCGCCATTGAGAACATCGCGACCGCCCTGACCGTAGAGAACATCGTTATCGCCCTGCGTCGAACTATTGAAGGAGGCCTTTGAAAAGACAGTTCGGTGACTGGTGACACCACCGTCTATAAGCACTTTGACGCGTGTGAATCCCCATTTCTGCTCCAGCGCGCCGGTCGTTTCATCCCCTGATAAAACGTCATCTCCGGCACCGCCAATCAGCGTATCCCGATCGTTACCGCCCAGAAGCACGTCCTGGGATGCCGTACCGATGAGCAAATCGTGACCAGCACCGCCATCAAGCCAATCGCCGCGAGTTGCTTTGCCTTTAGAGTCGCCAGCGGCCATGGCTTTTTCGAGCGTCGTCTGCTTGTCCCCAAACAACTGATCGTTTCCGTCCTTACCGAACAATCGGTCTGATCCACCAAGTCCGAGAATGACGTCGTCCTTGGCAGAGCCGTAAAGCACATCGGCCTTGTTTCTCTGTTTTACGTTGGCCAATAGCAAGGCGTTGCCCAGCTCATCGTATGAGAACTGATCCCCGGGAACATTGGGGTCGATATCTTTCGCTTTCCAGTCGCCCTGGAGAACCAGGTCGGCAGCAGAGAACGTAGGGGCTTGGTGTTCAGGAAGTCGGATACCCAGCATCCCGGGGCGGAAGTTCTTGATAACGACGAGATCGTTCAGGCCATATTTGATGTTGAGCGTGGGTTCATTGCGATCTTCGATGAGGGTCAGGGTGATGGCCTGATCCTCGGTCGACCAGATATTGTTCAAAGGGGCGCGACGTTTGAGTGAAGGAATGGGCGCGCCGTTGATCCACAGCTGGCCATTGGCGTTGGCGTCGAAGATCTCATCGATGCCATCACCGCTCGAAAATTCATAGCGATCGCTGCCTTCGCCACCGATCAAAGAATCGTTACCCATTCCTCCGAGCAAGACATCATCACCGGCCATTCCGTACAGCGCATCATTGCCGTCGCCTCCGGCAAGCAAGTCGTTGCCGCGTCCACCCTCGATGACATCGTGACCTGCCAGTCCGTTGATTGTGTCATTGCCCGCGCCGCCATACAGATGATCACTGTTCGTACCGCCCTCGAAAGACCGCGCGCCGTCATCGCCGAACATGACCAGCGGATTCAACACACCGGTGGTCATCGGCGCCTGTTTGGCTGAGGCGAGATCGGAGTAGGAAAACTTCTGTAGCGAGTGTTCTCCAAACGAGCCCTGAGTTCGGGCAATCAACCGGGCCAACATCTGCGCACGATCGGCGAGCCATTGCGCGGTGATGAAACCTTCGCCGGTCAACGGATCGTAGAGCTCCAGTCCGCGTCCGGGGTAACCGTCATCGCGTTCTATGACGATTTCACTGAGTTGCTTAAGCGAATTTCGCAGTGCCAGGCCGATGGGTGTCGACTCACCCGCCAGTTTTGCCCATGAATTCGCGTTTCCGTATTCACCTATTGATCGGGTGACGATGCTTTGGGACTGCTCTGGTGAAAATGCCGAGAAGAATGCGTAGGCGTTGGTGGCGAAGGTTTCATCGGTTGTAGGTGACGCTGCTGAATCGCCTTCGTAGGTGCGCTTGAACATGTCCAGGAATTCGTTCTGGCCATAGCGAAATATCAGGTCGACTACGACGGAAACCGGCGTGCCTTTCACTACATGCTGAATCAGCGGATTGAGGCTGCCACTGGCGAGCGCGATATTGATTTGCTCTGGCACGACGGAAAGCAGACTTTGCAATGGATTGACGCCGAAATTGCTGATCGCCGCTCGCAGGCCGACAGTGTATGAATCGATGGCGAACAGAATATTTTTATAGTCATCGAGCCTGTTGGCTTTTGTTTGAGTCGGCGGGCCGCCATCTTCCCCTTGCGAATCACCAGCGGAGATCAATCTCCAGGTTTCATAGGGAGGCGCTCCTCCCAACAGGCTGAATCCGACGGTCCCGGACCAGCCGGCGTTATGGCTCACGGCTGTATCCTTCTCTCCGCAAGCCTCACTAAACAGTGCTTTGCCGATCGCACTGGCATCAATCTCTGCAATCTGGCTGATGGATGGAACCGTCCAGGGTGCCAGTCGACCCGCGAGGGATCCGTCGATCAAGGTATTGATGAAATTGGCGGCGACCTGATTCGATGACAGCTGCATCAGGTCTTCACTGAAGATTTTATTCAATCTCAGTTCACCTTGCCGCGAGGTATAACCGCGAATCAGGGCGGAGTAGGCACCGTTTCCACCGTTGGCATCAATGGCCACGGCAAGCCAGAGCCTGGCGCTTTTCAGAATTTTTCCCGCTTCATTATCGACAACGGTAACCTCAGAAACTCTTCCGCCAATAATATCGAATAGTTTTTGATACAGGGGCGCGCAGCTAGCCCCCTCTATTCCCAGTGCCTCGTACTCAATTTTTTTTGAGAGAAGCCTCATACCTTTGCAAATATTGGCTGCGTTAAAGATCGCTGTTTTTTCAATATCGCTAAAAACATAACTCATTGTTACTTCCTTGTAATAACTGAGCGTGAAAGATAATCACTGAGAAACTTGAGCATCTCAGGTGCTTCGCGTAATGACGATAGACCGAGGTCTACGCTGCCGTGCCCCCCAGCAAAGTCAAAGCTATCCAGATTGACAGCGCAGAAAAAGTTCAACTTGCCAAAATCCAGATTTTCCAATTCTGCTCTGCTGAACCTTGCCAATTTCTCGTCAGTCAGTTGTTCCTCGGAAGCCGGGCGAATCAAGCCGTTACAGCTTATCAATCGAGGGGTGCCATCACGCCGCGGCCAGCCAGTAATGACAAACGTTCTGACGGAATCCACATTCTTGAAATGCGGCGGCGGAGCATCCAGCCAAATTTCTAACCCCGGATAATTAGTCAACTTCACAATCAACTCATCCGGCCAGTTGACGTGTCGATAGCCCCGCTCATGGGGCTCGGTAGTCTCTTTTCTTGTATAAAGCCCGGCGGTCAATTTATAAAGACGCCAACTTTCAGGAATCGACTTCAGGCTCTGATCCTGGTACCGGCGGAGACCCGTCCCGGTCCACCAGAAATGCCCCTTGAGCGTATTGGCCAGACACGCTTTCTTATTCGCCAGTTCAGGCATGCCCACATAAAACTCCGGCACCAGAGTCTTATCCACATAGCTGCCGCCCAGTATGGGCACCTGCTTCATGCTCGCCAGCTTCTTTTGACAGGCTTCCTGATCCGCGTAATAGATTGCCATCGCCGCGGCGACTTCTTCTTCACGGATATAAAAATCCACCACGCAATAACAGGCATAAATAAACAAGCCGTACTTCAACAACTTCTTAAACCATTTAACCAAATTCTTACGCGACATCCGGAGCATTTCAAATCTCCCTGTCAAACTGAGGATCAGGCTGTTTCTTCAGATGCCCGGACGTCGCGCCTTCAAACACATCAAAGTATTGTTTCGTGCCGTACTTCACATCAAATCTGCTCGCCGTCAACTTCGCGGCGCTGCGAAGGCAGTCGTATTCATCAACGGAACCAAGAACCCTGGCAATACATTTGGCAATACCGTGATGATCGAAGAAATCCACCAGCAACCCATTGTGACCATCAACGATCACCTCCCTTACCGGAGCCGTATCCGACGCTACTACCACACACCCAGACGCCATCGCCTCCAGTAACGACCACGACAAAACAAACGGATACGTCAAATAAACATGAACCTTTGAACACTCCAGAAGCGCCCGGTAAGTCCGGTAAGGAAGCTTCCCTGTGAAATGAACGGTGGAATGATCGAAACTTACCTCTGCCTCCATCCTGCTGCGCCAATTTGCATATCCAGCCGGCTTACACCCGTAACTGACGTCATCACCGCCCACTATGATTATCTGTGCATCGGGACACTCAGCCTGAATAGGCGGGATCGCTCGCATAAAACTATGAAACCCGCGATAAGGCTCAAGATTCCTCGCGACATAAGTAACGATCGGCTGCCCGGCTCTCAGCTCGACTCCATTGGGCAACCTGACTGCCCTGACTTTCGCCAAGCAAGAACTTTGAATGACGCCTTCGTGAATAACCCGAATGGCCGACTGATAAGCTGCAGGAAACAGACTGCGCTGCCACCGCGTAGGGGCAATGGCAATGTCACATTGTTCGAGATTCAAAAGATGCAGCGAATTGAGCACTCGCAGCTTTGATGACTCTCTTGTGGCTCGCGGGAATTCAGGGTCGAACCCGGAATCCGCGCCCTGTGCTCGATAGTAATATTCGCAATAGTGAATAAGCGGCGCGTCAGGATAGACATCCTTGACGAAGAGCGTTTCCCCCCATCCGGGATGAGCGAGAATCACGTCCGGCCGATAACCCGAATGTTTCAGCCGGCTCAGGATGTCAAAAACCTTGTGTCCATCAGTCACCGCTTGTTGGTAACGGGTCAGATAGGGGTGAATATCGCCCGATGCTCTGCTGGCAGCGCGGTATCGACATATTTTCACCTCTGCGATACCCGGCGCCGTATCCCGACCTATCGCCAAAACCTCATAACGCCTGTCAATCGCTGCCAGCACTACGTGACGGAACTGGCCAGGAAAGTTTTGGTGAATCACAAGAAGCTTCATAGCGGCATCGTCCTTTTATTCGCCGCTATTGAACTGAGTTTTGCTCACCTCGATCGGCAGGAACAAACGCTAACAAATGCAAGGAAATGAAACTGTAGGAAGCGTCTGGGAATGCCCTAGGACAAGGCTAATGGGACGACTTTTCGACGGGCATAAAAAAGCGGCGCTAATAGCGCCGCTTTCATTTGTGTGGATTTACCAGCGATTGCCACGCCCATTATGGTCACCGCGCCCGCTGTGGCGGTCGTAGTTGCCACGACCGCGGTGATCGTTATCCCAACCGCCGCCACGGTAGCCATCCGAGCGCCCGGGATCGTTGCCGTACCAGCGACGGCTTGCGTCATAACGCGGGGAGGCATCCGTTGGTGAACTTGACGGTTTACTGAGCTAATCGCCGGGTTGGACAGGAAGCCCATTTACATCCTGTCCGGTCGCGCGACACTGGGCTCATCTGACCTGTACGCAAAGACTCACACTTGGTTTATGGCGTTTGTTCTCGGAGTGTTTTTACGCTCGTGAACGCTGGAAGCGCCAACCTGCGCGCTCCCAAGGATGACTCTTTGACTATGGACAGTCTCATGATGGGCAATACCCTCCTACTCACACCTTCGCAGACGCAACTGCTTTCCCCTTACGATCAATCCACGCCAGGACCTGATGACATCGACTTGCTGGCTCCTCCTGTGGCTAACTTGGGTGGGGCGTTGTACTGGCCCATTCCCCTGAGCGCAGACGAACAACGCCGCTTGCGCCTGATCACCATGAGCCATGCACACCATTTGGGCGACCGGCCACTGGTGATGCAGACCAAGGGAGGTGTGCTGGAGTTTTTGCGTTATCGCTGTCCACTCCCGGATAACATCGCGATCGATCCGGCCCGGATACTGGAAAGCCTGATCAGCTCTGCGCAAGGACAACTGATGGGCACTGCATTGCAGCGAAGAATGCAGGGTATCGACAGCGAAAGCAGTGCGATGGATTACCTGCTGGCGGGGATCGCACTGCAGATGGATCCTGAGTCGATCACTGCCCCCCATCGCAACAAGGCAGCTGGCTTCGATCTGGCCAGCAATCGACACTGCGGCCGGCATGCATCTGCCGTCGTCGATGACCTCGCTGAACACTTGAGCCGTGAAGGTAGAACCAGCGCTGCCCTGGCAAAAGCCGGTGCGTACCTTTTGCTGAGCAGGTCGGCACCGCAGTTTCTGATTGAGGGCATACCCGGGAATGTAAAAGTCGGCAGTCTGGCATGGACGAACCTGACCATGGCGGCAATAGCCATCGAAGCTCATACACCGGGCAAAGTCCCCGGCCTGACGTTTGCCGAGGTCATGAGCAAGGCTGAAAATGCTCGCTTGGTTGACCCGGCATCTACTCAACGCATTCAGACAGCCGTATTACTCGATTGGGCCGTCGCCAACGAAATCATCCTGAAAAAAAACGATGACGCCTACACCGACGGTCAACTTGAAACGATAAGGGCGACATTTAATCAAGAGCTTGATGAGCGTCTTGCTGCCACCAGAATTCTGGACAAGGCATTACCAACACGAAAAGACATTGCCCTGTCCCTGTTGATAGAGCGGTTTGGCGACCTGGGCACGCTTTTCGAAGTCAAGGCACTCCACACGGATACGTATCGCGGCGAGAGTGGACAGACGGGTTTCAGTGGCATCCATTCGCTACTGGATTACGCGATGATGGACTTGCCCAACCCGCGCCCCCTTGCTTCCACTGATGCCCGCCTCCCACTGGAAGCATTGAACAACAACCCGACGTTTGGTGTGCGGGAGGCCTTCGAGCGGCAGTTCACACGCGCAATCGTGGATAAAAAGGCTGCGGTCAATACAACAATCAGACACATGATCTGCCTGCTGCCACGGGAGGAGAGAAAGAACTTCGAATTTGGGAAAATCAGCTTTTTCCAACAAGGTTCCTTTGTGTCGGATGGCTTTTTCAATCATACCCCTTGTCCCAACGAGCCCGGACTGCTCATCAAGACGGAGCTGAGCGGTAAGTTCCAGGCCTATGAAATCAATATCAATAAAGACACGATTGAACGAACCACCTTGCACAAGGCAAAGCAACAGGAGTCAAGGGAAGCCAACAAATATTTCACGACCAGAGAGCTTGTCCCCCTTGAGGCGGCGAATGAATTGGGGCGTGAACACGCTTTGAGCGAATCACTGGTAAACAATTTCAACAGCGCTCGGTCCCGTGCGATTGCCGACGCCTTTGTGCAACATCTCGATCTGGATGATCCCGCGATCAAAGAGCTGGCGCGCGGGCAGACGCCCATGGACGACTATTACCGGCCCAAACCGCTGGGTGAGTTTTTATTGAACCTGATCCCCTTTCGATCAGCGATCGTTAATTTCCAGAAAGGCAACTACGGCGAGGCGGTGTTTGATCTCACTGTGGATGTATTCGGTTTTCTCACGGCGGGCGTCGCCACTGCAGGAAAACTGATCAGGATCGGCAGAACTGTTCTGTCCACTGGCGCCAGGGCATTGAAGACTGCCCAGGTCATCGGTGTCGCCACCATCGATGTGCTCAACCCGGTGGGTGGCTTGGGTGATCTGGCCAGACTTGTAGGCACCGGTGGCCTTTATCTTCTGTCCAAAGGTGCCAAAGCCGTCAACCGGCTCAGGGGCGCCGCCGACCGTTACGACGTATTGAAAGCCATCAGCAAACAATATGACGCTGCGGCAACGGGCACCGTGAAGGTATTCGATCAGACAGTGGAGGGTGCCGCCATACTCAAGAGCGGCCAATGGTATTCATTCGATGTCGACACGATGCAGCCTTATGGTAGCCCGCTCGACGACTTTGTGATCGCCACCCAGGCGGTCGCCGGCAAGGTGGAACATGCGGATTTCGATGATCTGGGCGATCTGAGCTACAGGATGTTCGGTCAGTTCAGCGTGCCAGAGTCGGCAATCGCTGGGCTCTCACCCAACAGTAGAGGCTTGTATATCGCTGTCGATGGGCACGTGGCCCATATCCGCCATACCGACAAAAGCGGAAGAACGGCTATTTACGAGGTCAAAAATGTCCAGCGTGCGCAGGACGGCTCGATTGACGCCCAGATTTATCACGAAAATCGCAAGACCCATTTGCTGCTCCGCAATATAGAGGGTGATCAGTGGCAACGACTGGGCGCGTCAGGGGGTGGGCTGGAAATTACCGCATTGCATTTGCGGATATGGCAAAAATTGACGCCGGCGCAAAAGGAGCAAATTACCCGTAGCGGCTTTTCCCAACAATATCTATTGCCTCGAAAAACATTTCAGTATTACGTCAAGCCTGACGGCGAATTGAGCGCTGCCGGCATGCTGGTGCTTGACCGCCCCGCTGACACCCCCTTTAACCTGCCGAACGCAACGCATGTCCTCGAGTGGCAGAACATGACGCAGAACGCCCGTGACGAAATGACCATGGGGGGATTTGCCGGTCAGTATCACTTCAACACGGCGACCTTACGGAGTTACGTAAAAGCCGACGGTCGCTTGGGCTCGGCGGGCGAAGCGCTGCTGCACAAGGCGAACGGAGGGTCCTATAAAACGTTGACTGGTAATCATCTGGAGCAGTGGCGTAAGCGCTTCAGTGAACCGGGCAACGCGATGACACCCACGCAGTTCATGCAGCAACATCAGTTCAACCCCTTCATATGGAAAAAGCACGTCAAGCAAGATGGATCACTGACAAAGATGGGTCTCAAACGTCTCGGTAACGCAGGAGAAAACGCTAACCCGGCTGTCCCGGCTCAGCAACCCGATGCGCAGGTGATTCGGGAAATCGAGGTGCCCGGCCGGGTGTGGAAGGGCAAGACTCGGCGGATCACTGCCGAGCACCTGAAACTATGGGAGGCAATGCCTCAAGCAGAGAAGCAGAAGCTGACCCGTGAAGGATTTGCGGCCCGGAACAATCTGCCGCGAAAAACGTTTGAATACTACGTGATGCCTGACGGCCAATTCAGTGAAACCGGCTTACTCGTGCGTTACCGTCCGACAGACAAAGCCTTCAACAGGACAAGCGCTACGCATGTCCGTGACTGGCAAAACAAGAGCCAGCTAGAACGTGACACCATCACAACTCAAGGGTATTGCGGTCTGCACTATCTTCACCCGGAGACCTTTGCCGGATATGTGCAAGCCGATGGAAGCCTGAAGCCTGCTGGAAAATCCCTGCTGCACCGGGCGGCCGGTGGCACCTATAACCCTTTGACCGATGAGCATTTGAGTGAGTGGCACAAGCGCTCCCTGCAGCAGAACAACACCCTCACGGCAGAGGAATTCGTCAGTCAACACGCAATCAATCCTACTGCATGGCAGGCGAACGTCAAAGTCGATGGATCCCTCAGAGCCGTAGCCTTGCAACGTATCAAAACTGCATCACCCCCTGAAGTTTCCAACCAGCTACCAGGCCGGACTTCGATAGCGCGCAAGCAAAGGGTCATCGCCGAATATTTGCGGGACTGGGAGGAGCTACCGCAAGCGGAGCGCCGTCGGCTTACGCGCAAGGGCTTTGCCAAACAGCACAACCTGTCTCGAAAAACATTCGAGTACTACGTGAAGCCTGACGGCGAGTTGAGCGCGAGCGGCATGTTGGTGCGTAACCGTCCTGCCGACTTACCGTTCAACCAGCCGGATGAAACACATATTCTTGAGTGGCAAAACATGTCTCAGCAAGAGAGAGACACAATGACCCTGGAAGGATTCGCCGGTCATCATCATCTTTATCCGAACACATTCCCCAATTATGTCCGGGTCGATGGAGGTCTTGGGCCAAGGGGGCAGTTCGTGATGCAAAAGTTAACGGGCCTTACTTATAACGATATTACCAACGAGCACTTACGCCGCTGGGAATCGAATTTAACGCTAGTGGAAAACAAAGTGACGGCGATGGACTTCATGCATCAGAACGGGCTGGATCCACGCCAATGGATAAGCTTCGTCAACATAGACGGTACGTTGAAAGAAACAGCCTTGCGAGGTTTCGAAGGCGCGGGTCAAAGCAGCATGCCACGTCTTGAAGGCCGACAACCTGAAACGAATACGCCACAAAAACGGCCGGCGCAGGACTCACTGGAATCACCACAACCGAAAAGACCCGCAGACGCGCCAGAGCGTGCCGAAGAAGTTTCTGGCCCCTCTTCGGACATCCTGCCTGTCGCAATCAAGTTTGAGCTCGGCACTACCTCGCTCTTGCGTCCTCATAAGATCAACAACACGCTACCGATTCTGCAACACCCGGTCACCGGACGGAGTATGACGCTGGAGGTCGAGAAAGAAATCGAAAAGATTGCTATCACCCACTGGAACGGTCTTCTTGACGACCTTGCAAACGCAAAGAGGGAGGTCACAAGAAACCAGATCATTACATCGGTAAAAAAATGGCTTTATGAAGAGGGTCATCATCAGTCCAGATTTGACGAGACCCTGAGTGTTTTCACGGATCTGGAGCACGGGCCAGATCGCGGTGACTCGGTGTGGGCGCGACGCGATATTCCACAGTTTGAAGTGCTTGGACCGTACGCAGGCAAATTCCATGAATCAGAAGAGTCGTTGTTTCAGGAGATACGCAAGAAAGGTTCACGGGCTGTACTGACCTACCTGTTCGGCACACGTTCGGGCAAACGCTCGGTAAGTGCACTGCATACGGGCAACACACTTAGCCTGATCAACACCTCACAACTGGGCGGATTTCCGGCCTGGAAAACGAACAATGTCACCGCCATTGCGGTCGGAAAAAACCTGACGTTCTACGTTGCACTTAACGATATCAAGAAAGGTGAAGAACTGCTGGTGGACTATGGATTGGCCTATCAGCCGATACCGGATATCGCCATCAAGCCGGATCCTGGTCCCTGAACGCTCGGGCAGAAAGCTGTTACGGCCATCAATCCTCTGGTGCGTTTTACAATTACCTTCATCCTGATGATATTCCGGGCACAAAAAAGCGGCGCTTCAAGCGCCGCTTTTCATTTGCGGGTCATTACCAACGGTTGCCACGCCCATTATGGTCACCGCGTCCGCTGTGTCGATCGTAATTACCACGACCGCGGTGATCGTTGTCCCAACCGCCACGACGGTGGCCATCCCAGCGTCCGCGATCATTGCCGTGCCAGCGACGGCTTTCATAATGACGCGGGGCCGGTTGATAGTAACGCGGCGCCGATTGGTAATAGCGCGGTTGCTGGTAATACCGCGGGGCTGGTTGGTAATAGCGTGGCTGCGCGTAATACCTGCTGCCACCGTTGTAATACGTGCCACCCGTGTTGTAGTAGGCCGGTGCAGGTGAGGTGTAGACCTCTGAGCTGTAATACGAGTCCGCGTAGGAGTACGGGACGCAACCGGCAACGGAAAACATCAACGCAGCAAGCAGAAGAATTCGTCTATACATGGCGGCCTCCTGGACCGCGGGTTGGCCACACCAGCGACGCTGGCAGGCGACAGTCATTTAATCGGTGACTGTCGAAAAATCAGACAGCGTTTTCGGCATCTGGTGCGTTCCTGCAACAAGTTGAAACAAGTGATTGATGAAACCTTGTTCATCCGCAAAAACGCCGTCATTCAGCCGCTGATTAATGGTGACCACCGTGATATCCGCCGCCGTGATAACCCCGTCCGTAACCGCCGCGATAACCGTAGCCGCCGTGGTAATAACGCGCGCCGCCGTAGTAGCGCGGACCGTAATAACCACCGTAGTAATAAGGCGAGTAATAGCCGGGATAGTAGTAAGTAGACGGGTAAGCATCGTAGGGTCCGGTGTAGTAATAACAACCGGACAGACCCAAACCGAGCACCGCTCCCAGCAGCACCCTTCGCAACGTTTTCTGAATAAGCATGGCGGCCTCCTGAAAGACCTGCGACAGCAGTCGGCACAGACCGGCTGACATCAGTTTTGACTGACGAAGCCATGCCGAGTGCCGACAGCGCAAAACCATCGGATCAGCGGCAATCGCGCTGCATCACGGTGCAGCCGCGCACCAACTCAAAGCGCCTCAGCGCCCTCGCCGCCAACCCGATGCGACCCGCGCGCCCGTGCCAGAGCGCCTGACGCGACTTGGCACGCGTCTCGCTTTAGCAAACCCGTGCAGGAGTCATCACAGGTTCGCGGCACCACAATTTGCAATGGCTGACTAGGGTTCCGGCTCGCAATCGCGAGTGGCTGGTCCGAGAGTTGGCGACCTCCAGTTGAGGTTACACGGCGGGACAAAAGCCCGGGAGACAAGCCACCGTTCGCGGTGCCGCGTTGCCTTCCTGTCCGCCCTTGATCAACTGGAGAATCCACCATGACCCGACTACGTTTGCCCGCCCTGCTCGCCGCCGCGTTCGCCGCGCTCATCAGCACGCAATCCCCCGCCGCCCAGAAAGACCACTTCAGCGTGTGCTGGACGATTTACGCTGGCTGGATGCCATGGGAATACGCCGGCAGCCAGGGCATCGTCGACAAATGGGCGAAGAAATACGGGATCAAGATCGACGTCGTGCAGCTCAACGACTACGTCGAATCGATCAACCAGTACACCGCCGGCCAGTTCGACGGTTGCACCATGACCAACATGGACGCACTGACCATTCCAGCGGCGGGCGGCGTCGACAGCACCGCGCTGATCGTCAGCGATTTCTCCAACGGCAACGACGGCATCGTCCTCAAGGGCGACGGCAAGAAAGTCGCCGATCTCAGGGGCATGGACGTCAACCTGGTCGAACTGTCGGTCTCGCATTACCTGCTGGCCCGCGCGCTGGACTCGGTCGACCTGACCGAAAAAGACCTGAAAGTGGTCAACACCTCCGACGCCGACATTTCCGCTGCATTCAACACCGATCAGGTCAACGCCGTGACCACCTGGAACCCGATGCTCTCGGACATCAAGGCCAAGCCGGGCGTGACCGAAGTGTTCAATTCCAGCCAGATTCCCGGCGAGATCATGGACATGATGGTGGTCAACAGCGCCACCCTCAAAGACAACCCGGCGCTGGGCAAAGCACTGACCGGTGCGTGGTTCGAAGTGGTCGAGTTGATGAACGCCAAGAACGCCGCGAGCAAAGCTGCGCTGGAGCATATGGCCAAAGCCTCGGGCACTGATCTGGCCGGATTCCAGGCGCAACTCGACACCACCAAACTGTTCGCCACACCGCGCGAAGCGCTGAGTTTCGCCACCAGCAAGCAACTGCCGGAAACCATGCGCAAGGTCGCCGAATTCTCCTTCCAGCACGGCTTGCTCGGCGAAGGCGCGAAAGACACCAGCGCGGTCGGCATGGCCTTCGCCAACGGCGTGACCAGTGGCGACACCGGCAACCTCAAGCTGCGTTTCGATCCGACCTACGTGCAGATGGCCGCCGACGCCAAGCTGTAAGCCACGGAGGATTTGGCCATGCGCCTGATCAATCGCCACCCGGATCGCCCGAGTCGCCTGTTGCTGGTGATCCTGCCGTTCGCTTTGCTGCTGTTCGCCTATTTCATGGGCTCGGCCGAGCGCCTGGCGGACAACCCCAACGACAAACTGCTGCCCAGCGCCGTACAGATGAGCGACGCGGTAAAACGTCTGGCCTTCAATGCCGACAGCCGCACCGGGGACTACCTGTTGTGGCAGGACACCGCGTCGAGTCTGCGGCGCCTGGCCATCGGCCTCGGTATTGCTGCGCTGGCCGGGCTGTGCCTGGGCATCGCCGCCGGCACGCTGCCGCTGTTTGGCGCACCTTTGTCGCCACTGTTGACGGTGTTGTCGATGGTGCCGCCACTGGCAATCCTGCCGATTCTGTTCATCGTCTTCGGGCTGGGCGAGTTGTCGAAAGTCATGCTGATCGTGATCGGCATCACCCCGGCCCTCGCTCGCGATCTGGAACAGCGCGCGCGGGAAATTCCCGTCGAACTGCTGATCAAGGCGCAGACCCTCGGCGCCTCGACCTGGACATTGATGCTGCGCGTAGTGCTGCCGCAACTGTTGCCGCGTTTGTTGATCTCGTTGCGGCTGATGCTCGGTTCGGCGTGGCTGTTCCTGATTGCCGCCGAAGCGATCGCCTCAACCGACGGCCTCGGCTACCGAATTTTTCTGGTGCGACGCTATCTGGCGATGGACGTGATTCTGCCGTACGTGGTGTGGATCACCCTCCTCGCCTGGCTGATGGATTGGGGTCTGAAGTACCTGACCCGTCGCGCCTTCCCTTGGTATGAGGGAGCGGCCAAATGAGCTTCATCACGGTGAAAAACGTCTGGCAGCAGTACGCCGATCAAGTGGTGCTGGAAGGCTTGAACCTGAGCGTCAACGAGGGTGAATTCTGCACCTTGGTCGGCGCGTCCGGTTGTGGCAAATCGACCTTCCTGCGCTTGCTGCTCGGTCAGGAAACGGCGAGTCGCGGCGAGATTCTGCTCGACGGTCAAGCGCTGGCCAGCGAGCCGGATGCCAGCCGTGGCGTGGTGTTCCAGCGCTACTCGGTATTCCCGCATTTGAGCGTGCTGGACAACGTCGCCCTCGGCCTCGAACTGCCGCGTGCACCGTTGCTCGGCCGGCTGTTCGGCAGCGCCAAACGTGATGCGCGCGAACAAGCGGCGGCATTGCTGCATAAAGTCGGCCTCGGCCATGCCCTCGACAAATACCCGGCGCAGTTGTCCGGTGGGATGCAGCAACGCTTGGCGATAGCCCAGGCGCTGATCATGAAACCACGGGTGTTGCTGCTCGACGAACCGTTCGGCGCGCTCGATCCGGGCATCCGCAAAGACATGCACGCCTTGCTGCTGGAGCTGTGGCGCGAGACCCGGTTGACCGTGTTCATGGTCACTCATGACCTGACCGAAGGCTTCAGCCTCGGCACGCGTTTGCTGGTGTTCGACAAGGTTCGTCTCGACCCGCACGCCCCCGGCGCCTATGGCGCACGCATCACCTACGACATCCCTTTGAACAGCGACCGCCGCGCCCAACGCGCCGCCGTCGATGCCCTGCCGCTACCACTGGCGGGCGCCCTTCGCACCGCTTGAGAGGACTGCTTCGATGAATAAACCGATGACGGATTCAACCCAACTGTTCCCACCCTTCGCCGAAGAAATGCTCCCCGGCGGCGGCCACCGTTCCTTCGTGTTGAAGCGCGGCCAATTGCTGCGCCTGACCGATCTGCGCGGCGGCGCCAACGTCAGCCTGACCCTGCTCAACGCCAATGAAAAAACCGAGCGGCTGAACCTGCCCGACAGCCTCAAATGCCAACACACCGCCAAGCTCACCAGCGGCCACTGCCTGTACTCGGACATGGGCCGCGTGCTGGCCGCAATCACCGCCGACACCTGCGGCTGGAGCGACAGCCTCGGCGGTGTGCTCAGCGCTGAAGAGGTTGCGCAGAAGTACGGTCAGGGCCGCTATCAGGAACTGCGCAACGGCTTCTTCCGCAACGGCACCGACAACCTGTTGGTGGAACTCGGCAAGTGGGGTTTGGGCCTGTCCGACCTGTTGATGACCCTCAATTTGTTCAGCCGCGTCAACGTCGATGAGGCCGGGCGTTTCCACTTCGTCGAAGGCAATTCCAAGACCGGCGATTACATCGAGTTGTACGCGCCGATGGACACGCTGGTGGTGCTCACCGCGCTGCAACACCCGATGGATCCCTCGCCTGAATACGCACCCAAACCGCTAAAGCTGAGCTGGATGAACGCCGACGCCAGCGTCGCCGAACACTGCCGCACCTCGCGCCCGGAAAATGAGCGCGGCTTTATCAACACCGACCGTTTGTTCGCCTGAGGATCGCTGCCATGTCAGTTGCTATCGCCACTTCGCAAAAACAACCCGACACAGCGGTGTACCGCGCCACGATCCCGGCCGGTGAACCCTGGCTGATGGAGGTCAAGGCCGGCCAGACCCTGCGCATCCTCGATCTGGAAGGCAATCAGGCCGTCGATACGTTGTTCTACAGCCTCGCCAATCCCAAGGAACGCTACGACGTGCAGCGCACCTTGCGACGGCAGAACAGCGTCTACCTGAGCACCGGCAGCGTGCTGTATTCCAACCTCGGCCACGCGATGTTGACCATCGTCGCCGACACTTGCGGACGCCACGACACCCTCGGCGGTGCCTGCGCGCAAGAGAGCAACACCGTGCGCTACGCCCTGGAAAAACGCTACATGCACAGCTGCCGCGACAACTACCTGCGCGCCTGCGCCCATGACGGGCGATTGGGCAAAGGCGACATCGGGCCGAACATCAATTTCTTCATGAACGTGCCGGTCACGGCGGATGGCGGACTGACGTTCGAGGACGGGATTTCCGCGCCGGGCAAGTTCGTCGATTTGCGTGCGGAGATGGATGTGATCGTGCTGATTTCCAACTGTCCGCAACTGAACAACCCGTGCAACGCCTACAACCCGACACCTGCGGAGCTGTTGGTATGGAACTGAAAATCAGTCGTTTGCGTCGTTGGCTTTTCGCACTTTGCCAGGCGCGTTCCGGCCAGTGCATCAAATAACCGCTCCCCTGTAGGAGCTGCCGCAGGCTGCGATCTTTTGATCTTGAATTTTCAAAAAGCAAAATCAAGAGATCGCAGCCTGCGGCAGCTCCTACAGGTGCGGCGTGGATTTAAGTCATCCGGGACGGCCCGGATGTCTGTCGAAAAACAGCGGGACGGCCCGCTCCCCCTTCAGGGGTTATGCCATGTTCGAAAAAGTCCTCATCGCCAACCGTGGCGCCATCGCCTGCCGCATCCTGCGCACCCTCGCTTCACTGCAGGTCAAAGGCGTGGCCGTGTATTCCGAAGCCGACGTCGCCAGCCTGCACCTCCTGCACGCCGACGAAGCCCACAGCCTCGGTGAAGGCGCCGCCGCCGGCACTTATCTGGCGGTCGACAAAATCCTCGCCATCGCAAAACAAAGCGGCGCCACGGCGATCCATCCCGGCTACGGATTTCTCTCGGAAAACGCCGCGTTCGCCGAAGCCTGCGCAGCACACGACATCGCCTTCATCGGCCCGACGCCGGAGCAACTTCGCGTATTCGGCCTCAAACACACCGCCCGCGCGTTGGCCAAACAGCACGGCGTGCCGATGCTTGAAGGCACCGAACTGCTCGACAGCCTCGACGCCGCGCTGATTGCCGGCGAACAAGTCGGCTACCCGGTGATGCTGAAAAGCACCGCCGGCGGTGGCGGCATCGGCATGCGAGTGTGCCGTAGCGCCAGCGAACTGAGCGAGTCGTTCGAAGCGGTGAAACGCCTCGGTCAGAACAACTTCAGCGACGCCGGGGTGTTCATCGAGAAGTACATTCAGCGCGCCCGCCATTTGGAAGTTCAGGTGTTCGGTGACGGTCGCGGTGAGGTCATCGCCCTCGGCGTGCGCGACTGCTCAGTGCAGCGGCGCAATCAGAAAGTCCTCGAAGAAACCCCGGCGCCGAACCTGCCGGATGGCATGGCCGATGCGCTGTGCGCAGCGGCGATCAAACTGGCGAAAGCGGTGAACTACCGCAGCGCCGGCACGGTGGAATTCGTCTTCGACAGCGAGGCGCAGCGCTTCTACTTTCTCGAAGTGAACACACGGTTGCAGGTGGAGCATGGCGTCACCGAACAAGTCTGGGGCGTCGATCTGGTGCGCTGGATGGTCGAGTTAGCGGCCGGTGATCTGCCGCCGCTGAGCGAGCTCATACGTGGTTTGCAACCTGAAGGCCATGCGATTCAGGCACGGCTTTATGCAGAAGACCCGGGCCGCGATTTTCAGCCGAGCCCAGGCTTGCTGACGGCCGTGGAATTCCCGCCAGCCAACGGTATTCAACTGCGCATCGACACCTGGGTCGAGGCTGGCTGCGAGATCCCGCCGTATTTCGATCCAATGATTGCCAAAGTCATCACCTGGGCGCCGACCCGCGAACAGGCGCGTGCCGAGTTGCATCAAGCGTTGGGCGACAGTCTGTTGTACGGCGTGGAAACCAACCGCGATTACCTGCGGCAGATTCTCCTCGACACGCCTTTCGCCAGCGGCGAGCCGTGGACCCGTTGCCTGGAAGGTCTGGTCTATCGCGCCAACACCTTCGAAGTGCTCAGCGCCGGCACGCAAACCAGCGTGCAGGACTATCCCGGTCGCCTCGGCTACTGGGCGGTCGGTGTACCGCCGTCGGGGCCGATGGACAGCCGCGCGTTGCGTCTGGGCAATCGTCTGCTCGGCAATGCTGACGGCGCGGCGGCGCTGGAAATCACCATGAGCGGGCCGTTGCTGCGCTTCAATTGCGCAGCAGTGGTCGCGGTGACGGGTGCGCCGATTGCCTTGACGCTTGAAGGCACAAGCGTGCCGATGAACACCGCGCTGCTGATCCCGGCGGGTGCGACGTTGCATCTGGGCAGCATCAGCGGCGCCGGGGCACGCAGTTATCTGTGCCTGCGCGGTGGTTTGCAGGTGCCGGATTATCTGGGCAGTAAAAGCACCTTCACCCTTGGCCAGTTTGGTGGGCATGGCGGGCGGGCGTTGCGTGCCGGGGATGTGTTGCATATCCCTGCGCTGACTGACCGCAGCAGCGGTCAACAACTGGCACTCCAGCACATTTGCGAGTTGCCGGCGGTGCGGCAGATTCGGGTGATTTACGGCCCGCACGCTGCGCCGGAATACTTCACCGAAAACTACATCGGCACTTTTTTTGAAACCCAGTGGGAAGTGCATTTCAACTCCAGCCGCACCGGTGTGCGCCTGATCGGGCCGAAGCCGGAATGGGTGCGGGCCGACGGTGGCGAGGCCGGGTTGCATCCATCGAACATTCACGACAATCCGTATGCCATCGGCGCGGTGGATTTCACCGGGGACATGCCGGTGATCCTCGGCCCGGATGGCCCGAGCCTTGGCGGGTTCGTGTGCCCGGTGACGGTGATCGAGGCGGACCTGTGGCAACTGGGGCAGCTCAAGTCTGGCGATAGAATCCAGTTCATCCCCGTCAATCTAAAAACCGCTCGCGATCTCGCCTGTCAATGGGATAACTGTGGGAGCTGGCTTGCCAGCGATGGGGCCCGGCCAGACACCGCATTAACTTCATCGCTGGCAAGCCAGCTCCCACAGGATCTTGTGTCGCCTGTGGTGCTGGAGTTGGGTCAGGGTGATATGCGCCTGGTCGGGCGGGTTTCTGGCGACACCCATTTACTGCTGGAAATCGGCGAGCCTGAACTCAATCTTGTGCTGCGTTTTCGCGCCCACGCCCTCATGCAAGCGCTGGAACACAAATCCCTGCACGGCGTGATCGACCTCACCCCTGGTATCCGCTCGCTGCAAATCCACTACCAGCCCGAGCAACTGCCGCTGGCTGATCTGCTCGGCATCATCGCCGGTGAGTGGGACGCGGTGTGCGCGGCCAACGATCTGCAAGTGCCGTCACGTATTGTGCATTTACCGCTGTCGTGGGACGACCCGGCCTGCCAGTTGGCCGTCGAGAAATACATGACCACTGTGCGCAAGGACGCGCCGTGGTGCCCGAGCAATCTGGAGTTCATCCGGCGCATCAACGACCTGCCGAACCTCGACGAAGTGCAGCGCACGGTGTTCGATGCGAGCTATCTGGTGATGGGCCTTGGCGACGTCTACCTCGGTGCGCCAGTGGCCACGCCGCTGGACCCGCGCCATCGCCTGGTCACGACCAAATACAACCCGGCGCGCACCTGGACCGCTGAAAACTCGGTAGGCATCGGCGGCGCCTACATGTGCGTGTACGGCATGGAAGGCCCCGGCGGTTATCAGTTTGTCGGGCGCACCTTGCAGATGTGGAATCGCTACCGCGAAGTCGCCGCGTTCGACGGTAAACCGTGGCTGCTGCGCTTCTTCGATCAGATTCGTTTCTACCCGGTCAGCGCCGAAGAACTGCTACGCATCCGCAGGGATTTTCCACTCGGGCGCTTCGATCTCAACATCGAACACAGCCAGCTCAACCTCGCCGATTATCAGGCTTTTCTCAATCGCGAAGCCGAAGGCATCAACGCCTTTCGTGCCCAGCAACAGGGCGCCTTCAATGCTGAGCGTGAACGCTGGATCGCCAGCGGCCAGGCGCATTTCGACAGCGAAGAAGCCGTGACGGAGTCCAGCGAAGACGCGCCGCTAACCGACGGAGAACACAGCGTCGACAGCCACATTGCCGGCAATCTCTGGCAGGTGCAGGTCGAGGCCGGCAGCCGTGTCGCGGCGGGGGATGTGCTGGTGATTCTCGAGTCGATGAAGATGGAAATCCCGGTACTCGCGCCGATGGCCGGGGTGGTGCGCGAGATCCGCGTGCAGCCCGGTTCGGCGGTGCGTGCCGGACAACGGGTCGTGGTGCTGGAACTCGACTGAAGCCAATTGGATAAGGATCAACTCATGAATCTGCAACTCGATGTTCTGCGCCTGGCCTATCGCAATGGCGACACCACACCGCGTCAACTGCTGCTGAAACTACGCGAGAAAGCCGCCGCGCTGAACCCGGATTATCACCTGTTCATTCATCTGCTCAGCGTCGCCGAACTGGAGCCCTACCTTGCCGCCCTCGACGGCCGCGACCTCGACAGTCTGCCGCTGTATGGCGTGCCGTTTGCGATCAAGGACAACATCGATCTGGCCGGCATACCGACCACCGCCGCGTGCCCGGACTTTGCTTATGTGCCGGAGCGTTCGGCGACCATCGTCGAGCAGTTGATTGCGTTGGGGGCGATTCCGCTGGGCAAGACCAATCTTGATCAATTTGCCACGGGGCTTAACGGCAGCCGCTCGCCGTATGGCGCGTGCCCGAACAGCGTGTTGACGGAGTATCCGTCCGGCGGTTCCAGCGCCGGTTCGTCGCTGGCGGTGGCGCTGGGCGTGGCGAGTTTTGCCTTGGGCACCGACACCGCAGGCTCCGGTCGGGTGCCGGCGGCGCTGAATAATCTGGTTGGATTGAAGGCGAGCAAAGGCCTGATTTCCACTGCTGGTGTGCTCCCCGCGTGCCGCACTTTGGATTGCGTGACCACGTTCACCGCCACTGCGCGTGAGGCCAGTCAGTTGCTGGCGTTGACGGCAAAACTTGATCCGCGCGACGAATACAGCCGTCGCAATCCATCGTGGAATGACGGCTCGGCGTTTGGAGCGCCACGCGCATTTCGTTTCGGTGTGCCGCGTGCGCAGGATCTTGAGTTTTTCGGTTGCGTCGAAGGGCCGCTGTTGTTTGGCGATGCCATCGACCGGCTCAAGGCCTTGGGTGGCGAAGCGGTCGAGCTGGATCTTTCGCCATTCATTGAAACCGCGCGTTTGCTTTACGAGGGGCCGTGGGTCGCCGAGCGCTATAGCGTGGCGGGCGAGTTGATGGAACAGAATCCCGAAGCCGTTCTGCCGGTGATTCGCGCCGTGCTGGCCAAGGCCCCGGCGGTGACCGGTGTGCAGACCTTTCGCGCGCAGTATCGGCTGCAAGCCCTGAAAGCGCTGTGCGATCAGGCACTCGAAGGTCTCGACTGCGTGCTCACCCCGACCATCGGCCGCCCGGTGACGCTGGCCGAACTGCACGCCGAACCGGTGCTGCGCAACTCCGAACTGGGTTACTACACCAACTTCATGAACCTGCTCGACTACGCCGCCGTCGCCGTGCCCAGCGGGTTTATGGCCAATGGGTTGCCGTGGGGCGTGACGCTGTTTGGAAGGGTTTTCACCGATCAATATCTACTGAGCGTGGCCGATGCGCTGCAGCGCCAGCTGGATTCCGACCTGCCGACACCGGCGAACGTTGCACGTCATGATCGCGCACGCATTGTGGTGTGTGGCGCGCATCTGCAAGGGTTGGCGTTGAACTGGCAACTGACGCAGCGGGGTGGGCGCTTGCTGGAAACAACGTTGAGCTCGCCTGATTATCAACTGTATGCGTTGGCTGGCGGCCCGCCATTGCGGCCGGGGATGGTGCGGGTCAAGGATGGCGGTGTGGCGATCGCGGTGGAGGTGTGGGAATTGCCGAGCAGTGAGTTGGGCTCGTTCCTCACCGGGATTCCGGCACCGCTTGGGTTGGGCACGGTGCAACTGGCGGATGGGCGTTGGGAGAGCGGGTTTATTTGTGAGCCGTATGGACTGGAGGGTGCGCTGGACATCAGCCATTTGGGGGGCTGGCGGGCGTATCTTGAGACTCGGAACTGATCCGGAAACCAACCCTCACCCTAGCCCTCTCCCGGAGGGAGAGGGAACTGACCGAGGTGTTTGTGAGGGGATTGCCATTCAGTGATACCCCGTCGAACTCAGGTTTTGAAATCACCACAATTCGGCCCCCTCTACCTTCAGGAGAGGGCTGGCAGGCGTATCTTGAAACTTGGAGCTGATCCAGAAACCAGCCCTCACCCTAGCCCTCTCCCGGAGGGAGAGGGAACTGACCGAGGTGTCTGTGAGGGTATTGCCATTCAGTGATAACCCGTCGAACTCGGGTTTTGAAATCACCACTATCTAGCTCCCTCTCCCTCCGGGAGAGGGCTGGGGTGAGGGAGCTATCCTTCTGACACACCCTCTACGTCATATCCCCCGCCATTTCAGGCATAAATCCCGCAGTCTTTTCCCGGCCATCCCACTAGAATGCATGCCATCGGGCCACTGCCAACGGAACTGCCATGCCGCTTCGTTCTCCCCTGTACTCGCAACGCTCCCTGGTCCTGACGCTGATCGCCCTGCTCGGCGCCGGTTTCCTCGCCACGTCGTTGCTGAGTTACTACGCCTCCCGCGCGTCGATCCGCGACAACATCGTCAACACCGAACTGCCGCTGACGTCCGACACGGTGTACTCGGAAATCCAGAAAGACCTCGTCCGGCCAATCTTGATTTCCTCGATGATGTCCCGCGACACCTTCATGCGCGACTGGGTGGTCAACGGCGAGCAAAAATCCGAGCAAATGACCCGTTACCTCGACGAAGTCATGACCCATTACGGCGCCTACACCGCGTTCTTCGTCTCCAACGCCAGCCACACCTACTACCACGCCAAAGGCGTGCTCAAGCAGGTCAAGGTCGATGAGCCGCGCGACGCCTGGTACTTCCGTGTGCGCGACATGAAGGACCCGTATGAGATCAACGTCGACCCGGATCTGGCCAACAAGGACAACCTGACCTTCTTCATCAACTACAAGGTGTACGACTACCACAACCGTTTCATCGGTGCCGCAGGCGTCGGTCTGACCGTGGATGCGGTGATCAAGCTGATCGACAAGTATCAACAGCGCTATCAACGCAGCGTGTACTTCGTCGACACCTTCGGCCGACTGGTGTTGACCGGCGCCGACGGTGGCCCGGAAGGCGCGCACATCGGCCAGAGTCTCGGCGAACTCGAAAGCATGAAAAGTCTGGTCAGCCAGTTGCCCAAACCCCACAGCGGCAGCTACGAATATTCCGCCCACGGTCAGGGGCATTTCCTCAACGTGCGGTTTATCCCGGAGCTGAACTGGTACCTGTTCGTCGATAAACGCGAAGATGGCGCGCTGAGTGAAATCCGTCAGTCGCTGTACCTGAATCTGCTGATCTGCCTGCTGGTGACGCTGATTGTGCTGGCGCTGCTCAACCGTGTGATCAAACGCTATCAAAGCAAAATCCAGGCTCAGGCCACCCTCGACAGCCTCACCGAACTGCCCAATCGCCGTGGCTTCGACATTCTCGCCGCACAGGCCCTGCACGAAGCGCAACGCGAGACCAAACCGCTAACGGCGTTGCTGCTCGACCTCGATCACTTCAAAGTGTTGAACGACACCTACGGGCACATGGCCGGCGATCAGGTGTTGATCGGTTTTGCCCGCGACCTGCAAAGCTGCCTGCGCCATGCCGACATTGTTTGCCGCTGGGGCGGTGAGGAATTTATCGTTTTACTGAAGGACACCGACGGCGACACCGGTCAGAAAATTGCCGAAAAGATCCGCCAACACGTCGAACAACACGAATATGCCTACGACGGCCACCGCCTCAATCTGACGGTAAGCATCGGCGCCACCACCCTGCAACGCGATGACACCTTGCACAGCCTGCTGTCGCGGGCCGATCATGCGATGTACCGGGCCAAACACACCGGCCGCAACCGCACCTGCGTGGAAATGCCTCACTCGACTTATGCCTGATTCCGACGTTAAACCCGACCATTGCCCGGCCTGCGGCGCCCGCAACGACTGCAGTCTGGCCGACCCGCGCACCGCCGACCGCGAATGCTGGTGCTATGGCGTGAACATCGATCCGGCCGTGCTTGAAGCGCTGCCGCCAGAACTGCGCAACCAATCCTGCCTGTGCCCGCGTTGCGCGCAAGTCGAGGCGCAACTGCAAGCGGCCAAGCGGCCGATCCCGTAAGATGCGCGCCCCGCCACTCACTGAAACCTGAACATGCGCGTCGACCGTTTCCTCAGCAACCTGCCCCGCTACAACCGTCAGCAGGTTCGTCTGTTGCTGGTGGAAAAGCGCGTGCGGATTGACGGAAAAGTCGTCAGCGATCCGCACAGCGAAGTGCTGGAATTCAGCCGTGTCGAAGTCGATGACGAAGTGCTACAAGTCGGCAAAGCGGCGCGCTACTTCATGCTGCACAAGCCGCCGGGCTGCGTCAGCGCCACCCGCGATCCGCAACATCCGACCGTGCTCGACCTGATCGATGAGCCGGACAAGGACGATCTGCACATCGCCGGACGCCTGGACTTCAACACCACCGGCCTGATGCTGATCACCAACGACGGCGCATGGTCGCGACGCCTGACCCAGCCGCAGACCAAACTGCCAAAGGTCTACTACGTCGAGACCGAGCAGGAGATTGGCGCGCAATATGCGATCACCTTTGCCGAGGGCATCTACTTCGCCTTCGAAGACCTGACGACGCAACCGGCGCAGCTGGAGCTGCTTGGCCCACGGTCGGCGCGGCTGAGCATCGTCGAAGGTCGCTACCATCAGGTGAAGCGCATGTTTGGTTTCTTCAACAACAAAGTCCTGCGCCTGCACCGCGAATCGATGGGACTTCTACACCTCGATAACGCGCTAAAACCGGGCGAGTACCGCGCTTTGCGCACCGAAGAGATCCATTTGTTCTAAGCCGGCGACCGCTCAGCAGAAGTTGTCGAACAATTTACCAACGGCACTTGCGCGATCCCGACTCCCCTGCTTGAATCAGGACGTCGGCCAGATTGTGACCGATGAGTCACAACATACATCCAAGAAACTTTTTGCCGGTAGAGAGCCTTCAAGGCTCCGCCTCAGCCGGCAGACTGCCCGCCAATAACAATACCCGTCGACCGCAGTCATGGATCGACATGGGCCAAGCAAATTCCAGGCGTATGCCTACCTGTCACAAAGCTCGTGCAATCTCTATTTGCGCGCATACCCGCTTGCTTGCCAGGAGTCTTATGACATGAGGCCAGAAATCGCTGTGCTGGATATACAGGGTCAGTATCGGGTTTACACGGAGTTCTATCGCGCAGACGCCGCAGAAAAGACCATCATCCTGGTCAACGGCTCGATGGCCACGACTGCGTCGTTTGCACAGACTGTGAAAAACCTGCACCCGCAATTCAACGTGGTCTGCTACGACCAGCCCTACGCGGGCCGGTCAAAAGCCCACAATCGCCACGAGAAACATCTGACGAAGGACGTCGAAGGGCAGATTCTGCTCGAGCTGATCGACCACTTCGCCGCCGAACACGTGCTGTCGTTCTCCTGGGGCGGCGCTGCGACCCTGGTCGCCCTCGCCCACCAGCCACGGCGCATTGAACGGGCGGTGATCAGCTCGTTCTCGCCAGTGATCAACGCGCACATGCTCGACTACCTCGAACGCGGCGTCGACTACCTCGGCCAGCGCGACGGCGACCGCGTCGGCCATCTGGTCAACAACACCATCGGCAAACACCTGCCGTCACTGTTCAAACGCTTCAACTATCGCCACGTCAGCAGCCTCGCCGAGCACGAATACGGGCAGATGCACTTCCACATCAGCGACGTGTTGCACAGCGATCGGCAGTGCTATCTGAACGCAGCGAAAAAGATCAACGTGCCGGTGCTGTTTCTAAACGGCGAATGGGACGAATACACCGCAGCCGAAGACGCACGCCTGTTCGGCAACCACGTGGCCCAGAGCACGTTCACCACGCTGCAAGCCACCGGGCACTTCCTCGACATGGAACACAAGGCCGCGTGCCGCGACAGCCAGAACGCCCTGCTCGGCTTTCTGAAACCGGCACAGCAAGCCAGCCGAACGCGTTACTCGTTTGTTCAGGATCAACATGCATTGGCTATTTGAAAGGGTGTCGTCGCGAGCGAGGCTGCGGGGCTGGGATTTTGCTTTACGCACCGCAGTGCTCGCCCGTGATTGACCGTTTGCAGTGATTTAAAGCGTTCATGAGTAAAAGAAAAACTTCAAATCCGTGGCCGAGTCTGGTACAAAGTCAGCCGCTCTGAGCGGGTATAGTTTAATGGTAGAACAGTAGCTTCCCAAGCTTCCGACGAGGGTTCGATTCCCTCTACCCGCTCCACTCAATTTTTGTCTCACGTTGTGTGTTTTTGACGGGGGATGCAGGAACAGCAAAAACCGGCCTACAGGGCCGGTTTTTTTGTGTCTGAGATTTGAGGTTGGTCATTTGGGCAGCGCAGAACCATCAAGCAACAAACCGTTGATTGCAGATTCGCCGGTTCCCTCTGACGCTTCGGTCCCTCCAACGATAAGAAGTGTTGTTATTTTTTTGGTTAATTAAATACGCGTGGGACACCATTCTATGTCTTTAACCCACGAAACCAACAGCGCACCATTAGAGAGCGCTGAGCAGCATATAACTTTACGGCTTCGATCTCCCAGCGCAACGGATAAAGAAATACTCATCCAGTTCAGCCATATTCGGCTGAACGAATAGTGGATCGTATGCCCGCACTATTTTTGCATCCATGCACGAAAAGAGAGCAAATAAAAAATTGTAAAATTTTTCCTGATTTTTTATTGACATCAGTTTTTTGATTGACCTACCTTTGTTTTAACAGCAATGCAATTCAACGGCGCCGTGAGTGCCAAAGCAACGCTGATGTTTTTGTTTCATATGCCAAGGACAATCAGGTCACCCATTGACGGCTGACCCAGGCAATTTGCTTTCTCTAAAAGCAAGCATTGAAAGAGGGATCTATGTTCAAAAACATTGAAGATACTGACTACACATCTGAATTTTCAATCAGCGGGCTAAAGTTCGAAGCCAATCAATCGCTGAGCATTCCCTGCGGGGCCAGCTTGTTTAATCACAAACTAATTTCAAGTGCAGGCCCAATGATTTCCGACTTCGTTACGCATGAAGCCAACTTCAATTACTCGACCTATGGCATACATGTCGGACAAGACGATCGATTGACATTCATGGGTGGTGATAGGCGCAGAATCGAAGGTTATTTTGTTGATTGCAGGGAAGAAAGCCCAACATTGCATCAAATAGTTCGACTCCGTTTCAACACCAGCCTCAAACGGCATCTTGTCATTCCACGTGGTGTAGCACATACGTTCGATAATCTGGAACGTGTAGTGACAAGGGATGAGCCCGTCTGGTATTCAGACACAAACAACTCCGCTTGGAGTATTGATAATGACTTGGTGTCAGTATCAAGAGACACTCGCCTGGAAGACTTCCCTGTGGTCAGACCCAACAAGTTACGTCTTCCAAACGAAGCTCACACGTTCCTTTCAAAAATATCTCAATCTTTGCTGGAAAACCCCAAGGCTTACCTTGCAAGATTTGCTGTAAGCATTGCGGGCACTGAGACCTATGTGATGCTCGAACCTAAACAATGGTCAGATGACGAAGGGTATTTAGCTGAACTGATTTCTAATGTAACCAGCCCTGGCGTTATTGCCAAAAGAAATCGATATGCACTGACGGGGCAGCAATCGTTCACACTTGTATCCAATACCGATTCATGCGTGGCAGATGTACTGATACTGAAAGAGAACGCATCTAGCATTGCACGCCGCTACTGGCATGCACGAACCAGAAAAATCTACACCTTTCTGAATAACGAAGGGTCAGTGATTGAGATAGATTGTATTGACCTGCGCAAGAACTCACCGACCTATGGTAAAGAATATACCTCACAGGTTATTTGTGATCCGCGAATCAGCCTTTGGATTGACCAGGGTATCGCTTACTTTTTCCGCTGTGCCGAAGATATGATTATCCGTTGTGAGCATGAAGTTTTTGTAGACATCAACGAACCACGCGGTGATTTGCCCATGTTTGGACAGGACATGATTCCTTTACCAAATAACGAGGCCTATCCGAACCTCAGCTTGCCCGTTCTCAAATGCCCCGGCGAAGTGGTCTATAAGATGGCGCAGTTTGAACAGCAACAATTTAATAGAATTTGATTTTGGGTGCGCACGCAATTGCTTTTCAATGCATGAAGGAGATTCAATATGGAAGAAGTTCTCGTAGCAAAAGCAGTTTCCTGGAAAACCGAGCTGACCTCAATGATGAGCTCAGCAACCTCTGAGACAGATAAACAGGCCTTGGCTGCATTTCAAAGCGCATTAATGCCTTACCTGGATACCCCCGACTCGCTGCGAACCCTACTAGGAAAAATCCAAATGGCGTCAACGCTTGAGACTCTCACCGCGAGAGCTGAATTTTCAAGTTTGGCGGAGTTTCAATCCACTTTACCAGACACAGTAAAAGTGATCGCCGCGTAACAAAAATATTTACGTGATCGGATAAACAGTCGTGCGTACCTACCTGAACCTTAACAACTCTAAAATGTATATCTTCGCTTCGGTGGGCGTATTTATTGCGCTCTCCGAAGCAGTTTACGATCTGGTATTCGCGAATCTTGCCTATTCTATAACAGGCACTACTTCAGCTGTAACAACCACCTATGCGGTTGGCTATATTGCAGAACTACTGGTAACGCTACTGGGTGCAGGATTCATTGACCGCTTCAACAAGTGGAAATTATTCATCGCCACTCAGGTTATCAACATCATTGTATTTTCAGCAGCAACAATCATTTTATCCTTCCATACCAACACTGTCGCCTGGGTATGGACGTTCGCATTTCTGGTAGATCTGATACACCAGTATTCCAGGCTGATAATGTTTGCCCTGGTGCCTTTTTTATTCGAGCGCGAAGAGATACCCGGCATCAATGGTTTTTTGGCGACAATGAATGGCGTTGCACGGTCTGTTGGGCCGGCAATCGGTGCGATTGCTATTCTACAGATCGGCCTGTCTAGATCACTTACAGTATCGGTCGCGTTCATGTTGATCGCCCTGCTGTTGGCATTAAGCTTAGTCTCTAGATACCAATCTCGACCGCTAGAAGCCGCTGAAGCCGAGCATTCATCCTTCAAGCAGCGCTTTCAAGAAAGTATTACCGGCGCGTCCCGTACTACAGTAGCGCTACTCCGGGCACGGCAATGGCGCGCGTTTCTTGGATCCTACTCGGCGTGCGTGTTAGTTATAAGTGTCCTGGCGCTCCTGTGGATTCCGCTCCTACGCGACTTCCACGAATTTACGCCTGATCAGACTGGCTATCTTTACAGCATTGGTGCAGCAGGGGCAGTCTTGGGAGGCGTCACCACAAAAAGGTATGGTGGGGGAAATTTTCTCCAAATGATTATATTCATCGCGCATTTTGTGATGCTAGCTGGGGTAATAACCACACTACTCATCAGAGGCAACGCTATTTTGGTAGGGGCTGGCATGTTTGCTTTTCAATTTGGAGCAACGGTGTATTTTCGTACCACGGCCAGCGCTATACAGTTGTCAGTCCCTAAAAATATTATCGGAAGTTGGTATGGGGCTATCGATTTCACAAGCCGTTTTGCCGGTTTGACGGGAATATTACTTGCTGGCTGGGGGTACGATCAGATCGGGGTTTACTGGGTTTACTCAGGCTTGCTCCTGCTACTTGTAGTCAGCGCCTTGAACTGGACTCCCAGTCGAAAATTTAACGGGTTATTAAACTCAACTACCTAACCTGGATACGGGGAGTCATAAATATCGAATTATTTCTGCGATCGATTAAAAGCCGAAGCTTTGCTTCATCTGGTTCGATGGCACCCATGCCCAATTGATGGCTGCGAGCGCCTTAAGAAAGTTTGCGCCCGGTAATTAACTGGTAGAAAAACGCCTGTAAATTGGGCAACAAAAAAACCGGTCTTCGACCGGTTTTTTGTGACCGCCAATTATGAGAGAACTCGTGATTAGCCCGCCGGCACCACGTTATCCAGCGCCTTATTCACCGCCAACTCACTCAACATGACAATCTGCGCAATGCCAAGCGCGGTCTTGCGGTGCGAGGTGTCGAGTTGTGCGGCGAAGTTGTTGAGCAGGGTGGTGGCCGAGCCGAGGGTTTCACTGGCGTTGGCAAGTAGCGATTCGGTGTCGTACTTCGGGTTGGCGAGGAACATCGGTTCGGGTTCGTGGGTGGAGCCCATGATTTGGGCGGCGGGGCTGAGGTAGTGGTCGAGCGCGCGTTCGGCGGCTTCGTGGAATTTCTTTGAATTGGGTGATTCGTAGGGGGATGCCGGATCGGTTTCCGGCGGATTGGGCGTTACTTTGAACATTTGGTGTATTCCAAAATAGGGCTACGACCATTCCGCTGCTACACGAAAGGGTGGCGGCTGTACGCAAGTTAGCAGACCGGGCGAATCCACCAAAATCCCGGCGCACCCGAGGGTGCCATGCGCACAGCCACCATTAAGCACAGGAGATCCTGGCTAAATGACGCTCGTACGATTTGGTGGAAACGCGTGGCTGCTAAACCCGATCACTGGAAATCAGTGACGCGAACCAAGTTACCGACCGCCTCCCAAGCGCACAAGCCGGCGGATTCTGGCTTAGCGGTAGGCAACGGCGCAAGGATTTGTAGGCTTCAGGACGTAACACTGCACGCCTTTAAACACTTCGCCCGGAATACGTTTACACGACGACAAACCATAGCGTTTTCCCCGACATTACAGATCCACAACACTCCATCGATTTTCACCGTCCTCTCGACCGACTAGCATTTCCCCATCACCCACCACCCTCCCCCTGCGCGGCCATCAACGAATACGCGCCATCACTTTCGAGGGATTCCAATCGCGGCCACTTTGCCGCTGAAGATCGAACTCAAAAGAGCACTTCACCATGACGCAAAACATTTACGACGATCCCGAGTTTTTTCAGGGCTACAGCCAGATGAACCGCTCCATCGGCGGCCTCGACGCGGCGCCGGAGTGGCCGGCGCTCAAGGCGCTGTTGCCATCCATGCACGGCCTGAACGTGGTGGATCTGGGCTGCGGTTATGGCTGGTTCAGCCGTTGGGCCATTGAGAATGGCGCGGCCAGTGTCTTGGGGCTTGATGTCTAGGAGAAGATGCTGGAGCGCGCGCGGGCATCTACGACGGCGGCGAACATTCGTTATGAGCGCGGCGATCTGGAACAGCTCGAGCTGCCCGTCTGCAGTTTTGATCTGGCTTACAGCTCACTGGCGCTGCACTACATCAAGGATCTGCCGGGGTTGTTTGCGCACCTGTACGCGGCGCTCAAACCGGGTTCGTATTTCGTGTTTTCCATTGAACATCCAATCTTCATGGCGCCGCGTAATCCGGGTTGGTTGATTGACGCTGAAGGTAACAAGCGTTGGCCGCTGGACAGCTATCAGTTGGAGGGTGAGCGGGTGACGAACTGGCTGGCTGAGGGCGTGATCAAGCAGCATCGTACGGTCGGGACATTGCTCAATTCGCTGATCGATGCGGGGTTTACCATTCGACATGTCGATCAATGGGGGCCGAGCGATGCTGAAGTGGCGGCGCAACCGGTGCTGGCAGAAGAGCGAGAACGGCCGATGATGATGTTGGTGGCGGTGCAGCGCTGTCGAAGTGCGCGAAACACCCCGGCCGGAACTGGGCGCCAGTCTTCCATAGGTTGATTTGGAGAATGAGTGTTATTTGTGTTAATGATCTGAGAGGAGCGGCCGCCGAGTGGGGACTCCTCCACCTTGGTGACCGCGCCAAAACAATCGGAGGTTGTGAACCTCTAAAACAAATCCCGATGGACTCTTAAGTTTTATTTCGATGATTAGCACATTAGCTCGTAGCAATATCGGCGCTTCTGGCTTTTTTGCGAAATTTATGTCGAGTGATAATATCAAACTTTAACAATTTCAAAGTTAGTCGACGGAAAAACACTTTAGCGATCGGTCCTGTTTTTCTTCGAAGGGTAGGTATTGATGAGGCCACAATCCAAAACAATAAAATTGGCACAATAATTATGACGCCAACTGGGAGTACTATTAGCTGAGAGCAGTCTTTTATAAACTGAACTACTGAGAAACTCCTTTGGTATGTATGATGTTTCAATAGCGCATCCGAAATTACATTTGTACCTATGGCCGCTGATATTGCAGGAAAGAGATAAGTGAAAATAGCCTGATATTTTAGGAAGTTATCATAAACACTTTGCGATAATTGATTTTCGTTAATTAGCGACACTGCTTCCGTTTGCATTTCCATGAATTGGACATGACCATATGCGCCAAGACAAATCAAACAGACGCCAAGAAATATTACTACTGGCCGCGTAAACTCCCCGCTCAAGAATAGCCCACAAGTCAATAGAGCCAGCATCAATAAGCTAGCGGCAATTATTGACAATATAGTAGGTGAGTAAATTGGATCGAATGGCATATTGGTTTCCGATGCGGGTTTAAATATGATTTGACTGTGGGTTTATGCGCATCATCTTATGGACTACGTTTTTTTGGATGATTTGCATTATCTAAACAGTACTACACTGAAACTAAATTCATACTTTGCTGAACCTAGATTACTTTCTTGTAGCTCAATAGCGTAGTCGTACTAAGTTTATCTTTACACTGTCTTGCCTAATGTGCGCTCTTGGCGTATCAAGCCATATACCGTTTACCTGTGCAAGCTATTTGCCACCATTGGGCCCGATGTCTGTTTTGGTCAAAAGGAGACGGGGGGGCAATTCCGGCGCATAAGGTCTCTGGTCGCCCCTCAGTTCGACAACTTGCGTGAAAAAACGCCTATAGGTACTCCCCCTACCGCTAGATTGTTTTCGCAAAGGGGCATTTGATGCGTCAGCGACGAGGGAGAGTGATCATGATGCTGAAGATCCGGGCGGTTTTGTATTGTCACGTGTATCTGATTGTCGTCACGGTGCCGTCATGCGTGCCATGCTCGGTTTCAGGAGACGCGAGTACTCCATCAAGCTGGTCACCCTTATGGAAGGATAGAAGTCTATGGCGAACAGACACCTTTACAACAAAGATGCGTTAAGTGAGTTTGGCGAGTTCAACGGGGTCGCGATGTACTCCGCAAGGCCAACTACTATCAGCTCAGGTGACCTGATATATGTAGTTTCTGGAAGCGCAGACAAGTTGAAACGTTATTTTTTTCATGGGATTTATCGATATACCAAAGAGGAGGAAACAGATAAGCGAGGACGGCGTAAATATCTGATCGAGGCCTTTACCCCCCTCGCACCACCGCTTGAAATTACAAAAAAAATGCTTCCTGAGGGGCATACATTTAACACCTTCATTGGAAGCCACATCACCTCTTTAGAGCTGGTGCGGGACGATTACAAAGTGCTTTACGACGAGATGATAGCTACTAGTGCTCAGTACAGATCGTCTTTAGAGAAAGATATTGAAGAAATGACTCGCGCTGACTCTAGAGATGCGTCGATTACAAGAGAGGTGATGTGTCGGCTAGGCCAAGGTGAGTTTAAGAAAAATGTCATGAGAGTCTGGGGGAGTAAGGTATGTGCTCTAACAGGCATCGACGTGCCCGAAATGTTGATCGCCTCACACATCAAACCATGGGCCGAATGTGAAGACGGGGAGCACCGAAATGGCTGCAACGGCATTCTTTTGGCCAGTCACATCGACAAACTTTTTGATAGTCATCTAATAACCTTTCGGGAGGGTGTGGGCGGATTTTCGTTGGAGGTCAATCCGAAATATGCGGAAATTTTGGACAAGCATTTTCAACTTAAAAAAAGACGGCTTGAGCTTGGAGAAATGAAACCCTCCGATTCGAGAGAAATTGGTGCTTTTTTGCGCTTTCATAACAACGCGTTTGATCTAAAGCGGGGGACGTAACGCCCTAGCTCTGCTTCAAGATGGGATTACAATCCACATAGCGAGGCCGTGGATATCTGAGTGAATACCGGACTGCCCGGAAAATTGGCTCAAACGAGTTCATGCTCCCATTTGTAGCTGCTGTATAGGAATGGTCGGCTGTCTTCCTTGGTAGTCTCCACAACCCTCAGGCGCACCTTCGTGCCTACTGGATAATCTCTGATCTCTCTCGAGCACTCAATCTTCATGTTTTGGGCAAAGGACTGCCCGCTTGTTGGTCGCACGCCATTCTTGCGGCGGGCGGGATCATAGAAAACCTCCGCGATGATTGAAACGTATTCCTTTGGGTCGTGCCTGCGTTCCCAGGTCATGGTCGCTCCTTAATACATCGTATCTGTCGAGACGTGAGTGAAGGTTAGCCAACGCGTGCTGTCAAAGCCTTATATCTGATTTGTGCTCGAACCTAAGAAAACCTGATACTGGATAAGCAACGCGACTTGGACAATGGTTTCCTGATTGGTCACCACCCACGTTTAGAGAACAGCTATGACTTATCTACAGACTTTGTATCGATTGCGATCAGGTTTGTGGATTTTTGGAGGCATAAATCCACGCAACTACAACCTCTGATATCGCGTTCCAAGGCATGGCTTCTGATAGGGCCGTGATTACTTCCACCAGTCCCGAACCTTGAGAGTTTGTGAAAAACATATGAATGGGGCCGTGCAAAATCTTGGCCTCATCCAGAGCGTCGAGGAACGACCCTGCGCTGTGTTTGAAAAGTGTTAGGCGAATTTATGTATACGTGTCTGTGTCCATGCTGAACTCATTGGTCAAATTGGAAGCGGCAGCGATATCCGCTGTAATAATTATCAGATCAAGGTCTCCCTCGGGAGAGGCTGGGCGGGCGGCGTTCCGATGAAGGGCCCGTCCCAAAGCGCACCAAAAATTTCCAGCCGAAAAAACAGGACCAATTTATTTCAGCGCGTCGCGACGATAAACAACCTGGGAAATGGCAGCAGTACCGAGCCATCCGCTAGCGCCGGATAAGCCTTCTCAACCTCCGACAAATACTGCTCCAGGTACTGCGCCTTTTCCGCCTCGGTCAGCGGACTCAGAAACGGAATCAACCCGCTACCCTTGAACCACTCCACCACCCCCGCCGCCCCGCCTGACAGCTGATGGTGATAGGTCGTACGCCACACATCGACCCGAGAGCAATGTGGCCGCAGCATCGAGAAATAATCGCCGGCACTCGCCATGTCAGTACGCAGCCCCGCAGCGCCTGAAAGCTTGCTCGCCCACGGACCCTCCGCGGCAACTTCACGCATCAAGCGGTGTGAGGGTTCATTGAGGTTATCCGGCATCTGGATCGCCAGGCTGCCACCGGCCGACAACTTGCTGGCCAACGCCGGCAACAACGTCGCGTGATCCGGCACCCACTGCAGCACGGCATTGGCGAAGATCACATCAAACGGCCCGGCATCGGCCCACTGATCAATCTCGGCGACATCAAAGCGCAAATCCGGCAAGCGCTTGCGAGCCGCGTCGATCATGTCTGCCGAGCTATCCAGCCCGCTGACCTTCGCCCCGGGAAAACGCTGCACCAACAACTCAGTCGAGTTACCGGGACCACAACCGATATCGACCACTGTTCGCGCTTCAGGTGTGGGAATCGCCGCCAGCAGATCGCGGGCCGGGCGGGTGCGTTCATCTTCGAAAGCGACGTATTGTTTGGCGGACCAACTCATTGCGTTCTCCTGTTCGGGACATTCCAGCGGTTCGTCACGATACAGGCAGCGTCGCGAGCAGTTCCAGTGCGAGACGTTGCAAAGAGTGTCTTCATGCTCATCAAAAAAACCGGCCTTGGGGGCCGGTTCTTTTATCAGTCGTAATAGCCGACCGTTTTCTTCAGATGATCCGAATACTCATAGATGTCATCGACTGAGCTGATCGCATGGCGGGTCTCATTTTTTTCTTCATCAAAGATTCCGATGTACTTCTGCGACCGGTTGAAATGCAGGCGGCAGATCGGTTTGCGATTGTTGTCATCCAGCAGAATCCCAAAATAGCTCTGAGTATCACGTTGAACAATTCGCTTGGCATCGACCACCGACCGAACCAAAGCACGAACGATGTGGTATCCCTCAAGCTCTTCCAGTGTTGTCAGGACTTTGTCGTCTGATTCATCTCGCGGATCCACTGGATCAGTTCCGGTGGACGCGGCCGGCAACGACGCCAGCGCTGGTTGAATTGCACCGCTCATTGCCGATTTGAGTCGGTCATTGATCTGGTCATTCAAAAATTGCACGACGGCTTTTCTGGTCAGTTCATGAAACTGCTCGCGTACTTTTTGTGTGATCACACCGTCGTAAACACGGGAGGCAAAAACCTTAACGAAGTCATCATCCGGTTTACTGACCTGCGCAGCGATCACCTTCTTGATTTGGCTGACATACTTCAGTTCGCCCGCCGCGTTGATGATCGAGTCAACGTCAAAAGCTGACTTCGTCAGTTTGATCAGCTCTGGAACCGAGTACTCATCTATATCGAGAAGATCCAGCTCCAGAAATGGCTTTTCATCCATCTTGTTTGGCGCATCCAGATCGGTAAAAAACTTGTAGATCTGACCGTTGGTGAGGATGGAAATACGAGCGCTGGTGACGTGAAAGTAACGAAATAGCTGGGAGGCGTGATTGATATGCAGAGGCTCACCGATCTTTTTGCACTCAATCAAAATCTGAACTTCGCCCTCCTTCATGATGGCGTAATCAATTTTCTCGCCCTTCTTCGTACCAATGTCACAGACAAACTCTGGCGTCACCTCAGTCGGGTCAAAGACGTCGTAGCCCAACACCGTGCTGATAAATGGCATGACGAACGCATTTTTCGTTGCCTCTTCCGTCTGGATTGCGGCGCTCTGCAACCGTACTTTGGCGGCTAGGCTGGCTAACTTTTCGAAGAATTCCATGAGTGGCCTCTTGCGTGATGTCTGTCCGTGTAATGGGCTACTGGCAATTTGATCGCCACTTGATACTAGCCACAAACCCACACAATGAAAGTTTCGCCATCAGGCGGACATTGCGCGGCCGTGTTTTATCGATAGGGCATGGATGTAAGTAGAATTTTCATAACGCCCCCAATGTCTGAATTTCAAGCACTCCCCCAATAAGGAACACGGCTATGAAATTCGCAAAAATCTCCCAGAAGCTCGCGATGGTGGCCGGTAGTCCCAAGACCTTCATGGGCGCATTGATTCTGATCGGGTTGTGGGGTTTGAGCGGGCCGATCTTTGATTACAACGACACCTGGCAACTGATCATCAACACCTCGACCACCATCATCACCTTCCTGATGGTGTTCCTGATCCAGAACACGCAGAACCGCGATACCGATATTCTGCATTTGAAAATCGATGAATTGCTCTTGGTGACCAAAGAGGCGCAGAACGCGATGCTTGGGCTGGAGGCGCTGGATCTGAAGCAGTTGGAGGCGTTGCGCAGGCACTACCGCTCGTTGGGCGAGGGTGAGGTGTTTAACCTTGAGGGGCTGGGCGAGAAGAGCAAGTCGAAGCAGGATTTGAATGAGTGTTGAGGGTTTAAAATCAAAAGATCGCAGCCTTCGGCAGCTCCTACATAAACAGGTGTAGGAGCTGCCGAAGGCTGCGATCTTTTGATCCTGATTACCGGCTAGCCTGTAAGGCGCGAGCCTTCTCCAGATGACTTTGCAGCTTCGGCAAGGTCTCGTCGGCAAAAGCCTTGATCTCCGGCACGTCCGTGGTCTGCGCTTGCTGCTGAATCTGCTCGATGGCCTCTTCAGTGGCTTTGACCTGACTGGCGGCGTAGGCCTGATCGAAGGAGGCGCCGTCGGTCACTTGCGGCATCATTTCCTTGGCCTTGTCGGCCAGTTCTTCACGGGGCGCGACGGGCAGGTCGAGCTTCTTGGCGATTTTCGCCAGGTGCTGGTTGGCCGTCGTACGGTCGTTGATGACGACGATGGTGTAGTCCTTGACCTCTTTCGATTCGGCCTTGCTGTGGGCCAGACGACTGGCCTCGATGTCGGCCATGCCTTTGGCCGAGGCATCGTTGATGAAATCGGCGGGCGACTGGGCAAAAGCACTGCTGGCACACAGACCCAACAGCGATGCAAAACTCACGGTACGTATACGGGTGGCCATTCGGCTCATGGTCGCGCCCTCCTTACTTGCAAAATTCAAGCGGGAGCTTACGCCCCCGCCTCTCAATCAAAACTACCTTCACCGACTACTTCGATTTCTGAGCGGGCTTGCGGCCCATGTCTGGTTTTGGCTCTTTGTCGACGGTCGTTGTGGTGGTTTTCCCACCTTTGCGACCTGCTTCAGAGGCCTTGGTTCGATCGTTGGCGAAGTTTCCCGAGTTCGAGTTTCTTGAATTAGGCATGATTCTCTACCTCTTGGTAATGATCGTGGCGAGCAGGTGCCCGCCTAGATTGAGAATTTCCCGGGCCGTAAAGGTTTAGAAAAGTTGCAGTCGCTGCGACGAACGGCGGCCCCGGATCAGCTGTTGAGCGCGTGATGGTTCAGGCGTTTGGCGGCGTACATCGCCTGATCGGCATGGCGAAACAGTTGCTGTTCCTCACTGCCGTGCTCTGGATAGCGGGCCACGCCGATGCTTGGTTCGATGTGCAGGTTGTGGCCATCGAGACGCATCGGTTGCACCAGCACCTGTCGGATTTTTTCCGCCACGCCGTCAGCATCTTCCGAAACCTGAACGCTGTGCAGCAGCACGACAAATTCATCGCCGCCAATTCGGGCCACCGTGTCGGTTTCCCGCACGCAGCCCTTGAGGCGGTTGGCCACGGTTTGCAGGAGCATGTCGCCGACGGCGTGACCAAAGGTGTCGTTGACCTGTTTGAAGCGATCCAGGTCGACATACAACAAGGCCATGTGCCCTGATTGCTCGCGAGCGCCGGCCAACGCAGCCTTCAAGCGATCGCGCAGCAATTCACGATTGGGCAGCTGCGTCAGCTGGTCGTACTGCGCCATACGTCGCAGGCGGGCGTGCAATTGCTGGCGTTCGATGGCCGTGGCGACCTGGGCGCAAACGTATTGCAGCAGTTCCTTGTCTTGCTCGGTGTAGCGCTCGCCGCCGGGCAGGCTTTTGACGATCAAGGCGCCGATGGTGCCGTTTTTCGAATTCAACGGCACGCCGAGCCAGCAAGGCGCGTTCTGCCCCGCCACCAACTCGGCGAAATCTACCGGGGAATCCGCACTGTCCGGTGTCAGAAGAATCGGCTGGCCGCTACGGATAACTTCCGTGCACAGCCGCCCGGTGACGGTGCCCGGTTGCTCGGGCTGCAATTCGTGATCGTCGACGTGATAAGGGAAATTCAGTTGTGCGCAGTGCTCGTCGTACAACGCCACGGAGAAATTCATCGCCGGCAGCCATTCGCCGATGATCAGATGAATACGCTTGAACAGCGCCAGCAGATCTTCCGCCGCATGGGCCGCTTCGGAAATCGCGTACAACGCTGCCTGGCGCGACTCGGCCTGCTTGCGCTCGGTGATGTCGCGCGCCACGGCGATGCGCAGTTGATCGACTTCCGACCAGCGCGCCGACCAGAGGATATGCACAACGCTGCCGTCCTTGCGCAGGTAACGGTTTTCGAAGTTGAGTTTGGGTTCGCCACCCATGATTTCGTTGGCGGCTGCGAGGGTGCGCTGACGATCCGCCGGGTGCACCAGCTCGATCATTTGCCGGCCGATCAACTCTTCAGGCGAATAACCGAAAACACGCTCACAAGCGGCACTGACAAAAACGAAGCGACCCTGTTTGTCGACCGCGCAAACGGCGTCCAGCAACAGATCGATAAAACTCGCCAACGGCGCGGAATTTCGGCTTTCCATGGTTCAGCGTGGGTGTCCGGGCAATGCAGCACTGATCAACCATCCCTGACCTTTTTATTGCGCCTCCCTGCACACATTTTCAAGCCTTGTTCGGCATCAGCCCCGGCAGTGCATGCACCAGCGCGTTGATGGCAAAACCGATAAACATCACGCCGCACAAGCGGGTGATAAGCAACTCATGACGCTGATACAGCATGCGTACCCGTTGCGCGCCAACCACGCCAATCAGAATAGCGTAGGCCAGCAGGCCGCCGAGGAAACTCAGGGCAATCAACGCCGGCAGCATCGACCAGTTGAGCAGTTCGGCGCGGCTCGACAGCAGCGCGGTGAACGTTGCGACCGCCACCGGGTAGGCCTTGGGATTGGTCAAGCCGAACAGAATGCCGTGCCAGAACGGCTTGCGCGCCGCGCCCTGCGGCTCGTCACCATTGCGACGCTGGGCGCGCACCGCGCGCCAGCCGAGCCAGAACAAGTACACACCGCTGAGCACACCGAGCACATCAAACGCGGTGCTGCCGATTTCCCGGGCGCCGACAATTGCGATCAGCGCCGTACTGCACCAGACCACATCACCGAGCAGGTGCCCGCAAAGAAACCCCGCCCCGGCCCGTCGCCCGTGGGCTGCACCGATGCCAAACACCGCCAGCACCCCCGGCCCGGGCGTGATGCCGTAAATGAAACCCGAGGCCAGCACGGCCATTAGCAACGATGGAGTCATGGAAAACCTGCAAGCGCCAGAACACGTGGCCGCCAGTCTATAACAGACAAATGTGTCTGATCATGACTCGTCGTAAAAACGCATGCCGGCGTACGGTTTTTGCCGACACGCTGCCAGCCGTGAAGCGAGATCGCCGACGTGAATTTCCAGCTTGTGGCCGTCGGGATCGAGAAAATAGAACGACGCACCTTCGCTGCGGTTATCGCGCCATTCCTGCACATTCGCGGCTTTTAGCTTCTGCACGAGATCTGGAAAATCGGCCGTATTGAGACTGAAAGCGTAATGGGTGTAATCGGCGCACGGTTCGCTTGAACGCAGCGGATCAAGCGACAGACACAACCACAGCCCCGGCAGCGACAGGTAAGCGCCGGCGTCCCACGTGGCTTCGACGCGCAGCTGCAACACATCGCGATAGAACGCCAGACTGCGATTCAAATCGCTGACCGCGAGGGTCAGGTGGTTGAGGCCGGTGAGCATCGGGTCAGTAACCTCTGAGGTCTTCGGGGACGATGTATTGCTGGCCGTCGTAGGTCAGGACGACGCGAGTTTTCTTCATATCGATCGTTTTCGAGATGCACTCCTTGCCCGACAGGAAGGATTTGTAAACTGAACCACTCGAGCTGACGATCAGATCGGCAAAACCATGGTGGCTCGTCGCGCCGAGATCAACAGTCCTGCGGATTTGCGTGTCTTCGGTGGCACACTCATCCGTCCCTTCGCCGAACTCCTTGCGAATCACCAAGCCTTCCAGCACCGGGCGCAACTTGTTGCCTTCGCGCACATATAACGCCAAATCGGTTTTTGCGTAAGGATTGGCTCTGGAGCCGTGACTGGCGAATTTCGAACGCAATCCGAATGCACGGACATCTGCTGCCAATCGGTAGCGGGCCGTATCGATTGTCAGATCGTCGAAACTGATGGCATCGGAATTGTAGGCGCCCGGCTTTGCATAAGTAGCGAGGCTCTTGCCGCTTGTCGAACTGACGAGCGCCAGTTCCAGATCGAACACCCCCATTTCATCGTCGCCCGAATCGGAGAGAAATGAAGATTTCGCCGCAATCGACTGGTCGTTGTACGCCGGCCACGCTTTGCAGCGCGAAAGGGAATGGCCGTCGAACTTCTTCACTTCGCAAGCGGCCTGGGCTTGGGCGGCCATCGTTAAAAGGCCCATCGCGATGAAAGAGCCCAGCAATGTAGTATGCGAGAACATTATTCTTCCTTGAGTAAAAGACATCGGTCTTAGAGGCCTTTGAAATCTTCAGGCATTACGTAGTTTTTGCCGTCATAGCGAAGAGTCGTCAAGACAGGTTTTTGCGTGACGGTATTGGATACACACGCCTCGCCCTCACCCTCGCCAACAGTCGAGCTACGGATCGTTTTGATAATCAGGTCGGCATAGCCATGGCTGCTGGTCTTGGCCAGTGCCACGGTTCGCGTAGTTTCATAGCGCTCTCCCGCACAATTGCCATCCCACTCCCCGCCATATTCAAAAACCACCAGCCGATTCATGACAGGACGCAATGCGTTGCCGTCTTTCACATAGAGCGACAACCAGGTTTCATCCACAGGATTCACGCGCGAAGAGCCTTTGAACCGTACTCGCACGCCAAAGGCCTGCAATTGCGGCGCGAGCTTATAGCGGGCAGTATCGAATTTCAGTTCATCAAGCGCGATGGCATCAACAGAGAATGCGGAGGGCTGATAAAAGCTCGCTAACGGCTGCGAGTCTGCGCTCGCCACCAAGGCCAAACGCAAGTCGTAAAGCCCCACAGTCCCTGATGCGCCATACACCGGATCGGGCGAGAAATTGGCGGCGGCGGTGAGCGTCAGCCCGGGATACGCCGGCCAGTCCTTACAGACGGAAAAATCCATCTCATGCGCCGTGGGTGCCGGCGTGCAATCGGCCAATGCCTGCCCCGCCAGCAACCACCCGCACAATACCGCACAACCGATCCAGCCAGACTTCACTGTCACTTCCTTCTCCTTGAGTACTTTTTCAGCCGCGCACTATCCCCTGCTCAATCGTCCGATTCAACCAGTTCAACGCCTGATCCCCGCCCCGCCGCTTATGCCACGCCAGCACAAACGTGAACGGCGCAATCTCGAACGGCGGCGGGACCACGACCAGTTCGCGCTGATCAATCTCGCGCACGCTGCGTGAAGACACCGTAAGAATCAGATCCGTGCCACTGATGAACTGCGGCGCGACGTTCCAGTGCGGCAGGCTGATCGCGACGCGGCGACGCTCACGCAGAGAGGTCAATGCGCGCTCGATTTCCGGCGTGCCGCTGCCGCGCATCTCCAGCAGTACATGTGGTCGTGACAGGTAGGTCGGCAAATCCAGCACACCGCTGGCCGGCAGCGTCTGGCGATCCAGCAGGCAGACGTAGCGCTCTTCAAACAGTACCGAGCTGCGCAGTTCGTGGGGCATTTCTGGGAAGACGCCGGCGGCGACGTCGATATCGCCATTGAGCACGCCTTCCAGCATGCCTTCGCGACTGGCATGGCTGATTTGCAGGTCGATCCCCGGCGCTTCATGGCGCAAGGTGCGGATCAGCTTAGGCAGAATGATCGCTGCGCCGTAATCCGACATCGCCACGCGAAACGTCCTGCGCGCACTCGCCGGATCGAAGGTGTTCGGCGCCAGCAGCGATTGCACCTGAGCCAGCGCTTCGGCCAACGGCGCGACCAGTTCCAGCGCTCGCGCGGTGGGCACCAGCGTCGAGCCGGCCCGCACCAGCAGCGGATCGCCGAGCAGGTCGCGCAACCGCGCCAGCGCATGGCTGACCGCCGGTTGACTGAGGTGCAAACGCTCGGCGGCGCGGGTGACGTGCTGCTCGCTGAGCAGGGCGTCGAGGATCACCAACAGGTTGAGGTCGATACGACGCAGATCATTCATCTGATGCATGTACTGGATGACGAAACGGAATTTAAATCTGCGCGACGAATACTCTAGAGTCCAGCAAAACCTCTTGGAGTGATGAACATGAGTACGTTGCAGTGGGCCGGTTTGCTGGTGCTGGCCGCGTTTGCCGGGGCGCTGGTGCCGTTTCAGAGTGCGATCAACAGCAACCTGGCGCGGGGACTGGGGCATCCGTTGTGGGCAACATTGGCGTCGTTGCTGGTCAGCGTGATCGTGTTGCTGCCGGTGATTCTGGCGTTGCGTTTGCCATTACCGTCGCTGGCGTTTATCAGCAAGGCGCCGCTGTGGATGTGGGCCGGTGGTGCGTTTGGTGTGTGTTTTGTGGCGTTGGCGGTAGTGTTGTTGCCCAAGCTTGGCGCTTCAGGGTTTGTCGCGCTGGCGTTGGCTGGGCAAGTCATTGCGTCGATGGTGCTGGATCACTTCGGGTGGTTCGGGCTGGCTGAAAAACAACTGACGGTATCGCGGGTGTCGGGCGCGCTGTTGTTGATTGCCGGGGTGGTGTTGATTCAGTTGGGTGAGGTGTTTGAGAAGAATGCAGTGGCCGTTGGATGATCGTTTGAATCGATGCTTTTCAGTGTCTGGAAGTCCGTCTTCGCGAGCAGGCTCGCTCCCACAGGGGATCGAATTTCAATGTGGGAGCGGGCCTGTTTGCGAACGCGTCACAGCAGGCCAACGATCTCGGAGGATTGACGTTCTGCCAATCAACCGACGGGGGATTTCACAGATCACTGACCGATGCGGTAAGCAAGCGAATCAGTTGCGCACTTCCATTGCTGTTCCCCAAGACCAGCACCGATGAATTCTGCAGACAGGCACTCTTGGCAGGCCACTCGATCTGCGCCGCACCCTCGACTTTGAATGCCGGATCCACGGCGCCATTTGCCAAAAAGCCTCCCGTCAGTAAACCTCGTGTGCCCCCCGAGGTTTGTCCAGCCGTGACGATTCGATTGCCGGCGCCGTCATCCAGGGCGACCCCTTCCGTCCAGCTCCTGAGATCGAGGGTCCCTGTCGCAGGGGTGATAACCGGATATTTGCCATTGAACGTTTCATCCGTCTCGCCGGTGTGGGTGATGCCGCTGATAAACGCATGCTGGAACTTGTCCCCTGCCGACGCTTCGACCGCCGATCCGAGCAAGAGCAAGCGCTCTGACGTTTGCACAATGATCTGCTCGACCGAGCTTTCGAGCGGCTGGTCATCCTTTTGAAGGTTCAACAGCAATGTCCCGTTGTTGCCAAACGCTTCTGCGACTTTTCCGGTGTGGTCGAACGCCATGACCAACCCCTGGTTGGTGACTTGTGTTTTCCCAAACACCAGAGTCAGCCCATTGCCCAGTTGGATGATCCCCTGCAACGTGATCGCCACCTGTGGCAGCGTCAGAACAATCCAGCCGTTGTCAGCGAACGATGAATCGTCAGAGCCATCGAGATGGAACCGCGTCAGCAAGCCACTGCCCTTTTGCGAGGTCACGAACAACAGTCTGTCCGGCTCTGCTGCCTGAGGAGTGGATTTCGCCAGAATCAGACGCCCACCCGTGGCACCTGTCAGCAGAGGAATACGCGTGGGCACAATCCGATAGCCGCTCTTATCCTCACCGAATCCGGTATCCGGCGAGCCGTCGGGCAGGAAGCGGGCGATGACCTGTTGGTAATCGATGGCCGTGTCTTTGATCACGGCAATCACACCACACAGATAGATCCGACCGTTTGCGTCAACGATCAACTGCCCGCCTTGCGACAGCCGACCACTGCCAAACTGGTCGCGAAGATAGCCGTCATCACCAAAGCCCGGATCTGGATTGCCATTGGCATCCAGACGCGCCAGGCCGTAGTACGAAAGGCCCGATACCTCAACGGTTGCGCTGACCATGATCTGCCCTGATGGGGTTATCGCCACCCCACGGCCAATGGTCTTGCTCGCTCCGGGAAAACTCAGCGTTCGCAGGCCAAAGCGATCATCCAGCTCTCCTGCTGACTGTGCTTTTGCTGTTTTGGGGGCTTTCGATACTGTGGGTGCTGTGGCTTTCGGCATGTTCGTGTGCTCCTTGAGAGATCGAAGTCGACCCCCGTTGTCAGAGCATTCGATCCGAAGCAGCCACGCCAGACAACTGACAGAAATGACAGTTTTTTAGAAGAAAATGAAATTACCAACCAAGCAAAAAAAGCTAAAAAACTGGTAGTTTTTACAGGTTCGAAACGAAATTCGTCATGCCAATCTCTCGGTTCAAATCCAGCCTGAAACGAGAAGAGCAATGAGCACTCCCGATAAGCCCATTACCGAACCATTCGCGCCGACTATCAAACTCCCCGAAGAGGGAAAGGAAACGGGGGTTGCAACACTGTTTCTCGGCAGCGGTATACCAGGTGCTCTGGTGCAGGTTTGGAACATTGAAGAGACGCATTCGCTGGGTGGAGGACAGGTCAGCGCAAATGGACGATGGACGTTTAGCTTCAGCGGTGCCCAGTTCCCGGGAGAGCATGGGATCAAGGCCCGCCAGGAGGTGGAAGGCGTCATGTCAGGTTGGAGTGAGGAGCGCAAATACAAGGTGCTCCTGCAGCCCCCCATCAACATTCCGGTCGTTATGGAACCGGAGGAAGAAGCCGAGGTAGATGCCGTTCCGGTCTTTTATGGCGATGTCACCCAGCCCATTGGCATCGTTAGCATTATCGATTTGGACACCGGCCTGGAGATTGCCAGAGCCAACGTCGACAGCGAAATGCAATGGCATACTCAACCTACCCTCCCCCTGAAGGAAGGCAGGTATCGAATATCCGCCATTCACAACATCAATGGAAAATTGTCAGATTGGGGCCGTGTTCGAACGTTTACGGTGACCACTGAGGGCGAGGGCTGACTCCCTCATAAGCGCTCAAAACGCGTTGCGAAAAATCTCCTCGATCTGGCGCTGATCGGCCGCCCGTGGATTGGTCAAACCGCAGGCGTCTTTCAACGCATTGGTCGCGAGCAGCGGAATGTCACTGAGCCTGGCGCCGAGTTCGCGCAAACCACCGGGAATCTCGACATCTTTGGCCAGGCAGCGGATCGCATTGATCGCCGCCTGCGCGCCCTCTTCCGCGCTGAAACCGCGAATATCTGCGCCCATGGCGTGAGCAACATCGGTCAGCCGATCGGCACACACCAGCGCGTTGAACGTCTGCACATGAGGCAGCAGCACGGCGTTGCACACGCCATGGGCCAAGTCGTAGAACCCGCCCAATTGATGCGCCATCGCATGCACGTAACCGAGCGAGGCATTGTTGAAAGCCATGCCGGCGAGGAACTGCGCGTACGCCATGTTCTCTCGTGCGGCGAGGTCGCTGCCGTCGCGCACGGCCAGGCGCAGGTTGTTGCTGATCAGGGTCATGGCTTTCAGCGCGCAAGCGTCGGTGATCGGGTTGGCGGCAGTCGACACGTAGGCTTCGATGGCGTGGGTCAGTGCGTCCATGCCGGTGGCGGCGGTCAGACCTTTGGGCATGGCGACCATCAGCGCCGGGTCGTTGACCGACAGCAGCGGCGTGACGTTGCGGTCGACGATGGCCATTTTCACGTGCCGCGATTCGTCGGTGATGATGCAGAACCGGGTCATCTCACTGGCGGTGCCGGCGGTGGTGTTGATCGCGATCAGTGGCAGTTGCGGCTTGCTTGATTGATCGACACCTTCGTAATCGCTGATCTGCCCGCCGTTGGTCGCGCACAGGGCAATGCCTTTGGCGCAGTCGTGCGGCGAACCGCCGCCCAGCGACACAACGAAGTCGCAGCGACTCTCTTTGAGCAATCCCAGCCCCGACTCGACATTGGCAATGCTCGGGTTCGGTTTGGCGCCGTCAAAAATCACCGAATCGATGTCCTGCATTGCCAGTTTCTCGGCGACCATCGTGGCCACGCCAGCCTTGGCCAGGCCCGCGTCAGTGACGATCAACGCTTTGCGAAAACCGTAGTTGCGAATGGCGACCATAGCTTCATCAAGGCAGCCGTTGCCCATGATGTTTACCGCCGGAATGAAAAAGGTGCTGGTCATGCGCGCATCTCCTGACAGGGGCCGAATCGACTGCTCCGGTTCGGCGGATAGACACAGCATCGACCGATCGGTCACGAGCGATGTTGATCTGGCTCAATGCCCGCTCGTGATAAAGTCGCCGTCCATCAGCCCTTATGTTTTGAGACCGCCTACGCAATGACCGATTTTCTCGATGTCGACGCCAGCCTCGAAGACTGGAACACCCTGCGCGCCGCGACCGACTTCAACGGCTTGCTGGTGGGCAATGGCGCCAGTCGTGCGGTGTGGGATGACTTCGGCTATGACTCGCTGTTCGAAAACGCCCGAACCGTCGAGGAGAAACCGCTGAGCCCGTCGGAACTGGCGGTGTTCGACGCCATGCAGACGCGCAGCTTCGAGCAGGTACTCGGCGCGCTGAAAACCACCAGCCGGGTCAACAAAGCGTTGGCCGTCAGCTCGGCGGCGCCGCGCAACCGCTACTACGCGATCAAGGAAGCGCTGATCAATACCGTGCACGCGGTGCACATTCCGTGGCGACTGGTGAAGCCTTCGACGCTGGCGACGTTAAACGAAGAACTGGCGCGCTATCGCACGGTGTTCACCACCAATTACGACTTGCTCAACTACTGGGCGCTGCAGCATCAAAGCGACGCCATCGACGATCTGTTCAACGGTCCGAATGCCAGTTTCGACCTGAGCGAAAGCACCACCGACAAACCCCGTTTGCTGTACCTGCACGGCGGTCTGCATCTGGTGCGCAATCAGGACGGCACGGCGCGCAAGCTGACTTCAACCGAAGGCACGTTGCTTGGTAGTTTTGCGATCAACAACACGATCAAAACGCTGGATGACGTGCCGCTGTTCGTCACCGAAGGACCGAGTGCGGACAAGCTCAAGACCATTCGCAGTTCGGATTACCTGTCGTTCTGTTATGAGCAATTGCTCGGGCATGGCGGCAGTTTGTGCATTTTTGGCCATGCCTTGGGCGAGCAGGATGCGCACATCGTTCGGGCGCTGCGGTTGGCGAAACCGAAGACTGTGGCGATCTCGATTTACCCGCGCAGTGCGGCGTTTGTTCAGCATCAGAAGCGGCATTACGCGCAGGTGTTTGAGGGGACCGGGGTTGAGTTGCGGTTCTTTGATGCCAAGAGCCATGCGCTCGGCAGCCCTAAGTTGTCGGTGCCCGTCGAGGTTTAAAGCAAGATCAAAAGATCGTCCGAAGGCTCGGGCCGCGTTCGGACGATCTTTTGACTCTAAGGTTCATTCTTCGGCGCTGTGCACCACCACCAGCAACTGCGCCTGCACCTCGCCCACCGAGCGGATCCGGTGCGGTTTCTGCGCATTGAAGTGCAACGCATCGCCGCGCTCCAGCAGCACCTTCTCGTTCATGAAATCCACTTCGACCTGCCCTTCGTGGACGAACAGAAATTCCTCGCCCAAGTGTTCTTTGAAGGTTTTGTCGCTGAACTCGCTCGGCGGGTAAATGATGAACGGCAGCAAGTTACGCTCGCTGACCTGATGGGCCAGCACCGCATAACCGGGGCTCTGATCATTCGCTGCGAGTGACTGGCGCTCGTGGCTGCGCACCAGGCTGTAGCTGTCGAGGCTGACGTTGTCTTCGGAAAACAATTCCTCGACTTTCACGTTCAGCGCCTTAGCCAGTTTCAACGCGGCGGCAATCGACGGGGTGTTCAGCCCGCGCTCGACTTTGGACAGATAACTCTTGGTCATGCCGGATTTTTCGGCCAGTGCCTCAAGGGTTACGCCAAGTTTTTTTCTCAATAATTTCAAACGGATAGACATGCGCGGCGGTTATTCCAGCAAGGAAGCGACGATTTGTGCTTGCCAATGACACTTTGTGTCATATAGCCTCTTTCGTGTCATTTGCAGTCACCCAAAGGACACAGACATGGCCAAGACATTAGCACTACCCAAAGACCAACTGGTCAAGCAAGCACTGACCCAGATGCAAAAAAGCCTGGCGGATAATACGTGGACGGACCGGCAAAAGCTGGCCCTGACCTGCCGGATTCTCTTCGAGAACGGTCACGACTCAGGCCTCGCCGGCCAAATCACCGCCCGTGGCCCGCAGCCCGGCACCTATTACACTCAGCAATTGGGCCTGGGTTTCGACGAAATCACCGCGAGCAATCTGCTGCTGGTCAACGAGGACCTGGAAATCCTCGAAGGTCACGGCATGGCCAACCCGGCCAACCGTTTCCACAGCTGGGTATACCGCGCTCGCCCGGATGTGAATTGCATCATTCACACCCACCCGACGCACGTCGCGGCGTTGTCGATGCTGGAAGTACCGCTGCAGATTTCCCACATGGACCTGTGCCCGCTGTACGACGACTGCGCATTTCTCGAGGGCTGGCCGGGTGTGCCGGTGGGTAACGAAGAAGGCGAGCTGATTGCCGGTGCGCTGGGCGACAAACGCGCGATCCTGCTTTCGCACCACGGTCAGCTGTCGACCGGTACGACGATTGAAGAAGCCTGCGTCATCGCCCAATTGATCGAACGGGCGACGAAGCTGCAACTGCTGGCGATGGCCGCCGGCACGATCAAACCGATCCTCCCGGAGCTGGGCCGCGAGGCGCACGACTGGATCGCCAAGCCGAAACGCCACGCCGCTGCCTTCAACTATTACGCCCGGCAGAACCTGCGCCAACACGCCGATTGCCTGAACTGAACCTATTTACGGAGAGATTCCCATGTCCACTATTCACGGCATCATCGGCTACACCATCACCCCGTTCGGCGCCAATGGCGAAGGGCTGGATTTGCCAGCGCTCGGGCAATCGATCGATCGCCTGATCGACAGCGGCGTCCACGCCATCGCGCCGCTGGGCAGCACCGGCGAAGGCGCTTACCTGAGCGATGCGGAGTGGGATCAGGTCGCCGAGTTCAGCATCAAGCATGTGGCCAAACGCGTACCGACCATTGTCAGCGTGTCCGACCTGACCACTGCCAAAGCCGTGCGCCGCGCGCGTTTCGCTGAAGCTCACGGTGCCGACGTGGTAATGGTGCTGCCGGCTTCGTACTGGAAACTCACCGAGGCGGAAATCCTCGCGCACTACCGTGCCATCGGCGAGAGCATCGGCGTGCCAATCATGCTCTACAACAACCCGGCCACCAGCGGCACCGACATGTCGGTGGATTTGATTCTGCGCATCGTCAATGCCGTGGAAAACGTGACCATGGTCAAGGAGAGCACCGGCGATATTCAGCGCATGCACAAACTGCAACTGCTCGGCGAAGGTCAGGTGCCGTTCTACAACGGCTGCAATCCGCTGGCACTGGAAGCGTTTGCCGCCGGGGCGAAGGGCTGGTGCACGGCGGCGCCGAACTTGATTCCACAACTGAATCTGGACTTGTACGAGGCCGCCATGGCCGGTGATCTGGATCGCGCGCGGGATTTGTTTTACCGCCAGTTGCCGCTGCTGGAATTCATCCTCAAGGGCGGCTTGCCGGCGACGATCAAGGCAGGTTTGCGTCAGACCGGGCTTGAGGTGGGCGATCCGCGCTTGCCGGTGTTTCCGCTGAGTGAAGCGGGGCAAACGCAGCTGCAAGCGATCCTGAAAACCCTGCACTGATCTACTGACAACGCAAAAACCTGTGGGAGCTGGCTTGCCAGCGATGGCGGTGGATCATTCAACATCGATGCTGAATGAAATGGCCTCATCGCTGGCAAGCCAGCTCCCACAGGAATGGTGGTGGATTTGAAAATGGGTTCAGAGGACGGGCAAAGTCTTGTCCTTGATCACTTTGCTCGGTCCGTTCGCCTTCACACTGGCAATGCCTTTATCGCACGCCGCATCCGATGAATACGCCTCGCTGCTGCCGATGACCTGATGATTGGCGGCTTTCAGGTTGAAATACGGATGGCCGTCCTTCGTCGATTTCTTCTCGTAGCGCTCATCCAGCGGGCTGTTGGTCTGCACCGCCGCGATGCCGCCGTCGGCCGCTGCGCGAGTGGTGTACAGCTCGCTGGTCAGAATCGTTTCGGCATTCGCCGCTTTCAACACGAACCTGAACTGGCCGTTGCTGCTTTTACTGAGTTCGTACCATCCGGACATGCTCGTTGCTCCTTGGCGATTGAGAGATTTCGCGCTTCAGAGTAAAGACCAGTCCTGATTATCTGTCGCCTGTACCGGCCCTATCGCTGGCAAGCCAGCTCCCACAGAGGTCTGTTGTGTGCCCTATAACTGTGCCGCATCACAATACCTGTGGGAGCTGGCTTGCCAGCGATGGGGTCAACCCGGCCTGGCCTATTTCACCACCGCCCGCACCACCGACAACTCCGGCGCACTCACCCGTCGCTGACTCAGATAGCGCGTACAACTCACCCGCAGGAACGAGGCAAAATTCACCACTTCGCCGCGATAATCCATCACCTCCTCATACAGCTTGGCGATCAGTTGGTTGGTGGTCATACCGTCGACCTCGGCGATTTCGCTGAGGATGTCCCAGAACTGATTCTCCAGGCGCAACGTCGTCACCACGCCGCAGATGCGCAGCGAGCGCGAGCGTGACTCGTAGAGAATCGGGTCGGCCTTGACGTAGAGCTCGCACATCGGCGAATCCTCGTTACAGGGTGATTTTGGTGCCGAGCAAACCGAGGAACCCGGCCAGCCAGTTCGGATGTGCCGGCCACGCCGGTGCCGTGGCCAGATTGCCTTGAACGTGGCCGTCCGTCACTGGAATGTCGATGTACGTACCGCCCGCCAGTCGCACTTCCGGCGCGCAGGCCGGGTAGGCGCTGCACTCACGACCTTCCAGTACACCCGCCGCCGCCAGCAATTGCGCACCGTGGCAGACCGCGGCAATCGGTTTTCCGGCCTTGTCGAAGGCGCGCACCAGGTCGAGGACTTTTTCGTTGAGGCGCAGGTATTCCGGCGCACGCCCGCCGGGGATCAACAGCGCGTCGTAATCGGCTTCGCTGACCTTGGCGAAGTCAAAGTTGAGGGCGAACAGGTGACCGGGCTTTTCGCTGTAAGTCTGGTCGCCTTCGAAGTCATGGATCGCAGTGCGCACGGTCTGGCCGGCAGCCTTGTCCGGGCACACGCCGTGGACGGTGTGACCGACCATTTGCAGGGCCTGGAACGGCACCATCACTTCGTAGTCTTCGACGTAATCGCCGACCAGCATCAGGATCTTTTTCGCGGCCATGGGGAGGACTCCTCTGGAGAATGCTTGGGAGTGTTCAAGGTAGACCTAATCTGGAGCTCCGGGTAACAACCGGCTACTACCTGAAAGACCGTGTCATCGTTCTTCGCGAGCAGGCTCGCTCCCACATTGGAATGCGATCCACTGTGGGAGCGAGCCTGCTCGCGAAGAGGTCGTCAAACTGTACGGATAAGTCTGTGCCTAGCTGTAACAGCCCGAACTCCGCAGGTTATGGCTAGATGAAGATACCTTTCAGCCACCTCAACATCTGGTCCACCATCATGTCCTCGCGCGAAAACACCGGCATGGCCCTCGGCCTGCTCGGCGTGGTGATTTTCAGCCTTACCCTGCCCTTCACCCGCATCGTGGTGCAGGAACTGCACCCGCTGCTCAACGGTTTGGGCCGCGCATTGTTCGCAGCAATTCCGGCGGCGCTGCTGTTGTTGTGGCGTCGCGAGAAGTGGCCGACATGGCAGCAAGTCAAAGGCCTGAGCCTGGTGATCGCCGGGGTGATTCTGGGTTTTCCGGTGTTGTCGGCGTGGGCCATGCAAACCTTGCCGGCGTCCCACGGTGCGCTGGTCAACGGCCTGCAACCATTGTGCGTGGCGCTGTATGCCGCGTGGTTGTCCCATGAACGCCCGTCAAAAGCCTTCTGGGCCTGCGCGGCGCTGGGCAGTGCGTTGGTGCTCGGTTATGCGTTGTACACCGGTGCCGGCAGTATTCAGGCGGGCGATCTGTTGATGCTCGGCGCGATTGCCGTCGGAGGACTGGGCTACGCCGAGGGCGGCCGGTTGGCCAAGGAGATGGGCGGCTGGCAGGTGATCTGCTGGGCGCTGGTGCTGTCGACGCCGCTGTTGATCGGGCCGGTGTGGTATCTGGCGCTGCAGCATCATGGCGCGGTGTCGGCCAAGACCTGGTGGGCGTTTGGTTATGTGGCGTTGTTTTCGCAGTTTCTTGGATTCTTTGCCTGGTACGCCGGGCTGGCCATGGGCGGCATTGCCCGGGTCAGTCAGATCCAGTTGCTGCAGATCTTCTTCACCATCGCGTTTTCGGCGTTGTTCTTTGGTGAACATGTCGAGCCGATTACCTGGGTGTTTGCCTGTGGGGTGATTGCGACGGTCATGCTCGGGCGCAAAACCGCCGTGCGCCCTGCCCAACCTGCCACGGCCTGAACACATTCCCTTGTAGGAGCTGCCGCAGGCTCGGGCCGCGATCGGACGATCTTTTGATCTTGTTTTTTAAGATCAAAAGATCGCAGCCTTCGGCAGCTCCTACAGTGGTTTTATTTCAGATCTTGTCAGGTCAGGTAGCCGTCGGCGCGCAGCAGGGTTTCCAGGCAGTGCTCGCTGATGTGGTAGAAGGCCTTCAACTCTTCGATCTTCACCAACAACTGCGCCGGGTCCACCGGCTCGGCGCGTTTCACCGCCAGAATCATCTTGTTCTTGTTGGTGTGCTCCAGCGAGATGAACTCGAATACCTTGGTCTCGTAACCGCAGGCCTCGAGGAACAATGCGCGCAGGCTGTCGGTGACCATTTCGGCCTGCTGGCCCAAGTGCAAACCGTATTGCAGCATCGGTTTGAGCAGCGCCGGACTCTGGATCTGCAGGCGGATCTGTTTGTGGCAGCACGGCGAGCACATGATGATCGACGCGCCGGAGCGGATGCCGGTGTGGATCGCGTAGTCGGTGGCGATATCGCAGGCATGCAGGGCGATCATCACGTCCAGCTCGCTCGGCGCCACGCTGCGCACATCACCGCACTTGAACACCAGCCCCGGATGATCGAGCTTCGCCGCGGCGGCGTTGCACAGGTTGACCATTTCTTCACGCAACTCGACGCCAGTGACCTCGCCCTCGGCGTTCAAGGTGTTGCGCAGGTAATCGTGAATCGCGAACGTCAGGTAACCCTTGCCCGAACCGAAATCCGCCACCCGCACCGGTTTGTCCAGCGCCAGCGGCGACGAGGTCAGGGCGTGGCTGAACACTTCGATGAACTTGTTGATCTGCTTCCATTTGCGCGACATCGCCGGGATCAGCTCATGCTGCGCATTGGTCACGCCCAGATCCTTGAGGAACGGTCGGCTCAGCTCAAGGAAACGGTTTTTCTCGCGGTTGTGCTCGGCGGACGGTGCTTCGCGCAATTGCTGAGGTTTGCTCTTGAACAGCGAAGGCTTGCCCTTTTTGCTGTATTCGAGCTGCGCTTCATCAGTTACCGCCAGTAAATGGGCATTTTTGAACGAGGCTGGCAGTAGCGCGGCAATCGTCGCCACGCCTTCGTTCAGCGGCAGGTTTTTGGTGATGTCGCGGGTTTTGTAGCGATAGACGAACGACAGATTCGGCTGCGCCTTGACCGTCACCGGTTTGATGATGACTCGCTGCAAATCCACTTCTTCGCCGACGTACTTGGCCAGCACCAGTTTGATGAAGCCGTTCTGGTCGAGGCTGGTTTGCAGCAGCTCGATGAACTGGGCGTGGTGATCAGGCGCGGGTTTGGTGGCAGGAGCAGTAACGGACATGGAAAAGCGGCCTCGGACGGGCGAAATCGGGAATGGCGGGTATTTTAGGGGGGATGGGGGTTGGGGACACGCTCTTATTTACCGAACGGTTGGTTAAAGCGGCCCTCACCCTAGCCCTCTCCCAGAGGTAGAGGGGACTGATTGGGGGATATTGACGAGATACACCGACTTGAACGATTTGCTTTGAATCCATAATCGATACGTTTTTCCAAGTCGATGTAGAGCACCAGACACCTCGGTCGGCCCCCTCTCCCTCTGGGAGAGGGCTGGGGTGAGGGTTTGGATCTAAAACAGGAAGAAAGTACTTCAGCCCAACACCACCAACCGATTCGGCAACTCATTCCTCACCTGCGTCACCGGCACATGCACCTTCAGCAATTCCCCACACGCCTCGATACACGTGACAAACCCTTCCAGCGTGCGCCCCTGCCTGACCTGCTCGGTAAACGCCGCGACAATCGCATCCCAGGATTTATTATCGAGCCGCTTGGAAATCCCCTCATCCACCAGAATCTCCACATACCGCTCCGCCTCGCAGACAAAAATCAGCATGCCGGTGCTGCCCACGGTGTGGTGCAGGTTCTGCTCGAGAAACTGCCGGCGCGCCAGGTTGGACGCGCGCCAATGCCGCACGCGACGCGGAATCAGATGGGTGGTGATTTTCGGCAGACGAAACAGCAGGCACAGCACGATAAACGCGCCCCACTGCACCAGCAGCAGGCTGCGCAGGGTCAGCCAGCCGGTCAGGTAGTGGACGATGCCCGGTACCATCAGCGCCAGCAGGCTGGCCCACAACAACGGGATGTACGCATAGTCGTCGGCGCGCGCCGCGAGCACCGTTACCAGTTCAGCGTCAGTGTCGCGCTCGACCCGGGCGATCGCCTCGGCGACCTTGCGTTGTTCGTGTTCAGTCAGTAATGCCATGTTGAAAAGTGCCTGCTCATTATTCTTCTGATATCACCAGCCGCCGGACGAACCACCGCCGCCGAAACTGCCCCCGCCGCCGCTGAAGCCTCCGCCTCCACCGCCGCCGCCAAAACCGCCGCCACCGCCGAAGCCGCCCCCTCCTCCGGAGCCGCCCCGGCCGGCAGGCAGGATACCGAGCATCTGGCAGACAAACACCGTCAGGATGAACAACATCACCAAAAACACGAACAATCCCGGGTGCCGCGAGATGAAATCATCGGACGGATCACCGCTGGATTCATACACCGTCGACGGCTCATCCAGCGGATTGCCACCGAGCACCACCAGCATCGCCGCAACGCCATCACTGATGCCTTTGCTGAAGTTGCCGGCCTTGAACGCCGGGGTGATGACTTGATGAATGATCACTGAAGTCTGCGCATCGGTGAGCCGGTCTTCCAGGCCATAACCGACTTCGATGCGCAGTTTGCGCTCATCACGGGCGACGATCAGCAGGGCGCCATTGTTCTTGTCCTTTTGCCCGATGGCCCAGTGGCGACCGAGTTGAACGCCGAAGTCCTCAATGGTCGTGCCTTGCAGATGCGGCAGCGTGACCACGACCAATTGCTCGCCGGTCGCCTGCTCGTGGGCCTGCAACTGCTGGCTCAGTTGCGCGCGCACTGATGGCTCGAGCATCTGCGCTTCGTCCACTACCCGCCCGCTCAGCGCCGGGAACGTCAACTCGGCCCGGGCGCTGACGGCGAACAGCCACAGCATCAGCACCAGGCCCATTTTCAACACACGCATGCATACCCCCAGCGTTCCCTTGTAGGAGCTGCCGAAGGCTGCGATCTTTTGATCTTGTTTTTTTACCAACCAACGTCAAAAGATCGCAGCCTTCGGCAGCTCCTACACAGGTGTGTTCTCAGAATTTGACCTGGGGTGCCTTATCGGCATCCGGCGTGGTGGCTTCAAAGGTTTCGCGGATCGGCAGATCGCTGTACATCACGCTGTGCCAGAGGCGACCGGGAAAGGTGCGGATCTCGGTGTTGTATTTCTGCACCGCCAGAATGAAATCGCGGCGCGCCACGGCGATGCGGTTTTCCGTGCCCTCAAGTTGCGATTGCAGGGCGAGGAAGTTCTGGTTGGCCTTCAGGTCCGGATACCGCTCGGACACCACCATCAAGCGACTCAATGCACCGGTCAGTTGATCCTGCGCCTGCTGGAACTGCTTGAGTTTTTCCGGATTGTCGAGGGTGCTGGCGTCGACCTGGATCGACGTGGCTTTCGCCCGCGCCTCGATCACTGCGGTCAGCGTTTCCTGCTCGTGAGCTGCATAACCTTTCACCGTTTCCACCAGATTGGGGATCAGGTCGGCGCGGCGCTGGTACTGGTTCTGCACCTGGCCCCACGCAGCTTTGGCCTGTTCGTCGAGGGTCGGGATATTGTTGATGCCGCACGCGGTCAACAGCGTGGCCAGCACCAGCAGTGTGGCGACCTGCAAACGCGAGCGATTGGTTGGGCTTACATTCATCGCAGTGATGCTCCTTGGCACATATCATTATAAAAACCGAGCGCGAAACATTCTCAGCGGGCTCTTGGGGCATAATCGGCCGCGTCGCTGGATTACGACGGGGCAATGGGCTAAAAAGTGCCCTGCGTGATCATGCGGCCAAGTGTCGGCTGCCGTTTTTGGCTCTGTTTCTTTGAGCCTGTACCCGAACAACAATAGTCGCTCCCTAAATTTTGGCTGGCCGGCGTTGCATTGCCGCTTGGGCCCTTGAGAAAACTATTCATGAAGAAGCTGTGTTTGCTGGGTCTGTTCGTCAGCCTGGCCAGTCATCAAGTATTGGCCGCTACGACCCCGGTACCCCTGGAAAACAAGGACGCGTTCATCAGCAACCTGATGAAGCAAATGACCCTCGACGAGAAGATCGGCCAGTTGCGCCTGATCAGCATCGGCCCGGAAATGCCCCGCGAGCTGATCCGCAAGGAAATCGCCGCCGGCAACATCGGCGGCACGTTCAACTCGATCACCCGCCCGGAAAACCGTCCGATGCAGGACGCTGCCATGCGCAGCCGCCTGAAGATTCCGATGTTTTTCGCGTACGACGTGATCCACGGTCACCGTACGATTTTCCCGATTCCGCTGGCCCTCGCCTCGAGCTGGGACATGGACGCCATCGGCCAGTCCGGACGCGTTGCCGCCAAGGAAGCCGCTGCCGACAGCCTCGACATCACCTTCGCGCCGATGGTCGACATCTCCCGCGACCCGCGCTGGGGCCGCAGCTCCGAGGGTTTCGGTGAAGACACCTACCTGACCTCGCGCATCGCCGGCGTCATGGTTCGCGCCTATCAGGGCGCCACCCCGAGCGCGGCTGACAGCATCATGGCCAGCGTCAAGCACTTCGCCCTGTACGGCGCGGTCGAGGGCGGTCGCGACTACAACACCGTCGACATGAGTCCGGTGAAGATGTACCAGGATTACCTGCCACCGTACCGCGCCGCGATTGATGCCGGCGCCGGCGGTGTGATGGTTGCGCTGAACTCGATCAACGGCATTCCGGCCACGGCCAACACCTGGCTGATGAACGATCTGCTGCGTCGCGACTGGGGTTTCAAGGGCCTGGCGGTCAGCGACCACGGTGCGATTTTCGAGCTGATCAAGCACGGCGTGGCTCGCGACGGTCGTGAAGCGGCGAAGCTGGCGATCAAGGCCGGCATCGACATGAGCATGAACGACACCCTGTACGGCAAAGAACTGCCGGGGCTGCTCAAGTCCGGTGAGATCGAGCAGAAAGACATCGACAACGCCGTGCGTGAAGTGCTCGCGGCCAAGTACGACATGGGCCTGTTCAAGGACCCGTACCTGCGTATCGGCAAGGCTGAAGATGATCCGGCCGACACCTACGCCGAGAGCCGTCTGCACCGCGCCGAGGCCCGTGAAGTGGCGCGCCGCAGCCTGGTGTTGCTGAAGAACCAGAACGAAACCCTGCCGTTGAAGAAAGATGCGAAAGTTGCACTGGTCGGCCCATTGGCCAAAGCACCGATCGACATGATGGGTAGCTGGGCGGCGGCGGGTAAACCGGCACAATCGGTGACGCTGTTCGATGGCATGAGTTCGGTGATCGGCAACAAGTCGAACCTGATCTACGCCCGTGGCGCCAACATCACCAGCGACAAGAAGGTGTTGGACTACCTGAACTTCCTCAACTTCGATGCGCCGGAAGTGGTCGACGATCCGCGCCCGGCCAACGTACTGATCGACGAAGCAGTGAAAGCTGCAAAAGACGCTGACGTGATCGTTGCAGCGGTAGGTGAATCCCGTGGCATGTCCCACGAATCCTCCAGCCGCACCGACCTGAACATCCCGGAAAGCCAGCGCGAGCTGATCCGTGCGCTGAAAGCCACCGGCAAACCGCTGGTATTGGTGTTGATGAACGGCCGCCCGCTGACCATTCTCGAAGAGAACCAGTCAGCTGACGCGATTCTGGAAACCTGGTTCAGCGGCACCGAGGGCGGCAACGCCATCGCCGACGTGCTGTTCGGCGACTACAACCCGTCGGGCAAACTGCCAGTGACCTTCCCGCGTTCCGTGGGCCAGATCCCGACTTACTACAACCACCTGAGCATTGGTCGGCCGTTCACGCCGGGCAAACCGGGCAACTACACCTCGCAGTATTTCGATGACACCACGGGCCCACTGTTCCCGTTCGGTTACGGGCTGAGCTACACCAACTTCGCCCTGAGCGACATGGCGCTGTCTTCGACCACGCTGAACGCCACCGGCAAGCTCGACGCCAGTGTCATGGTGAAAAACACCGGCAAGCGTGACGGCGAAACCGTGGTGCAGTTGTACATTCAGGACGTCACCGGCTCGATGATTCGCCCGGTGAAAGAGCTGAAGAACTTTCAGAAAATCATGCTCAAGGCCGGTGAACAGAAAGTCGTGCACTTCACCATCAGCGAGGATGACCTGAAGTTCTACAACGCCCAGCTCAAATACGCGGCAGAGCCTGGCAAATTCAACGTGCAGATCGGCCTGGATTCCCAGGACGTGACGCAGCAGAGCTTCGAGTTGCTGTAACGCCTAAAAGCAAAAGATCGCAGCCTTCGGCAGCTCCTACAGAGGAACCCATTCCCCTGTAGGAGCTGCCGAAGGCTGCGATCTTTTGATCTTGCTCTACCCGCGGCGGTCGAGGATGTTGACGACCACCCGATCCACCCAGCCCCACACCCGCTGCTTGACCCGCCGCCACAACGGCCGGCGCTGCCACTCCTCCAGGCTCACCTGCTGACTCAGCCCGAAGTCCTTCACAAAACTCGCCTGCACCGCTGCCGTCAACGACGGATCCAGCGCCTCCAGATTCGCCTCCAGATTGAAGCGCAGGTTCCAGTGATCGAAGTTGCACGAACCAATGCTCACCCAATCGTCCACCAGCACCATTTTCAAATGCAGAAAGCACGGTTGGTATTCGAAGATCTGCACCCCGGCCTTGAGCAGTCGCGGGTAGTAGCGATGCCCGGCGTAGCGCACCGACGGGTGATCGGTGCGCGGCCCGGTCAGCAGCAAGCGTACGTCGACACCGCGCGCCGCAGCCTTGCGCAGGGAGCGGCGGATTTTCCAGGTCGGCAGGAAGTACGGCGTGGCCATCCAGATGCGTTTTTGCCCGCTGTTCAGCGCGCGAAACAGCGATTGCAGAATGTCGCGGTGCTGGCGGGCATCGGCATACGCCACACGGCCCATGCCTTCGCCCTTGTCCGGTACGCGCGGTAATCGCGGCAAGCCAAAATGCGCGGCCGGGCGCCAGGCGCGGCGATAGCGGTTGGCAATCCACTGGCGGTCAAACAGCAATTGCCAGTCGATCACCAACGGGCCGCTGATCTCGACCATCACTTCGTGCCATTCGCTGGTGTCATGCCCCGGCGTCCAGAACTCGTCAGTGACTCCGGTGCCGCCAACCACCGCCAGACGCTGATCGATCAGCAGCAATTTGCGGTGATCGCGATAGAAGTTGCCGACCCAGCGCCGCCAGTTCAACCGATTGTAGAAACGCAGTTCAACCCCGGCGTGCGTCAGGCGCTGGCGCAGATTGAGCGTAAACGCCAGGCTGCCGTAATCATCGAACAGGCAACGCACACGCACACCGCGCTCGGCCGCCAGCACCAGCGCCTGGACGATGGTTTCGGCACAGGCGCCGGCCTCGACCAGGTACAGTTCGAGTTCGATCTGCTCCTGAGCGCCAGCAATCTGCTCGAGCATGCGCGGAAAGAATTGCGGGCCGTCGATCAACAGCTCGAACCGGTTGCCGTCCCGCCATGGGAACACCGCGCCGCGCATGTCAGCGCGCCGTGAAGATCAGCACCGCACCCACCGGCACCGACAGACTGATCGCAGACAGGTCGGCGAGTTTGCGCAGGCTTTCCAGCCCCGGCACGAGATCGAAATCTTCAGCGTTGATCACCAGCGGTTCTAGGGTGACCACCTGAAAACGTCGATCATCGAGACGCGTCGCCAGCAGCTCGGCGGCATATTCGTGCTGCTTGCCGTGCAGATTGACGGTCAGTGGCAGGCGCAATTCCAGCTGCGCGCCAGGGGCCAGATCGTTGATCGGGCGCAAATCAATCTGCGTGGTGATGGTCGCTTCGGGAAATTGCTCGATCTGGAACAGCTCCTTGCGCATGCGCTCATCGCGCAGCGGGATGCCGCTGTTGATCGAGTCCAGCTCGACTTCGACTTCGGCGCGACCGTTAGGGTCGACCTTGCCATGCAGCACCAGAAAGCGCTGCACTTCGGAAACGTGGGCGTTTTTCGTGCTGACGAACGACAGCCGCGACGACTCGCCGTCCAGATACCAATTGGCTTGCGCCGGCAGCGCGACGGCGGCGAGCAGCAGGCTGGACAGGGTTGCACAGAGGGAGCGGTTGAACATTGAACACTCGTGGGGCCGATAAACCTGCACGAACCTTAACCGCCCCCAAAGTTATTGCAACATCAAGATCAAAAGATCGCAGCCTGCGGCAGCTCCTACACGGGGAATACATTTCAAATGTGGGGGCGGGCTCGCACGGGGAAACGTACCGCCAGCCAATAGATATGCCTTCTGTCGAATCGTCACACCGCCGTTCTCACAGGGGAACAGTGCTTGATGTAGGAGCTGCCGCAGGCTGCGATCTTTCGGCTGTCAGGCCAATACCTGCTGCACATCGCCAATCGTCGCCGCCAGACTATTCAGATGCAGACTCAACACCCGCTCCACCGGCGCCTGATCCATCGGCCAGTGCAGCGCCATGCTGCCCACCAACTTGCCTTCAGCACGAATCGGCAACGCCACCGCGCGAATCAGAAACGGCAAACGCACCGGGTACTCCCAATAGCCTTCCGTGCGCTGGCCAAAACCCTGATGCAACGACTGCTCAGTCACACGAAACACGCCTTCATCACGCAACTGCTCCCGCTCGGCCAAGCGCTCGACCTCATCACTGGCCAACTCGCCGAGACACGCCCGGCCCATCGCCGAATGAAACAGGCTGGCGTGATGCCCGACGATCTGGCAGTTGTTCGGATAACGTTTGCGCAGCACCTGCGGGATCGCACTTTCCATCACTTCGACCCGCTCGCCATCGAAACACGACAGATCCGCGACCAGCCCGGTGCGCTCGCTCAGCTCCAGCAACATCGGCGCCGCGCTCTCCACCAGATGCCGCTTGAAACGCTGCTGACGATCGCCAAACAAACGCTTGGCACACAAGCGGTAACGGCGGTCACTGAGGCCGCGATAGATCCAGCCCTGCTCCTGCAAGGTCGCGAGCATCCGCGACACCGTGGCTTTCGGCAGACCCGTGAGGTAGTGCAATTCCTCCAGCCCCAACGCCTGATGCTCGCCGAGCAATTCGACGATGGCCAGCGCCCGTTCGACCGAGCGCACGCTGCCGGTATCTGCTTTGCTGCCCATGTGATCGATCTCCCTGCGTGCAGATGATGAACACTTTGTGCAGCAAAATACGGGCCGCTCAGGTTGATTGCAGGCATGTCGGCGGGCAGCGTTCGACCCAACGGGTCAGTTGTTCGTGGGCATAAGCCAGTTGCAGCACCGCCCGATCAGCCTGGGCCGGGCCGATGATTTGCAGGCCCATCGGCAGCCCCGCCGGGTTGAAACCGACCGGCACGCTGATGCTCGGCAACCCGGCCAGAGTCGGGCCGATGACCACCTCCATCCAGCGGTGATAAGTGTCCATGCTCTGCCCGCCGACGACGCGCGGCCACGGCTGCTGTGCATCAAAAGGGAACACTTGCGCGGTGGGCAACAGCAGGAAATCGTAACGCTGGAACAACTCGCTCAGGGCGCGATACCACTCGCTGCGGTCGACCGACGCCTGGTAGACATCGGCAGCGCTCAGGCGCAAACCGCCCTCGACTTCCCACTGCGCCTCTGGCTTGAGCAACGGGCGTTTACGCGGGTCGGCGTAGGCCGCGCCAAGGCTGCCCTGCACCAGGAAATGCCGATGAGTCAGCCAGGTCTGCCACAGCCGCGCCATGGCGAAGTCCGGCTGACAGGCTTCGACCTGACAGCCCAGCGCGCTGAAGTCCGCCAGCGCCGATTCGCACAGACTCAATACGCCATCGTCCATCGGCAGATAGCCGTTGTAGTCGCCGAGCCAGCCAATGCGCACATCGGTGAAATCCTGTTGCAGGCCTTCGGCAAAGTTGCCCGGAGCATCTTTCAGCGACAGTGGCACGCGCGGATCGTAGCCGGCCTGAATCGACAGCAACCGCGCAACGTCGGTGACCGTGCGGCCCATCGGCCCTTCGGTGGCCAGTTGCTGGACGAATACTTCCGGCATCGGCCCGTGCGGCACCCGGCCTTGCGACGGGCGAAAACCGAAGACGTTATTGAAGGCCGCCGGGTTGCGCAGCGAGCCCATCATGTCGCTGCCATCGGCCACCGGCAGCAAGCGCAAGGCCAACGCCACCGCAGCCCCGCCGCTGCTGCCACCGGCAATCAGGCTTGAATCATAGGCATTGGTGGTGGTGCCAAACACGCTGTTGTAGGTCTGCGAACCGAGGCCGAATTCCGGCACATTGGTTTTGCCGATGATGATCGCGCCGCAATCACGCACCCGCCCCACGCTGATCGCATCGTGTTGCGGCACCTGCTCGGCGAACAGTGGCGAGCCCATGGTCGTGCGCAGTCCGGCGGTGGCCGCGAGATCTTTGATTGCCTGCGGCATGCCGTGCATCCAGCCTTTCGACTGGCCGCGATCGAGTTGCCGGTCGCAGTCATCGGCTTCGCGCAGCAGGTCTTCTTCAGCGCGCAACGACACCAGCGCATTGACCTGTGGGTTGAAGCGTTCGATGTGCGCCAGATAGGCCTGCATCACTTCACGGCACGACACCTGGCGCGCATGAATCGCCCGCGACAACGCCTCGGCGTCGAGGGCAACAAGCGGATCAATCGCTAACGTTTTCACGGTTCGACTCCCAGATTGAGCGCTACGGATTTCTTCGTGCGCGGCGCCTCGTGCAGACAGTAAGTACCGAGCAAGGTCAGCAGGCAAGCGAACAACACATAGAAGGATGGCGCCACCGGGGTGTTCAACACCTTGCTCAGCCAGGTGACGATCAGCGGTGCGAAGCCGCCGAACACCATCACCGCCACGTTGTAGGCGACGGACACGCCGGTGGAGCGCACTTCAATCGGGAACTGCTCGGCCAGTGCCGTTGGCGCCGGGCCGAAGAACCCGCCAATCGCACTGCATAGCAGCAGTTGCATCACCAGCAAGCGCTCGATCGATGGCGCTGCCGCGACCCACACGTAAAGCGGATAGACCATCACGAAAAACGCCAGGGTGAACGCCATCAATACCGGACGACGACCGAGGCGATCCGACAGCGCGCCGGAGAACGGTATCACCACGGTCATCAGCGCCACCGCAAGCATCTGCACCAGCAGCACCTGATCCAGCGGCAAGCCGAGGTTGGTGTGGGCGAAGGTCGGCATGTTCACCAGCACCACGTAAAACGACACCGTCGCACCGCTGGCCAGGCCCATGGATACCAACAGGCTGCGACGGTGTTCGCGGATCACCTGCCACAGGCCGGGCGCGTCACCTTTGGCTTTCTTGCGCGCTTCGAGAAACTCTTCCGGTTCTTCCATGTGCTTGCGAATCCACAAGCCGACCGGGCCGATCAGCAGACCGATCACAAACGGAATCCGCCAGCCCCAGGTGTCCAGCGCCTCGGGCGAAAACACATGGGTGACCAGCGCCACCATCGCCGCGCCGGCAAACACCGCCAGGCATTGTCCGACCAGTTGCCACGAACCGTACAAGCCTTTGCGATGGGCTGGCGCGCTCTCCACCAGAAATGCCGTGGCGCTGGCGTATTCGCCGCCGGTGGCGAAGCCTTGCAGCATCCGCGCAACCACGATCAGCAGCGGCGCGCCCATGCCGATGGCGGCGTAGCTCGGCGCAAACGCGATCAGCGCGATGGACACGGTCATCAACCGAATGATCAGCTGCATCGCCGCTTTGCGCCCCTTGCGGTCGGAATACATGCCAAGCAGGATGCCGCCCACCGGGCGCATGAAGAAGCCCACGCCGAAGGTCGCCAGCGCCATCAGCAGCGAAGCGTAGCCATCTTCGGAGGGGAAGAACTGCCGGGCAATGATGCTCGCCAGAAAGCCGTAAACGATGAAGTCATACCATTCCAGCGCATTGCCGATAACCGCAGCGACCACTTGCCGGGTACGCGAAACACCAGTGCTCGAAACCTGCATGGAGAGTTCTCCATAAAGCTGTTGGGTGATCACCCGCGCGCTCGTGCGCGTGGGGTTCAGCGGCAGCAGAAAGTGAAGAAGTCAGGCCGGCTTGAGCCAGCTCTCGGTCAGCGCGCCCCAATAGGCGGCGCCAGTCAGCAGGATGTCGTCGTTAAAGTCGTAAGCGGGGTTGTGCACCATCGGCCGCGACACGCCGTTGCCGATGAACAGGTAAGCGCCGGGGCAGCGCTGGAGCATCCAGGCGAAGTCTTCGCTGCCCATCAGCTTGGGCGTGTTGCCGTCGACGGCATCGGCGCCGACCAGTTCAACGCCGACTTTGCGAGCGAACTCGGTTTCGGCAGCGTGGTTGACCAGCACCGGGTAGGCCGGGCGGTGTTCGATGGTTGAAGTGCAGCCGAAGCTTTGCGCCTGGGTTTCGATGATCGAGCGCACGCGGTCGAGCGTCTGTACCCGCACCTCGGCGTTCAAGGCGCGCAGGCTCAGGCGCAGGATCGCCTGCTGCGGAATGACGTTGGCCGCCTCCCCCGCTTGCAGCGCGCCGACGGTCACCACCGCCGCTTGCTGTGCATCGATATTGCGCGCGACCACGGTTTGCAACGCCATCACCACACTGGCGGCGGCGACCAACGGATCGACTGTCAGGTGCGGCATCGAGCCGTGGCCACCGACGCCTTCGATGACCACGTTGAGCAAATCCTGCGACGCCATCATCGGCCCGTCGCGAAAGCCCAGATGCCCGGCAGGCAGCCCCGGCATGTTGTGCATGCCAAACAATGCGTCGCACGGAAAACGTTCGAGCAATCCGTCGGCAAGCATGGCTTCGGCGCCGCCCTGACCTTCTTCCGCCGGTTGGAAAATCAGCGTGAGGGTGCCATCGAACTGACGGGTCGCCGCCAGATAACGCGCGGCGCCGAGGAGCATCGCGGTGTGCCCGTCATGGCCACAGGCGTGCATACAACCCTGGTGTTGACTGCTGTAGGCGACGCCGGTGTTTTCAATGATCGGCAAGGCATCCATGTCAGCACGCAGGCCCAGTTTGCGCGAGCTGCTGCCATGGCGCAGCACACCGACCACACCGGTTTTGCCGATGCCGGTGTGGACTTCATAGCCCCAGCTTTCGAGGGATTTGGCCACCAGTGCCGAGGTGCGGTTTTCTTCAAAACCGAGTTCGGGGTGGGCGTGGATGTCCTGGCGGGTGGCGTGCAGGTCGCTGGCCACATCGTTGAGCCAGGCCAGAATGTGCTGATGTCGGGGCATGACGGTTCTCCTCGCACGGGTGTTCCCGGTCTTTTTGTTCGGTTCGATTTCACGACACATACAAGGCAGGTCGTGCTCACCGCCAGATAACCGCGAGATGCGCGCGAGGACAATCGAATGTGGTTCCACGGTGTGGAACCACAGATTTTCGGGTCGTCATCGAATTTTGTGGGCCCACACAAAAAACTGTGGGAGCTGGCTTGCCAGCGATAGCGTCGGCACAGGCGATATTTTTTGACTGACACACCGCCATCGCTGGCAAGCCAGCTCCCACAGGGTTCTTTATTCACAGGGGGATGGTTACGCCCCTTAGATCAGGGATTGAGGCGACAGCCCTGGCGTTCACTTTGCCACTGGGCGCTGCTGCTGCGGCCCATGCCGCTGACGGTGATGGTTTTGCTGTTGGGCTCATCGGTGAATTGGCTGGTCGGCAGCCACTGTTTCACATAGCCACGGCAGTACTCGGCATCGTTGTTCATCACGTATCGACAGGAACAATATTCCTTGGCGGTGTACGCGCTGATGATGTCCGGAAAAGCCCAGAGATTTTCGCGCTCGTAGCCGACCCAGCCGAGCAGCAGGACCAGCAGCACCAGCAAGAAGCGCTTCATGGCTGCACCGCCTTCAGCACACGCTTGAGCAATTCGTTATGACGGTAGCTGCCGTCGCGATCATCGGCGTAACGCACGACCACCAGTTTCTCGCTGGGAATCACGTACAGCGCCTGGCCCCAGTGGCCAAGGGCAGCAAAGGTGTCGGGCGGCGCGTCAGGCCACGGAGAGCCGGCGCCATCGGCCGGGCGATTGAGCCACCATTGGCCGCCGGGCACCGCTTCGTCCTGGTGGGCCTTATAGCCATTGAAGGGTTTCAGGTTGAAAGCCACCCAGTCCTTGGGCAGCAACGGCTTGTCATCCCAGCGCCCGTCACGAGCCATCAGCAATCCGACCCGCGCCAGATCTCTCGCGGTGAGATAGGCGTAAGAGGAAGCGACAAAAGTGCCGGTAGCATCGCGCTCCCACACCGCGTGGTGGATGCCCAGCGGTTCGAACAACGCCGTCCACGGATAATCCGCATAACGCTGCGGGCCGACGATGTTTTTCAACGCAGCGGCGAGCAGATTGCTGTCGCCACTGGAATAGCGGAAAGCCTGACCCGGCTCAGCGTAAGTAGGGTGATCAGCAGTAAAAACGGCCATGTCGCCATGGCCTCGGGTGTAGAGCATCGCCACCACCGAGGACTTCAGCGGCGCGTATTCATAGTCTTCTTGCCAGTCGATGCCGGAGGCCCAGTGCAGCAGGTCAGCGATTTTTATCGTCGGATGTTTAGCCAGTGGCGGGTAGAACGTTGCGGCGGGATCTTCGAGTCTGAACAGACCTTCGCCGTACGCCACACCGAGCACGGTGGCCATCAGGCTTTTGCTGATCGACCAGGTCAGGTGCGGAGTGTGTTCGGTGGTTGGGCCGGCGTAGCGTTCGTAGATGATCTGGCCGTCGCGGATGATCAGCAGTGCGTCGGTGCGGATGCCTTTGCGGGTTGCATCGTCGCGGGGTGGGAAGGCGTAATTTTCCAGTGCCTCTGGATCGGTGACCTTCGGGCCGGTTGGCCATTCTTCACCCGGCCATTGTTCGGCGTGAACGGTGAAGCTGATCAGCAGCAGAAACAGCGACAGGCCTTTGCACATGGGGAGGGCTCTTGGAGAGAACCTGCTGAGGTTAGTCGGGACTCATGACAAATTTGAGATTTTGCTTTTCCATGAATTCGCTATCGCTGGCAAGCCAGCTCCCACAGGGTTCTTGAGTGGATACAAATTTTTTGAACACCTGTGAAACCTGTGGGAGCTGGCTTGCCAGCGATGGGGCCAGTCAGGACACCACCAGTGCCTTGGCCAACCGCTTGGCCCGAGCACCTGCGGCCAACTGCATCACCCCCCGATCCCGCTGCCACATCTGCGCCCATTCTGTCGGTCCGTCAGCCAACGCCTGACTCACCTCACCCTGCAATGCCTCAAACTGCGCAAACAACCCACCCAGCAACACATGCCCGGCCGGATTGTTCGGCGGTTGCCGACTCGCCTCGGCGCACCCGGCCAACAGCGCCAGCAAACGTAATTGCAGCGCTTGCGGCCAGTCGCTGTCCTGCCCGACGCCATACAACCACGCGGTCATCGCGCTCAGTACATAGACATCCTCCAGGGTGCGAAACGGTTTGACGTAAGCATCCCAGCCATCCCCCGCCAACAATTCGCACAACGCGCCATCCAGCTGCAAGCGGCCATGACTGATGTCCGGCATCAACGGCAGCGCCGGCAGTTTTTCCACGGTCACGCCGGGTTCGCCGGGATACACCACGGCCAGACTCAGGCGCGGCGTTTCACCGGGTTCTTCACTGCGCGCAGCGATCAACAGCCAGTCCGCCGCATCACCGGCGGTGACGAAGTCCTTGCGTCCACTCAAGCGCAAATCGCTCAGCCGCGTCTGCATGTCCGCCGGGCGCAAACTGCGCTGTTCGGTCGCACACAATGCACCGAGGCTCAGCGGCGCACTCGGCCACAACATGCGCAATGCCGCCTGATAACCGACCAGAAACGCCAGCCCCGGCGTCGCCATCCGCCGCCCGCCCGCGACCGCCAATTCGAACGGCGTGACGTTGCCCAGTTGCTGCAACAACGTCGCAAAACCCTCGGCCAGGTCAGCAACGGCGGGCAATCGGTCACGGCTGTGCAGCAGATCTGGCCAGGGCATAAGAGGCTCCTTGTGGGCTGTCATATAAGCATCACCGAACGTTCATGGCGATGACACCGGGGCTACATAGCCTGACTTTGCACAACACGGCTGCATAAAGAAAGTCGATCGGCTGCAACCCACGACGGGTTAAAGGCCCGTACGGAGATTCACATGACTCAGATCGCCCGCATCAGCGACACCGGCAATGAACGCCGCCTGCAAGCCGAACGCCTGATCGGCGCCGAGGCTCTGCAGCAAGCCCAGGCCTTGCGTTTCAACGTCTTCAGCGGCGAGTTCAACGCCAAACTGAAAGGCGCGGAACTGGGTCTGGACATGGATGATTATGATGTTCACTGCAGCCACATCGGCGTGCGTGATCTGAACACCGGCCGTTTGGTCGCGACCACACGCTTGCTCGATCACACCGCCGCCAGCAGCCTCGGCAAGTTCTACAGCGAAGAAGAATTCAGCTTGCATGGTCTGGCGCATCTGCAAGGCCCGATCCTCGAAATCGGCCGCACCTGCGTCGACCCGGCGTACCGCAACGGCGGCACCATCGCGGTGTTGTGGGGCGAATTGGCCGAAGTATTGAATCAGGGCGGTTACAGCTACTTGATGGGTTGCGCGAGCATTCCGATGCAGGACGGCGGCATCCAGGCCCACGCGATCATGCAGCGCCTGCGCGAACGTTATCTGTGCACCGAAAACCTGCGCGCCGAGCCGAAAAATCCGCTGCCAACCTTGGATATTCCATCGAACGTGATCGCGGAAATGCCGCCGCTGCTCAAGGCTTACATGCGTCTGGGCGCGAAGATCTGCGGTGAGCCGTGCTGGGACGAAGACTTCCAGGTCGCCGACGTTTTCATCCTGCTCAAACGCGACGAACTCTGCCCGCGCTACGCCAAGCACTTCAAGGCGGCTGTGTGATGAGCCGGTTGCGGGTGTACGCGCGGATCGCGCGGGTGCTGTTGGTGGTGGCGCTGGGTTTGACCATGGCCAGCGTCTTCGGCGTGTTTGAGCGGATTGGCCTGGCGCATTCGATGGAACGGCGTCAGCGCTGGTCGCGCTTCTTTATGGCGCGTTTGAGCAACGCCCTGCCCTTTCGGGTGACGGTGCACGGCGAGCTGCCGAAACAGCCGATGCTGTGGGTCAGCAATCATGTGTCGTGGACCGACATTCCGCTGCTCGGCATGCTCACGCCGCTGTCGTTTCTGTCCAAGGCCGAAGTGCGCACTTGGCCGGTGGCTGGTTGGCTGGCGGCGAAGGCCGGCAGCCTGTTCATTCGTCGCGGTTCGGGCGACAGCCAGTTGATCCGCAAGCAGATGACCCGTCACCTGCAAACCGAGCACGCCTTGCTGATGTTCCCGGAAGGCACCACCACCGATGGCCGCTCGCTGCGCACCTTTCATGGTCGCTTGCTGGCGGCGGCGATTGATTCCGAGGTGATGCTGCAACCGGTGGCGATCCGTTATCTGCGCGATGGCGAAATCGATGCGCTGGCGCCGTTTATTGGTGACGATGACCTGCTCTCGCACCTGATGCGCCTGTTCAGCAATGATTGCGGCGATGTTGAAGTGCACCTGCTCAAGCCGATTGCCTGTCAGGGGCGTGAGCGTGCGGCGTTGGCGTTCGAGGCGCAGCAGGCGGTGCAGAAGGCGTTGTTTGGTGAGGTCGCGAAACCGGCTGAACCGCGTCGCGCCGGCGAATTGATTGCCGCTTGAAAAGCAAAAGATCGCAGCCTTCGGCAGCTCCTACATTGATCCCTGTAGGAGCTGCCGAAGGCTGCGATTTTTTGATCTTGCTTAATCCCGCAACCCAGCAAAATCATGGAGAACTGCCTGAAACACAAATCCCCTGTAGGAGTGAGCCTGCTCGCGATAGCGGTGTGTCAGTCAATACTAATGTCGACTGACACACCGCTATCGCGAGCAGGCTCACTCCTACATTAGGTTTTCTGTGTCTGAGGGTTTTGTGCGAAGTCCTGGAGTTGCGGGTAGAACAGGCGGAAGTCTTCACTCAACGGCTCATACAACCGCCGCAATTCCTGCATCGCCCCCGCCAGTTCCTCCGGCCGGCTCAACCGCCGCGAGATCCCGCGCAACACCTGCTCCAGCACTTCAAATTCCTGATACGAACCCAGCCAGTCATTGGCAACCATGTGCGGGGCAATCTTCGCCAATCGCTCGGGCAGTTGCCGTTCGCGGGTCAGCACCCGATACACATCAGCGGTAAAAACCTCCAGCGGCTGCTCGGCATACAGCCTCCAGTCTCGCGCCAGGCAATGATCGAAAAACACATCGAGGACGATCCCGGCATAACGCCGGCGCGTGTCGGAAAACCGCCCCAGGGCGATATCCACCAGCGGATGGCGGTCAGTGAACACGTCAATCCGTCGATGCAATTGAATGGCCGCTTCCACCTCCGGCGCAAACTGCCCTTGCAGCCGACCTTTGACGAAATCGCCATACAGACTGCCAAGCAGTTGCCCGGGGCGCTGGCCACCGAGGTGTAAATGTGCGAGATAGTTCATGGGCGCAGCTTAGCACTGCGACCCACAAGCCATACACCCACGTATCGTTATAACGCGATATACCAATTTATGCTGATATCAGATCAAAATCATATTGGTGTATCGCGATCTAACGATTTATATTTCGCCACATCGCGATATAGCGTTGTACACATTGTGAGCACCCTGCCATGAACCTCGACCTCGACGAAATAATAAAAGCCCTGGCGCACCCAGTACGGCGAGACATCCTCAACTGGCTGAAAGACCCGAAGAACGAATTTCCGGAACAGTTGCACAACCACGAGTACGGCATTTGCGCCGGGCAGATCGATCAACGCTGTGGCCTGTCGCAGTCGACCGTTTCGGCACACCTCGCAACGTTGCAGCGCGCCGGTCTGATCAGCAGCCAGAAGGCCGGTCAATGGCACTTTTTCAAACGAAACGAGGACGTGATCCAGGCGTTCCTCAGCACCCTCAGTAAAGAGCTCTGACCCTTAACGTCAGCCAGCCGACAAGGAAACCTGCATGCCCCTCTCGCTACTCATCCTCGCCTTGAGCGCCTTCGCCATCGGCACCACCGAATTCGTCATCATGGGCCTGCTGCCCAATGTGGCGGCCGACCTCGGTGTGTCGATTCCCGGCGCCGGTTGGCTGGTGACCGGATACGCCCTCGGCGTGGCCATCGGTGCGCCGTTCATGGCCATGGCCACCGCCAAACTGCCGCGTAAAGCGGCGCTGGTCGCGTTGATGGGCATCTTTATTGTCGGCAACCTGCTCTGCGCCATTGCCAGTGACTACAACGTGCTGATGTTCGCCCGAGTGATCACCGCGCTGTGTCACGGTGCGTTCTTCGGTATCGGTTCGGTAGTGGCGGCCAATCTGGTTCCGGCGAATAAACGCGCTTCGGCAGTGGCCTTGATGTTCACCGGCCTGACCCTGGCCAACGTCCTCGGTGTGCCGCTGGGCACCGCGCTGGGTCAGCAATACGGCTGGCGCTCGACCTTCTGGGCCGTCACCGTCATCGGCGTGATCGCACTGATCGGCCTGATCCGCTTCCTGCCGGCCAAGCGTGACGAAGAAAAACTCGACATGCGCGCCGAACTCGCCGCCCTCAAAGGTGCCGGGATCTGGTTGTCGCTGAGCATGACCGCGCTGTTCGCCGCGTCCGTCTTCACCCTGTTCACCTACGTTGCCCCGCTGCTCGGCGAAGTCACCGGTGTGTCACCGCGTGGCGTGACCTGGACGCTGATGCTGATCGGCCTGGGCCTGACCGTCGGCAACATTATCGGCGGCAAACTCGCCGACAAAGGCATGGCCGCCACGCTGATAGGCGTATTCATCGCCATGGCCGTGGTCTCCACCGTGCTGACCTGGACCAGCGTCGCGCTGATCCCCACCGAAATCACCCTGTTCCTCTGGGCCACCGCGTGTTTCGCCGCCGTGCCGGCGCTGCAAGTCAACGTGGTGACCTTCGGCAAAGCCGCACCGAACCTGGTGTCGACCCTGAACATCGGCGCCTTCAACGTCGGTAACGCGCTCGGCGCCTGGGTCGGCGGCAGCGTCATCGCCCACGGCTACGGCCTGACCAGCGTACCCCTCGCAGCCGCCGCACTGGCCGTGCTCGCCCTGCTGGTGACGCTGATTACTTTCCGTCAGAACGGCAATGCCGATCTGGCCCCGGCAACTAACTGATTAACTTTTACTTAAGAGGGTTGTAGACATGGCAACTATTTTTGATCCGATCAAACTGGGTGACATCGAGCTGGCCAACCGCATCATCATGGCGCCGCTGACCCGCTGCCGCGCTGACGAAGGTCGCGTGCCGAACGCGCTGATGGCTGAATACTATGTGCAGCGTGCTTCCGCTGGCCTGATCCTCAGCGAAGCCACGTCGGTGACGCCGATGGGCGTTGGCTACCCGGACACCCCGGGTATCTGGTCCAACGATCAAGTGCGCGGCTGGGCCAACGTGACCAAAGCCATTCACGGCGCTGGCGGCAAGATCTTCCTGCAACTGTGGCACGTCGGCCGGGTTTCCCACCCGTCGTACCTCAACGGTGAAGCACCCGTCGCTCCAAGCGCGATCCAGCCGAAAGGTCACGTCAGCCTGGTGCGTCCGCTGGCCGACTATCCAACCCCACGCGCTCTGGAAACCGCTGAAATCGCCGACATCGTCGACGCCTACCGCACCGGTGCCGAAAACGCCAAAGCCGCCGGTTTCGACGGCGTGGAAATCCACGGCGCCAACGGTTACCTGCTCGACCAGTTCCTGCAAAGCAGCACCAACCAGCGCACTGACAACTACGGCGGCTCGCTGGAAAACCGTGCGCGTCTGCTGCTGGAAGTGACTGATGCGGCGATCGAAGTCTGGGGCGCTGGTCGCGTTGGCGTGCACCTGGCACCGCGCGCCGATTCCCACGACATGGGCGATGACAACCTGGCGGAAACCTTCACCTACGTTGCACGTGAACTGGGCAAGCGTGGCATCGCGTTCATCTGCTCCCGCGAGAAAGAAGGCGCCGACAGCCTTGGCCCGCAATTGAAAGAAGCTTTCGGCGGTCCGTACATCGCCAACGAGCGCTTCACCAAGGACAGCGCCAACGAATGGCTGGCCAGTGGCAAGGCTGACGCTGTGGCGTTTGGTGTGCCGTTTATTGCCAACCCGGATCTGCCGGCTCGTTTGAAGGCGGATGCGCCGTTGAATGATGCGCGTCCGGAAACCTTCTACGGCAAAGGCCCGGTCGGTTACATCGACTATCCAGCGCTGTAAGACATACCGCAGAAACGCGAAAGCCCCCGACTTGTAAGAGTCGGGGGCTTTTTTGTGTTCGCCGGGAGAGCTATTGCGCGGCTGAGTACGTAGCCCCTCACCCCAGCCCTCTCCCGAGGGAGAGGGAGCCGATTTGTGTAGTTTTCAAATTCGGAGTTCGACTGGATATTTCAGGTCGGCGTATCTCGAAAGAACACCTCGGTCAGTCCCCTCTCCCTCTGGGAGAGGCTAGGGTGAGGGCAAGCGGCCAACACTTGTTCACACAGACGACACAAATTCCCTACAAAATGCGTAGCTCGCTACGTTTAAACTCCCCGCCGCAAGCCTGTATAACGGCAGGCCAATTGACATAAGCTGTGCCAATTACGCATTTTGTTTCATTTGCGCAGGCTGGGGCTCAGGCGCAGCATATCCAACCCTGTATCGACCCAACGCTCGGCCTCGGCATGCAGCTCAAAGCTGTCCGGCGCCAGAAGCCATCCATACAGCAGGCCATCGATGTAAGCGTGAATGCTGATGGCCGCGCGGGCAGTGTCGAGATCTTCCGGCAACTGGCCGCGATTCACCGCATTACGCAGGGTCAGCCCGATGCGCTCATTGCACTCGAGACTGGCCACCCGGCGCTGCTGGCGCAAATCGCACATTTCATCGGTGAACTCGCACTTATGAAACAGAATTTCGTTGATACGCCGGGTTTTCGGGTCCAGCGCAACTTGATGAAACAAATGAATCAGCAATTTGCGCATGCAGCCCAGCGGGTCGAGTTCGTCTTCGCTCTCGCTGGCCTTGGCCAATTCATCCAGTGGCTCATGCAGGCTGTCGAGCATCGCCTGGACCAGGTCCGCCTTGTTGCTGAAATGCCAGTAGATGGCACCGCGCGTAACACCGGCCATTGTCGCGATGTCGGCCAGCGTTGTACGAGCGACCCCCCTTTCATAAAAGGCTTTCTCCGCCGCTTCCAGAATCTGGCTACGGGTTTCTTGAGCTTCCTCTTTGGTACGACGGACCATGACAGTAAAACCTCAAACAGGATGTTTCAGGGATGGCTGAATATCCGCTGAATAAAGAGGGGGCGATCTCTCACGGATCAGCTCCCCGGCCTACAATTTCAAACCTTGCGACGAGTTTTGTAACAGGGTGGATACGACGCCAAGGTATTTACAAACAACCATGAACGTAAGTATATTCCTTAGCAAGCTACTTATCCACCCGGTATCCTTTTTTTACCTTTACACACTTCTTGTGCGCTTTTTGCGCGCCTGACCCGAGGATTTTCATGCAATTCAAGCCAGCTGTTACCGCTCTGGTCACTGCCGTCGCCCTGGCATCGCTGCTCAGCGGATGTAAAAAGGAAGAAGCGGCACCGGCCGCTCCTCCGCCTCAGGTCGGCGTCGTCACCCTGCAACCACAAGCGTTTACCCTCACCTCCGAGCTGCCGGGCCGCACCAGTGCGTTCCGCATCGCTGAAGTTCGACCGCAGGTCAACGGCATCATTCTCAAGCGTCTGTTCAAGGAAGGCGGCGATGTCAAAGCCGGCCAACAGCTGTATCAGATCGATCCGTCGGTCTATGAAGCGACCCTGAAAAGCGCCGAAGCCAACCTGCGTTCGACCAAGTCGATCTCCGACCGCTACAAGCAACTGGTCGACGAGCAGGCCGTGAGCCGTCAGGAATACGACACCGCCGTGGCCAACCGCATGGAATCGGAAGCGTCGTTGCAGACCGCGCAGATCAACGTGCGTTACACCAAGGTTTACGCGCCGATCTCCGGCCGCATCGGTCGTTCTTCGGTCACCGAAGGTGCACTGGTCAGCAACGGCCAGACCGACGCGATGGCGACGATCCAGCAACTGGACCCGATCTACGTCGACGTCACCCAGTCTTCGGTGGAGCTGCTGGAACTGCGCCGTGAGCTGGAAAGCGGCCGCCTGCAAAAATCCGGGGAAAACTCGGCAGCGGTCAAGCTGACCCTGGAAGACGGCAGCCAGTACAAGCTCGACGGTAAGCTGGAATTCTCCGAAGTCACGGTCGACCCGACTACCGGTTCCGTGACCTTGCGCGCAGTGTTCCCGAACCCCGATCACACCCTGCTGCCAGGCATGTTCGTCCGCGCCCAGTTGCAGGCCGGTGTCAACGCCGCCGCCATTCTGGCACCGCAACAAGGCGTGACCCGCGACCTCAAAGGCACCCCGACCGCATTGGTCGTCGGCGCCGACAACAAGGTCGAACTGCGTCAGCTCAAGGCCAGCCGTACCGTCGGTAGCCAGTGGCTGATCGAAGACGGCTTGAAAGCGGGCGATCGTCTGATCACCGAAGGGCTGCAATACGTGCGCCCGGGTGTTCAGGTCAACCCGTCCGAAGCCACCAATGTCGGCAACAAGAACCCGGCCCCCGCTCAGGCAGCTGACAAAGCCGCCGGCGGCAAAGGGGAGTAATTCATGTCAAAATTCTTCATCGACCGTCCGATTTTCGCCTGGGTAATTGCCCTGGTGATCATGCTGGTCGGGGCACTTTCGATCCTGAAACTGCCGATCAACCAGTACCCGAGCATTGCGCCGCCGGCCATTGCGATCTCCGTGACCTACCCGGGCGCTTCGGCGCAAACCGTGCAGGACACCGTGGTCCAGGTAATCGAGCAGCAGCTCAACGGTATCGACAACCTGCGTTATGTGTCCTCGGAAAGTAACTCCGACGGCAGCATGACCATCACCGCGACCTTCGAGCAAGGCACCAACTCCGACACCGCGCAGGTGCAGGTTCAGAACAAGCTGAACCTCGCTACCCCGCTGTTGCCGCAGGAAGTGCAGCAACAAGGTATCCGCGTGACCAAGGCAGTGAAAAACTTCCTCCTGGTCATCGGCGTGGTATCGCGTGACGGCAGCATGACCAAGGACGACCTGTCCAACTACATCGTGTCGAACATGCAGGACCCGATCTCGCGGACCGCCGGTGTCGGTGACTTCCAGGTCTTCGGTGCCCAGTACGCGATGCGCATCTGGCTCGACCCGGCCAAGTTGAACAAGTACAACCTGACCCCGGGCGACGTCAGCACCGCGATCTCGGCGCAGAACGTCCAGGTGTCTTCCGGTCAGCTCGGTGGTTTGCCGGCGTTGCCGGGCCAGCAGCTGAACGCGACGATCATCGGCAAGACCCGTCTGCAGACTGCCGAGCAGTTCAAGGCGATTCTGCTGAAGGTTAACCAGGACGGCTCGCAAGTGCGTGTCGGCGACGTCGCTGACGTCGGTCTGGGCGGTGAGAACTCGAGCATTTCCGCGCAGTTCAACGGCAGCCCGGCTTCTGGTCTGGCGGTAAAACTGGCCAACGGTGCCAACGCCCTCGACACCGCCAAGGCGCTGCGCAAGACGATTGACGACCTCAAGCCGTTCTTCCCGCAAGGCATGGAAGTGGTGTTCCCGTACGACACCACCCCGGTGGTGACCGAGTCGATCAAAGGTGTGGTTGAAACCCTGGTCGAAGCGATCGTGCTGGTGTTCCTGGTGATGTTCCTGTTCCTGCAGAACTTCCGTGCCACGGTCATCACCACGATGACTGTGCCGGTGGTATTGCTGGGTACATTCGGCATCCTCGCGGCGTTCGGTTTCAGCATCAACACCCTGACCATGTTCGGCATGGTGCTGGCCATCGGTTTGCTGGTGGACGACGCCATCGTGGTGGTGGAAAACGTCGAGCGGGTGATGAGCGAAGAAGGCTTGTCACCGAAGGAAGCGACCAAGAAGTCCATGGGCCAGATCCAGGGCGCACTGGTCGGTATCGCGCTGGTGCTGTCGGCGGTACTGTTGCCGATGGCGTTTTTCAGCGGTTCCACCGGTGTGATCTACAAGCAGTTCTCGATCACCATCGTTTCGGCCATGGCCCTGTCGGTACTGGTCGCGCTGATCTTCACCCCGGCGCTGTGCGCCACCATGCTCAAGGCGATTCCGAAAGGCGAGCATGGCACGCCGAAGAAGGGTTTCTTTGGCTGGTTCAACCGCAATTTCGATCGTGGTGTGCAGAGCTACGAGCGCGGTGTCGGCAACATGCTGTCGCGCAAAGCGCCGTACCTGCTGGCTTATCTGCTGATCGTGGTCGGCATGATCTGGCTGTTCACCCGCATCCCAACCGCGTTCCTGCCGGAAGAAGACCAAGGCGTACTGTTCGCCCAGGTGCAGACCCCGGCCGGTTCGAGTGCCGAGCGTACTCAGGTGGTGATCGACGAAATGCGCAGCTACCTGCTGGATAAAGAAGCAGGCGCGGTGTCCTCGGTGTTCACCGTGAACGGCTTCAACTTCGCCGGTCGCGGTCAGAGCTCTGGTCTGGCGTTCATCATGCTCAAGCCGTGGGACGAGCGTAACTCGGACAACAGCGTGTTTGCCCTGGCCCAACGTGCCCAGCAACACTTCTTCAGTTTCCGCGATGCGATGGTGTTCGCTTTCGCCCCGCCCGCAGTACTGGAGCTGGGTAACGCCACCGGTTTCGACGTGTTCCTGCAAGACCGCGCCGGTATCGGTCACGAAAAGCTGATGGAAGCGCGTAACCAGTTCCTCGGCCTCGCCGCTCAGAGCAAGGTGCTCTATCAGGTGCGTCCGAACGGCCTGAACGATGAACCGCAATACCACCTGGAAATCGACGACGAGAAAGCCCAGGCCCTTGGCTTGAGCCTCACCGACATCAACAGCACGCTGTCGATCTCCTTCGGTAGTAGCTACGTCAACGACTTCATCGACCGTGGTCGCGTGAAGAAGGTTTACGTGCAAGGTCAGGCGGGTGCTCGCATGAGCCCTGAAGACTTGAAGAAATGGTACGTGCGCAACAACGCCGGGACCATGGTGCCGTTCTCCGCGTTCGCCAAAGGCGAGTGGATCTACGGTTCGCCGAAGCTGGCCCGTTACAACGGCGTGGAAGCGATGGAGGTGCTCGGTTCGCCAGCACCGGGTTATTCCACCGGTGAAGCGATGGCCGAAGTCGAAGCGATTGCCAAGAAGCTGCCGGCGGGTGTCGGTATCTCCTGGACCGGTCTGTCCTATGAGGAACGTCTGTCGGGTTCGCAAGCGCCCGCGCTGTACGCTCTGTCGCTGCTGATGGTGTTCCTGTGTCTGGCGGCGTTGTACGAGAGCTGGTCGATTCCGATCGCGGTTATGCTCGTGGTGCCACTGGGGATCATCGGTGCGCTGCTGGCCACCAGCCTGCGCGGTCTGTCCAACGACGTGTACTTCCAGGTAGGCCTGTTGACGACCATCGGTCTGGCGGCTAAAAACGCCATTCTGATCGTCGAATTCGCCAAGGAACTGCATGAACAGGGACGCAGCCTGCGCGATGCGGCGATCGAAGCCTGCCGCATGCGTCTGCGCCCGATCATCATGACCTCGCTGGCCTTCGTCCTCGGTGTTGTACCGTTGGCGATCTCCACTGGCGCCGGTTCAGGCAGTCAACACGCGATCGGTACCGGCGTGATTGGCGGTATGCTCACGGCCACGATCCTGGCGATCTTCTGGGTCCCACTGTTCTTCGTTACGGTTTCGTCCATCGGCCAGCGTAAGATCGCTGACGAGGATGAAGCGACTGAAACTCCTAAAGAGGCTGGCCAATGAGCAAGTCGCTACTCTCCATCGCAGTCGCCGCCTTCGTGCTGAGCGGTTGCTCGCTGATACCTGACTATCAGCAGCCTGAGGCTCCGGTCGCAGGTCAGTACCCACAGGGGCCGGCGTACTCGCCGGCCCAGGCACCGGCGCAAGCCGCTGCCGAGCAAGGCTGGAAGCAGTTTTTCCATGACCCGGCGCTGCAACAGCTGATCCAGGTCTCCCTGGAAAACAACCGCGACCTGCGTGTCGCGGCGCTGAACATCGACGCTTACGCGGCTCAATACCGCATCCAGCGGGCTGATCTGTTCCCGGCGGTTTCGGCCAATGCCAGCGGCAGCCGTCAGCGTCTGCCGGCTCGCGCGTCGACGACTGGCGACTCGATGATCAGCAGTTCGTATTCCGCCACCGTCGGCATCAGCGCCTACGAGCTCGACCTGTTCGGTCGCGTTCGCAGCCTGAGCGAGCAAGCGCTGCAACAGTACTTCGCCACTGAAGAAGCGCGCCGCAGCACCCAGATCAGTCTGGTCGCCAGCGTCGCCAATGCTTACCTGACCTGGCAAGCGGACAAGGAACTGCTCAAGCTGACCCAGGACACCCTCGGTGCCTTCGAAGAAAGCTACAAGCTGACCTCGCGCAGCAACGAAGTCGGTGTGGCTTCGGCGCTGGATCTGGCGCAGTCGCGCACTTCCGTGGAAAACGCCCGGGCACAACTGGCGCGTTACACCCGCCAAGTGGCCCAGGACGAAAACAGCCTGACCCTGCTGCTCGGCACCGGTATCCCGGCCAATCTGCAAACGGCCAAGCCGCTGTCCGATGACCTGCTCAGCGACGTACCGCCGGGTCTGCCTTCGGACCTGCTGCAACGTCGTCCGGACATTCTGCAAGCCGAGTACAACCTGAAAGCGGCCAACGCCAACATCGGCGCGGCCCGTGCCGCGTTCTTCCCGAGCATCAGCCTGACCGCCAACGCGGGCAGCCTGAGCCCGGATCTGTCCGGTCTGTTCAAGGGTGGTTCGGGGACGTGGTTGTTCCAGCCGCAGATCAACCTGCCGATCTTCAACGCCGGCAGCCTGCGCGCCAGCCTCGACTACGCCAAGATCCAGAAGGACATTGGCGTGGCGAACTACGAGAAGTCCATTCAAACGGCCTTCCAGGAAGTCGCCGACGGCCTCGCCGCCCGCCAGACCTACACCGAACAGCTGCAAGCGCAGCGTGACTTCGTGCAGGCCAACCAGGATTACTACCGTTTGGCCGAACGTCGTTACCGCATCGGTGTCGACAGCAACCTGACCTTCCTCGATGCCCAGCGTCAGCTGTTCAGCGCGCAACAAGCGCTGATCACCGACCGCCTCGCGCAGCTGACCAGTGCGGTCAACCTGTACAAGGCATTGGGCGGTGGCTGGAATGCGCAAACCGCGCAGAACGAACCGCTGAAAGAAGAAGCACCGAAGATGAAGTTGTTCTGATCATCATCCGGTGAACACAAGGAGCCCACCGATTGGTGGGCTTTTTGTTGCCTGTCAGAAAGTTGTGGTGTCTGGGCTGGCTCCATCGCTGGCAAGCCAGCTCCCACAATGTTCTGTGGTGTACCCAACATTGTGAACGACACAAAAACCTGTGGGAGCTGGCTTGCCAGCGATGAGGCCCTCCCATTCACCCAAAACCCCGAGCAAATCTTGCGTTCGATAATCGCCCAAAAACCGCTTCCGCCGATTGAATCCCCACCACCGCCCCCCGCACCATTCGATCAACAAAACCAATAACAACAGGTTCGACACCATGCTCCCGCGCCCTGCTCCGACCGGCTGACCGCCGTCGCTTCACCCCCTGAATTCATCGCATTTCTGCACCGTAAAAAACGGTGGCAGCGCACCCGTTCGCCTTAAAAAAACAAGAGAGACCCGAGCCCATGACAACCTCCCCTGCGCCTTACGCAATTCCCGGCCTGATCGCCCTGGCCCTAGCCAGCGCGGCGATGCCCGCTGCGGCTGAAGAGGCCGGTTTCATCGAAGGGGCCAAGGTCAACCTGAACCTGCGCAACTTCTACATCAACCGCAATTTCACCAACCCGACCAAAGCTCAGGGCAAGGCCGAAGAGTGGACGCAGAGCTTCATCCTCGACGCCAAATCCGGTTTCACCCAAGGCACCGTCGGCTTCGGCATGGACGTGCTCGGCCTGTATTCGGTAAAGCTTGATGGCGGTAAAGGCACCGGCGGCACGGCGTTGCTGCCGCTGGATCACGACGGTCGTCCGGCGGACAACTTCGGTCGCACCAACGTCGCCTTCAAAGCCAAACTCTCGCAGACCGAAGTGAAGGTCGGCGAGTGGATGCCGGTGCTGCCGATCCTGCGTTCGGACGACGGCCGCTCGCTGCCACAAACTTTCCGCGGCGGGCAGATCACTTCGAAGGAAATCGACGGCCTGACCCTCTATGGCGGCCAGTTCCGCGCCAACAGCCCGCGCGACGACAGCAGCATGAGCGACATGTCGATGACCGGCAAAGCGGCGTTCACCTCTGATCGCTTCAACTTTCAGGGTGGTGAATACGTTTTCAACGAAAAACGCACACAGATCGGCCTGTGGAATGCCGAACTCAAGGACATCTACAGCCAGCAATACGTCAACCTGATCCACAGCCAGCCACTGGGCGACTGGACACTGGGCGCCAACCTCGGCTTCTTCTACGGCAAGGATGACGGTAGCGCCCGCGCCGGCGATCTCGACAACAAGACCTGGTCGGGGATGTTCTCGGCGAAGTACGGCGGCAACACCTTCTACGTCGGCCTGCAGAAACTCACCGGCGACAGCGCCTGGATGCGCGTCAACGGCACCAGCGGCGGGACGCTGGCCAACGACAGCTACAACGCCAGTTATGACAATGCGCAGGAGCGCTCCTGGCAAGTGCGCCATGACTACAACTTCGTGGCATTGGGCATCCCCGGCCTGACCCTGATGAACCGCTATATCAGCGGCGACAATGTGCACACCGGGACGATCACCGACGGCAAGGAATGGGGTCGCGAATCAGAACTGGGCTACACGGTGCAGAGCGGCGCGTTGAAGGATCTGAACCTCAGATGGCGCAACTCGACCATGCGCCGTGACTTCAGCAACAACGAGTTCGACGAGAACCGCCTCATCGTCAGCTACCCGATCAGCCTCCTCTAAACACCGATCCAACCTTGTAGGAGCTGCCGCAGGCTGCGATCTCTTGATCTTGTTTTTAAGATCAACAGATCGCAGCCTGCGGCAGCTCCTACATTGGAATTCTCGCCACTGGTCAGGAGAAGTGGCACTTTGCCGGTCGGCAGGTAAAGTGACAAAACCTGAAGGAATCAGGTGCTTCACCTTTCCGCTTCCGTCGTCGTAGTCGGTCCTCAAGCTGGGAGCCAGGTTGTCATCGGAAGACACCAACGATCACCGGAGGACCCCCTCAATGATCTCTCGTCTCGCAACACCCGACTGGGACGCCAAGGCGTACCAGCAGTTTTTCCGTCTCAGGCAACGCCCGGTCAATGAATTGCTCGACCGTGTCGACTTGCAAAACCCTCAACGCATTTACGACCTCGGCTGCGGCACCGGCATTGCCACGCAGTTGTTGGCCGAACGCTGGCCGCGCGCGCAGTTGCAGGGCATCGACAGCTCGGCACAGATGCTCGCTGAAGCGCGTTGTCTGCCGCTCAGGGCATCGTGGAAACACTGCGATCTGCTCGAATGGCGGCCGGAGCAGCCGGCAGATCTGCTGTTGGCCGCCGCCGTGCTGCACTTTATCGGGGGCCATGAAACGCTGCTGCCGCACCTGCTCGGTTATCTGAATCCTGGCGGTTGTCTGGCAGCGCACATGCCGGACTGGCGCGATGCGCTGTGGTATCGGCTGATGCTCGACACCCTCGAAAACGGCGGTCCCGATGGCACGCCGATAGGCACACCTGAGCTGCGTCAGCGCATGGCCGCGCGGCCGTTGTTGGCACTGGAGGATTACTACCGCTTGCTCGCGCCGCTGACCTCGTCGCTGGATATCTGGGAGACCGAGCAGTTGCAGGTGGTCGACGGCAAGTCGCCGGTGTACGACTGGGTGAAGGTCTCGGCGCTGCGGCCGGTGATGCAGGCGCTGAGTTCAGCGGAACAGGCGCGGTTTATCTATCACTATCTGATGCGAGTGAATAAGCATTATCCGCAGGAGGGGGATGGGCATACGTTGTTTGCGTTCAAGCGGATATTTATTGTCGCCACGGTTTGAAGAGCAAAAGATCGCAGCCTTCGGCAGCTCCTACAGGGGAACGCATTCCAAATGTAGGAGCTGCCGAAGGCTGCGATCTTTTTCGGTTTCAACCGTCATTCGCGGGATTCGGTACCCAGTTCATCCCACACCGATTCAGCCAGATGAAACGTCGCATTCGCTGCCGGAATCCCGCAGTAGATCGCGCTCTGCATGATCACTTCCTTGATCTCACCCCGGCTCACGCCATTATTGGCCGCCGCGCGCAGATGCAGTTTCAGCTCACCCTCGCGGTTCATGCCGATCAGCATGGCGATGGTGATCAGGCTGCGCGTGTGCCGAGGCAAACCCGGACGCGTCCAGATATCACCCCAGGCGTGGCGGGTGATCATCTCCTGAAACTCCGAGTTGAACTCGGTCAACGTGGTCAGGCTGCGATCGACATGCGCATCACCGAGCACCGCGCGGCGCACTTGCATGCCTTCGTCGTAACGTTGTTTCTCGTCCACAAAAACTTCCTCACTTAGCCTGCAAAAACGCCAACACGCGCTCACTGAAATCCGCGCCGGCCTGCACGTTGGACAGGTGCGCCGCATAGAACTCGGCGTATTCGGCACCGCGTACATGCTCCTGAATGAAATGCCCACCGGACGGCGGCGTCACCGCGTCTTCGGTGCCGGCAATCACCAGCAACGGCACGTTGATCGACGCCAGTTGCTCGCGGAAATCAGCATCACGCACCGCTGCGCAGTTGGCCGCATAACCCTCAGGCGAAGTCGCTGCGAGCATGTCGGTAATCTGCTTGGCAGCCGCCGGATGCGCCGCCGAAAAGTCCGGTGTAAACCAGCGGGCAATCGACGCATCACGCAAAGCAACCATCGCCGCTGCGCCATCACGCAACACGGTTTCGATGCGTGGATTCCACACCGACGGATCGCCGATTTTTGCCGCCGTGTTGCAGACGATCAGCTTGTGCAGACGATGACCAGTGTTGATCCCCAGCCACTGCCCGATCAGACCGCCCATCGACAGCCCGCAGAAATGCGCGCGCTCGATGTGCAGCGCATCCAGCAGACCGAGCACGTCATGACCGAGTTGCTCAATGCTGTAAGGCCCCGGCGTCACCAGCGATTGGCCATGGCCACGGGTGTCGAAACGCAGCACACGAAAGTGTTCGGTAAATGCCGGCATCTGCGCGTCCCACATGTGCAGATCAGTGCCCAGCGAGTTGGACAGCACCAGCACCGGCGCATCGACCGGACCTTCAATTTGATAGTGCAGTTCGCCATCGGCGAGTTGAACGAAAGCCACAGCCCTCTCCTTTCAGACAGACAATGCGTTGTGTTCGGCCACCGCACGCTCGACCCAGGTTTTCGCCTGACCGAGATAATGGGCGGGGTTCAAAAGATGATCGAGTTCAGCGTTGCTCAGCTCAGCAGTGACTTGCGGTTCATCACCCAGCACGGCGCGTAAATGGCGCTGCTCGGCCACGGCGCGTTTGCAGCATTGTTCGAGTAGGTGATGCGCGGTGTCGCGGCCGACACGCTGGGCGAGGACGATGCTGACGGCTTCGGCCAGCACCAGCCCCTGAGTCAATTCGAGGTTGCGGCCCATGCGCTCGGCATCGACTTCCAGGCCATCGGCCAACAAGCGTGCTTGTTGTAGTGAACCGGATACGAGGCAGCAGATTTCCGGCAATGTTTCCCATTCGGCATGCCACAGGCCGAGGCTGCGTTCATGTTCCTGCGGCATCGCGCTGAACAGCGTCGAGACCAGACCCGGCACGCGCGTCGCCGCGCCGATCAACACCGCTGCGCCGACCGGATTGCGTTTGTGCGGCATGGTTGACGAACCGCCCTTGCCCGGCGCCGACGGCTCGAAAACCTCGGCGGCTTCGGTCTGCATCAACAGGCTGATGTCGCGGCCAAATTTTCCGAGGCTGCCGGCGATCAGACCGAGCACCGCGCCAAACTCCACCACGCGATCACGCTGGGTGTGCCACGGCTGTTCCGGCAAGGTCAGTTGCAGCTCTTCGGCCAATGCCTGGGCAATCGGCAAGGCCTGCTCGCCCAACGCGGCGAGGGTTCCGGACGCACCACCAAATTGCAGCACCAGCAGACGCGGCTTGAGTTCGCGCAGACGCTGGCGGCTGCGAGTAACAGCGCCCAACCATCCGGCGATTTTCATGCCCAGGGTCACCGGCGTCGCGTGTTGCAGCCAAGTGCGTCCGGCCAGCGGCGTAGCGGCATGACGTTGCGCCTGGGTGGCGAGAGAATCGGCCAGTTGCGCCAGATCACGTTCAATCAATTCCAGTGCCTGACGCAATTGCAGCACCAGACCGGAATCCATTACGTCCTGACTGGTCGCACCCAAATGCACGTAACGTTCGGCTTCAGCGTCGCTGGCAGCAATCTGCTTGCCCAACGCCTTGACCAGCGGAATCGCCGAATTGCCGGCCGTGGCAATCGCCTCGCCCAGTGCCGCGAAGTCATACAGACCGGCACTGCAAGCCGTCGCAATCGGTGCCACCGCAGAGGAAGGAATCAAACCAACCCGCGCCTCGGCCCGGGCCAGCGCCGCTTCGAAGTCGAGCATCGCCTGCACGCGGCCCTGATCGCAGAACACTTCACGCATATCGCGGGCAGTGAAGTAGGCATCGAACAATTGATTGCCCGGTCGCTGAGTCATAAACAGTCCTTGCCGGCGCGGGCCATGACAGCCCGCGCACTTCGGGTTAGAGATCGTGGTGCAAATACGCCGCCTGTTTCGGCAAGCGCAGACTGAACAGGAAGGCGATCGCCATCATCGCTGTCACGTACCAGTAGAAGGAGTTTTCCATGCCGATGTTCTTCAGGCTCAGCGCGACGAATTCCGCCGAGCCGCCGAAGATCGCATTTGCCACCGCATAGGCCAGACCAACGCCAAGGGCGCGGACTTCTGGCGGGAACATTTCGGCTTTAACCAGGCCGCTGATCGAGGTGTAGAAACTGACAATCGCCAGCGCCACGGTGATCAACACAAATGCGAGGAACGGGCTGCTGACGCTTTTCAGGCTCAACAGAATCGGCACGGTGAACAGCGTACCGAGCGCGCCGAACCAGAGCATCGAATTACGTCGGCCGATCTTGTCAGCGAGCATGCCGAACAGCGGCTGCATGCACATATACAGGAACAGCGCGCCGGTCATGATGTAGCTGGCGGTCTTGGCGTGCATGCCGGCGGTGTTCACCAGGTATTTCTGCATGTAGGTGGTGAAGGTGTAGAAAATCAGCGAGCCACCGGCGGTGTAACCGAGCACGGTGATGAACGCGGCTTTGTGATCGCGGAACAGCGCGCTGATGCTGCCGGCGTCCTTGTGCGCGCGGGTTTCCTTGTTGGTGGTTTCTTTCAAGCTGCGACGCAGGAACAGCGAAATCAGCGCCGCCACTGCACCGACCACAAACGGAATCCGCCAGCCGTAGGCGCGCAGGTCTTCTTCGGTGAGGAACTGCTGCAGGACCACTACCAGCGACACCGCCAGCAGTTGCCCGCCGATCAGCGTCACATACTGAAACGAGGCGAAAAATCCGCGCTGGCCCTTGAGGGCGACTTCGCTCATGTAGGTCGCAGTGGTGCCGTACTCGCCGCCGACCGACAGGCCTTGCAGCAGACGGGCGAACAACAGCAGCACCGGTGCCCAGACGCCGATGTCTTTATAGGTCGGCAGGCAGGCGATCAGCAACGAGCCGAAGCACATCATCAGAATCGAGATGAGCATCGAATTCTTGCGCCCGTGTTTGTCAGCCACGCGACCGAAAATCCAGCCACCAATCGGGCGCATCAGGAAGCCGGCAGCGAACACGCCAGCGGTGTTGACCAGTTGCACCGTCGGGTTGTCGGAGGGGAAAAACGCCGGGGCGAAATAGATCGCGCAGAAGGCGTAGACGTAGAAGTCGAACCATTCGACGAGGTTGCCGGACGAGGCGCCGACAATGGCAAAGATGCGCTTGCTGCGCTCTTCACCGGTGTAATGGGAGGCAGTGGTGGTTGTCATTGTTTTTCACTCGATAGGGACAGTGAGAGTCTAGACATACTTTGCAACAGTCCCGTTCCACATCCTACATCGATCGTTCCCACGCTCCGCGTGGTAACGCATCCGGTGACGCTCCGCGTCACAGTGGACGCGGAGCGTCCATGGCGGCATTCCCACGCAGAGCGTGGGAACGATCATGTAGAAGCTGCCGCAGGCGGTGATCTTTTGATTTTAATAATCGAAGAACACGGTTTCGGCATCAGTGCCCTGCAGAATCACATTCCACTGGTAAACACCCGAGGCGTCCTGCTTGGCCAGCAACGTGCTGCGACGCTCGGCCGGCACACAATCGAGTAACGGATCATCAACGTTGGCCGGCTCGCCTTCAAAGTAGATCCGCGTCAGCAAATGCTTGACCAAGCCACGGGCAAACACCAGCACCACCAGATGCGGCGCCTGGGTCGAGCCCTTCAGCCCCTCAACCGTGCCCGGTTTGATCGTGGTGAAACGGAAGCGCCCTTCAGCATCCACCGGCACCCGGCCAAAACCTTCAAAGTGCGGATCAAGCGGTTTGTCTTGCTCGTCTTCCGGGTGGTCGTATTTGCCGGCAGCGTTGGCTTGCCAGACTTCGAGCATGGCGTCGTTAACGACATCGCCGTTGCCATCCACCACTTGCCCGGTGATCGCCACACGCTCGCCAAGAGTCTGATCAACGGTGAGGTTTTCGCGGTTCAGCCAGGTCAGGCCGATGTGGTAGTACGGCCCGACGGTGTGGGACGTGGTCGCAGTCAGCGTCATCTTATTTCTCCATCGGCGTGGCTTCACGCCCGCGCAGCACGATGTCCCAGCGATAACCGAGGGCGTAGGACGGAATGGTTTTTTCCAGATCGAAACTGGCGATCAGGCGTTCCTTGGCCGAAGTGTCGGGCACGCAGTTGTAGATCGGGTCGTAGGCCAGCAGCGGATCGCCCGGGAAATACATTTGCGTGACCAGACGGGTGAGGATGCTCGGCCCGAACAGCGAAAAGTGGATGTGCGCCGGACGCCAGGCGTTGTGGTGGTTGCCCCACGGGTAGGCGCCGGGCTTGATGGTCTGAAACTGATACCAGCCGTCGGCGTCGGTGACGGTGCGGCCGGTGCCGGTGAAGTTCGGGTCCAGCGGCGCATCGTGCAGATCGCGCTTGTGGTTGTAGCGGCCGGCGGCGTTGGCCTGCCAGATCTCCACCAGAATTCCCGGCACCGGCAGACCGTTTTCGTCGAGCACGCGGCCGTGAACGATGATGCGCTCACCTTGTGGCTCGCCTTCATGCTGGGCGGTCAGGTCGTTATCGGTGTCGCCCACGCGCTCGGCGCCGATGGTCGGCCCGGTGATTTCCGACAGCGAGTGCGGCAGAAACACCAACGGCTTCGACGGCGAACGCAGGTTGGTGGATTGATACGTCGGGTGCAGGTACTCAGGCTGAGTGCCTTCCTGCGGACGACGGTAACCAGGCTTGTCAGACATGTCGCTTTCCTCTGTTCTTTTTCGTCACGGCTTGCGTCAGACGCGTTCGATGGCCAGGGCCAGACCTTGGCCGACACCGACGCACATGGTCGCCAGACCTTTCTTGCCACCGGTTTTTTCCAGCTGATGCAGGGCAGTCAGCACCAGACGCGCACCGCTCATGCCCAACGGGTGGCCCAAGGCAATGGCGCCACCATTCGGGTTGACCTGCGCGGCGTCGTCCGCCAGACCCAGTTCACGCAGCACTGCCAAGCCTTGGCTGGCGAATGCTTCATTGAGTTCGATCACGTCGAAATCGCTGACCGCTACGCCAAGGCGCTCGATCAGTTTGCGCACCGCCGGCACCGGGCCGATGCCCATTACCCGCGGCGCGACACCGGCGCTGGCCATGCCGAGCACTTTGGCGCGGGCGGTCAGGCCATGTTTTTTCACCGCTTCGGCGGAAGCCAGAATCAGTGCAGCGGCACCGTCGTTGACGCCGGAGGCATTGCCGGCGGTGACGGTTTTGTCTGGGCCGTTGACCGGTTTGAGTTTGGTCAGTGCTTCTATCGTGGTGTCGGCGCGCGGATGTTCATCCTGGCTGACCACGGTTTCACCCTTCTTGTGGGCAATCCGCACTTCGACGATTTCTTCAGCAAAGTAGCCGGCAGCCTGCGCAGCGGCGGTACGTTGCTGGCTGCGCAGAGCAAAAGCGTCTTGATCGGCGCGCGAGACTTTATAGTCGTCGGCGACGTTGTCAGCCGTCTGCGGCATCGCGTCGACGCCGTACTGCGCCTTCATCAACGGGTTGATGAAACGCCAGCCGATGGTGGTGTCTTCCAGCTTCATGTTGCGCGAAAACGCTGCGTCAGCCTTGCCCATCACGAACGGTGCGCGGGACATCGACTCGACACCGCCAGCAATCGCCAGCTCCATCTCGCCGCTGGCAATCGCTCGGAACGCCGTGCCGATCGCATCCATGCCCGAAGCGCAAAGACGATTGAGGGTCACGCCCGGCACGGTTTCCGGCAGGCCTGCCAACAGCAGCGCCATGCGCGCGACGTTGCGGTTGTCTTCGCCGGCCTGGTTGGCGCAACCGAGGAACACTTCGTCGATGGCGTTCCAGTCCACTGAGGGATTGCGCTCCATCAGGGCCTTGATCGACACAGCGGCCAGGTCGTCGGCGCGAACGGCAGACAAACCGCCGCCGAACCGGCCGATCGGGGTGCGAATCGCGTCGCAGATATAAACCTCACGCATCATGCTTCTCCCGGTGCCTGACCGTGGGCGGCCGCCGTGCGCGCTTCGAGATCGCGCAGCGCGGTCAGTTCGACTTCAGTCGGTTGCGCAGTGCTCTCGACGTTGTCGGCAAAACGGATCGCCCAACCGGTGGCCGCGACCACTTGCTCGCGGGTCACGCCCGGGTGCAGTGCGGTGACCACAAATTCGTGGGTGCCCGCTTCCGGCTCCATGATGCACAGGTCGGTGATGATCCCGACTGGACCGGCGCCCGGCAGGCCCAGACGTTTGCGCGAATCGCCGCCCTCGCCGTGACCGACCGAGGTGATGAAATCGAGCTTGTCGACAAACGAGCGCGCCGACTGTTTAAGGATGATCAGAACGCTTTTCGCCGAACCGGCAATTTCCGGCGCGCCACCGGCACCCGGCAGGCGCACTTTCGGCGAGAAGTAATCGCCAACCACGGTGGTGTTGATGTTGCCGAAACGGTCGACCTGCGCGGCGCCGAGAAAACCGACGTCGATGCGCCCGCCCTGCAACCAATAGCGAAAAATCTCACCGGTCGGTACGACGGTGTCGGCAGTTTCCGCCAGTTCGCCGTCACCGATCGACAGCGGCAGCACGCTTGGCTTGGCGCCAATCGGACCCGATTCGTAGATCAGCACTACGTCCGGCGAAGAAGTCAGGCGCGCCAGGTTGGCGGCTTTCGACGGCAGGCCGATGCCGACGAAGCACACCGAGCCGTTCTTCAGACGACGGGCCGCAGCGACGGTCATCATTTCATTGGTGGTGTAAGTCATTACTTGGCCTCCGAAGCAGCGGCCAACTTGGCCTGGAACGCGCTGAAATCAGCGCAGCCATGGATGTATTCGTTGATCCACGCAGTAAACGTCTCACGGTCACGGGCAATCGGATCCCACGCCTGATAGAAACGATTGTCACGCTCGGTGTAACCGTGGGCGTAGGACGGGTGCGCGCCGCCAGGTACGTGGCAGACCGCGCTCAAGGCCCAGGTCGGCAGGACACAGGCGTTCATCGGCGCGTTGAGGTCATCGACAATTTCTTCGACGGTGACGATGCAGCGCTTGGCGGCCAGTGCGGCTTCTTTCTGCACACCGAGAATGCCCCACAGCAGCACGTTGCCCTGGCGGTCGGCTTTCTGCGCGTGGATCACGGTCACGTCCGGACGCACCGACGGCACCGCCGCCAGTACTTCACCGGTGAACGGGCAGGTCACGGTTTTGATCAGCGGATTGACCTTCGGCAGGTCGGAGCCAGCGTAGGCACGCAGCACCGCGAATGGCAGGCCGGATGCGCCTGCGACGTAGGCATTGGCCAGGTCGGCGTGGCTGTGCTCTTCGATTTCGAGAGCGTGCGGCCATTGCTTCTCGACCGCGTCACGCAGACGGTGCAGCGAACCCACACCCGGGTTGCCGCCCCAGGAGAAAATCAGTTTGCGTGCGCAACCGGCGCCGATCAGTTGGTCGTAGATCAGGTCAGGCGTCATCCGCACCAATGTCAGATCTTTCTTGCCCTGACGAATGATTTCATGACCGGCGGCCGTAGGGATCAGGTGAGTGAAGCCTTCGAGTGCGACGGTGTCGCCGTCGTTGACGAATTGCTTCACCGCGTCGTGCAGCGAAAGGATCTCAGCCATGGAGCGGGCTCCTGTTTTTGTAATGAATCGCCAGTGATAAAAAGGCGCGAGGTTCAGCGCCGAAGTCACTGCAGATTAAGCCTGGGAAAATCGCCAAACAATCCGATAATCGACTGAGTGTTCGTTTATCGAACAGATTGTTGTCAGCCTATCGGTTCGTGTTGCCTGCAAAAGATCGCAGCCTTCGGCAGCTCCTACAGGGTTACGCGTTCACATGTAGGAGCTGCCGAAGGCTGCGATCTTTTCGCTTTACATCGAAATATCAGGTCGCATCCGCATGACTGACCATGCCTTTGATCACCACCGCCGTGGTGGCCAACGCCGCCGGAATCACCAACGCCGTCAACACCTGCTCGAAATTCCAGCCCAGCCCCAGCAACGTAGCGCCCATCCACGCTCCGAGAATCGCGCCAAAGCGGCCAATCCCCAGCATCCACGAGACCCCGGTCGCCCGCCCCTGAGTCGGATAAAACCGCGCCGCCAGTGATGGCATCGCCGATTGCGCGCCGTTCACGCACATCCCCGCCACCAGTACCAACGTCGCCAGCAACGTAATGTTGCCCAGGCTCTGCCCCACCGCGTAGGCAAACACCCCGGCCAGCAGGTAGAACGTGCCGATGACCTTGTGCGGATTGAAGCGGTCCATCGCCCAGCCCACCGCCACTGCGCTCAATACCCCGCCGAACTGGAACAACGCACCGATAAATGCCGCCTGTTCCATGCTCGCGCCGCTGTCACGCATCAGCGTCGGCAGCCAACTGGTCAGCAGATAAACAATCACCAGGCCCATGAAATAGGTCAGCCACAGCAACAAGGTGCCGGTGCTGTAGGTGCCGGAGAAGATCACCGCGAACACATTGCGCGCCTTGACGGTTTTTTGTTCCGGCACGCTGAAGCTTGCGGCCTGGGCGACGGTGGCCGGATCGATCGGCGCCAGGGTTTTGCGGATTTTGTCGGTGCCACGGTTGCGGACTACAAGGTAGCGCGCCGATTCCGGCAGCCAGAACAGCAGCACCACGGCGAGGATCAACGGCAGAACCCCGCCAATCAGCAACAGACTGTGCCAGCCGAATGCCGGAATCAGTTTGGCGGAAATAAACCCGCCACCGGCCATGCCGAGGTTGAAGCCGCAGAACATGCTGGTCACCAACAGCGACTTCTTGCGCTCCGGGGTGTATTCCGAGAGCAGTGTGGTGGCGTTGGGCATGCCGGCGCCCAGACCCAGACCGGTGAGGAAACGCAACACCAACAGTTGTTCGACGTTGGTGCTGTACGCCGACGCCAGGCTGAAGGCACCGAACAGCACCACAGCGCCGACGAGTACGACTTTTCTCCCAAAGCGGTCAGCCAATGGACCGGAACCCAGTGCGCCGAAGACCATGCCGATCAACGCAGCGCTCATCACCGGGCCGAGGCTGGCGCGGTCGATACCCCAGTCCTGCGACAACGCCGGGGCAATGAAGCCCATCGCGGCAGTGTCGAGGCCGTCGAGGAAGACAATCAGGAAACACAGAATCACCACCCGCCACTGGTAGCGCGAGATCGGTTGGGCATTGATGAAGGTCTGCACGTCGAGGCAGTTACCTACAGCGGACTGAGGCTGGTTCATTATTTTTATTCCACGCAGAAAACGCAGTCGAACGGCGGCCGGCCAAAACGCGGCACGGTCACAAGAATAGAAGGTCTGGATCAGGCGTTGCGGGAAACCCGGCAACAGCGGGTGGAGCGGAGACAGTCGGGGAGCATGCGCATGGTGAGTTGCCTCTTGTCATTATTATGGGAGTCGACAGTCCGGCGGGCTCATTCACATCAGCGCCGGATGACGCTGCCGCGACATTAATGATCCGAGGGTTTTAGCGTCAATTCGATAAACGCAACACTGTGCGTTTATCGAACAGCTTCATCAGGCGAACAGCTGTGCACTGAGGTCGCGACTGGCACTGAGCAGGCCCGGCAGGAAGCGCTGCTCCAGCTCGGTGCGACTGACGCGACCGGCGTGGGTACTGACGTTGAGCGCCGCGACCACCTGGCCGGAAGCGTCGTAGACCGGCACGGCAATCGAACGCAGGCCCTGTTCCAGTTCCTGGTCAACGATGCACCAGCCCTGCTGCCGCACTTCCTGCAGGCATTCGAGCAACGCATCAGGGGTGTGGATCGTGCGGCTGGTCTTGGCGACCAGTTCGGCATGATCGAGGTATTCACGCAGCGACGTGTCGTCCAGCGCCGCCAGCAGAATCCGCCCCATCGACGTGCAGTACGCCGGCAAACGACCGCCCACCGACAAGTCCACCGAAATCAGCCGCTGGGTGGTTGCCGAGCGGGCGATGTAGAGAATGTCGTCGCCTTCGAGCGTGGCCATGTTGCAGGCTTCGTGCAGTTGCTCGCTCATGCGGTCGAGGTACGGCTGGGCCGACACCGCCAGCGGCGTCGAAGACAGATACGCGTGGCCGAGGGTCAGCACTTTGGGCAGCAATGAATAAGTGCGACCGTCCGTGGTGGCATAGCCAAGTTTGATCAGCGTGTGCAGGCAGCGCCGCACGGCCGCGCGGGGAATCTCGGTGCGGTGGCTGATTTGCGCGATGGTCAGATGCCGTTTGCGCTCCTGAAAGGCCTGCACCACCGCCAGACCACGGGCCAGCGAGGTCATGAAATCCGGATCACCGGTCAACGCCTGGATGCGTTTGGCCGGTGAGGCGACGATCGGCGGCGCCACGGAGGTGAAAGAGTTGCGCATCTGATCGTTCATTTATTGTCCTTTTATCCGGCACGGATCAATGGGCTATACAAGCGGCTCGTCGAGAAATGCACAAGCGTCGAACCAGCAACATTGGGCGATTATCGAACCGTCGCCCGATAATCGCAATCGACTATGCGGCTCGTGGCAAACGCTCCAAGGGTTCGGCTGAACTTTGGCTTTTATCTGAATCACGGCCTTAGTTGTTCGACTAAATGGCGCCAAAAACAGATCGCTCGCTAAATAGTGGTCGTCCTGCACTTCAACTTGCGAGAAAAGTTGCGAGTAACAAAACAATCACACATCCGGAACCGTTTTTAACTTGGCAAAGATAGTCATTCCCGAATCGACCGCTATAATGCACCTCAGTGGCGCCTCGTTTTTAATGGCCGAGGTCGCCACCCGCTGAGGCGATGTCCATCGCCAACAGCCCGGCAAGCGCCTGACGCGCATCACTCATGCAACGCCTGCGCTCGCTGAAAACAGGAAACTGATGCTGCGTCAGTTTTTATCTGGTGCCGTAGCCGCCTGTAACACGGAAGTCTTGATCGCCCCACCGATTACACCAATGCCTTTTCCGGCGTTGAACTCGCGGTGGCCCCGTTCAATCGATTCGTTGCAGTGCGTTTCACCAGACACTTAACTCAACTCATACAGGTAGCACTGTGACGAAAGACGAACTGCGCGCGGAACTTGAGCGCCAGGAACAACGTTACAAGGAAGTTTACGGCGGGGAAGTCACCACCTACGCCGCTCAGCCCGAACCGGAACGCAAAGCATGGCGTAAACGCCCTACCGTTCAGGATCAGGTCTTCAAGCAAGAAATCGAAAAGATCGAAAAGGAACTCAAAGCCGAAGAGCCTTGAGCGACGGTTTTCGAATCTTTTGAGGTTTGCGTCCACACCGGTTACAAGCGCGGTGGAACGACGATGCCTTGCGCGCCCGCTACCCGCGGGCAGCGGCCATCAACCGGTCTGGCAGACTGAGGACGGGCGTCCTACACGTTTCACAGATATTTCAGACAAGCGTTTGAGACCCTTGCGCATGGCCGAAATCACCTGCAAAACAATGCTTTTACTAACAAAATCAATGGCTTGAAAAACCCTGCAAAACGCTAGGTTTTCATGTGCTGCAACAAATTAAATCGAAGAAGTGTGTAACCGATGAGCAGGTAGGGGATCGATTTCCAGTCTTTTCTGGCATAATCGCGCCCCCTTACGACCGGGTCAGAAAACCTTCATGATCGATTTATTCAGCGGACTGGATGCTTGGGTGCTTGTGAGCCTCTTGCTCGCCCTGACGTTTGTCCTCGCCTTCGAGTTCATCAATGGATTTCATGACACCGCTAACGCGGTAGCCACTGTTATCTACACCAAAGCCATGCCGCCCCACCTGGCGGTGTTCTTTTCCGGTGTGTTCAATTTCCTCGGCGTGCTGCTGGGCGGCGTTGGCGTGGCGTATGCCATTGTCCATTTGCTGCCGGTTGAGCTGCTGATCAATGTGAACACCGGCCATGGCCTGGCGATGGTGTTCTCGTTGCTCGCCGCGGCAATCGCCTGGAACCTTGGCACCTGGTACTTCGGTATCCCGGCTTCCAGCTCGCACACCTTGATCGGCTCGATCCTCGGTGTCGGCCTGGCCAACGCCCTGATCAACGATATTCCGTTGGCCGACGGCGTGAACTGGCAGAAAGCGATCGACATCGGCGCCTCGCTGGTGTTCTCGCCAATGGCCGGTTTCCTGATCGCCGCACTGATCCTGATCGGGCTGAAGTGGTGGCGTCCGCTGTCGAAGATGCACAAGACACCGGAACAGCGCCGCAAGATCGACGACAAGAAGCACCCGCCGTTTTGGAACCGCCTCGTTCTGGTGATCTCGGCCATGGCCGTAAGCTTCGTGCACGGTTCCAACGATGGCCAGAAAGGCATCGGCCTGATCATGCTGGTGCTGATCGGTATCGTCCCGGCGCAGTTCGTCCTCGACCTGAACAGCACCACGTATCAGATCGAACGCACCCGCGATGCGACCCTGCACCTAAGCCAGTTCTACCAGCGCAACGCCGATTCGCTGGGTGAATTCCTGGCCCTGGGCAAGAGCGTGGAAGGCGACCTGCCGGAGAAATTCCGCTGCAACCCGCAGCAGACCGAACCGACCATCAGCGCCCTGCTGCACACCCTTAAAGGTGTAGCGGACTACCACTCGCTGTCGTCGGAAAGCCGCATCGAAGTGCGTCGTTACCTGCTCTGCCTGGACGACACCGCGAAGAAGGTTGGCAAGCTGCCTGGCCTGGAAGCTCGTGAAAAGGCTGACCTCGACAAGCTGCGCAAAGACCTGACCACCACCACCGAATACGCCCCGTTCTGGGTGATTCTGGCGGTTGCTCTGGCTCTGGGCCTGGGCACCATGGTTGGCTGGAAGCGCGTGGTACTGACCATCGGCGAGAAGATCGGCAAGCAAGGCATGACCTATTCCCAGGGCATGTCGGCACAGATCACTACTGCCAGTTTGATCGGTATGGCCAACATCTTCAGCCTGCCGGTGTCGACCACGCACGTTCTGTCTTCGGGCGTGGCGGGCACCATGGTCGCCAACAAGAGCGGCCTGCAGGGTGGCACGGTGCGCACCATTCTGTTGGCGTGGGTGTTGACCTTGCCGGCGACTGTTGCGCTGTCGGCTGGCTTGTTCTGGCTGGCGTCGAAGGCGCTGGGTAGTTGATAGATAGCGGGACATGAGAAAGGCGCGATTCGAGAGGATCGCGCCTTTTTTTGTTTTTGGTTTTTTGGGATTGGGGGCATATCCGTTGCTGCGGGTGTTGCCGCTGGCGGTTTCGCTCTTACAGCGAGTCACCTTTTCCAAACGCCGGAGTGCCGGCCCAGCGAAAAGGTAACCCAAAAGGCTTTGCCCCGGCGTACGGCACTTCGCTGAGGCTCAGTGTTCCCTCGCTACGGTGTCCATCCGGGGGCATCGCCTACGGTTTGCTTCGCTGCACCTCCTCTCGATGAATGCGGCTTCGCCGCACGGCGCTGCGCGCCTAACCCCCGGATGAACACCTCCACTCGGCCTGCCGAAGGGGCAAAAGATCAAAAGCCAAAGCCAGAGCAAGATCAAAAACCAGATCAAGAGCCCCTCACCCTAGCCCTCTCCCAGAGGGAGAGGGGACTGACCGTGGTGTTTGGGGAAGGTACGCCGACGTGCGATTCCGCGTTGAACTCAGATCTTGAAAAGCCCACAAATCGGCTCCCTCTCCCTCGGGAGAGGGCTGGGCGGGCGGCGTTCCGATGAGGGGCAAACCCACCACAAATCGAAAGACAAACATCCGCTCTTCACCACTCAATAGGCCGAGTGTCAGCTCGCCTGCTCTTGATCTTGATCCACGGGCGACGTCGGAAGGCTGAGTGGAGGGATTGATCCGGGCGTGGGGAGCAAGCCTTTTGGGTTACCTTTTCGGCGTTTGGAAAAGGTGACCCGCCGTAAGGGCGGAACCCTAAGCCGCCATCACCCAAAAAACGGATATACCCCCAAAACCACCCAAAGCATGGTCGGCCCAAAGGCCGCCAAGACACAAAAAAAAAGGGGCAACCGAAGTCGCCCCAAAATGCCTTGCGTGCTCATCAATCCAGAAGAATCACTTCTTGCGCTTATTCGCATCCTTCCAGATAAAAAATCCAAACCCTGCAAAAAACAGAACCATCAGCCCTACAGTCAGGACCCCGGCAAACACCACGTTATCGAAAAACATGACTGGCCTCCTGGCCCCTGCTCTGCTGCGATGGAACTAAGTTACCAAACACACAGGCGCACAAATTGACCGGGATCAATACCAGCAACGAAGGAGAGTAAAGGAGGAAAAATAACTGACCTGCATCAACGGATGCAGGAGGAGATCAACGCTTTTTCGGCTTGTTTTTCGACTTTTTCCTGGCTTTTCCCAACGGCATCGCCTGTTCGAACGCCTGGCGCACTTCGTTCAGCCGCTTCTCGTTGAGGTCGTGCACACGCTTGGCGCGCTCAGTGCTGAGGTCAATCAGTTTGTCGTCTTGGCTCATGGCGTCAGTACATCACTTGAAAGAATCACAACTGCCACATCACCGGCAGGACTGCGCCAATAATGCAGCCTCAGCCGCGCGCTGACCAGTCGGCTAGCCTCACGCGGTACAACGACTCAGATCTCGATATCGACCCACAAGCCCTGACGCGGCTGATCTTCCATCAGCGGAACCACCGGCACGGTGTTGTCGGCGTTCAGTTCGGTGCCGGGCACGGCGAGATGTTCTTCCGGGTCCTCATCGGCTTCGCGACGACGGCGATCACGTTCTTGCTGACGGCGCTGCTCTTCACGCGCCAGCAATCGATCCTCTTCCGGATCGCGCTTTTGCAGATCGATCGTGCTTTCGTTGGAGCTTTCCTGCACCGGCACCACCGGAGGAATGTCCGGCCGCTGGCGGATCGGATCCTGCTGGGAAGTGATCGGCACAGCGCTCAGGGGGAGCATCGGTGGCAACATATAAAGGGTCTCCTGTCAGCAGGCTATCGGCTGCGGCAAAGGCGCCTTGAGCCATCGGTCGCAAATCTGTGACGCACTTGGCACCTGTAGGAGCTGCCGCAGGCTGCGATCTTTATCAGACAGCTCAAACCTCAAGGGTTCTCAAAGATCAAAAGATCGCAGCCTTCGGCAGCTCCTACCCAGTAATCTTTGGCCCTGAGGCCCTCATTCCGTTAAGATAGCCCGCTTTTTCAAGGTGGGAGTCAGGCAGCATGGCGCAGCAGTATCAACCGGGGCAACGCTGGATCAGTGACAGCGAAGCAGAGCTTGGTTTAGGCACCGTTCTGGCACAGGACGGCCGCTTGTTGACCGTGCTTTACCCGGCCACTGGCGAAACCCGCCAGTACGCGCTACGGAATGCGCCCCTGACCCGCGTGCGGTTCTCGCCGGGCGACAGCATTACCCACTTCGAAGGCTGGAAGATGACCGTGCAGCAAGTCGACGATGTCGACGGCCTGATGGTCTATCACGGCCTCAACGGGCAGAACGAAGCCGTCACCCTGCCGGAAACCCAGCTGTCGAACTTCATCCAGTTCCGTCTGGCCAGCGACCGTCTGTTCGCCGGCCAGATCGATCCGCTGGCGTGGTTCTCGCTGCGTTACAACACCCTCGAACACACCAGCCGCCAGCTGCAATCTTCGCTCTGGGGCCTGGGTGGCGTTCGCGCGCAGCCAATCGCACACCAATTGCACATCGCCCGTGAAGTCGCCGATCGCATCGCGCCGCGCGTTCTGCTGGCGGACGAAGTGGGTCTGGGTAAAACCATCGAAGCCGGTCTGGTGATCCATCGCCAACTGCTCTCGGGCCGCGCCAACCGCGTGCTGATCCTCGTTCCGGAAAACCTCCAGCACCAGTGGCTGGTCGAAATGCGTCGCCGCTTCAACCTGCAGGTCGCGCTGTTCGACGAAGAACGCTTCATCGAAAGCGATGCCGCCAACCCGTTCGAAGACACCCAACTGGCGCTGGTCGCGCTGGAGTGGCTGGTCGACGACGAGAAGGCGCAAGACGCGCTGTTCGCCGCCGGTTGGGATTTGCTGGTGGTCGACGAGGCGCACCACCTGGTCTGGCACGAAGAGAAAGCCAGCGCCGAATACTCGCTGGTCGAGCAACTCGCCGAAGTCATCCCCGGCGTGCTGCTGCTCACCGCCACCCCGGAACAACTCGGTCAGGACAGCCACTTCGCCCGTCTGCGCCTGCTCGATCCGAACCGCTTCCATGACCTGGCCGCGTTCCGTGCCGAGAGCGACAACTATCGCCCGGTGGCTGAAGCCGTTCAGGAGCTGCTCGACAAGGGCCGTCTCTCGGCCGAAGCGCACAAAACCATTCAGGGTTTCCTCGGCAACGAAGGCGAAGCGCTGCTGACCGCGGTCAACGATGGCGACACTGAAGCCAGCGCCCGCCTCGTGCGTGAACTGCTTGACCGTCACGGCACCGGCCGCGTGCTGTTCCGTAACACCCGCGCCGCCGTGCAGGGTTTCCCGGAGCGCAAACTGCACCCGTACCCGCTGCCGTGCCCGGACGAATACCTCGAACTGCCGCTGGGCGAACACGCCGAGCTGTACCCGGAAGTCAGCTTCCAGGCGCAACCGGAGGCCAGCGAAGAAGAGCGCTGGTGGAAATTCGACCCGCGCGTCGAATGGCTGATCGATCAGCTGAAAATGCTCAAGCGCACCAAAGTGCTGGTGATCTGCGCCCACGCCGAAACCGCGATGGACCTGGAAGACGCCCTGCGCGTGCGTTCCGGCATTCCGGCCACGGTGTTCCACGAAGGCATGAACATCCTTGAGCGTGACCGCGCCGCCGCTTACTTCGCCGACGAAGAATTCGGCGCGCAAGTGCTGATCTGCTCGGAAATCGGCAGTGAAGGTCGCAACTTCCAGTTCGCTCACCACTTGGTGCTGTTCGATCTGCCGTCGCACCCGGACTTGCTCGAGCAGCGGATCGGGCGTCTCGACCGGATCGGCCAGAAACACATCATCGAACTGCACGTGCCGTACCTGGAAACCAGCCCGCAAGAGCGCCTGTTCCAGTGGTACCACGAAGCGCTGAACGCGTTCCTCAACACCTGCCCGACCGGCAACGCCTTGCAGCATCAGTTCGGCCCGCGCCTGCTGCCGTTGCTCGAAGAAGCCGACGACAGCGAGTGGCAAGCGCTGATCGACGAAGCGCGCACCGAGCGTGAGCGTCTGGAAGCCGAGCTGCACACCGGTCGTGACCGTCTGCTGGAACTCAACTCCGGCGGCGCCGGCGAAGGTGAAGCGCTGGTCGAGGACATCCTCGAACAAGACGATCAGTTCGCCCTGCCGATCTACATGGAAACCCTGTTCGACGCGTTCGGCATCGACAGCGAAGACCATTCGGAAAACGCCCTGATCCTCAAGCCGAGCGAGAAGATGCTCGACGCCAGCTTCCCGCTGGGCGACGACGAAGGCGTGACCATCACCTACGACCGCAATCAGGCGCTGTCGCGCGAAGACATGCAGTTCATCACCTGGGAACACCCGATGGTGCAGGGCGGCATGGATCTGGTGCTGTCCGGTTCGATGGGCAACACCGCCGTCGCGCTGATCAAGAACAAGGCGTTGAAGCCGGGCACCGTGCTGCTGGAACTGCTCTACGTCAGCGAAGTGGTCGCGCCGCGTTCGCTGCAACTGGGCCGTTACCTGCCGCCGGCCGCCCTGCGCTGCCTGCTCGATGCCAACGGCAACGACCTGTCTCCACGGGTCTCGTTCGAAACGCTGAACGATCAGCTGGAAAGCGTGCCGCGTGCCAGCGCCAACAAGTTCATCCAGGCGCAGCGCGATCAGCTGACGCCACGGATCAACGCCGGTGAAGACAAGATTGCCCCGCGTCACGCCGAGCGCGTGGCCGAGGCCCGTCGCCGTCTGGCGGCCGACACCGACGAAGAACTGGCGCGCCTGACCGCGTTGCAAGCGGTCAACCCGACTGTACGTGACAGCGAACTGGATGCGTTGCGCCAACAGCGTGAGCAGGGTCTGGCGATGCTGGATAAGGCTGCGTTGCGTCTGGAAGCGATTCGGGTGTTGGTGGCGGGCTAAACCGCCCTGCTCCACAGCTGAAAACAGAAAGGCCCGCAGTGATGCGGGCCTTTTTTGTTTGCCTGTGATTTTTCAGCTGATGCTGATGGCCTCATCGCTGGCAAGCCAGCTCCCACAGGTTTCGGGTCGTTTACAGATTATGTGTACGACTCGGTCACTGTAGGAGCTGCCGAAGGCTGCGATCTTTTGATCTTAAGCAGTCGCTACTGCAACCTCTGGCTCAACCACAGCCACCAACCCTTCCTTCATCCGCTGCGCATCGCGCACAAAACACCGCGCCGCCAGAAACAGAAACACCATCGTCAAAAACAGCGCCACCGGAATCAGGTACATCGCATCATGCAGCCCGACTGCCTTGAACGCCTCGGTCATCTGCTCAGCCCCCGCCGCCGCCATCGCGGTATGCGCAAAGTGATCGGACAAACCACCGACCACCACCGGCCCCAAACCACCACCGAGCAAATACAACCCGGCAAAGAACAACGCCATCGCCGTGGCCCGCAGGCGCGGTTCGACGACGTCCTGAATCGCCGTATAAACACAGGTATAGAAGTTGTAGGCAAACAGCCAGCCAACACTGAACACCGCGACAAACACACCAATCTCGATGCGCCCGGAATGCAGCGCCCACGCCGTGCACAACGTCGAAACAATCAGACTGAACGCGGCGAACAACAGCCGCCCGTTGGCCACGCGCTGGTGAATCTTGTCAGCAATCCAGCCACCCAAGGTCAAGCCGACCAGCCCGGTCACACCAACAATGATCCCGGTCGCCACCGCCGCTTCCTGCAACGGCATGAGGAAATAGCGTTGCAGCATCGGCACCAGAAACGAGTTACAGGCATAGGTGGCGAAGTTGAAGCACAACCCGGCCATCACCAGCCAGAGAAAGGTCGGCACCGCCAGAATCCGGCGGATTGGCTTGTCGACTTTCTCTTGCGAAACCTGCACGGTCTCCGCGGCGCCGCGCTTCGGCTCTTTGATAAAGAACATGAAAATCGCCAGAAGCAGACCCGGCACCGCTGCAATAAAGAACGGCGCCCGCCAGCTGTCAAACGCCTTCACCATCCAGCCAATGGTGAAGAACGCCAGCAACAGGCCCAACGGCAAACCGAGCATGAAGATGCCCATCGCCCGCGCCCGCCGGTGCGCCGGAAACAGATCGCCAATCAGCGAGTTGGCCGCCGGTGCATAACTGGCCTCGCCGATGCCGATGCCCATGCGCACGATCAGGAAGCTCCAGAAACTGCCGACCAGACCGTTGACGGCGGTCAGCGCACTCCACGTTGCCAGGCCCCAGCCCATCAGTTTGCTGCGCGAACCGGTATCGGCCATCCGCCCCAATGGCAGGCCGGCAATGGCATAAACGATGGTGAACGCGGTGCCGACGATGCCCAGTTGAAAGTCGCTGAGGTGCCATTCCATGCGGATCGGCTCGATGATGATCGCCGGAATGGTGCGGTCGAAGAAGTTGAACAGGTTGGCGAGGAACAGCAGGAACAGAATGCGCCAGGCATTCGCCGCTTGGGTCGAGTTCTGCATGGGTCCGTCTCTTTATTGTTATGGGGCTTCACTGCCAACGCATCCGAGCCCGGAACCTGCAATCTAGTCAGCCATGAGAAGCCTGTCTGTGATCATTCGTCTGCCTGATATCGGGCCATGGCACTGTAACGAAACGTAAGCCTTTGATAAGCCTGTAATCCCCCGAAAACCGGGGCTTTTGCGGCAAAACCTTGCCACAAAAAAATAGTTTCGCGCCCCCCTTCCCAAGTTCGTGGCGAAGCCTAGAATGGCGGCCGGATCCGTCCGGATCTCCCGATCAATCCCTTTGATACCCTCGCCCATGTCTGAAGTCAGTCCGTGTCTGAATTGCGGTGCCTGCTGTTCCCATTTTCGCGTGTCTTTCTTTTGGGGTGAGTGCTCATCTTCCGGCGGCACGGTGCCAGATGAGCTGGTCACGCAAATCAGCCCGAGCCGGGTGGCGATGAATGGCACCGACTGCAAATCGCCGCGCTGCACGGCGTTGGTCGGCGAAGTGGGCAGCGAGGTGAAGTGCTCGATTTATGAATTGCGCTCCAGCCCCTGCCGTGAATTCGAATCGTCCTGGGAAAACGGCGAACAGAATGTCGACTGCGATAAGGCCCGCGCGCGTTTCGGCTTGCCGCCGCTGCAACCGGACTGGGCGCAAATCCCTTTAGAACAGATCGCTTGAGCCTTTTAGCGCCAATCGCTATGACGCTAATGCCGAAATCATTAGCGCCAATGTGCCACTACCCCTTGCACCCCGAAATCGGCCTCTATACTCCTGACATTCAACTGCGTTCAACGCGCACTCGGGACGACTTCAGAAACGGGGCATGCTATGGAGTGGCTTGGTTTGCAGTTTGTTACCGAGCTGCCGGAGAGCGGGCAGGTCATTTTAGATTGCACACATAATCCCTTGTTGGTGCTGGTGGCCTATCTGGTCGCCTGTGCGGCGAGCTTTGCCACTCTCGACATGGCCGAACGGGTCGCGCACGCAGAAGATCCCGGCTCGCAACGCCTCTGGCGCTGGATCGGCGCGACCTGTCTGGCCGGCGGCATCTGGGCCATGCATTTCATCGGCATGCTGGCGTTCCAGGCGCCGATCGAAATCCACTACGATCTGCCCATCACGCTGTTCTCCCTACTGATCGCCCTGCTCGCCTCATGGCTGGCCATGCACACGCTGAGTGAACCGCAGCCCAGTCTTTTGCGGTACCTGAAAACCGCCATCGTCATCGGTCTGGGCATCGCCGGCATGCATTACGTCGGCATGGCGGCGATGGAGTCGAGCGCCACGGCCTACTACCAGCCAACGCTGTTCGTGCTGTCGATCGCCATTGCCATCGGCGCCAGTTTCGCCGCGCTGTGGGTCGCCGGTTATTTGCGTGAAGGCAGCGGTCTGGGTCATCAGATGCTCAAGTACAGCGCCGCACTGATTCTCGGCGCCGGTATTTTCAGCATGCATTTCACCGGGATGGCCGCGCTGAATCTGGTCTTGCCAGCCAACAGCCTGCCGTCGATAGCGGCCGAAACCAGCCATATGCAGTTGGGCCTGACGGTCGCGCTGATCACTTTGCTCATCCTTGGCAGTGCGATCAGTGCGGCGCTGGCCGACAAGAAACTGCAGAACAAAGAAGAGGATCTGCGTCGCGTCAACGCCCTGCTCAGCCAGCTCGATCAGGCGCGCATGTCGCTGCAACAAGCGGCCAACTACGACGCCCTGACCAACCTGATCAACCGCCGCGGGTTCAACCAGATCTTCGCCGAGAAACTCTGCCAGAAAGCCACCGAGGGCGGCATGCTCGCGGTGATGTTTCTCGACATCGACCACTTCAAGCGGATCAACGACAGCCTCGGTCACGACGCCGGTGACGAACTGCTTAAGGTTATCGCCAATCACATCAAAGGCTCGGTTCGCAGCCATGAAGACGTGGTCGCGCGCTTCGGTGGCGACGAGTTCTGCATCCTCATTAACCTGCGTGAGCGCGAAGAAGCCCGCAGTATGGCGCAGCGCATCATGCTCAAAATGAAGGAGCCGATCGAACTGGCCGGGCGCCGCATGGTGATGACCACCAGCATCGGCATCAGTCTGTTTCCGGAGGACGGCAGCACCTGCGAGGAACTGCTCAAGCACGCCGATCTGGCGCTGTATCAATCCAAAGGCGCAGGGCGCAACGGCCTGCATTTTTTCAGTTCCAACCTCAAGACCCGCGCCAGCTTCGAGCTGCAACTGGAAGAAGAATTGCGCCACGCCTTGCGCGAAGAAAACGGCCTGACGCTCTATTACCAACCGATCTTCGAACTGAAGACCGGTCGCGTCACCAAGCTCGAAGCGCTGATCCGCTGGCAACATCCGCTGCACGGTTTGCTGACCCCGGATCGCTTTATCTCCATCGCCGAAAACAACGGCTTGATCGCCGAACTGGACAACTGGGTACTGCGCCGCGCCTGCAAGGATCTGGGCGAATTGTCGCGACATGGCTGCGAAGAACTGAAAATCGCCTGGAACTGCTCGCCGCTCAATCTCGCCCGGGAAGAACTGGCCACTGAAATCGAAAGTGCCTTGCGCACTGCAGGGGTGGCGCCGGAGCGGCTGGAGCTGGAAGTCACCGAAAATGCGTTGATGGGCAACATCGCCAACACCCTGGTGCTGCTGCGGCAGATTCGTGCCTTGGGCGTCTCACTGTCGATCGACGACTTCGGCACCGGCTACTCGTCGCTGGCCTACCTCAAGCGCCTGCCACTCAACACCTTGAAGATCGACCGCTCGTTCATCCTCGATATTCCCACGGCGACCGCCGACATGGAGATCGTCCAGGCGATCATCGTCATGGCGCACACCCTGCATTTGCAGGTGGTCACCGAAGGCGTGGAAAGCCTGGAACAGTACGAATTCCTTGAACGCTCAGGCTGCGACTTCATTCAGGGTTACCTGCTCAGCCGCCCGGTGCCGCTGGACGAACTGCGCCCGGTACTGGAAGAAATCAATCAGCGCAAACACTCACACGCGGTCAATCCGTTGATTCTGGCGCGCGGTACATTTGCACCAGTGTCGCTGGATCCTGCGCCAAATAGCCTTGCGCCCCATGCAGGCGCATCAGTTGTGCGGCCAATCCGCTGATCGGCGTCGCCGAGCCCTGCTCGCGTGAGAACTTCACAGCAGTGTCGAGATCCTTGAGCAACGTGCGTACGTGCCACTTGATCGGCTCGAAACGGCTTTCGGCCATTTGCGGGGCGAGGATCTGCAACGGTTTCGAATCGGCGAAACCGCCGGCCAATGCTTCGGCGATCAGACTCGCATCGACCCCGGCCTGCTCCGCCAGCGCCACCACTTCGGCGATCACCAGTGCGTTGCAAGCGACGATCATCTGGTTGCAGGCCTTGGTCACCTGCCCCGCGCCGACGCCGCCCATGTGCGTGACACGTTGACCGAGGTTGAGCAATACCGGGCGCACACGCTCCAGATTTGCCGCATCGCCGCCGACCATGATCGCCAGACTGCCCGCCTCGGCACCGCCCACGCCGCCGGACACCGGTGAGTCCAGCCAGGCCATGCCGGTTTTCTCCGCAAGCGTCGCCGCCATTTCGCGAGTGGCCGTCGGTTCAAGGCTGGAAAAATCCACCAGCAACTGGCCGCTTTTCGCCCCTTCGGCGATACCGCCAGCGCCAAACACCACCTCACGAACCACTGTCGTATCGGCCAGACACAACATCACCACGTCGGCGTGTTCGCACAATTCAGCGGCGGTCGCCACCTGCCGGGCACCGGCCTCGACCAGTGGCGCGCACTTGGCCGGGTTGCGATTCCACACGGTCAGCGGGTAACCCGCGGCCAACAAACGGCGGCACATGGGCAGGCCCATCAGACCGATTCCGGCGAACCCCAACGAAGGTAGCGTTGACATCATTTTGCCTCTTTTCGATTAAAGATCGCCGAATAATGGCCGATTCATCAACGATCAGGAAAGGATTCCCCCCAGCGATAGTCAGGCCAAAACCCTGACGCTCGGGCTCAATTCGCGCAATTAAAAGACGCGAGATCTTATTCCGTGAGGTTCGTAGGCAAAGGCCAGCGAGCCAACCAGTCCAGGTATATGGCGCACAATGACTTCTAAAAATAATCCCGCCACTGCGGTATCCGATCTGACTTTGAGCCCCGCCGCCAACAGCCCGTCATCGTCAAAGCCATTGGTCCCGTCGCGTCCGCTGTCGACTCAGCAATACCTGTACTTCACCGAAACCAATACCGACCGCATCCTCGACAACCTCGACGGCCTGCGTGATCTGGTGTTCCCGCGCCCACCGCACCTGGAAGGCGACAACGAACAGCACAACGACCAGGAATTCCCCTCGGTGTGCCTGATCGGCCTCGGTCGCTGCGGCTCCAACATCGCCCTCGACGTCGCGGAGCTGGTGTACAACGCGCGCAAGTTCTACCTCAACGAGTTCAATAACGAAGACCGCGCGGCGGATCGCCGACTGGCCGACAAGGGTTACAGCCCGGCGCAGTGGATCAAGAACAACCTGCGCATCGGCCCGAACAAATCGACCAAACCGGTGTTTCTGGTCGAACCGCTGGTGATGCTCGGCGACCTCGACAAGGACATCGCCGGGCGCATCCGTTTCTCGCGCAAGGGCGAGAAAAGCGGCTTCCTGCGCGACTACAGCAAAATGAAGATCATGGACTTGTCCGAAGTCCACGCCGGTGGCGCCGGTAACGCGCCGATCCTCGGCCAGTACCTGGCGAAGATCATCCTCAACAAGGACACCCAGCGCTTCTCCAGCCCTGACTGGAAAATGATCCACTCGTACCTGATCGACAGCTGCGGCATCAAGGCCAACCAGTCGCGCCTGTATTTCTCGATCTTCAGTGCCGGCGGCGGTACCGGTTCCGGCATGGCTTCGGAATTCGGTCTGGCCCAGCAGCACTCGTACATGAACAAGACGTTCGACACCAAACCGATGGACGAGCATGACGGCAAGAGTGGTCATTCGTTTGTGTTCGAACCGATCTTCACCAGCGGCATCTGCGTGCTGCCGAACATTTCCGATCACCGCAGCGAAATGTCCGAGGCGCTGCACATCAACGCCGGTCGCCTGCTGTGCAAATACCTTTCGGAAGAATGGGATTTCTCCTACAACTTCGCCAATGAAGACAGCAGCGAAGCCAGCGTCATGGGGCGTATCCGCCCATGGAACGCGATGATGCTGATCTCCAACGACATCATGCGTTACGCCGAAGAAAGCGATGACGGCAACATCCAGAACATTGATGTCAATGCGATGGAAAAGCACGCTAACCAATACATCTCGCAGCAGATCTTCAACATTCTCACGGCACAGGCCGTCACCACGGACTACGACCAGAACTACTTCCGCCGCGCCGGCATCGACATTGGCGAAACCATTCGCCTCGACGCCAACGACCTGTTCATGAGCCTGGCCGGCCCGGTGGCGATTGCCTACGCCGAATCGGTGGTGCCGGAAACGCCGCCGCCGAGCAGCGACAAATTCAAGGTGTTCGACAAAGAGCCGCAGCGCCTGAACATCGACGACCTGTTCTTCCGCTCGATCGACCTGCCGCACTTCAACAAGGTCACGCAGGCCATCGAAGGCATCAGCCTGTTGCCGATCGAGTCCAAGCGTTATCGCGCTTCGCTGGAGCAGTACAAGAATTCCGGCTACGACGCCGCCGCGCTGCACGACCTGCACTTCTTCAAGAACTGCTCGTCGGTGGTCTCGATCGTTTCGCTGCCGAAAGACTACAAGCTGTCGTACATGGACCTGAACCGGTTGAAGACTCACCTCAACAGCCTGTTCCCCAACACCACGCTCAAGCGTTACGCACTGGTAATCGGCGCCTCGGCCAATCTCTCGCTGACCACGCTGATTGCGAAGAGCCCGTGCCTGTCGGACGACTTCCTGACCCTGATCGTCGCGTTTATCAAGCGTTGCTTCGCGAAGAACCCGTACCGTTTCGACGAGACGCTGGACAACTCGATTCTCGATTTCATCATTAACGAGGAGTTCGACGAAGACCGCATCGACGACCTGCTCAACGAGTTCGAAAACCCGGCGAAGATCCTCGACACCAACTGGTATGCGATCAAACCGATGTACGAGAAGAAGTACCGCGAACTGATCAACGACAAAGAGAAGTTTGTCTCGATCAATGACATTCGTTTGTCGCGCGATTGCGTGAAAAAGTCGATCAAGTATTTGCGCGAGATCTATCGTCACCGGATTGGCAAGACCAAGGTTATTTCGCTGAATAACCATACCGGCAAGTCGTTTTCGGTCTGATCGAAGGCCGAGTCGCCGCAATCACTGGCAAGCCAGCTCCCACAGGGTCCGGGTTTACACAATTATTGTGTAAACCACAAAACCTGTGGGAGCTGGCTTGCCAGCGAAGAGGCCCTGAAATTTACTGAAGATTTCAGCCTTTCCAATATCCAGAAACAATTAAGCAGCCGTTAGGCTGCTTACTAAACTGTTCCCGTTACGTTTACGTCACCGTGAGGCCACCCGCGCTTGTGGTGTTTCTCTACGGCAACGTGCCATCACGCTACTCCGCTACACACTTTTCGCTGACGACAGGTCGCACCATCAAGGTGCAACGTCAGAAGCGACTGCCCTTTCCTGGATCAGAATCCACGGCGAAACCACCACCGCCCACAACTGTGGATCGCGTTCGAAAAGATCCAGCGCCCGCGTTTCAGAGAGCTTGGCGACTTTGTCTGCGGCCAGCCACGCGGCCACTTTCTCGCCCTCATCCGAAGCCACGGCCTCGGCCGCCGCGATCAAATCCAGGTCAGGGTCGACCCACAATAGGGCACCCTTGGCGAAGAACGGCTCCAACTCTTTCCAGGTAATAGATGCGGTTTCACCAAGCAGCTTGGCATAGAGGGTGCTAGGTTCTTGATTCATGGGTGCTGTCCGGAAAAGAAATCGACGCGAATAATAACGTCGGTGGTCCGCCAGCAAAACCCGGTTGCAAATGGCTGCACCGAACGAAAAGAGCAGGAACGCCAGGGAATGCTGCTGATTGGGCTATATGCCCACGAACGCCCCGCCGCAATTCTGTCTTTTTCATTCAAAAATGCGACACCCCCAAGTTTTGCCCCTCGGCGCCCGCTTCCCAGGCTGACAACCGGCGCTCTACACTGTACCGGTACAGTTGCCGGGGGCATTTCCGGAGGGTATCGCAAAGATATCTGACCCGGTTCTGCTGCTACGGCGCCAGAACTCAAAAAAATTACAACAGTAAGAGTGGAGCACTATGACTAAGGCTACTAAGCAGATTTCCAAACTGTTTGCCGCTATGGTTCTGGCCGGGGTTGCCAGCCATTCGTTCGCAGCTGACACCATCAAAATCGGTATCGCCGGTCCTAAAACCGGTCCAGTAGCCCAGTACGGCGACATGCAGTTCAGTGGCGCAAAAATGGCCATCGAGCAAATCAACGCCAAGGGCGGCGTCGACGGCAAGAAACTCGAAGCCGTTGAATACGACGATGCCTGCGATCCAAAACAAGCGGTAGCGGTCGCGAACAAGGTCGTCAACGACGGCGTCAAGTTCGTGGTCGGTCACCTGTGCTCCAGCTCCACTCAACCGGCTTCGGACATCTACGAAGACGAAGGCGTGATCATGATCACCCCGGCTGCCACCAGCCCGGACATCACCGCCCGTGGTTACAAAATGGTCTTCCGCACCATCGGTCTGGACAGCGCCCAGGGCCCTGCCGCCGGTAACTACATTGCCGACCACGTGAAACCGAAAATTGTCGGCGTCCTGCACGACAAGCAACAGTACGGTGAAGGCATCGCCACCGCGGTGAAATCGACCCTCGAGAAGAAAGGCACCAAGGTTGCCGTGTTCGAAGGCGTCAACGCCGGCGACAAAGACTTCTCGGCGATCATCGCCAAGCTCAAGCAAGCCAACGTCGATTTCGTCTACTACGGCGGCTACCACCCGGAGCTGGGTCTGATCCTGCGTCAAGCACAGGAAAAGGGCCTGAAAGCCAAGTTCATGGGTCCGGAAGGCGTGGGTAACGACTCGATCACTCAGATCGCCAAGGACGCGTCCGAAGGCCTGCTGGTGACCCTGCCGAAATCCTTCGACCAGGATCCAGCCAACATCGCCCTGGCCGATGCATTCAAGGCGAAGAAAGAAGATCCGAGCGGTCCGTTCGTGTTCCCGTCCTACTCGGCGGTTGAAGTGATTGCCGAAGGCATCAAGGCAGCCAAGTCCGAAGACGCGACCAAAGTGGCTGAAGCCATTCACGCCGGTACCTTCAAGACCCCGACTGGCGACCTGAGCTTTGACGCCAAGGGCGACCTGAAAGACTTCAAATTCGTGGTTTACGAGTGGCACAACGGCAAACCTAAAACTGAAGTTTCGCCTCAGTAAGGCGCTGCCTGACTGACTGCCAATAAAGCCCACGGCGTGCCGTGGGCTTTGTTTTACGAATGTATTGGGCCGCGCTGGCGTGATCCGCCAGTCTCCCCACCTGAAAATCTCAAAACCGTCATCAGCGGTTCGCTGGCAAAACCCGGATTCGAAGTGGATAAAGATCCACGGGGCCGGGCGGGAAAATGACTCCACCAGTGAAATGCGTATCAGGTTTTTAGGAGCGCTGTAATGCCTGACATCTATCACTTCTTCCAACAGCTGGTTAACGGCCTGAACGTTGGCAGCATGTATGCCTTGATCGCCATCGGCTACACGATGGTTTACGGCATCATTGGAATGATCAACTTCGCCCACGGCGAGGTGTACATGATCGGCTCTTACGTGGCGTTCATCGCCATCGCCGGGTTGACCATGATGGGACTCGACAGTGTCCCGCTGTTGATGACGGCGGCGTTCATCGCCAGCATCGTCGTCACCAGTTCCTACGGTTACAGCATCGAACGGATCGCCTACCGCCCCCTGCGCGGCAGCAACCGTCTGATCCCGCTGATTTCCGCGATCGGTATGTCGATCTTCCTGCAGAACACGGTTCTGCTGGCGCAAGACTCCAAGGACAAAGCTATCCCCAACCTGATTCCGGGCAACATTGCCTTCGGTCCAGGTGGCGCACAAGAAGTGCTGATTTCCTACATGCAAATCGTGGTGTTCGTGGTGACCCTGATCGCCATGCTCGGCCTGACGCTGTTCATCTCCCGCTCTCGCCTGGGTCGCGCCTGCCGCGCCTGCGCCGAAGACATCAAGATGGCCAACCTGCTCGGCATCAACACCAACAACATCATCGCCCTTACCTTCGTCATTGGTGCCGCGCTGGCAGCCGTTGCGGCTGTGCTGCTGAGCATGCAATACGGTGTGATCAACCCGAACGCCGGTTTCCTCGTCGGCCTCAAAGCCTTCACCGCCGCAGTATTGGGCGGGATTGGCAGCATCCCCGGCGCCATGCTCGGCGGGCTGGTGCTTGGGGTGGCAGAAGCCTTTGGTGCCGATATCTTCGGCGACCAGTACAAGGATGTCGTGGCTTTCGGCTTGTTGGTTCTGGTGCTGTTGTTCCGTCCGACCGGCATTCTGGGCCGTCCGGAGGTTGAGAAAGTATGACTAGGAATCTTAAACAGGCACTGTTCAGTGCCTTGCTGGTGTGGGCCGTGGCCTACCCGGTACTCGGTTTGAAACTGACCATCGTCGGCATCAACCTGGAAGTGCACAACACCAGCCCGACCGTGCTGGCGACCATCGCCATCTGTTCGGTGCTGATGTTCCTGCGCGTGCTGTTCAACCAGCAGATCAGCAAAGCCTGGCGTGCGTCGCCGGGCCTGCCGCTGATTCCGGCCAAGGCGAGCAACTTCCTCACCCTGCCAACCACCCAGCGCTATTTCATCATTGCGCTGATCCTGGTGGCGCTGGTGTGGCCGTTCTTCGGCTCCCGTGGCGCGGTGGATATCGCGACGCTGATCCTGATCTACGTGATGCTCGGCCTCGGTCTGAACATCGTCGTCGGTCTGGCCGGTCTGCTCGACCTCGGTTACGTCGGTTTCTACGCCGTCGGCGCCTACAGCTACGCGCTGCTGTCGCACTACTACGGCCTGAGCTTCTGGATCTGCCTGCCGATTGCCGGCCTGATGGCGGCGACGTTCGGCTTCCTGCTGGGCTTCCCGGTGCTGCGTTTGCGCGGTGACTATCTGGCGATCGTGACCCTTGGTTTCGGTGAGATCATCCGTCTGTTCCTGCGTAACCTGACCGACATCACCGGTGGCCCGAACGGCATCAGCAACATCGAGAAACCGACGTTCTTCGGCCTGACCTTCGAACGTAAAGCGGCGGAAGGCATGCAAACCTTCCACGAATATTTCGGCCTGCAATACAACTCGATCAACAAGGTGATCTTCCTTTACCTGGTTGCGCTGTTGCTGGCGCTGGCGGCGCTGTTCGTCATCAACCGCCTGCTGCGCATGCCGATCGGCCGTGCGTGGGAAGCACTGCGTGAAGACGAAATCGCCTGCCGTGCGCTGGGTCTGAATCCAACGATCATCAAGCTGTCCGCGTTCACCCTCGGTGCTGCGTTTGCCGGTTTCGCCGGTAGTTTCTTCGCTGCCCGTCAGGGTTTGGTGACGCCGGAGTCGTTCACCTTCATCGAGTCGGCGATCATCCTCGCCATCGTCGTATTGGGTGGCATGGGCTCGCAGTTGGGCGTGATCCTGGCGGCCGTGGTGATGATCCTGTTGCCGGAAATGATGCGTGAGTTCAGCGAGTACCGCATGTTGATGTTCGGTGCGCTGATGGTATTGATGATGATCTGGCGTCCACAAGGTCTGCTGCCGATGCAACGCCCACACATGGAGTTGCGAAAATGAGCCGCGAGATCCTTAAAGTCGAAAACCTGAGCATGCGCTTCGGCGGTTTGCTCGCGGTCAACGGTGTGGCCCTGACCGTCAAAGAGAAACAGGTGGTTGCATTGATCGGGCCGAACGGCGCGGGCAAGACCACCGTGTTCAACTGCCTGACCGGTTTCTACAAGCCATCTGGCGGCAGCATCCTGCTCGATGGCGAACCGATCCAGGGCCTGCCGGGCCACAAGATCGCCCTCAAAGGCGTGGTGCGTACCTTCCAGAACGTGCGCCTGTTCAAGGACATGACGGCGGTCGAGAACCTGTTGATCGCCCAGCACCGTCACTTGAACACCAACTTCCTGTCCGGCCTGTTCAAGACCCCGGCGTTCCGCAAAAGCGAGCGCGAGGCCATGGAGTTCGCCGAGTACTGGCTGGAAAAGGTCAACCTCAAAGAGTTCGCCAACCGTACCGCCGGCACGCTGGCCTACGGTCAGCAACGACGTCTGGAAATCGCTCGCTGCATGATGACCCGTCCGCGGATCCTCATGCTCGACGAACCGGCGGCCGGTCTGAACCCGAAGGAAACCGAGGATCTCAAGGCGCTGATCAGCGTTCTGCGCGAAGAGCACAACGTCACCGTGCTGCTGATCGAACACGACATGAAACTGGTCATGAGCATTTCCGACCACATCGTCGTGATCAACCAGGGCACACCTCTGGCTGACGGCACGCCGGAACAGATCCGCGACAATCCTGAAGTGATCAAAGCCTACCTGGGGGAAGCGTAAATGCTGCAGTTCGAAAACGTTTCCACCTTCTACGGCAAGATCCAGGCCCTGCACAACGTCAACGTCGAAGTCCGTCAGGGCGAGATCGTGACCCTGATCGGCGCCAACGGTGCCGGCAAGTCCACACTGCTGATGACGCTTTGCGGTTCGCCGCAGGCGCACAGCGGCAGCATCCGCTACATGGGTGAGGAACTGGTCGGCCAGGACTCTTCGCAGATCATGCGCAAGAGCATCGCCGTGGTGCCGGAAGGTCGTCGGGTGTTTGCCCGTCTGACCGTTGAAGAAAACCTGTCCATGGGCGGCTTCTTCACCGACAAGGGCGACTATCAGGAGCAAATGGACAAGGTCCTCGGCCTCTTCCCACGCCTGAAAGAACGCTTCAACCAGCGCGGCGGCACCATGTCCGGCGGCGAACAGCAAATGCTCGCCATCGGCCGGGCGCTGATGAGCAAGCCGAAACTGCTGCTGCTTGACGAGCCGTCGCTGGGCCTGGCACCGATCATCATCCAGCAGATTTTCGACATCATCGAAATGCTGCGCAAGGATGGTGTGACGGTGTTCCTGGTCGAGCAGAACGCCAACCAGGCGCTGAAAATCGCTGACCGGGCGTACGTTCTGGAGAACGGCCGCGTGGTCATGCAAGGCACTGGTGAAGCACTGCTGACCGACCCGAAAGTACGCGAGGCGTACCTCGGCGGTTGATGCATTTCGCTGAACAAAAAAACGGCCTTCGGGCCGTTTTTTTATGCCTGCGAAATCCCCCTGTAGGAGCTGCCGAAGGCTGCGATCTTTTGATCTTGATCTTAAAAACAAAGATCAAAAGATCGCAGCCTTCGGCAGCTCCTACAGGTGATGCGCGTTTTTTCTGAAAAAGATCTGGTTGGGCTGTAACGCATCGCCATGAGCTTTCTCTAGAGGGACAAGCAAGCGCAATCGCGCTTGTAAAAACCCTGAACAAAACTGGAGAAACACCATGACTGCTACCACCCGCACCCTGTCCGCTACCGCCCTGGTTCTGGCCCTCGGTTCCGCTCTGAGCATCGCCACTGTTTCCACCGCCCAGGCCGCCGACGCCAACATGGAAAAATGCTTCGGCGTGGCCATGAAAGGCAAAAACGATTGCGCCGCTGGTGCAGGCACCACCTGTGCCGGCACCGCAAAAATGGACTATCAGGCCAACGCCTGGAAACTCGTTCCAAAGGGCACCTGCGCTACCACTGAAAGCAAAACCTCGCCGACCGGTTTCGGTCAGATGGAAGCCTTCAAAGCCAAGTCCTGATCGTTGGCCTGCCTGAGTGACGATCATGTTCACTATCAATGACCATGCCCAATCCCGCACTCAGGCAGCCCGCACCGGGCTCCCGTCCCGTGCCGGGCTGGGACTCAAGACCGGGCACTTTCGTGAAGTGCTCGGCTCACAACCGGACATCGGTTTCTTCGAAGTCCACGCCGAAAACTACATGGTGGCCGGCGGTCCGTTTCATCATTTTCTCGGTTTGATCCGCGAGCAGTATCCGCTGTCGTTGCACGGTGTCGGCTTGTCCATCGGTGCTGAAGGGCCGCTGGATAAACAGCATCTTCAACGCCTTGCCGAGCTGATTCAGCGCTATCAACCGCAAGCCTTTTCCGAACATCTGGCTTGGTCGAGCCATGGCCCGGTGTTTCTCAATGATCTGTTGCCGCTGGCCTATGACACGCCGACGCTGAATCGCGTCTGCGAGCATATCGATCAAGTGCAGAACACGCTCAAACGGCCCATGTTGCTGGAGAATCCGGCAACCTATCTGGCGTTTCAACGCTCAACCCTCGATGAGGCAGATTTCATCGCTGAGGTCATCCGCCGTAGCGGCTGCGGCCTGCTGCTGGACGTCAACAATGTCTACGTTTCTTGCGTGAACCATCAGCGTGACCCACTGGCGTATCTCGATGCGCTGCCACTACACACGGTGGGTGAAATTCATCTGGCCGGGTTCGCCGAAGATAGCGACAGCCTTGGCGATCGCTTGCTGATCGACGATCACGGCGCGCCGATCGATCAAGCCGTCTGGGGTTTGTACCGGCAAGTGCTGCAACGCATCGGCCCGGTGGCGACGTTGATCGAGCGCGACAATCACGTGCCGGCGTTTGCGGTGCTACTGGCGGAAGCTCAGCAAGCTGATGCACTTTTGCTGGATGCTGGAGCACGCACATGAGCACTCAACGCGCTTTCGCTGCCGCGCTCATCGACACGCGACTACCCTGCCCCGAAGGCCTGTGCAGCGCCAACGGTGCTGATCCGGCGAGCCGTTTCGCGGTGTATCGCAACAACGTACAGGGTTCGCTGATCAATGCGTTGAGCGACAGTTACCCGGTGGTTGCGCAATTGGTCGGCGATGAATTCTTTCGCGCCATGGCGGCCGTTTTCGTCCAACAGCAGCCGCCGCAGAGTCCGTTGATGAATCGCTACGGCGAGGTATTTGCGGACTTCATTGCAGCGTTTGAACCGGCCGGCGGCGTGCCTTATCTGGCAGACGTGGCGCGTCTTGAGCACTTGCGCACCCTCGCCTACCACGCGGCCGACGCCCTGCCCGTGCGCGCGGAACAGATCACGGCAGCACTGGCTGATGTGCAAACGCTGAGTGAGCTGCGCCTCAACCTTCATCCCTCCCTTCACCTGCTCGACTCAGCCTATGCCGTAGTCGCGATCTGGGGCGCACATCAACACGACTCGACGCTGGAGGGGATCGACGTCAACCAAAGGCAACACGCGCTGGTGTTGCGCAATGGCCTGGACGTCGAAGTGTTCGCCCTCGAACCCGGCGCCAGCGTGTTTATCCGCAATCTGATCGATGGACAGCCTCTCCTGGCAGCCGCTGAACACAGCCCTGAATTCGACCTCGCGCAAACCCTCGGCCTGCTGATCGCACACAACGCGATCACCCAAATGAACAACAAGGAATCGCCATGAGCCGCCTCATCACCCGCGCCATCGCGCTGCTGGAAAAAATCCCTCACAGCCTGATCGCCTTCATTGCGCGTTTCTCGATAGCCGCGGTGTTCTGGAAATCAGGGCAGACCAAGGTTGAAGGCCTGGCCATTGACCTGATCGACGGCAGCTTACAACTCGGCTGGCCACGTCTGGCCGACTCGACGATTCCGTTGTTCAAGAGCGAATACCACGTACCGCTGCTGTCGCCAGAGATTGCCGCGCACATGGCGGCGTTCGCCGAGCATTTCTTTCCGCTGCTGATTCTGATTGGCTTCGCTACGCGGTTTTCGGCGCTGGCATTATTGGGCATGACCCTGACCATTCAGCTTTTTGTCTACCCAGATGCCTATCCGACTCACGGTACCTGGGCGGCGGTGTTGCTGTACCTGATGGCGACGGGGCCGGGCAAGTTATCGATTGATCATCTGATCGCCCGCCACTTGGCCAACTGAACGCCGACCTGTAGGAGCTGCCGAAGGCTGCGATCTTTTGATCTTGCTTTGAAAAAAACAAAATCAAAAGATCGCAGCCTTCGGCAGCTCCTACATGGGGTTTATGTTCATATGATCAGCGCTGAAGTCGATCCAGCGCCTCGCCGCTGCGCTTGAACCAGCCGATCAGATAGTCAGCGAGTACCTGCGTGCGTTTTGGTAATCCGCCCTGATACGGATGCACCAGGTACATCGGCATACGCCGGGTCTGAAAGTCACGCAGGAGCCAGCGCAATCTGCCGTCAGCCAATTCCGCCTGCAGCAAGTAGGAAGGCAACCTCGCAATCCCGGCGCCACTGAGTGCAGCTTTCTTCAGCAAGTTGTAATGGTTGCTGGCAAACGGTCCTGATACTCGCACCCGTAACAATTCATGCTGCTGGTGATACAGCCATTCCTCACGCCCGCTGTAGTGGCTGTTGAGCAAACAGCGATGTTCGGCCAGAGCCTGTGGCGTCAGCGGTTCTCCGAAGCGCTCGAGATACGCCGGGCTGGCGCAGGTCATTTCCTGCCAGGCCAACAACGGCTTGGCCACTAGTCGTTCGTCATTGGCCACCTCGCTGCGGATCCCCAGATCAAAGCCGTCCCGGGACAGATCGCGGTAACTGTTGTTCAGCTCCAGCTCAATCTGCACCTCAGGGTATTGATGCGAGAACTCCAGCAACAAACCCTCAAAGAAGGTTTCACCCAGCGACACCGGCACCGTCATGCGCACCGGACCGGCCATATCGTCCTTCAATCGCGCCAAGGCCTGACGCGCCCTTTCCACCTGGACGACCAGCGCCTGGGCCTGCGGCAACAATGCTGCGCCGGCGGCGGTCAGGCTCAAGCGCCGGGTGGTGCGTTGCAACAACACCACAGAAAACTGCGCTTCGAGCTGGCTGATGCGTTTCGACAGCTGGCCCTTGCTGCAGCCCAATTGCTGCGCTGCCAAGGTGAAACTGCCCGCTTCAATCAACACCGCGAACGCCGCCAGATCATCCATCTCGCTCATGGATTGTTTCCATTTGAAAACCAAAGGTTGCCCATTAGTGCGCTTATCCGCAGAAAAAACCACTCTAGACTGAAACCTCGTTCAACCACTTGAGGTACAAGCTCGATGAAGATTCTGTTGATAGGCGCTGGCGGCACTATTGGTTCGGCGGTGGATAAAGAACTCTCGCAACGCCACGAAGTCATCCGTATCGGGCGCAGCAGCGGTGATTTGCAGGTGGATATCAGCGACAGCGCATCAATCCGCAAACTGTTCGAAAAAACCGGCAAGTTCGATGCACTGGTCTGCGCCGCCGGCAACGTCACCTTCGCCCCACTGGGTGAGATGACGGAAGACAGCTTCGCTCTCGGCCTCAAAGACAAGCTGATGGGCCAGGTCAATCTGCTGCTGATCGGCCGCGAATTCGCCAACGACGGCGCTTCGTTCACCTTCACAACCGGCGTGCTCAGCCACGATCCGATCCGCAGCGGCGCATCGGCAGCGCTGGTCAACGGTGCTCTGGACAGCTTCGTTCGCGCCGCCGCCATCGAATTGCCACGCGGCCTGCGAGTGAACTCGATCAGCCCGACCGTGCTGCTCGAAGCGATGGGCAGCTACGCCCCGTATTTCCGTGGCTACAAGCCGGTTCCTGCGGCAGATGTGGCATTGGCCTACGCGAAAAGTGTCGAAGGCCTGCAAACCGGTCAGACGTTTCACGTGGGCTAAACCCTTGTGATGAACGGTCAGGCTGCGTAACGTGGCGGCACTTGTCTGGAGAGCCGAAAATGCGTGTTGCCCGTTCGTTGGTCGTTGTTGCCCTGCTGCCGTTGTTTGCCGCTTGCCAGTTGTTCGATGGCCAGCGAGAAAGTGCCTCGCACGTCGGGCAGACGCGGATGCAGGGGCAACTGACCGCTGCTGACGGCAAACTGGTGTTCCAGCCATGTCAGGATCAGCGTCAACTGGTGGTCAATGACATCGGTGGCACCAGTATTCTGCAAGAGGCTGCTACCCTCGCCGACGAGCAAGGCAAACTTTTCGCCGATGTTCGCGGCAAAGTCGCCGGCGATCGACTCGACCTCACGCAGTTGTATCGCGTCGAGCGCTCCGGCACTGCCTGCGATGATCCGAATTTCAAACTGCTGATCCTGCGTGCCGCCGGCCATGGCCCGGAGTGGAATGTCAAAGTCAGCGGCAAAGGCATGGTCATCGACCGCGAAGGTCAGCCGCCACTTGCCGTGCCGTATATTGAAGATCAGTTGGGCGATGGCCGCTTCAATCTGAGCAGCGAAGTCAACAACCAGCGCATCGAATTGTGGGTCGCGCCGCAGCGCTGCGTCGACAGCAGCACCGGTAGCGTGCAGCACATGAGCGCCGAGTTGCGCATCGACGGCCAGGTGCAGCGTGGTTGCGGGTATTTCGGCGGATCGCGCAACGACTGAGCGTTTTAGCCTCACCGGATCCGGCCTTTGCGGCTTATAATCGCGGCCTTCAAACGCCCTGGCGCAGTTGTGCGCCCCGCGAACCCGGATCCTCGCCATGTTACGAATCACTGAACTCAAGCTGCCAATCGACCATCCCGAAGAAGACCTGCGCGTTGCCATCGTGCAACGTCTGGGCATCGCCAGCGATGATCTGCTCGATTTCACCTTGTTCAAGCGCAGCTACGACGCGCGCAAAAAGTCCTCCGAACTGTGCTTCATCTACACCATCGACCTCGAAGTGCGCGACGAGGCCAAGGTGTTGGGCAAGTTCGCCGACGACCGTAACGTCAACATGGCGCCGGATGTCAGCTACAAATTCGTCGGCCAGGCACCAAGCGACCTGAGCCAGCGCCCGATCGTTGTCGGTTTCGGCCCGTGTGGCATCTTTGCTGGCCTGCTGCTGGCGCAAATGGGCTTCAAGCCGATCGTCCTCGAACGCGGCACCGAAGTCCGCCAGCGCACCAAAGACACTTGGGGCCTGTGGCGTAAAAGCGTGCTCAACCCCGAGTCCAACGTGCAGTTCGGCGAAGGCGGCGCGGGCACGTTCTCCGACGGCAAGCTATACAGCCAGATCAAGGATCCGAAGTTCCTCGGCCGTAAAGTCCTGCACGAGTTCGTCAAGGCCGGCGCGCCGGAAGAAATCCTCTACGTCAGCAAGCCGCACATCGGTACATTCCGTCTGACCGGCATGGTGGAAAACATGCGCGAGCAGATCCGCGAACTGGGCGGCGAAGTGCGCTTCCAGGAACGCGTCACCGACGTGCTGATCGAGGACGGCCAATTGGTCGGCGTACAACTGGCCAGCGGCGAAACCCTGCATTCGAAACACGTGGTTCTGGCCCTCGGCCACAGCGCCCGCGACACTTTCCGCATGCTCCACAGCCGTGGCGTGTTCATGGAAGCCAAGCCGTTTTCGGTGGGTTTCCGCATCGAACACCCGCAATCGCTGATCGACCGTGCACGTCTGGGCAAATACGCCGGGCACCCGAAACTCGGCGCTGCCGACTACAAACTGGTGCACCACGCCAAGAACGGCCGTTCGGTCTACAGCTTCTGCATGTGCCCGGGCGGCACCGTGGTCGCGGCGACGTCCGAGCCGAACCGCGTGGTCACCAACGGCATGAGCCAGTACTCGCGTAACGAGCGCAACGCCAACTCCGGCATCGTCGTCGGCATCACCCCGGAAGTCGATTATCCGGGTGGCCCGCTGGCCGGGATCGAGTTGCAGGAGCGTCTTGAATCTCACGCGTTCATTCTTGGCGGCAGCGATTACAAGGCGCCGGCGCAACTGGTTGGCGACTTCATCAACGACATTCCATCGACCGAACTGGGTGAAGTCGAGCCGTCGTACAAACCGGGCGTGGCGCTGGGCGATCTGGCCCTGGCCTTGCCGGATTTTGCCATCGAGGCAATCCGCGAAGCCTTACCAGCGTTCGAGAAGCAGATTCGTGGTTACTCGCTGCACGATGCAGTCTTGACCGGGATCGAGACGCGTACTTCGTCACCGCTGCGCATCACTCGTAACGAAACGCTGCAGAGCATGAATGTGAAGGGCTTGTTCCCGGCCGGTGAAGGCGCGGGTTATGCGGGCGGGATTCTGTCGGCGGGTGTTGACGGGATTCGCATTGCAGAAGCCGTGGCGCGCGACATCCTCGGCCTCACTGACTGACACAAAACCCTGTAGGAGTGAGCCTGCTCGCGATAGCGGTAGTCCATTCAACATCAATGTTGAATGTTATTACGCCATCGCGAGCAGGCTCACTCCTACAGTTGATTTCGGTGTGTCAGATATTCGCGCGCAGGACTGAAGTCGGCAGCGGCTCACCGCGCTCGGCACTCGCAGTCACTGCTTCGATCAACCCTGCCAACTCATACCCCTGCGCCTTCAGCCAAACCTGATCGTAATAAGTGTCGGCATACCGCTCGCCACCATCGCACAAAATCGCCACGATCGACCCCGACTCCCCCGCCGCCTTCATCTGTTGCGCCGCCATCAAGGCGCCGATCAGATTGGTCCCGCTCGACCCGCCGACATGCCGTCCCAGACGTTTCGCCAGATAATGCATGGCCGCCAGTGACAAGGCGTCCGGCACTTTGACCATCGCATCGATCACCTTGGGCAGAAACGACGCTTCGACCCGTGGCCGGCCAATGCCTTCAATGCGCGAACCGCAATCCAGACGCAAACTCGCATCGCCGGTCTGGTAGTAATCGAAGAACACCGAACGCTCGGCATCCGCGCACAGCACGCGAGTGCAATGCTGGCGATAGCGCACGTAACGACCGAGCGTTGCGGTGGTGCCACCAGTGCCGGGGCTGGAAATCAGCCAGCTCGGTTCCGGGTGTTGCTCATAGCGCATCTGCTGGAAGATCGATTCAGCAATGTTGTTGTTCGCCCGCCAGTCAGTGGCACGTTCGGCGTAGGTGAACTGGTCGATAAAGTGGCCGCCATGTTCGCGGGCGAGACGCTCGGATTCGGCGTAGATCTGCGTCGGATCTTTCACCAGATGGCTCTGGCCACCGTAGAACGCGATCTGCGCGATCTTCTCTTTGGACGTGGTCGCCGGCATCACCGCAATAAACGGCAAGCCCAGCATCCGCGCGAAATACGCTTCGGAAATCGCCGTCGAACCGCTGGACGCCTCGATCACCGGCGCGCCGGGCTTGAGCCAGCCGTTACACAACGCATAGAGGAACAACGAACGGGCCAGGCGATGTTTGAGGCTGCCGGTCGGATGGCTGGATTCATCCTTGAAATACAACTCGATGCCCGCAAAACCCGGCAGCGGCAAAGGAATCAGGTGGGTGTCGGCGCTGCGCTGAAAATCCGCTTCGATGATGCGGATCGCTTCGCGGGCCCACTGTCGGTTGTCGCTCATGGTGATGGTTCTCGTTGAATCGGGCAGGAGATGAATGTGTACAAAAGGCTCACTCATCAGCTTAGGAAAAATCCTATAGCGCGCACAGATACAGCTGAGTCTCAATATGTCAGGCAACTGCTAGGCTCAGCGTGGCTTGAGCCAGACACCTTGTAACGACATATAACAAAAAAGAATATAACTTTTGTTTTAACAACTAACAGTACGGGTTAGGGTGTCCCACCTTTTTACTTTATCGATGGAGAGCGACCTTGCCTCTGCGTAGCACTTTCACGCGTTTCTTTCAGTTGGAAGCTGCCAGCGGTCTGTTATTGATCGCCGCGGCCATCCTGGCGCTGATTATCAACAACTCGCCACTGTCGTGGCTGTACACCGGCCTGCTCGACACTCCGGTGGTGGCGCAGATCGGTGCGTTGAAAATCGCTAAACCCCTGCTGCTGTGGATCAACGACGGTCTGATGGCGATGTTCTTCCTGCTCATCGGCCTGGAAGTTAAGCGCGAAGTCCTCGACGGCCAGTTGTCCAAGCCGTCACAGATCGTCCTGCCCGGTGCAGCCGCTATCGGCGGCATGCTGGTGCCAGCGCTGATTTACTGGTTCCTCAACCGCGACAATCCGGCAGCGCTCGACGGCTGGGCGATCCCGACCGCGACCGACATCGCCTTCGCCCTCGGCGTGCTGGCCTTGCTCGGCAAGCGTGTGCCGGTATCGCTGAAGCTCTTCCTGATGACCCTGGCAATCATCGATGACCTCGGCGCCATCGTGATCATTGCGATCTTCTACTCCGGCGAACTGTCGACCCTGTCGCTGGGTCTGGCGGCAGCGTGCATTGCAGCGCTGGTGGCGATGAATCGCTTGGGCGTGGTCAAACTCGGGCCGTACATGATCATCGGTTTGATTCTTTGGGTCTGTGTACTCAAGAGCGGTGTGCACGCCACGCTGGCGGGCGTAACCCTGGCCTTCTGCATTCCATTGCGCACGAAAAACGCAGAGCCGTCGCCGCTGCTGACCCTCGAACATGCGCTGCACCCATGGGTGGCCTACGGCATTCTGCCGCTGTTCGCCTTCGCCAACGCCGGCCTGTCACTGAGCGGTGTCACCGTGGAAAGCTTCACCCATCATGTGCCGATGGGCATCGCGGTAGGCCTGCTGTTGGGCAAGACCGTCGGCGTGTTCGGTCTGACCTGGCTCGCGGTCAAAACCGGCATCGCCGCCCTGCCCCAAGGCGCCAACTGGGGTCAGGTGCTGGGCGTGGCGATCCTCTGCGGCATTGGCTTCACCATGAGCCTGTTCGTTGGATCGCTGGCGTTTGAGCCTGGTGTGAGTGATTACGCTGGCATGGACCGAATGGGGATTTTGACCGGGTCGATTCTGGCGGCGCTGATTGGTTATGCGGTGACGGCGGCGGCGAGTCGCCGGAATACTCTGAAAAACGCTTGAGACGCATTTTTCTACAAAAGTCGAGGCCCTTCTATCCAGAGGGGCTTGGCTCTGAACCTCGCAAGTGTGCTATATCTTTGGTCGACAGCCGCACCTTCTCAGCACCGATTCTGGAGTCATCCATGTCACGTAAAGCAGAAAAACGCCCAATGACGGACGATCAGATTTCCATACAGGAGTCTCGGATTCCGGACATCGCTCTGAAGGCATTCAGCAACGCCTACAGAATGGCGCTCGCCAATGGTGCTGCAGTGCTCGTTGCTAAAGATGGTCAGCTATTTGAAGTGACAGAGAAGAGTTCTGTTGCTTTGCGCACAATAGGCACCTACGGAAATCTGAAAAGCGGCACTCGCCTGCACATCAACAAATCCTCGAAACAGGTTATTTCTTGAGCACACCGAGAATACGGATATTCGCAGGCCCGAACGGGTCAGGAAAAAGCACCTTCAATCGACTGGTTCCAGCGCATTTGCTGGGAAATTACATAAATCCTGATGACATAGAACGCTCAATCAAAGATACAGGGTATTTTGACTTCACCTCCTATCGCATCGAAGCTCACAAAGAAGACATCTTTGAATTCTTTCGTGAGCACGCTCTACTCAAGAAATCCCCTCACTCATTGGCAAAGCTGGATTCCCTGAAAATCGACGGTGAAAGGCTTAGCTTCGCAAATACTGTAATCGACTCCTACGTCGCATCAGCCCTTTCCGACTTCATACGAAGATCTTTGATCAAAGAGCGAATCAGCTTTACGTTTGAAACTGTCATGTCGTCCTCTGACAAGGTCAAACTGCTCGCCGAAGCTCATGCTTCCGGTTACCGGGTTTATGTTTACTACGTCGCTACCGCCGACCCTCAGATCAACATTGCCAGGGTTGCGTATCGTGTCAAACAAGGTGGGCACAGCGTTCCTCCTGAAAAGATAGAGGCACGGTACTGGAGATCTTTGGAGCTTCTGTCTGATGCCATCCTGACCTCCAACAGAGCCTACATTTTCGACAACTCGGATGAAGGTAGCGAAGGTCTCACCCAGATTGCGGAGATCACCGATGGCGATCTGATTGAGATCAAATCAGATACTCAGCCACCTTGGTTCAAAGAGTTCGTGCTCGACAAATTACTGTAGTGCGCTGAACAAATTTTTCCTGCGGGCTCAGTCCTCTGAGTCTCGAACAACAGCCAATCTACAAATCAGCATCCGTCGAACAATCCCCACGTCTTTAGCGACGCGTCCTACAGCCACCATTTTCCTGCTTCGTTAACGTTGCGCAGCCCTTTGCGAAGGGCTGTCGACGGATGAACGAAAGGACGATCAGTGGCTGGCAACAAGGACATTCCCCGGGTTTCCAACCCACCGCAAGGCGACGGGCATCACGTCACCTACCGCTACATGACGGCCACTGAACTGGCCGAACGCGACGCCAGACAGAACGCTTACGACGCCATGCTGGCGCGGCAGGAGGCTTTCGAGCGCAGCCGTGAGGTGGCGGTCAAAAAAGCCGATCCCGTGCGCGCTGGCTGCGTATTCGCCAAGTCCTGCAAATTGCCGGATGCGATTATCGATTACTCCAATCCTTCGGGGATGGTGCCGACTGACAGCCTGAAGGATTACGGCGAGCTGATTCTGTTGGGTGCGCGTGAGGCCGATGAAAGCGGCGCAGTTCCGCTCAAGAAAATCGGCGCAACCGCTATTCCGGCCGGATTTGGCAGTCTGGCTCTGGCGGGATCGGTGTTTGAAGCACTGCCCGCCGTGGTATCCAGCGCGGCTATTGCGCCTTTGGTTGGTTTGGTTGCGCTGTTCATGCCATCGAGCCTTGGTGACAGCGCGCTCTATACCGACGAACAACTGCGTGGACTTGCACAGGCGCGAACGCGTGTTCGGTTGAGGGTCGAACAGCAGGCCGACGGCAGCCTGAAGGGCTACGGCTTCTACACCGGCAAGAATCGCGATTGGGAAATGGTCGATGTCGCGCAGTTCACCGCGCGAGACAGCCAGTTCATTGCGGATCTGGGCGAAGGCGTCGAGCTGATCTGGACGCCTGCCGAGGATGGCTCAGATATCCTCGGTATTCCCGCGCTGGAGGCTGCACCGCAGGCACCGCACATCTGGGTTTATCCGCCGACGAAAGCGGCGGTTGGAATTCTGGTCAATCCGGTTTATCCGCCGGAGTACCGGGATTTCATTTTGGTTTTTCCCGTGGGGTCGGGAGTAAAACCGATTTACATTGTTGTCAGCGCTGCGAAAGGCACCGCCGAAGCGGGTCATACCTACCACCCGGCTCCTGAAACGGTAGATATCACAGCCTTTCCTGATTTGAGAAGAGCAAAAAAGAAAACACCATACAACGGAGGGCTTCGGGATCGCTGGATCAACGCGAAAGGCCGGATAATTTACGAATGGGACTATCTGCACGGCGAACTTGAAGCATACCGCGCAAGCGATGGGAGCCATTTAGGCTCTTTCGACCATAGGACCGGCGAACAGATAGATCCGCCCAAAAAGAACCGAAGTATCAAAAAATATTTATGAGGATTACATGGGACTGAAGGCCAGGCTTGAATGGTATGACAAGCAAACCGAACTGGGTGAAGGAGAGGAGTTGTCGAAAGATTTTGGTGAGGACTGCTCACTAATTGAAGCGTTAGGCCTGTCGCCTGCCAGAAACATAAATAATGGCGGATTTGATGTTAAATCCGATTGGTTAAAGATTCTTCAACCGTACTTCCAGCACTTCATCCAATATTCGTCTTACGACTATCAGATATCGTTCGTATACCGCAACAACTGGTAGCCCCCCATTCAATACCCGAAAAATATCAAAAAAGATATCTGTGAGGAAGAGGTGGGACTAGAACTGAGACTGGAATGGTACGACACAGCAACCCTGCAATTGCAGGGCGAGGAGTCGTCAAAAGATCTGGGGGATGATGAATCAGTACTGAATGCCTTAGGCATTCCGATAGAGGGCAACATCAATAATGGCAGCTTCAATGTTGTCGAAAAGTGGGTTGCTACCATTCAGCCGTACTTTCAACATCAAATCACCCTGAGTACTAACGACTATCAAATTTCGTTCGACTACAGCTAATAGCGAAAAAAGGCTGATTGACCGTATGCACTACCTTTCGATCACCGGATTTTTTCCTGATGAAGTTCAGGACGACTCCTTGCAATTCGAGCGGTACATCACCGGTAACGAGATGGATGAGCAAGTCGCGCAACTCATTGAGTCCAAGCCTGTAAGCGAACTGGAGCCCGGCGAGTTGTTATTGAGCACGGATCAAATAGCTGCTCTGGAAGCTCTTCTCAACGAGAGCTTCCCGAAAGGCTTGGATTACTTCATGGGAACCTGTTTCGATTACTGACTCAACGAGCTGGAAGCAATAAAGAAAAACCCCGACCAGTCACCTGATCGGGGTTTTCTTTACCCTGAATTCCGCTTAGTGCGAAACGCGGCTGGTCCCGCCAACGGTGGAGATGCGCACGCGTTCGCCAACGCGGAACACTTCGTTTTCCTGAACCTGCTGCACATAGGCACGCATGCTGCCGTCGTCTTCACGCACGGTGATTTCCACACCTTGGGTACGGGTCAGACCTTCTTCGGTTGCCGAACCGATCAGACCGCCCGCCACCGCACCGATGACCGCAGCAACGATGCTGCCCTTGCCGCCGCCGATGGCGCTGCCGCCGACGCCGCCGACCGCTGCACCAGCGAGGCCGCCGATCGGGGTTTTGGTGCCTTCGATTTTCACCGGGCGCAGGGATTCGATGGTGCCCATGCGAATCGTCTGCACACGACGCGCTTCGTCACGGGAGTAGGAGTCACCGGTCAGGCTCGATTGGCAGCCGGTAAGCAACATCGCCATCGTGGAAAAGGAAGCAACCAGCAGAACAGACTTACGCATAGCATCAACTCCAAAGAAACATATAGTCATTAAACTCCGTGGCTTGACGCCTGTCACGACACTGCCCGGATAAATTGGCTTTCATTCAGGCGCGGTACAGACACCTGCACGCTCTCCCTGATTTAGCCCCTACAGTAGCGCCAAATTACCGATTCTGCGCCACGGACACCAAGGATTTTCATGGATTACTTCATCATCGTCGTCACCACTGTCGCCGGTTTGTACTTCCATTGGTGGTTGTACGTGCGGATCAAGCGCTGGATGGATCGCGATCTGGCGTTGTCGCTGGCGGGCAAGGATGAAGGCAAACGCGCCTTCATGCTCGAACAGTTGGCGAACGCTCAGGCGCAGAGGATCAAGCGCCGGGATCTGCCGAAGTGGCTGGAGGCCGCTGCGGCAGACTATCCCGCTCGGTAGACTGCTCAGGGTGCCAGACGTTCAAGAATCCAGTCGGCGCCCTGCGCACGGTAGTTGAGGCGATCGTGCAGACGGCTCGGACGGCCCTGCCAGAATTCGATGCGCTCAGGCAGCAAGCGGTAACCGCCCCAGTGTTGCGGGCAGTCGGGCTGAGTATCGGAGAAGCGCTGCTCGGTGGCCTTGAGCAAATCTTCCAGTTCACCGCGCCCGTTGATCACTCGACTCTGCGGTGACGCCCAAGCACCGAGACGGCTGCCCAGCGGACGCACCTGATAATACGCATCCGACTCCGCGGGCGTGACCTTGACCACCCGCCCTTCGATGCGCACCTGACGCTCCAGGGTCGGCCAGAAGAAGGTCATGGCGGCGAACGGGTTAGCCGCCAGGTGCTGGCCCTTGGCGCTGTCGTAATTGGTGAAGAAGGTGAAGCCCTGCTCGTCCAGGCCCTTGAGCAGCAGAATGCGACAGTGCGGTCGCCCATCCTGGTCGACCGTGGCCAAGGTCATGGCGTTGGCTTCCACCGGTGCCTGTTCGGTGTTCACCGCGTCGGCGAACCACTGGTGGAACAGCGCAAACGGCTCGGCCGGGGCTTGCGCCTCGGTCAGACCATCCCGGGTGTAATCACGACGCATATCTGCCAGAGCCTGGGTCATGGCGCATTCCTTTTCGTTAGCGGATCACTTCTTGGTGGCATCGGTCGCGGCGACTTTCTTGTCGGTCGCGGCGGCTTTGGCTGGCGTGGTTTTCTTCGCTGGGGCCTTGGCCGGGGCCTTTTTAGCCGGAGCCTTGGCAGCGGCTTTCTTGGCCGGAGCCTTTTTGGTAGCCGGAACAGCTGCTTTCTTCGCGGCGGGGGCCGGGGTGACTGGTTTGGCGGCAGGCTTGACGTCTTGCGCAGCAACCATGGTCACTGGCTTCGGCGCTGGCATGTTGTACTTGCTCAGCAGGGCAACCATGGTGTTTTGCGGGGTCACCAGCAGTTCAACGCGACGGTTAAGCGCACGACCTTCAACGCTGTCGTTGGCTGCACGCGGCGCTTCGGAACCCATGCCACGCAGCATCAGGCGATCACGCTGCAGGCCGCTGAGACGGAAGATCGCCGCAATGGACTGGGCACGTTCCTGGCTCAGCTTGATGTTGGCAGGCGCTGCACCACTGGAATCGCTGTGGCCAAGGACCAGCACGGCCGTTTTCGGGTCGGCTTCAAGGATTTTCGCCACACGGGTGAACGGGCCGAGGGTGACCGGCAGCAGCATGGCTGGACGATCCGGGTTGAACGAGCCTTCGACCGGCGCGGTCACGACCAGCACGTTTTCACGGCGCTCGAGTTGCAGATTGCTGTCCTTGACCGCTTCACGCAGGCGCGGCTCGTAGTCGTCGAGCCAGGCCTGGGTCACTTTCGGATCCGGCATCGGCACGGCTTTGGTGGTGGGTTGATCCTTGCCGCCGAACGGCCACCACCATTTGCCACCCGCATCGGCTTCAGCTTTGGCCACGGTTGCCGGTTTTTTCGCTTCCGGGGCGACTTCAGCCTTCATGTCCGCTTTGACCGCTTCATCATCGGAACCGAACGGCCAGTACCACGGGCTGCTGCTTTCAGTCTTCGCCACGGGTGCAGTGGCCGCAGGTTTCAGCGGAGCCGGGGCCGGAGCCGGTTCCTTGGCTGCGACCTTGTCGGAAGAGCCGAACGGCCACCAACTACCGCCGTCCGCATCGTTTTTCGGGGTCTGTGCACAACCGGTGATCGCTACACACAGGGCCAGGGCGAGAGTCTTTTTAGATGACATTGAAAATCCACAAAATGAAGTAATGAAAAATCAGAGCACTTTCGCCCGGATAAACAGCCGTTTTGAATCGAAAAACACGCCGAGGTTCCGGCCCTGGAACTTCTATTGACGCTTTACAGACAAGTGGCAAGCACCCGCGCGAGCTTCTGCGCGCGCGGATCCATCAAGACGTACGGCCCAAGGGTATTTGTCACAAAACCGAAGGCAACATCATGCTCAGGATCAGCGAAACCGATGGAACCGCCCGCGCCGGGATGGCCGAACGCCTTGGAACCGAGACCGTAAGTGGCGTTGGGCACATCCGGTTGATCAAGCATGCAGCCCAGACCGAAACGGGTGCGGGTCAACAGTGTCTTGTCTTCGCCGAGGCTGTGTTCGCGGGTCAGCTCTTCGAGCATGTCGCTTTCGAGGAGGCTGCCGTCAAGCAGACCCGCGTAGAAACCGGCCAGACTGCGCGCATTGCCGTGACCATTGGCCGCCGGTTGCTGCATGCGGCGCCACTCCGGTTTGTTGGTGCTGGTGAGCACCGACGGCGGGTTGGTAAAAGCGCGGGTGGTCATCGCGGTGGGCTCGCGCATGGTCACCTGCAGCAACCGTTGCGCGGCGGCATCGCCAGCATTGCCCTTGCCGCGCGCAATGTGCGCCACACGGTGGAATTCTTCGTCAGCCAAGCCCACGTGGAAATCCAGGCCCAACGGTTTGGCGACACGGGCGACAATGGATTCGCCCGGCCCGCGACCGTCGGCACGGCGCAGCAATTCGCCGATCAGCCAGCCGTAAGTGATCGCGGCATAACCATGGCCAGTGCCCGGCGTCCACCACGGAGCTTCGACGGCGAGGGCATCGACCATGGTTTGCCAGTCATACAACGCTTCCGGCGCCAGCAATTCACGCAGCGCCGGCAAACCGGCCTGGTGGCAGAGCAATTGGCGCAGGGTCACGGATTCTTTGCCAGCGGCGGCGAATTCCGGCCAGTAGCGCGCAACTGGAACATCCAGTTGCAGCTTGCCTTCGCCGACCAGTTGCAGGGCGGTGACAGCTGTAAAGGTTTTGGTGCAAGAGAACAGGTTGGCGATGGTGTCGCTGTGCCAGGCTTCGGCGCCATCCTTGTCGGCAGTGCCGGACCAGAGGTCGAGGACGGTTTCTCCACCGACCTTGATGCACAGGGCTGCGCCGCGTTCCTGGGGATCGTCGAACAGTGCGGCAAAGGCTTCGCGCACCGCTTCGAATTGAAGCTCGTAATGTCCCTGAATCTGCACCCGCAACTCCCCCGCGAAAACGCTCTACAAAGTGGCCCGCATTGTTCCAGCCCTAGAGGGATTTGGGAACAGCTGCGGGCCAGACGGTTAAAAGCCAAGTCAAAAGATCGCAGCCTACGGCAGCTCCTACAGAGAAACGCGTTCCCATGTAGGAGCTGCCGCAGGCTGCGATCTTTTTAGAGCATCACAGGTTAGTGACCATTCCCCGAATGTCCACCGGCATGCCCTGCCCCCGGCCCTTTACCGGCCTCGCCTTTGCGCCCGCCCTCAGCCTCATGCCCCGCCGCTGCGGCCGCTTTCTCAGCCTCTTTGCCAAGCTGATCAATCGCCTGCAAATTGCTCTTGCGCACTGACTCGACGAAGCCCTGATACGGCAGATCCGTCACGCCCACCAGACCAAAGTGACCATTCTCGCCATCGAGCAAACGCCCGGTCACCGGTTGATCGAGATACTGGAACCAATGCACGCCGACAATCGACGGTTCGCTCAAGGCCTGTTTGAGGAAGTTGGCGTACGCCGGGCCGCGATCTTCTTCCTTGGCCACTTGCGTGACGCCGCCCCAGAATGGGCCACGATCCGCTGAGCCGAAGTTGAATTCAGTGATCAATACCGGTTTGTCCAAAGCACCCAGCGCGGCAAAGTCATAACCATCCTGCGGCTTCAGCGTGTACATGTTGAAGCTCAGTACATCGCAATACTGCGCGCAGGAGGCCACAGCTTCCGGGGTGCTGATGGCGAAGCGACCACCAAGCAGCAGCTGGTTCGGCGCGTGCCATTTCAGCGAGTCGGAGATAGTCTTGAAGTAAGTGTCGGCGAAGACTTTCTGGAAATATTTGAAGTCCGCCTCGATTTCCGGATGCTCGGGATTCGGCAGCGGTGGCACGAAACCCGGATCCTCCATCAACTCCCACGCCGGCAGATCGATGCCCCACGCCTTCGACAGCCCCGCCTGATTGCGGTACTTGTCGCGCAATTGCTTGAGGAATGCACGTTTGGCCGGTACGTCAGTGGTCATTTTCAGCGTGCCATAAGCCAACGCGTAGCGGGATTTCGGATCATCGCCGGGACCGGCCCACGCCAGTTCATTGTCGGCGTAGTAGCCGACCAGCCATGGATCGTCACGGTGATCGCGGGCAGCGATGGCGACGGCGCGCTCGGTGGCCATGGCGAAACGCGGATCGAATGGATCCGGCATACCGCCCCACCAGTCGCTGCCGGTGCTGATGCTGGTGTAGTCACCGACAATCGACAGCGGCAAGGTGTATGGCACGCGATCGGCATCACTCAGCGAATCGGCACTCCAGTTACCGACCGTGTTGAAGCCCCAGGCTTGCAGGCGATCGAGCGTGTGGCTGGCCCACTGCTGCTCATCGATGGTGGCCTTGCACGGTTCGGCAGCCTGTTCTGTCGTCGCTTGTACGGTTTCAGTCTTGGCCGCTTCAGCGACTCCGGACTTCGGCTCGGCAGGTACAGGGGCAGGCTCGGCGGCCTGGACGGCGGCCGTTTCAGCGGCTGCAGACTTGGCCGCTTCCGCTACCCCGGACTTGCTTTCACTGTCGGCTTTGCACGGCTCACCGTACACGCGCTGCAGGTTGGCGCCGTAGAAGTCGTACCAGCGCCCGTTGCCATAACCCCGGCCCTGATCAACACCATTGCCGCCACGGTTGTCACCTTCGCCAAAATGTCTGGCCAATGGCTCATCAGCTTTAGGCAAGGATTCGAACATGTACTCACGGCCGGCCACGTAGGTCTGGTTGACCTGCGGGCTGACGGTGTTCACACCCAGCGAGAAAAACGGGTGACCTTCAGGCGTGACCAGATACCAGCGGCCATCGCGCTTTTCAGTGCGGAAGAAACCACTGGCCTTGAACGCCGGGCCTTTGTTCCAGCCACCGAATTTGTCCAGCGAGGACTTTTCACGCTCGGCGAGCCAGGTTTTCAGCTGTTGCTGTTCCTTGGCGGCGGCGGATTTCAATTGTTCGTCGTTGCTGACCTTTTCCGGCCACTTGCTGCGGGTCGATTGCCCGTAGGCGTCGACCAGATTGCCGTAAACGGCTTGAGTGACCGAGTCGCCGTCCTGCACGCCAAAGCGTTCGAGCAGCAAACTCTGGGCAACTTTCGGCTGATCCATGGACAGGCTCACCGAGACCACTTGGCTGCGATCGATTTCGCCGCTGCTGGCGGCCAGCAGAATCCGCTGACCATCGACTGTCATCGGCATTGGCGGCCCGGCTTTCATGCCTTGGCTCAGCGGGCTAGACGCCACCAGCGGTACCAAAAGGGTTTGCGCAGGGCCGGCCGGCAGGTCGACGCGGCTGACCAGTGTGCGGCCGTCATTGCTCTGGATTTGCACATAAACCGTCACAGCCCAGTTCATCGCGCTCTGCAAGCGCAGGGTCATCATGCCCGACTGCGACCAGTCCCACGCGCCAGTCTGCGGCGTCAGACGCAAGGTCGGGCGAGCCACCGGATTGAACGTCACCCGGCGCAGCACTTCACCTTCCGGTGTCTGTTCGGCGTTGGCTTGCGGCAGATCGGCATTTTCGGTCGCGACTTTGACCACGTCGGCGGGGCGAACGAAGTTGAACAGGGTCTGCTGACCCGCAGGCGCCGCTAACAGCGGCGTGGCGAAGATCAAAGCGAAAACGGCAGGCAACGAACGGCGGATCATAAGAACGGAGTTCTCCCTAACGACCAACAATGGCCAATGGAAAAGCGATGGCAGAGAGATAGACAACACGGCGGGCAAAACTGCCCACCGTTGTCTCAGGATATTTCACGACGGAAAGGAGGCAACGCATTGAGGATCGCCTTGCCATAGCGCTGGGTGACCAGGCGCCGATCCAGCAAGGTGATGGTGCCGCGGTCTTCTTCGGTACGCAGCAGACGCCCGCAAGCCTGAACCAGCTTGAGCGAAGCATCGGGGACAGAGATCTCCATGAACGGATTGCCGCCACGAGCCTCGATCCACTCCGACAGCGCCGCTTCGACCGGATCATCCGGCACCGAGAACGGGATCTTGGCGATCACCACGTGCTCGCAGTAGGCACCCGGCAAGTCGACACCTTCGGCAAAACTGGCGAGACCGAACAGCACGCTGGAATCACCGCCATCGACCCGCGCCTTGTGCTTGTTCAGGGTTTCCTGTTTCGACAGGTTGCCTTGAATGAACACTTGCTTGCGCCAGTCGCGGTCCAGACCGTCGAACACGTCCTGCATCTGTTTGCGCGAAGAGAACAGCACCAGCGTGCCGCGCGAGCCTTCGACCAGATCCGGCAACTCACGGATGATCGCTGCCGTGTGGGCGGCGGCATCGCGCGGATCGGCCTTCAGATCCGGCACGCGCAACACACCGGCGTCGGCGTGATGGAACGGGCTCGGCACCACAGCGGTGACGGCTTTTTTCGGCAGACCGGCGCGCATGCGGAAGCGGTCGAAAGTGCCCAGCGCCGTGAGGGTCGCCGAGGTCACCAGACAGCCGTAAGCCACGTTCCACAGGCTGCGGCGCAGGGTTTCGGCGGCGAGGATCGGGCTGGCGTTGACCTCGATGTCGAACAGCGAGCCGCTCTCGGCCAGGGTCAGCCAACGGGCCATCGGCGGACTGTCTTCCGGGTCTTCGGCGGTAAACGCCGTCCACAGTTCCCAGTTGCCCGAAGCGCGGGACAACAGGCTGCCGAACAGCGGATACCACTCTTCAGCCTGATTGCTGGCGATGCCGATGTTGACCTCGCCGTCCATGCCTTCCTTGAGCAGGTCGGTCAGGCGCGTGAACAAATCGTTGAGGCGCGAAAAGCCTTTCTTCAGCTCGATGCCCATTTCGCGCATGTGCTCGGGAATCACCCCGGCGACGAAACGATGGCGCGGACGCTCACGGCCCTCGACATCTTCGCCGGGTTTGAAGTCGGCGACCTGCTCACAGGCGCTGAACATGAACTGTTGCTGGGCCTTGATCTCGCGCGCCAGCTCCGGCACCTGCTCGATCAACTTGCCAAGGTCGCCCGGCAGCGGGTGCTGGGCCAGCAGTTTGGTCAGGTTCTTCGCGGTGGTTTCCAGCCAGTCAGCGGTGGAGCGCAGGCGTGTGTAATGGGCGAAGTGGCCGATGGCCTTGTCCGGCAGGTGGTGGCCTTCGTCGAACACATAAATGGTGTCGCGAGGGTCGGGAAGCACCGCACCGCCGCCCAAGGCCAGGTCAGCCAGAACCATGTCGTGGTTGGTGACGATCACGTCGACCTTGCCCATGCCTTCGCGGGCCTTGTAGAAGGCGCACTGGCCGAAGTTCGGGCAATGACGGTTGGTGCACTGACTGTGATCGGTGGTCAGCCGCGCCCAGTCGGCGTCTTCCAGCGCATTCGGCCAGCTGTCGCGGTCGCCGTCCCATTTATTGCCGGCGAGTTTTTCGATCATGCTGGTGAATAGCTTCTGACTGGCCTCATCGACCTCGATCTTGAAGCCTTCTTCTTCGAACAGCTGGGCGGTGGCGGTTTGCGCGTGGCCTTCCTGCAACAGCATGTCGAGCTTGGACAGGCACATGTAGCGGCCACGGCCCTTGGCCAGCGCGAAAGTGAAATTCAGCCCGCTATTGCGCATCAGGTCGGGCAAATCCTTGTAAACGATCTGCTCTTGCAGGGCCACGGTCGCGGTGGCGATCACCAGGCGTTTGCCGGCCAGTTTTGCAGTAGGGATCGCTGCCAGGCTGTAGGCCACTGTCTTGCCGGTACCGGTGCCGGCTTCCACCGCGACAATCGCGGGGTCGCCACTGCGCCGGCCTTCGTCGTCGGTGTCGATATCCCCGAGGACTTTGGCGATTTCAGCGATCATCAGGCGCTGGCCGTAACGCGGCTTGAGGCTCTTGGCCTCTAGAAAACGCGAGTAGGCGCCCTGGATCGTGGTTTTGAGTTCAGTGCTGATCATTGAGTGTCGGGCGCAAAAAACGCTGGATAAATTTTCAGTGGTTTGGATCGGCGGCTATCATACCCCGCGAATCGATCCTGCGCAGAACGGAGTAACCCAATGACACTTTTTAGCCTCGTTTATCCCCTGCATGTTCTGTCCGCCCTGGTCTGGGTGGGCGGCATGTTTTTCGCCTGGATGGTCCTGCGCCCCGCGGCTGTGAAGGCCCTCGACGGCCCTGCCCGACTGACCTTGTGGGTGGAAGTGTTTCAGGGTTTTTTCCGTTGGGTCTGGGTCGCGGTGATCCTGTTGCCGATCAGCGGCGTGGGCATGTTGCATTTGCAGCAAGTCGGTTTCGAGACCGCGCCGAAGTATGTGCAGGTGATGATGGGCTTGTATGTGGTGATGACGGCACTGTTTATCCGCATTCAGGGGTTGATGCTGCCGGAGCTGCGTACGGCGGTGGAGGCTAAGGACTGGCCGGCAGGTGCGGCAGTGCTGGGGCGGATTCGCCGGGTGGTGGGGCTCAATCTGATTGTCGGGTTGGTGTTGGTGGCGATTGCGGCGGCTCGGCCGATATTCTGAAGATAGGGGCAAAGATCAAAAGCCCCTCACCCTAGCCCTCTCCCGGAGGGAGAGGGAACTGAATGGGGGATATTGAAGAGTTACGCCGACCTGAAGGATTAGCTTTGAATCCATAATCGACACGGTTTTTCAGGTCGATGGATAGCCTGAGTCACCTCGGTCGGCCCCCTCTCCCTCCGGGAGAGGGCTGGGCGGGCGGCGTTCCGATGAGGGTCTGTTTTTACAAGCGTTGCACAGTCACAGCCCCCGCCGCCCCCACCGGCCCAGGCTGTCCATCAGCCCCGGCCTTGCCATTCTTGCCGCCATCGGCGCGATACACCAGGCAACCCTTGGACTTGCCGCCCTTCCCTGCTTTGCCGCCAACACCCGCCGGGCCACCAGCACCGCCGGCGACATTGACCTTGATCAGCTCAGCCGGAAACTCGCGCGGCACTTCCAGCCGCACCAGCGCACCCGGTGCGCCCGGTTGGCCATCACTGCCGTTGCTCCCATCAAAACCATGCCCGGCCGAGCCATAAGTGCAGCCCGGGTCTTCACCGTTGCCGCCATCGAGGCCAACAAAACCTGGTGCGCCGGTGCCGCCACGGGCATCGACCAACAGTTGCGGCGCGTTCAACGCCTTGAATTGCAGATTCAGATTGCGCCCGGCACGGGCGGCTTTTTCATAAGTACCCGGTGCACCCCGTGCAGTAATCCGGCTGCCATCGCTCAGCTCTGCACGAACGACCTTCATCTCCAAAGCGTTCTCGCTCGGAACGATCGCAATACGGGCTTCATGGCCAAGACGCAACTCGCCCACGGTCAGTTCGGTCACATTGGCAGGAATCAGCAACGTGCCGTAATCGGCCACTTCCAGTTTTTCCAGCTGCAACGTACTGGCCGTATTGGGCAAACGCATCAGCGAGTTGGTTTCAACACTGACCACTTGGGCACAGGCCAATGGGCTGATGAATGCAGCGAGCAAGCAGAGTTTACGCATGGGAAGAAGCCTCCGGAGCGGCCGGGGCCGGGATGGTTTGCAGGTGGAAAACGCCAAACAACAGGATGCGACCACGGTCACGCCAAGGGTGCTCACGCCCCTTGAGGCTGCGATTGCTCAGCAGCACTTCGAGCACATGGATCAGCAACAACAGACCGCCAGCCAGATTGACCAGCAGATGCAGCGGATGTACGAACGGCACCAACTGATTGGCCAGCACCACGCAGCAGAACAGCAGGGTCAACAACCGCCCCAGCCCCCAGAACACTTTCATACGCCCCCCGTGTTGCGAATTATTCTTTGGGCGCACAGTAACGGCTTCTGCGGGGGATAAGCCAGAGGGATAAATGAAAAAACTTCCATCGTCTGCCAAATGGCTGCCGGGACGACGGTGATTATCGCCCGGCAGCTCTAGCCTGCGCCCTACAGACGCGTCCTATCGGTTGATGTGCAACTCCACACGACGGTTCTGCGCGCGCCCCTCATCGCTGGCGTTATCGGCAACCGGCTCACTTTCACCGCGCCCTTCACTGGTGAGTTTGTTCGGCGCCAGCCCTTGGCTCAGCAGATACGCGGCAACACTGCTCGCACGCCGTTCCGACAATGCCTGGTTGTAGGCATCCGAACCTTTGCTGTCGGTGTGGCCGATGACTTTGATGCTCACCACGTCGGCATTGCGCAGTTTGTCCATCAGCGTATCGAGCTGGGCTTTCGCCGCCGGCGTGAGATCGGACTTGTCGAAATCGAACAGCACGTTGCCGGCATCGCTGAGGGTGATGACTTCAGTTTGCGGTGCGGGCTCCGGCACTTTTTCCGTGACCGGATACTGCGGCAGCGGGCAACCACGATGATCGACCGGGGTATTTTCAGGTGTGTCCGGGCAACGGTCGCGGCGGTCGAACACGCCGTCGTCGTCTTCATCGCCGTCCTGGGCATAACAGATCAGTCCGCCGGTAAGAATCCCCAGCGCTGCGCCGCCACCGGCCCAGCCGCCACTTTCAATGGCGCCGAGACCGCCACCGACCAGCCCGCCGATAAGGCTGCAGATCGGCCACGTACGTTGATTGAGGGGTGCAGTGCCATCGCTGTGGGTGGCGCAACCGGTGAGCAAGCTGCCTAGCAGTAGCACCGGCAAGACGGACCTTGAGAAAACAGTCATTGTGAAAGCTCCTGTGTCACCGGCCCATACCGGTTACACAGGAGTAAAGACCCGCATCCGCGACTGCACAAGCCGCGGATGCGAGAGGGGCTTAACGCTGGATTTTGATTTCGGTACGACGGTTTTGCGCGCGACCGTCCGCAGTTTTGTTGTCGGCCACTGGCTGGCTTTCACCCAGACCGGACACCGAAACGAAGCTGGCGCGTGGCACACCTTGCTGGATCAGGTAGTCCACCACCGAATGCGCACGACGATCGGACAGTTTTTTGTTGTAGGCATCGCTGCCCACGCTGTCGGTATGACCGGTCACGGTCAGTTGCGCCGTCGAGGATTCCTGTTTCAGGCGGGTGGCGACCTTGTCGAGCACTTGCTTGTCAGGGCCGGTCAGCGTGGCTTTGTCGAACTGGAAGTGCACGTCACGGATAACAATGGTTTCTTCCTTGACCACTACAGCTTCTTCGACCACGGGTGCAGGCGCTGGTGGAGGGCAACCGTCGGCGTCGACCTGTACGCCTTTAGGCGTGCCCGGGCACTTGTCGCGACTGTCCGGCACGCCATCGCCGTCTTCGTCGCCATCACCGTGTACCCAGCAATAGGCCGCTGCCGTACCACCGACGATCAGCGCGCCGTAGCCCGCCCACGCCGAACTCTCGGTGGCGCCGAGACCGGCACCAACGACACCACCGACCGCCGCACAGGTCGGCCAGTCGGTTTTCTGCAAACCTGCGCAACCAGTCAACACACTGGTTAGCAGAATCAAAGGTAATGCTGTCCGAACTATGCTCATCTGGTTTTCTCCTGAGGGATCGGCTTAAAACCGATTCAGGGAGTAAAGACCGGAGTTTTAATCTCCGCCAGCAATAGGCCACCGCTGTTTGCGACCGTGTTCACAGGACTTTGGCGCTTTTGTCGGAAAGCCGCGTGACAGGGCGCTAGGCTCCGGTGATGGAGCGCGCTAGTCTTGGCGATCTGATTGAGGAGCTTCGATGAACGTCGCCATTTCTTCGCGCACGCCACAGCAGGCGTTGGCTGCTTTACTGGATCGTTACGCCCCGGCGCGCTTGCTGTTGATCGGCGCCAGCGAATTTCCGGCATTGAGTGCCTTCAAAGAGGCGCATCCTGATTGTGTTGTCGCGTATACCGCACCGGGCGCCCTGCCCGCGGCGCTGGCCGCGCAGCGTTACGATCTGGCGCTGATCGTCGACTGCCTGGAACATTTGCCCAAGCGCGATGGCCTGAATCTGTTGGGCGGGATTCGTAATCTCAACGCCAGCCGCATCGCCGTACTGGCGGATCTGGCGGCCAGCGGCTGGCAGGAAACCGACTTCTATTCGCTGGCGCTGCAAGCCAGTGAACGCTTTCAACGCGACGATCAAGTGCTGACCCTGTTCACCTACGATCTGCTTGACTACAAACAAGTCCCCGACTGGCTCAACTCACGTTTCTGGGCCAATCCGGAAAACTTCGGGAAATACTGGTGGTAATGCAATGAGTACAGCCATTTGCCCTTGCGGCAGCGGCAATCTGCTGGATGCCTGCTGCGGCCACTATCACGACGGCCATCCGGCACCTTGCGCTGAAGCGTTGATGCGTTCGCGCTACAGCGCCTATGTGCTGGGATTGATCGATTATCTGGTGATGACGACCCTGCCGGCTCAGCAAGCGGGACTGAATCGTCAGTCGATCAGCGACTGGAGTGCGCAGAGCACCTGGCTTGGTCTTGAGGTCGAGAGTTCGGAAGTGCTCGGAGGTCAGCCGGAACACGCCTTCGTCACTTTCACCGCGCGCTGGCACGATGATCAGGGTGAGCACAGCCATCGCGAGCGCTCATCGTTCGTGCAGAACGCCGGGCGCTGGTACTTCATCGACCCGACGGTGCAGTTGAAACTGGGGCGCAATGACAGTTGCCCTTGCGCCAGCGGGCAGAAGTTCAAGAAATGCTGTGCGGGGTATTTCGGCGCTTGAGGTCAAAAGATCGCAGCCTTCGGCAGCTCCTGCATGGAATGCGTTTCTCTGTAGGAGCTGCCGAAGGCTGCGATCTTTTAGCGTCTAGACTGGCACCAAAGGGAGTTAAATCATGCTCGGTTGCCAGCGCACATTACATTTTCTGTTTTTGATGCTGATCCTCAATCTCGGCGGCTGCGCGTCGTGGTTCAGCGATGACAGCGTCGAACCCGCCGTGCATCTGGTGAAAGTCGAAGTGGTGCGCGCCAAACTGCTCGAACAGAAATTCATCCTGCACTTTCGCATCGACAATCCCAACGACAGCGACCTGACCGTACGCGGCCTCGAATACCGTATTCATCTGGCGGACATGTTGCTGACTGAGGGCGAGCATGAACACTGGTTCACCGTCGGGCCGAAACGCAGCGCGTATTTCAAAGTGCCGATCCGCACCAACCTGTGGCCTCGGGTAAAAGACGTTGTGAAAATGCTGAAAAGTCCCAACCAGCAGATCCCCTATCGTTTGCAGGGCGAGATGGAAACCGGTTTATTCATCGCCCACTACGTGCACCTTGAGCGCAATGGCGTGATAATCCCCGCCGATTTAATTCCGGAGCAACACCGATGACCCAGCAACCTCATGTCCATGGCCCTGACTGCAACCACGATCATGACCATCATCACGAACATGACCACGGCCATGTTCACGGCCCGAACTGCGGCCACGCCCACCAGGAACCGGTGCGCAACGCCCTGAAAGACGTCGGCCGCAACGACCCGTGCCCATGCGGCAACGGCAAGAAATTCAAGAAGTGCCACGGCGCTTGATGTCCGGGGCGGACAGTCGTTTCGCCTGACAGACCGCTTTCGCGAGCAGGCTCACTCCTACAATTGACCGGGTTTCTTCAGTTGGAATGTGGTCCATTGTGGGAGCGAGCCTGCTCGCGAAGGGGCCGGCACATACGACGAAGTTTTTCAGCTAGCCACCAGAATCTGTAAAGCACTGACCACCGTCGCATACTCCCCGTGCAAATTCCCCAGCGACATCCCGTGCACCTCTTCAGCCGTGCGCAAGGTGCCAAAATAGTCGGCCTTGTCGAACGTGAAGCACGCATCCTCCGCCACCCACGCCGCAAACCCCAGATTCCCCGCCGTGCGCGCTGTCGACTCCACCGAGTTGTTGGTCGCCACACCGACGATGACCAACTGCCCGATTGCCGCCTGACGCAAGCGCGTCTCCAGGCCAGTGGCACAAAACGCATCCGGCACCTGCTTCTGAATCAGCCACTCGCCATCCTGCGGCAAAAACCGCTCCTGAAAATCCACCCCTTCCTGCTCAGGCCAAAACACCGAACCCGGCTCGCGCGACAGGTGTTGCACATGAATCACCGGCCTTGCAGTACGCCGCCATAACCCCAGCAGATCAAGGATTCGCTGTTCAGCCTGAGGATTATTCCTTCGCCCCAAACGCGGCTGCAGGATGCCTTTTTGCTGGTCGATGACGATCAGTGCAGCGTTGGCCTGAAGCTCCATGGTGTTTTTTCTCAATAAGGGGTCATTGAATTTTGCGCAGTTCAGCATCCCCCTCTCCAACCCTGCAAGGCATATCCAATGTGCACAGGTCGATCAGCGGGAAGAAATAAGCGCTCGCCCCGCTTGCGCGGCCACCTCCTGCTCACTAACGTAGCGCCTTTACTGACGCTACCCCCCGCAGGAGCTTTGCCATGGCCTCGCCAGCCCTTACTCATTTTCTTCCCCGGTTCGGCGTTGCCGCAGCAGTGGCCGGTGTTTTGGGCCTGTCCGGTTGCCAGACCTGGAACGCTCAGGACACCCTCCCGCCAACTTCCGGCGTGCAACCGCTCAAGGGCCTGGCGCAGAATGTTTCGGTGCGACGCAATGCCATGGGCATGCCGTTGATCGAGAGCAACACTTTCCACGACGCGCTGTTCAGCCTCGGCTACGTCCATGCCGGCGACCGCATCAACCAGATGGTCACCCTGCGCCTGCTCGCTCAGGGCCGTTTGGCGGAAATGTCCGGCGCGTCGATGCTCGACGCCGACCGCTACATGCGCGCGGTCAATCTGAAGAAAAGCGCCGGCGAGCTGTACAAAGCCTCGTCGCCACGCCTCAAGCGTTTCTTCGAAGTCTATGCGCGGGGTGTCAACGCCTACCTGTTCCGCTACGCCGACAAGTTGCCGGGCGACCTCGCTTCCAGCGGTTACAAGCCGGAATACTGGAAACCGGAAGATTCGGCGCTGATTTTCGCCCTGCTGAATTTCAGCCAGTCGGCCAACCTGCCGGAAGAAATTGAATCCTTGGTGCTCGCGCAAACCGTGACCAGTGACAAACTCGCCTGGCTGACGCCGTCCGCACCCGACGAAAACCTGCCACTGGCCGAGGCCGACAAGCTGCAAGGCCTCAAGCTCAACGGGCAGATCCCGGGGCTGACCGAGCTGAGCAACGCCAGCCAGCAACTGTCGGCGCTGAACCTGCTCGGCACCACGTCTTCAAACAACTGGGCGATCGCCCCGCAACGCAGCCGCAGCGGCAAGAGCCTGCTGGCCAGCGACGCCCATGGGCCGCTCGCCGCGCCATCGTTGTGGAGCTTCGTGCAGATTCGCGCACCGAAATATCAAGCCGCCGGCGTTACGGTGGCCGGTTTGCCGCTGGTCCTCGGTGGTTTCAACGGCAAAGTGGCGTGGAGCATGACCAGCGTGCTCGGCGACAACCAGGATCTGTTCCTGGAAAAAATCCGCCGCCAGGGCAGCAGCCTGACCTACGAGGTCAACGGCAAATGGCAACCGCTGGGCGTGCGCAACGAAACCTACTTCGTCAAAGGCCAGCGGCCGATTCGCGAAGCGGTGTACGAAACCCGTCACGGCGCGCTGCTCAACAGTGCTCAGGCAGCAGCGCAAGGCAACGGCTACGGTCTGGCCTTGCAGACGCCGAGCTTCACCGATGACAAATCGCTGGATGCGTTTTTTGATCTGACCCGTGCGCAAACGGTTGAACGTGCCTCGGATGCCAGCCGCGAGATCCGCGCCATCGCCTTGAATCTGGTGTTCGCCGATGCGAGCAATATTGGCTGGCAGGTCACCGGACGTTTCCCCAACCGCCGTGAAGGCGAAGGCCTGCTGCCGTCGCCGGGCTGGGAAGGTCGTTACGACTGGGACGGTTACGCCGACCCGATGCTGCACCCGTACGATCAGGATCCGGCGCAAGGCTGGCTCGGCACCGCCAACCAGCGTGTGATTCCTCACGGCTACGGCATGCAACTGTCCAACTCTTGGGCAGCGCCGGAGCGCGGCGAACGTCTGGCCGAACTGGCCGGCAGCGGCAAACACGACAGCCGCAGCGTGATCGCCATGCAGTACGACCAGACCACCACCTTCGCCGCCAAGCTGAAGAAAGTCTTCGAAGCGCCGGGTATGAAACAACCGCTGAAACAGGCGATCGATACCCTGCCGGAAGCGGATCGCAGCAAGGCACGCGAGGCGTTCACGCGGTTGATGGCATTCGACGGCAAGCTCAGCCCGACCTCGGCGGATGCGGCGATCTATGAGTTGTTCCTGCAGGAAAGCATGAAGCAGATCTTCCTTGACGAACTCGGCCCGGAATCGAGCCCGGCGTGGAAAGCGTTTATTGCCAATGGTGATTTGTCTTATGCGGCGCAGGCCGATCATCTGTTGGGGCGTGAAGACAGTCCGTTCTGGGATGACATTCGCACGCCGCAGAAAGAGGACAAAGCCGTGATTCTCGCCCGCAGCTTTGCCGCAGCGATCAGCGCGGGCGAGAGTCAGTTGGGTGGCGATCACAGAACCTGGCAGTGGGGCAAATTGCACAGCTATGTGTGGAAGAACAGCAATGGTCAGATCGTGCGTGGGCCGCTGGCGGCCGGTGGCGATCACACCACGTTGAACACTTCGGCGTTCGCTTGGGGTCAGGACTTCACCACCACCCGCGCGCCGTCGATGCGCTTCATCGTCGACTTCGGCCAGACTGAACCGTTGATGGGGCAGAACGGTACGGGGCAATCGGGTAATCCGGTCAGCCCGAATTACCTCAATGGCATCGATGCGTGGTTGAAGGGGCAATACATCGGCTTGCCGATGCAGCCGCAGAACTTTGATCGGGTGTATGGCAAAACCCGCCTGACCCTTACTCCCGGCAAATAAGCTGTAAATCAAGAGCCCCTCACCCTAACCCTCTCCCGGAGGGAGAGGGGACTGATTGGGGGATGCTTGAGTCATACGCCGACCTGAAAGGGCACTGCCGAATCCGGAATTTGCTCGGTTCAACTCGTCGGGCATCTCGGTCGGCCTTGTAAATCAAAAGCCCCTCACCCTAGCCCTCTCCCAAAGGGAGAGGGGACTGTTTGCGGGATGCGGCAGGTCTACGCCGACCTGAAACTGTTGTACCGAATCCGGAGTTAACTTGGTTCGTGCTCTGCAGAATCCTGAGTTAAGCCGGTTCATGCTCTGCCAAATCCATAATCGGCGCGGTTTTTCAGGTCGATGTAGCTCGCCAGCCACCTCGGTCGGCCCCCTCTCCCTCTGGGAGAGGGCTGGGGTGAGGGTTGCTCTTCAAAGTCGATAGAACTTCCGGACACGCGCCAGCCTCATAGCTAACAAGCCCTCCATTCTGGTAATGACATGGACCTTGTTATCGCCCGCCCCGAAGGCCTTTATTGCCCTGCGGGAGATTTCTACATTGACCCGTGGCGCCCCGTCGAGCGCTCGGTCATTACCCATGCCCACGGCGATCACGCCCGCACCGGCAACCAGCATTACCTCGCCAGCAGCGCCAGCGAAGGGATTTTGCGCGCGCGTCTAGGGCAGGACATCAACCTGCAAACCCTCGCCTATGGCCAGCGTCTGACGCACCACGGTGTCACCCTGAGTTTTCACCCCGCCGGCCACGTGCTCGGTTCGGCGCAAGTACGCCTGGAATACGGTGGCGAAGTCTGGGTCGCGTCCGGCGACTACAAGATCGAACCGGACGGCACCTGCGCCCCGTTCGAACCGGTGCGCTGCCACACCTTTATCACCGAATCGACCTTCGGCCTGCCGATCTACCGCTGGCAGCCACAGGCGCAGGTGTTCAGCGAGATCAATCAGTGGTGGGCTGCGAACATCGCCGCCGGCAAGGCCAGCGTGTTGTTCTGCTACTCGTTCGGCAAGGCCCAGCGAATTCTCCACGGCATCGACGAAAGCCTCGGCCCGATCCTCAGCCACGGTGCGGTCGAACCGCTGAACCGGGTCTACCGCGAGGCTGGTGTGTACCTGCCGCCGACGATCTACGCCGGCGACGTGAAAAAAAGCGATCCGATCATGCGCCAGGCCCTGGTCATCGCCCCGCCCTCGGCGGGAGGCAGCACCTGGATGCGCCGCTTCGGCGAGTTCAGCGACGCATTTGCCAGTGGCTGGATGCGATTGCGCGGCACCCGACGGCGGCGCGGTGTGGATCGCGGTTTCGTGCTCTCCGATCACGCCGACTGGCCCGGCCTGCTCTGGGCCATTGAGCAAACCGGCGCAGAGCGGGTGATGGTCACCCACGGCTCGATCGGTGTGCTCGTACGGCATCTGCGCGAAAAGGGCCTGGATGCCCAGGGTTTCAACACCGAATACGGCGATGACGAAGAAGAAAACATCGCCACCGAACCGACCATCGCCGAGATGCCAGCATGAAAGCATTCGCCGAGTTGTACGCCGAACTCGACGCGACCACGTCAAGCAACGCCAAACTGGCGGCGATGCAGGCTTACTTCGCCCAGGCCGAACCGCATGATACCGCGTGGGCGGTGTACTTTCTCTCCGGTGGCCGGCCCCGGCAACTGGTGCCGGTCCGAATTCTGCGCGAACTCGCCGTCTCAGTCTCCGGCCTAGAGCCGTGGCTGTTCGAGGAAAGCTATCAAGCAGTCGGCGACCTGGCGGAAACCATTTCCCTGGTACTCGCAGAAAACCCGCACAGCTCCGACGCCGGCCTCGCCGAATGGATCGAAGAAAAACTCCTGCCGCTGCGCGGTGAAACCCCAGAGTACTTGAGCCGACAACTGCCTGCCCTGTGGGCGCAACTGGATCGATCGAGCCTGATGCTGTGCATCAAATTGATCACCGGCAGTTTCCGCGTCGGTGTCTCGAAACTACTGGTCACCCGGGCTTTGGCCTCGATGGCCGGGCTGGACAGCAAACGTGTGGCGCAGCGCTTGGTCGGTTACACCGATCTGTCGAACCGGCCGAGCGCGGCCAGTTATCTGAAACTGATCGCCCCTGAGTCCAGCGATGAACATGCCCAGCGCGGTGGCCAGCCCTACCCGTTTTTCCTCGCCCACGCGTTGTCGCAACCGGTCGAAGAGTTTGAAACGCTGATCGGCCCTGCGAGCAACTGGCAGATTGAATGGAAATGGGATGGCATCCGCGCACAAGTGGTCAAGCGTGAAGGCCGGCTGTGGATTTGGTCGCGGGGCGAAGAACTGGTCACCGAGCGTTTTCCCGAACTGGATGTGCTGGTGCACGGCCTGCCTGACGGCACGGTGATCGACGGCGAGATCGTCGTGTGGAAAAGCACGCATCCGCGCACCGAAGACGCCTTTGATCCGCAATCGACCGAACCACCGGCGGTGCAACCCTTCGCCTTGCTGCAACAACGCATCGGCCGCAAAACCCTCGACAAGAAAATCCTCGAAGAGGTGCCGGTGGTGGTGCTCGCCTACGACTTGCTCGAATGGCAAGGTGAAGACTGGCGCAACCAGCCGCAGGCCAAACGCCGCGCGCAACTGGAAGAAGTCATCGCCCGCTGTAACAGCCCGGTACTGCTGCCCTCACCGGTGCTGACCGGCAGCGACTGGTTCGACCTCGCCCGCCAGCGCGAGTCATCGCGGCGCTTGGGTGTTGAGGGCATGATGCTCAAGGCGCGGGACTCCCTGTACGGGGTTGGCCGCACCAAGGACATGGGCGTGTGGTGGAAGTGGAAAGTCGATCCGTTCAGTGTCGATGCCGTGTTGATTTACGCGCAGCGCGGCCATGGTCGGCGGGCCAGTTTGTACAGCGATTACACCTTTGCCGTGTGGGACGGCCCGCCCGATTCGAGTCAGCGCGCGCTGGTGCCGTTCGCCAAGGCGTATTCGGGGCTGACCGATGAAGAGATGCGCCAGGTCGACAGCATTGTGCGCAAGACCACCGTGGAAAAATTCGGCCCGGTGAGCAGTGTGAAGCCGAGTCTGGTGTTTGAGCTGGGTTTCGAAGGCATCGCCCTCTCACGGCGGCACAAGAGTGGGATTGCCGTGCGGTTTCCGAGGATGCTGCGCTGGCGACAGGATAAAACCGTCGACGAAGCGGACAGCCTAGCCACTTTGCAAGACTTGCTGGCCTGACCCCTTTTCCCGGGACAACACATGACATGAGGATCGTTCCAACGCTCCGCGTGGGAATGCACCCTGGGACGCTCCGCGTCCCCTCCAGAGCCGAACGCGGAGCGTCCGTTGAGGCATTCCTTTGCTGCGCATGGGAACGATCGGCCACAAATCAGTGCACGCTTTCTGCGATGCCCATTTCCGGGCATTCAATCGCTCTCATCCCTCCCCGCCCAACCTTTTAAAACACTTGTTCGGGACTCTGGTTCGGAAATTGCTACTTTCTATAGGTCGTACGCGTTCCAGTAACAATAATTCTGCGCCACAAGCGCTCATATTGGTTCTTAGGGATTGAATAATGAAAAAAGCATTGCTGACCCTTTCTGCACTGGCGTTGTGCATGGCCGCTGGCTCCGCGCTGGCCAAGGAATACAAAGAGCTGCGCTTTGGCGTTGACCCTTCGTACGCACCGTTCGAGTCGAAAGCGGCCGACGGCAGCCTGGTGGGCTTCGACATCGACCTGGGCAACGCGATCTGCGCCGAACTGAAGGTCAAGTGCAAGTGGGTCGAAAGTGACTTCGACGGCATGATTCCGGGCCTCAAGGCCAACAAATTCGACGGCGTGATCTCGTCGATGACCGTGACCCCGGCCCGTGAAAAAGTCATCGACTTCTCCAGCGAGCTGTTCTCCGGCCCGACCGCTTATGTGTTCAAGAAAGGTTCCGGCATCACCGCAGACGTAGCGTCCCTCAAGGGCAAAACCGTCGGCTACGAGCAGGGCACGATTCAAGAAGCCTACGCCAAAGCCGTGCTGGACAAGGCCGGCGTGAAAACCCAGGCCTATCAGAACCAGGATCAGGTGTATTCCGACCTGACCTCCGGCCGTCTCGACGCGGGCATTCAGGACATGCTGCAAGCCGAACTGGGCTTTTTGAAGTCGCCACAGGGCGCCGACTATGACGTCAGCAAGCCAGTCGACAGCGAATTGCTGCCAGCCAAAACCGCTGTCGGTATTAAGAAAGGTAACACTGAGCTGAAAGCGCTTTTAGATAAAGGTATCAAAGCGTTACACGATGACGGCAAATACGCCGAGATTCAAAAGAAACACTTTGGCGATCTGAATCTGTACAGCGGCAAATAATGCCCCGGCGCCCATCCTTGATGGGCGCCTTTTCCATCCGCTCAGGTTGCTGATTTATGTTTGAAAACCTCTTACAAAATCTGGGGCTCTCTGCCTTCAGCCTCAAGGGTTTTGGCCCGTTGCTGTTGGAAGGCACCTGGATGACCATCAAATTATCGGCGTTGTCGCTGCTGGTGGCCGTGTTGCTCGGCCTGCTCGGCGCCAGTGCCAAACTGTCAAAAGTCAAACTGGTGCGCCTGCCCGCCCAGCTTTACACCACGCTGATTCGCGGGGTGCCGGATCTGGTGCTGATGCTGCTGATCTTCTACAGCCTGCAAACCTGGCTGACGTCCCTGACCGATTACCTGGAATGGGAATACATCGAAATCGACCCGTTCAGCGCCGGGGTGCTGACCCTGGGTTTCATTTATGGCGCGTATTTCACCGAAACCTTCCGTGGTGCGATCCTCGCGGTGCCACGCGGTCAGGTTGAAGCCGCCACCGCGTATGGCCTCAAACGCGGCCAGCGCTTTCGCTTCGTGGTGTTCCCGCAAATGATGCGTTTCGCCCTGCCGGGCATCGGCAACAACTGGATGGTGATGCTCAAGGCTACTGCGCTGGTGTCGATCATCGGTTTGGCCGATCTGGTCAAAGCCGCGCAGGACGCCGGTAAAAGCACTTATCAACTGTTCTACTTCCTGGTTCTCGCCGCGTTGATCTATCTGCTGATCACCAGTGCCTCGAATTTCATCCTGCGCTGGCTCGAACGTCGCTACGCCGCCGGCGCCCGGGAGGCCGTACGATGATCGAACTTCTGCAGGAATACTGGCGCGCCTTCCTTTATACCGACGGGCAGAACATCACCGGGCTGGCGATGACGCTGTGGCTGCTGAGCGCCTCGATCTTCATCGGGTTTCTAGTGTCGATTCCACTGTCGATTGCACGGGTTTCGCCGCACTTCTACATTCGCTGGCCGGTGCAGTTCTACACCTACCTGTTCCGTGGCACGCCGCTGTATATCCAGTTGCTGATTTGCTACACCGGGATCTACAGCCTCGCCGCCGTGCGTGCGCAGCCATTGCTCGACAGTTTCTTTCGCGATGCGATGAACTGCACGATCCTCGCCTTCGCCCTCAACACCTGCGCCTACACCACGGAGATTTTCGCCGGAGCGATTCGCAGCATGAACCATGGCGAAGTCGAAGCGGCCAAGGCTTACGGGCTGACCGGCTGGAAGCTGTATGCCTACGTGATCATGCCGTCGGCGCTGCGCCGTTCGTTGCCGTATTACAGCAACGAAGTGATCCTGATGCTGCACTCGACCACCGTGGCCTTCACCGCGACCATTCCCGACATCCTGAAAGTTGCGCGGGACGCCAACTCGGCGACCTTCCTGACCTTTCAGTCGTTCGGCATTGCCGCGCTGATCTACCTGACCATTACCTTTGCGCTGGTCGGCCTGTTCCGCCTTGCCGAACGCCGATGGCTGGCCTTCCTCGGCCCGACTCACTAGGACAACCCTGCAAATGCGCCACCTGATCCATGACTTGTTGGCCCCGCTGCCGGGGACCGCACGACAGATCCACAGCTTCCACTTCGGCCCGGAGCAGGCCAAGGGCAAGGTTTACATTCAGTCTTCGCTGCATGCCGACGAATTGCCGGGCATGCTCGTCGCCTGGCACCTCAAGCAACGTCTGGCCGAGCTGGAAGCCGCCGGCCGCCTGCGCAGCGAAATCGTGTTGGTGCCAGTGGCCAACCCGGTCGGCCTCGAACAAGTGCTGATGGACGTGCCACTGGGCCGCTACGAACTGGAGAGCGGGCAGAACTTCAACCGCTGGTTCGTCGACCTCAGCGAAGAGATCGGCAACGCCATCGAGGGCAAGCTGAACGACGATCCGCAGCACAACCTCGAACTGATCCGCACGCATCTGCGCAACGCTCTCGCCCGCCAGACCGCCAGCACGCAACTGCAATCCCAGCGTCTGACCCTGCAACGACTGGCCTGCGATGCGGATATGGTGCTCGACTTGCACTGCGATTTCGAGTCGGTGGTGCACCTCTACACCACGCCTGAAGCGTGGCCGCAGGTCGAACCGCTGGCGCGCTACATCGAGGCTCAGGCGAGCCTGCTGGCCACCGATTCCGGCGGCCAATCGTTCGACGAATGCTTCACTTTGCTGTGGTGGCAATTGAAGGAACGCTTCGGCGAACACTTTGAAATTCCGCTCGGCAGTTTCTCGGTGACCGTCGAGTTGCGCGGCCAGGGTGACGTTACCCATCCGCTGGCCAGTCGCGACTGCCAGGCGCTGATCGACTACCTGATCCAGTCCGATGCGATCGTCGGCGAAACCAAACCGCAGCCGCCATTGCCGTTCCCGGCCACGCCTCTCGCGGGAGTCGAACCGGTAACCACGCCGGTCGGCGGCTTGCTGGTGTACACCGCCACGGCGGGGCAAGTCCTGGAAGCCGGACAGCAGATCGCCGAAATCATCGACCCGATCCACGACCGGATCACCCCTGTTCATTGCACCAGCGCCGGCGTGATGTACGCCCGCTCGCTGCGCCGCATGGCCACTGCCGGCATGGTTATCGCCCACGTCGCGGGCGCTGAAGCCTATCGCAGCGGCTACCTACTTTCGCCTTGAGGATGTCTGTCCCATGTACAAACTGACCGTTGAAGGCCTGCACAAAAGCTATGGCGACCATCAGGTGCTCAAAGGCGTTTCGCTCAAGGCCAAGACCGGCGATGTGATCAGCCTGATCGGCGCCAGTGGCTCGGGCAAAAGTACTTTTTTGCGCTGCATCAACTTTCTCGAACAACCCAACGACGGCGCCATGAGCCTCGATGGCCAGGCGATCCGCATGGTCACCGACCGCCACGGCATGCACGTCGCCGATGCCGATGAACTGCAACGTTTGCGCACACGGTTGGCGATGGTGTTCCAGCATTTCAACCTGTGGAGCCACATGACCGTGCTGGAAAACATCACCATGGCCCCGCGCCGGGTGCTGGGTTGCAGCAAACAGGAAGCCGACGATCGTGCGCGGCGTTATCTGGACAAGGTCGGTTTGCCGGCGCGAGTGGCGGACCAATACCCGGCCTTTCTTTCCGGCGGCCAGCAACAGCGCGTAGCGATTGCCCGGGCGCTGGCGATGGAGCCTGAGGTGATGTTGTTCGATGAACCGACATCGGCGCTCGATCCGGAGTTGGTGGGGGAAGTATTGAAGGTGATTCAGGGTTTGGCCGAGGAAGGCCGGACGATGATCATGGTGACCCATGAAATGAGTTTTGCCCGAAAGGTCTCCAGTCAGGTGTTGTTCCTGCATCAAGGTCTGGTGGAAGAAGAAGGCGCCCCCGAGGAAGTCCTCGGCAACCCGAAAAGCGAACGCCTCAAACAATTCCTCAGCGGTAACCTCAAGTAGCCCACGTTCCCCTGTAGGAGCTGCCGAAGGCTGCGATCTTTTGATCTTGTTTTATAAAGATCAAGATCAAGATCAAGATCAAAAGATCGCAGCCTTCGGCAGCTCCTACACGGTCACCCTGATTAAACCTTTCGCCAACTGATGTGGTCACTGGAAGAACACCTCCAGAGCGCGCGCAGCCCGCATGGCGAAATCTTCCGACCTCGCAAAAACCTGGTTCAGCGCCCGCAACTGGAAGCCGTTCGCCTTTCAGAAACAGGTGTGGGCGGCGGTGAAAAACGGCGAATCCGGTCTGCTCCACGCCAGCACCGGTGCCGGTAAAACCTATGCGGTGTGGTTTGCCGCGCTCAATCGTTTCGCTCGCTCGCAGCCTTCCGTCGAAACATCGCGCAAACGCAAACAACCCGCCGAACCGCTGACCGTTCTGTGGATCACCCCCATGCGCGCCCTCGCCGCCGATACCGCGCGCGCCTTGCAAACACCGGTCGATGACCTGCAGATCCCATGGAGCATCGGCCTGCGCACCGGCGACACCAGCAGCAGCGAGCGTGCCCGCCAGAGCCGGCGCCTGCCGACCACGCTGATCACCACCCCGGAGAGCCTGACGTTGCTGCTCGCCCGTGCCGATGCGCAGGTGGCGCTGGCGAGTCTGCGCATGATCGTCGTCGATGAATGGCATGAACTGCTGGGCAACAAGCGCGGCGTGCAACTGCAACTGGCCCTCGCCCGTCTGCGCCACTGGCGACCTGAGCTGATCGTCTGGGGCGTGTCCGCCACCCTCGGTAATCAATCCCACGCCGAACAAGTGCTGATTCCACAGGGCGGCGGCATTAGCATTCAGGGGCAAAGCGAAAAATCGCTGAAGGTCGACACCCTCCTCCCTCCGGCCATCGAGCGTTTTCCTTGGGCCGGGCACATCGGTCTGAAGATGTTGCCGCAGGTCGTTGCCGAACTCGATGCCTGCGCCAGCAGCCTGGTGTTCACCAACACCCGGGCGCAATCGGAAATCTGGTATCAGGCGTTGCTCGAGGCCCGGCCGGACTGGGCGGGGCTGATCGCCTTGCATCACAGCTCACTGTCTCGCGAAACCCGCGACTGGGTAGAACAAGCCTTGAAGAACGGGCAACTGAAAGCCGTGGTCTGCACCTCAAGCCTGGATCTGGGGGTGGATTTCCTGCCGGTCGAGCGCGTGCTGCAAATCGGCTCGGCCAAAGGTGTCGCGCGTTTGATGCAACGTGCCGGGCGCTCGGGCCACGCGCCGGGGCGCACCTCGCGGGTAACACTGGTGCCCACGCACAGTCTTGAATTGATCGAAGCCGCCGCCGCCCGTGATGCCGTCGAGCAACGGCGCATCGAGCCGCGCCTGTCGCCGTACAAACCGCTGGATGTGCTGGTGCAGCATTTAGTCAGCATGGCCCTCGGCGGTGGCTTTGTTCCCGAGGATTTGTACGAAGAAGTCCGCGGCGCCTGGGCTTATCGCGACCTGACAGTCGCCGATTGGGCCTGGGCGCTGGCTTTCGTACGCCACGGCGGGATGTCTCTGACAGCCTATCCGGATTACCGCCGGGTCGAACCGGACCAGCACGGCGTCTGGCGCGTTCCGGATGCGCGATTGGCGCGGCGCCATCGCATGAGCATCGGCACCATTGTCAGCGACGCGAGCATCCATCTGAAATTCTGGAGCAAGGGCGGCGGTGGTAAACAGCTGGGCAGTGTCGAGGAAGGCTTTATCGCACGGCTCAAACCCGGTGATGGCTTTCTGTTCGCCGGGCGTTTGCTGGAGCTGGTGCGGGTGGAAAACATGACCGCTTACGTCAAACGCAGCACCGTGAAAAAAGCCGCGGTACCGCGCTGGAATGGCGGGCGGATGCCGCTTTCCAACGAACTCGCCGAAGCCGTCGTCAGACGTTTCAGCGCCGCCGCGCAGGGTGAGTTCGTCGGCCCGGAAATGCAGGCGCTGCAACCCTTGCTGGAAACCCAGGCACGCTGGTCCGGCTTACCAACCATTAATAGCCTACTGGCCGAAGTGCTGAAATCCCGCGAAGGCTGGCACCTTTTCCTCTATCCGTTCGCCGGACGGCAGGTGCATTTGGGACTGGCGAGCCTGCTGGCCTGGCGCGTCACTCAGCGCCAAGCCGTAACGTTCTCGATCGCGGTGAACGACTATGGCCTGGAGTTGCTCAGCGCCACGCCCGTGGACTGGACCGAGCATTTGAACGCTGAACTGTTCAATGCCGATCACCTGTTGATGGATGTTCTGGCCAGTTTGAATGCTGGGGAGCTGGCCCTGCGGCGCTTCCGTGAAATCGCGCGGATTGCCGGGCTGGTCTTCGCCGGTTACCCCGGTGCGCCGAAAAGTACCCGACAAGTGCAGGCGTCCAGCGGTTTGTTTTTCGAAGTGTTCAAGCAATACGACGCCGACAACCTGTTGCTGGCTCAGGCCGGGGAAGAAGTCCTACGGGAAGAACTGGATATTCGTCGCCTGGAACAGACATTGGAGCGGATCAACGGGATGAAACTGGACGTTCATCAGATCAAACGCCCTACGCCGCTAGGGTTTCCGCTGCTGGTGGAACGCATGCGCGAAAGCATGAGTTCGGAAAAACTCGCTGACCGGATCCGGCGGATGGTGGGTGATCTCGAGAACAGCGCCGACAAGGATAAATCCGCATGAATTCAGGCTATCCGGTGCGGCTGGCCGGCGAAGAACTTTGGCTTTTGCCGGAGAAAGCCATGTATTGGCCCGCGCAACAGGTGCTGCTGATTGCCGATGTGCATTTCGGCAAAGCCGCGGCTTACCGCAGTCTTGGTCAACCGGTCCCGCATGGCACCACGGCGAGCAATATCGCCGTGATTGATCGGTTACTGGCAAAGCTGCCCTGCCGCTTATTGATCTTTCTCGGCGATTTCCTACACGGACCCGGCTCTCATGCCCCAGGGACGCTGAGTGCGCTGGCGCAATGGCGTGCGCGCCACGCGGAGCTGCCGATGACGCTGATTCGCGGCAACCACGACAAACGCGCTGGTGATCCGCCTGAATCGCTGAACATCCGTGTGGTGCCGGAACCGCTGCTGCTCGGGCCATTCGCCTTGCAGCATGAACCTGACCCACATCCGGAAAGGCACGTGCTGGCGGGTCACGTGCACCCGGTCTATCGGCTGCACGGCAAGGGTCGACAAAGCTTGCGCCTGGCGTGTTTCAGGCTCGGCGAACGCATCAGTCTGCTGCCGGCATTTGGCGCCTTTACTGGGGGATATCCAGTCGAGAGGGATGAAAGCTGCAGGATTTTCGTCATCGGTGACAACGAAATATGGCCAGTCAGTTGAAGTCTCTGCAGACCTCATCTGACTGGCCATTCATTTTCAATGCAGATCAGGCAACCGGTGCCGGTGGCGGCTCGTCCGGAAGGGTTGGTTCGCCCGGCTCGGTCGGTTGTTCGTTGGGGGTATCGGGATCAGGTTGACCGGGAATTCCGCCGGCCATGTTCAGCGACGGATGCGCCAACAAGGACCAGGCCAATACGCCAATCTGATTGGGCTCGAGCCTTGCCAGTTCGGCAGTGATTTGCGGATCGATCTTCATAGGGCACTCCTCGGCGAAGGCCCGTTTCGCCGAAAGCAAAACGGGCAGTACACCCCATAGAGTGTCTGCCCGCCAAAGAATTCCCGCGATCTGTCGGATGGACCGATCAGGTACGCGGCAGGGTCACGCCGCGCTGGCCCTGGTACTTGCCGCCGCGATCCTTGTAGGACACTTCGCATTCCTCGTCGGATTCAAGGAAGAGCATCTGCGCCACGCCTTCGTTGGCGTAAATTTTCGCCGGCAGATTGGTGGTGTTGGAGAATTCCAGCGTCACGTGACCTTCCCACTCAGGCTCGAGCGGCGTGACGTTAACGATGATGCCGCAGCGCGCGTAGGTGCTTTTACCCAGGCAGATGGTCAGCACATTACGTGGAATACGGAAATATTCGACGGTGCTGGCCAGGGCGAAAGAGTTCGGCGGGATGATGCAGACGTCGCTGTGGACGTCGACGAAGCTGCCCGGGTCGAAGTTTTTCGGGTCGACGATGGACGAGTTGATGTTGGTGAACACCTTGAAGTGGTTGGTGCAGCGCACGTCGTAGCCGTAGCTCGACACACCGTAGGAGATCACTCGGCTGTCATCGCTGCCGCGCATCTGGCGCTCGACGAACGGTTCGATCATGCCGTGTTCCTGCGCCATGCGGCGAATCCACTTGTCCGATTTGATGCTCATGGCGGGGGGGTCCTGAATAGCGAGGTGGAAAAATTCTGTCCCGCATCTTACCGGGCGCGCCGCCGGGTTCAAAGTGCGCGGTGCAATTCTCGCCGAACACCCATGAAATACGGGCTTTGGCGACGAACCGTCACACCGCCGATCCCGAAAACAGAGAAACCTTCGCAAGAAGCATTGGCACTTCTCGGAAACTGGGTTAAGGTGGCGTCACTGTGTTGCTTGTGTCACTGAGAATCTCTACACGATATGTTGAATTTCGATCCAACCATCTACAAGAATTTTTCCTGCTCTTTGCACTCAGTCTCGGCCAGGGTTCTTCCTGAGTCGCAGTTATCTTTGTTCAAGGAGTTACACCATGTCTAATCGCCAAACCGGTACCGTTAAGTGGTTCAACGATGAAAAAGGCTTCGGCTTCATCACTCCACAATCCGGTGACGACCTGTTCGTTCACTTCAAAGCTATCCAATCCGACGGCTTCAAAAGCCTGAAAGAAGGCCAACAGGTTTCTTTCATCGCTACCCGCGGTCAGAAAGGCATGCAAGCTGAAGAAGTACAAGTTATCTAACTTGTAGCTTCTTTAGAAAAGAGCCCCGCCCTTAAAAGCGGGGCTTTTTTGTGGGCGTCTGTTTTCCGGGCGCAAAAAAAGATCGCAGCCTTCGGCAGCTCCTACAGGATGTACATCAATCCTCTGTAGGAGCTGCCGAAGGCTGCGATCTTTTGCTTGTGCCCTACCAGGCCACGCCAAACCCTGCGGTATAACGGGTCTTGTTCAAGTCAGCATCGTTGGTGCCGCTGATGATGTCGCGCTCGGCCTTGAGATTGAGCGACGCCCAATCGGTGACTTTGTAGCGCAGCCCCAACTCAGCATCCAGCGCATAATCGGCAACACCCGACAGCGGCTTACCCACCTCACCGTTGGTGAAGAACTCGACTTTCTTGCCAATCAGGTAGCGGTTGTAATCCCACTTCATCGCGACAGAATAGAAGTTGTCCTTGCTGCCATCGCGATACTCGTAATCGGTGCGGTTAAGCAGCGAGCCCAGCGAGAATGCACCCAACTCATCATCCCAGAACTGGTAGCCGGGACCGGTACCGACCACGCGCTGGCGCGCCAGCTCTTCGATGTGATCGCGTTTGTAGTTCAGGCGACCCTGCCAGAACCATTGATCGGTGAGAAAGCGGTCCAGTGCATATTCGGCGCGCCAATTGTTGGTGGTAGTTTCGTCGTCCTGCACTTCGCGGTTGTATTCACCTTCGGCGGTATGACGCCAGCGACCATGACGCGCCGTGGTCTTGAAGCCAACATCGTAGTCGTCGGTGTCCTTCTCGGCGCGCTGATAGTCCAGCGCCAGATCGACATTGCCCTTCCACACCAGATCCTCGACCACCGGTTTCGGCTTGAGAATCTGCTGAATGCTCGCCAGCTCCACGGTTTTCGGTGCTTCGCCGTTGGCCAGGGTGACCTTGCCATCTTCGGCGGCGGTCAGCGACTTGGACACTTCACCGGTGTAAGCGTCCTGCTTGACCAACAAGTGCTGATCGCTGTCCAGAGTCTTGACCTCTTTCCAGTCAATCGTGACCGCACCGGCGTACTTGGTCTGGATCAACAGCTTGCCGCCGTCGAACACGGTGATGGTGCCGCTCAACTTGTCACCGTTCTTCAACCAGACGGTGTCGGCAAGCAGGGGCGTGGACGCACTGAAAACAGCAAGGCACAGCAAGGATCTGGACAACATAAGCGAATCGAAGGCTCAAGTTTGCGAAAAAGGTCGGCATTATCCGTAGGAATAAGACCCTGACAAGGACTGACCGGACGATTTCCATTGAGTTCATTTCTCAACTACGCAGCGACGGATTACCCTTGAAGCATCAAATCCGCCAATGTTCAGGAACCGCGCCCGTGACAGAGCAGCCCCACGACCGTGACAGTGAAGCGCAAATCCGACGCACGGCGCTCTACTCCACCCTCGCTCAAGTGCCTGAAGGCAAAGTCGTCAGCTATGGTCAGTTAGCTGAACTTGCCGGGTTGGGGCGCGCCGCCCGCTGGGTCGGCCGCACCTTGAGTCAGCTACCCGGTGATACCAAGCTGCCCTGGCACCGAGTGCTGGGCGCCGGCGGTCGGATCAGCCTGCCGGTGGGCAGCCCGTCGGGCGATGAACAACGGGCTCGATTGCGCATGGAAGGCATCACCGTCCTGAACAATCGTGTGGATATTCAGCGCCATGGCTGGCGTCCGGTAGAGCACAGCGGTTAGAGTGCGCGCTTTGTTTTCGCAATCTTGAGGCAGACTTCAGCCCATGCCCCGTAAAACCTGGCGCGCCGCGCTAGCCGCTTATGCCAGTCCTTCGACGCTCGTGCTGTTGTTGCTCGGTTTCGCCGCCGGCCTGCCGTACATGCTGGTATTTTCAACGCTTTCCGTCTGGCTGCGTGAAGCCGGTGTGGCCCGTGAAACCATCGGCTACGCCAGCCTGATCGGCCTGGCCTATGCGTTCAAATGGGTCTGGTCACCTCTGCTCGACCAATGGCGCCTGCCGTTGCTGGGCAAGCTTGGCCGTCGCCGTTCGTGGCTGGTGCTCTCGCAGGCGCTGGTGATCCTCGGCCTGATCGGCATGGGTTTCTGTGATCCGCAGAAGCATCTGTCCTGGCTGATCGCCATTGCCGTTGTCGTTGCCTTCGCCTCCGCCACTCAAGATATTGCGGTGGATGCCTATCGCCTGGAAATCGCCGAAGACAACCGCCAGGCCGCTCTCGCCGCCAGTTATATGTCCGGCTACCGTGTCGCTGCACTGCTGGCGACTGCCGGCGCCTTGTTCTTCGCCGAAGGCTTCGGCTCTACCGGCTTCAATTATCAGCACTCAGCCTGGGCTGGCACTTACGCACTGTTCGGCGCGCTGATGATTCCCGCGCTGCTGACCACGCTGCTGATGCGCGAGCCGCCGGTACCGCTGCGCACTCAATTGCAGGCCGGGCGCTACACCTTCATGCATCAACTGATGTCGGTGTTTGTGCTGATTATCTTGCTGGTCTCGGTACCGGCGATGTTCACCCAGCTCTACAACACCGATTTTGCCAGTGTGCTGTTCGGTGACATGAGTCCGCTTGACCTGCTGCTCGAAGACCGCGCCTTCCTGCGCGCGATTCTCTATACGCTGCTGACCGGTCTGTGTCTGTCGACCATGGGTCGTCGCGGCCTCGCACCGGTGCTGACACCGGTCAACGACTTCATCCTGCGCTATCGCTGGCAGGCGCTGCTGCTGCTCGGCCTGATCGCCACCTATCGAATGTCGGACACGGTCATGGGCGTCATGGCCAACGTGTTCTACATCGACCAAGGCTTTACCAAGGATCAGATTGCCAGCGTCAGCAAGATCTTCGGCCTGATCATGACGCTGGTCGGCGCCGGCATGGGCGGACTGCTGATCGTGCGCTTCGGTATTCTGCCGATCCTGTTCATCGGCGGCGCGGCTTCGGCAGCCACCAACCTGCTGTTCGTCATGCTCGCCGACATGGGTCCAAATCTGCAGATGCTGATGGTGACCATTTCCCTCGACAACTTCAGTTCGGGTCTGGCGACGTCGGCATTCGTTGCCTATCTGTCGAGCCTGACCAACCTGAAGTTCTCCGCGACACAATACGCCCTGCTCAGCTCGATCATGCTGCTGCTGCCGCGCCTGATGGGCGGCTATTCCGGGGTCCTGGTCGAGAAGTTCGGTTACCACAGTTTCTTCCTGATCACCGCCCTGCTCGGCGTGCCGACGCTGGTGCTGATCGCCCTGCACTGGTTCCAGGAGAGCCGCCGCGAAGGCCCGACGCCAACGCCCGAGCCTGTGCCGACACCGGCCACAGAAGAATCGTAAGACGTTTCGCCAACGGCGGGAGGAATCCCGCCGTCGTGCCTCCCCACTGACCTCACGCCTGTACGTCGGCAAAACTCGCCGGTACACTGCGGAGTCATTTCCAGTCATAGCAACCGACAACGGCCAACCATGCGCACCAGTCAATTTTTGCTCGCCACACAGAAAGAAACGCCTTCCGATGCGGTCGTGATCAGCCATCAGCTGATGCTGCGCGCCGGCATGATCCGCAAACTCGCCTCGGGCCTGTACACCTGGCTGCCCATGGGCCTGCGGGTCATGCGCAAGGTTGAAGCCATCGTTCGCGAAGAGATGAACGCTGCCGGCTCTCTGGAAGTGTTGATGCCGAGCACCCAACCGGCCGAGCTGTGGCAGGAATCGGGGCGCTGGGAAGAATACGGCCCTGAGCTGCTGCGCATCAAAGACCGCCACGGTCGCGACTTCTGCGCAGGCCCGACCCACGAAGAAGTGATCACCGATCTGATGCGCAACGAGTTGAGCAGCTACAAACAGCTGCCAATCAACCTGTACCAGATCCAGACCAAATTCCGTGACGAAATCCGTCCACGCTTCGGTTTGATGCGCGGCCGCGAATTCATCATGAAGGACTCGTACTCCTTCCACGCGGATCAGGCATCGCTGCAGATCACCTACGACCGCATGCATGAAGCCTACTGCAACATCTTCACGCGTCTGGGTCTGAAATTCCGTCCGGTGGAAGCCGACAACGGTTCGATCGGTGGCGCCGGTTCGCACGAATTCCACGTACTGGCCGAGTCCGGCGAAGACGACATCGTCTTCAGCAACGGTTCCGACTACGCGGCGAACATCGAAAAAGCCGAAGCCGTGCCACGCGAAACCTCGCGCGCTGCTGCGACTGAAGAGCTGCGCCTGGTCGACACGCCAGACACCAAAACCATCGCGGCCCTGGTGGAAAAATTCAATCTGCCGATTGAAAAGACCATCAAGACCCTGATCGTGCGTGCCGAAGAAGAAGGCAAGCTGATCGCGCTGGTCATCCGTGGCGACCACGAACTCAACGAAATCAAGGCTGCCCAGCAACCTGGCGTGGCCAGCCCGCTGGTCATGGCCACCGACGCCGAACTGCGTGACGCCATCGGCGCCGGCGCCGGTTCGCTCGGCCCGCTGAACCTGCCGCTGCCAATCATCATCGACCGTTCGGTCGAGCTGATGAGCGACTTCGGTATCGGCGCGAACATCGACGACAAGCACTACTTCGGCGTGAACTGGGAGCGTGACCTGCCCGTTCCGACCGTGGCTGACCTGCGTAACGTGGTTGCCGGTGACCCAAGCCCGGACGGCAAAGGCACGCTGGAAATCAAGCGCGGCATCGAAGTCGGGCACATCTTCCAGCTGGGCAACAAGTACAGCAAGGCGATGAAGTGCGAAGTGCTGGGCGAGAACGGCAAGCCAGTCACCCTGGAAATGGGTTGCTACGGTATCGGCGTGTCCCGCGTGGTGGCTGCGGCTATCGAGCAGAACAACGACGAAAACGGCATCATCTGGAGCGACACCTTGGCGCCGTTCCAGATCGCTCTGGTACCGCTGCGCTATGAAACCGAGCAAGTACGCGAAGCCACCGACAAGCTGTACGCCGAACTGACGGCGGCCGGCTTCGAAGTCCTGCTGGACGATCGCGACAAGAAAACCAGCCCGGGCATCAAATTCGCGGACATGGAGCTGATCGGCATTCCTCACCGGATCGTGGTCAGCGACCGCGGCCTCGCCGAAGGCAACCTGGAATACAAGAGCCGTACCGAAGGCGAAGCGCAAGCATTGCCGGTGGCCGACGTATTGTCCTTCCTGCAGGCCCGTATCCGCCGCTGAAACCAGATAGAGACGTCATGTTCAAGCGAAACACCTTAGGCCTCGGTGGCACCGCCCTGTGCGGTGCCCTGCTGGTCAGCGGCTGTGCCAATCACATGTCACAACGCAGCGAGCACGAAGAGCGGGTCGAGCGAAAGTTGCTCGACCATAGCCTGCAAATTGATGTCGGTGAGCCTAAGGCGCTTGAGCTGCCGCAGCGACGCGTGAAGATCAACGAACAGAAGACTTTTGAAGTCACCGAGTTCGAAGTGACGCGTCGCTACGATCGCTACACGCCCTACCAGCCTTGGCGGGAGGTCTACGAGATCCCGCTGGGCGTGGTCGCCGTGGTCGGTGGCGTCGGCGCTAACGTGGTTAACGTGTTCGCCCTCGGCAATCTGCCGGACAGCGTGACCAAGGACTGGCTGAGTTACGGTTTCGCCGGGCTCAACCCGTTCATGAACGTGCAGTCCAACGGTCGTGCGCAGCAGAATCTGGCCGGCATCGATGAAGTCCAGCGCGACAAGCGCACGGAGTATTCGAGCCTGCCGTGGAGCGAGCGTCCGGTGCAAGTCAAGGCTGGCAAGCAGACCTTCGACATGACCACCGATCGCAACGGTGTGCTGCGTCTGAACCTGCTCGACAGTCCGTTTGCCGAAAATGATCTCAATCACGTCGGCAAACTGCAGATCAGCGTCGAAGATGCCAAGGATGACGTGCATTCTGATTCATCGCTGATGATCAGCAGTCATCTGCGTGGCAAGTTGCTGGAAGCGCACGGGCTGATTTACGACGACCTGGAAGACGACGAAGTGAGCCAGTGGGTGCACCGGGTCAAGCGCCTGTCGGAACTGGGTCTGGAAGAAGAAGCCAGCGAGCTGGAACAAAGCCTGATCGAACTGACGCGCAACGATCCTGAGCTGCAGACCGAGTTTCTCAAGTCGCTGACCAAGGATGCCGGGCGCCTGGTGGCTGATCCGGGACCGAATTAAGGCCTATTAAAAGATCGCAGCCTGCGGCAGCTCCTACATTGGAACGCATTTCAATGTAGGAGTGAGCCTGCTCGCGATGAGACCCTGACAAACACCGCAAATCTACCGCTCAAACAACTCCATCTGCTCAAACCCGCCGCGCAAATCCTCCAGCCTCACCCCAACCCCCAACAACCGCACCGGTTTCCCGCCGCGATTGAACGCCTGCGTCAGCATCAACTGATAACTGCCCAGATCCCGCCCTGCCCCGGCCTGCTCCAATGTCGTCTGGGTAAAGTCATGAAACTTCACTTTGACGAACGGCTTGCCCGGCCGATAACTGCTGTCGATCCGCGCCATACGGGTTTTCAGGGTTTCCAGCAGCTCCGGCAATTTATCCAGGCAACTGCGCAGATCCGGCAGATCAACGTCGTAGGTATTTTCCACGCTGATCGACTGACGCCGACTGTCGTTGTGCACCAGCCGGTCATCGATCCCACGAGCCAGACTCCACAGTCGCTCGCCAAAACTGCCGAATTCGCGCACCAGCGCCAATTTGTCCCACTCGCGCAACTGTGAGCAATCGACAATGCCGAACTTGCCCAGCTTGTCGGCGGTGACCTTGCCGACGCCGTGCAACTTGCTCACCGGCAAACCGCTGACGAAGTCCTCGACCTGATCCGGGGTAATAACGAACAGCCCGTTGGGCTTCTTCCAGTCGCTGGCGATTTTGGAAAGAAACTTGTTCGGCGCCACACCCGCAGACACGGTGATGTGCAATTGATTGGAGACTCGCCGACGGATGTCTTGGGCAATCCGCGTGGCACTGCCGCCAAAATGCGCACTGTCCGATACATCCAGATAAGCCTCATCCAGCGACAACGGCTCGATCAGGTCGGTGTAATCGGCAAAAATCGTATGAATCTCTTTCGAAGCCTCGCGATACGCATCCATACGCGGCTTGACGATGGTCAGGTCCGGGCACAGTTTCAAGGCGTGCCCCGACGCCATCGCCGAACGCACGCCATATGCCCGCGCTTCATAATTGCAGGTGGCAATCACCCCGCGCCGGTCCGCCGAACCACCCACTGCCAACGGCTTGCCGGCCAGACGCGGGTCATCGCGCATCTCGATGGCGGCGTAGAAACAGTCGCAGTCAATGTGGATGATTTTTCGCTGAGTCATGTCAGAAAAGGAAACGTGGCGAACCGGATCGGCAGTATCTCACTGACACCTGTATATAGCACCAGTGGTATGAATGTTCTTTCCAGGCGGTAGGAAATGTCCTTTGAATTTATTTTCTCAATCGACGAGCGGCCGCCAATAGAGCTGAAAGCCTTGCCCCGCCTGACCTGTAGCGTGACAAACACCCGAAAAAAAGCGCTAACCGATTGAACCTCAACAGTTTTTATCCAGATTGCGGGTTGACACCCCGGCGTTCCTCTGTAGAATGCCGACACACAGACGCGGGATGGAGCAGTCTGGTAGCTCGTCGGGCTCATAACCCGAAGGTCGTCGGTTCAAATCCGGCTCCCGCAACCAAACATCAAAAAAGGCTACTCGAAAGAGTGGCCTTTTTTGTGCGCGTCTTTTTTGTAGATTTCCTCTTCTTATAGAGAAGGATCGCCAAACAGGAATTCGTTGCATTTCCGAAACTTAACGCATCACCTGCGACCGTTTGACGCGATTGCACACTTATTTGACCCTTTATGGGATTAGCGGTTGACACCTCGCCGTTCGCCTGTAGAATGCCGCCACACAGACGCGGGATGGAGCAGTCTGGTAGCTCGTCGGGCTCATAACCCGAAGGTCGTCGGTTCAAATCCGGCTCCCGCAACCAAACATCAAAAAAGGCTACTCGAAAGAGTGGCCTTTTTTGTATCTGTTGAAAAAGTCCTTTCGCAACAATGATCTGTCACTGTGCAGTGAACCGCTTGGGATCTTCAGAAGTGCTGACTTGCGACTATGCTTGAGTCGCAGGCCAGGCCTCTGCAATCCAGGAACTGCCCTCGCCGATACCCGGTGAGAGGCGTAGTATTTTGTGATTATTTTTTTCTACAGGGATTGGTAACTTGGCTGGATACCTCCATCCTGTCGCGCACAATCCAAGAGGTGATTGATGCGCGCCAACTCGTCTGATCCACAAGACACCGTCACAGCGGAACATCCGATCAAACCCGAGCGTCTGCGCTTGCTGGATCGGTTGAGCAAATACCGACAACCGATTGGTCTGGCGGTGACTTTGCTGCTGTTCGCCATTGCGCTGATTGCCTGTCGTCATCTGCTCGCCGAACTCGATCTCGATGCGCTGCACGACTCGATTCTCGACGTACCGAAACCCGCGCTGATCGGCGCCTTCGGTGCAACCGTGGTCGGTTTCATTATTCTGCTCGGCTACGAATGGTCTGCCAGCCGCTATGCCGGCGTGACCTTGCCACCGCGCACATTGGCGCTGGGCGGATTCACCGCGTTTGCGATTGGCAATGCAATCGGTCTGTCGCTGCTGTCCGGCGGCTCGGTTCGCTACCGTTTATATGCGCGACTGGGTCTGGGGGCGTCGGAAGTCGCGCACATGACCTTGTTCGCCAGTTTGTCGCTAGGCTGCGCCTTGCCGCCGCTGGCTGCATTGGCAACCCTGAGTGACCTGCCTGCTGCCTCCCAGGCCTTGGGGCTTTCCGAAGGCCTGCTCGGCACGGTCGCCGCTGTCGTGCTGGCGCTTGGCGCCGTACTGGCAATCGGTATCTACCGTCGGCGCCTGCCGGAACAACCGTTGCGCGACAACCTGCTGGTCAGGGTTGGCCGCCGCACGCTGCGCTTGCCGGGGCGTCGCCTGACTTTCCTGCAACTGATCATTACCGCCCTCGACGTTGCGGCTGCCGCCACGGTCCTTTATCTGTTGCTGCCGGAAGCGCCGCCGTTCGGCGCGTTCCTGCTGGTGTACCTGCTGGCATTGGCTGCCGGCGTGCTCAGCCACGTACCCGGCGGCGTGGGTGTGTTCGAAGCGATTCTGCTGGCCGCTTTCGCCGACAAGCTCGGTGCCGCACCACTGGCCGCGGCGCTGCTGCTGTATCGCCTGATCTACGTGGTGCTGCCGCTGCTGGTGGCCTGCGTATTCCTGCTGATCAACGAAGGTCAGCGCCTGTTTCAGACCCAAACCATGCGCGCCGCGTCTGGTCTGGCCGCGCCGATTCTGGCGGTGCTGGTGTTCCTCTCCGGTGTGGTGCTGCTGTTTTCCGGCGCGACTCCCGAGATCGACACACGCTTGGAGCACATCGGCTTTCTGATCCCGCATCGTCTGGTCGACGCTTCGCACTTCGGCGCCAGCCTGATCGGCGTGCTCTGCCTGATGCTCGCTCAGGGCTTGCGTCGGCGCCTGTCGGCCGCGTGGATGCTGACCACCATTCTGCTGCTGGTCGGCGCCCTGCTCTCGCTGCTCAAAGGCTTCGACTGGGAAGAAGCGACGCTGATGACCCTCACCGCAGCGTTGCTCGGTGTGTTCCGTCGCTCGTTCTATCGCCCGAGCCGCCTGACCGAACTGCCCTTCTCGCCGCTGTACCTGGTAGCCAGCCTGTGCGTGCTCGGTGCCTCGACGTGGCTGCTGCTGTTCGCCTATCAAGACGTGCCCTACAGCCATCAACTGTGGTGGCAGTTCACCCTCGACGCTGACGCGCCACGTGGCCTGCGTTCGCTGCTCGGCGCTGCCGTGCTGCTGCTGGTAATCGCCCTCACCTGGCTGCTGCGCACCGCGCGCCCGGTCATTCACCTGCCAACGCCTGACGAACTCGATCGTGCGGCGAAGATTCTGATGGCCTCGTCACAACCCGACGGCGGCCTCGCGTTGACCGGTGACAAGGCGCTGCTGTTTCACCAGAACGACGAAGCGTTCCTGATGTACGCGCGCCGTGGCCGCAGCCTCGTGGCGCTGTACGACCCGATCGGCCCCGGCCAGCAGCGCGCCGAGATGATCTGGCAGTTCCGCGACCTCTGCGATATTCACCACGCCCGCCCGGTGTTCTACCAGGTGCGCGCGGAGAACCTGCCGTACTACATGGACATCGGCCTGACCGCTATCAAACTGGGCGAAGAAGCCCGGGTCGACCTGCTGCGCTTTGACCTGGAAGCCAAGGGCAAAGAGATGAAGGACCTGCGTTACACCTGGAACCGCGGCACCCGCGACGGGTTGTCGCTGGAGATTCACGAGCCGGGTCAGGCACCGATGGACGAGCTGAAAGTGATTTCCGATGCGTGGCTGACCGGCAAGAACGTGCGTGAGAAAGGCTTCTCCCTCGGCCGCTTCAGCGATGATTACCTGAAGCATTTCCGCATCGCGGTGATTCGCTTCGAAGGTCGCCCGGTGGCGTTCGCCAACTTGCTCGAGACCTACAGCCATGATCTGGCCAGTCTCGACCTGATGCGCGCGCACCCGGACGCCCCCAAGCTGACCATGGAATTCATGATGGTCGGCCTGATTCAACACTATAAGAGTCACGGATACGCGCGCTTCAGCCTGGGCATGGTGCCGTTGTCGGGGTTGCAACCCCGGCGTGGTGCACCGCTGACCCAGCGTCTGGGCTCGATGGTTTTCCGCCGTGGTGAGCAGCTCTACAACTTCCAAGGCTTGCGCCGCTTCAAAGACAAGTTCCAGCCTGACTGGGAACCCCGTTATATGGCCGTGCCCGCCGGACTCGATCCGCTGGTGGCGCTGGCCGACACTGCTGCCCTGATCGCGGGCGGCTTGACTGGATTGGTGAAACGCTGATGATTCAACGCTCCCTGAAGTACATCCTGGCCGCACTGATCGTGCTGGCCGTGATTGCCGGCGGCGGTTTCTGGTACCTCAAACGTCCGGCACCGGAACCAACGCTCGAACCTGTTACGGCGGCAGACGGCACCGTTTTGACCCGCGTCATCCCCGGCACCAAACCCAAGGCGCAGGTGCTGGTCGCGGTCAACGACGACCAGAAACTCTCTGAAAAACAACTGACCACCCTGAGCCGCAGCGCCTCGGCGCAAATCGTTCAGGTGATTCTGCCCAAGGACTGCCTGCTGCAAAGCCGCGCACTGCAAACCGGTCTGCGCGAACTGAACGGCCCGGCTACGCTGGTCAGCGGTATCGGCCCCGGCGCGGTACTGGCCTGGCGTTGGTTGTCCGAGCAAAAGGACGACAAGGCCCAAGCGATTTCCGTGGACCTGGCGCTGGAAAAACCCGGCTGCACTCACCTGTTGCCGAAATCCGCCGCCCACGGCCACTGGCTGGTGGCGTGGAACGATAACCCGGACGACGCCAGCGCAGGTTTCGTACGCGATCAACCGAACGCCGAAACCAGCATCAGCGACTACGACATCAACCTGCCGCAAGTGCTGAACAACGAACTGCGCAAGATCCTCGTCGGCGGCGACAAGGCCAACGGCGGTCTGGCGATCCCGGTGGTTGAAGTGCCGGCCGGTCAAGCCAAGGACACCGTGACCCTGTTCCTTTCCGGTGACGGCGGCTGGCGCGACCTCGACCGCGACGTGGCCGGTGAAATGGCCAAGATCGGCTACCCGGTGGTCGGCATCGACACCCTGCGCTACTACTGGCAGCACAAGAGCCCAGAGCAAAGCGCGCTGGACCTGACCGAACTGATGCAGCACTACCGGCAGAAATGGGGCACCAAGCGCTTCATCCTCACCGGTTATTCGTTCGGCGCTGACGTACTGCCAGCGATCTACAACCGCCTGCCGGACACCGAGCAGCAACGCGTCGACGCGATCATCCTGCTGGCCTTCGCCCGCACCGGCAGCTTCGAAATCGAAGTCGAAGGCTGGCTGGGTAACGCCGGCAAAGAAGCCGCCACCGGCCCGGAGATGGCCAAACTGCCAGCGGCCAAGGTCGTGTGCATCTATGGTGAAGAAGAGACGGATGAAAGCGGTTGCACGGACAAGACTGCAGTGGGTGAAGCGGTGAAACTGCCAGGCGGCCACCACTTCGATGAGAACTACCCGGCGCTGGCCAAGCGTTTGGTGGATTTGATCGAGAAGCGTCAGAGCAAGGACTCGGTCGCCGAAGAGTGATCTGAGCCACGCCCATAAAAGGCCCCCGCAACTTCGCAGTTGCGGGGGCTTTTTACATCTCGGACGATGAACCCATTCCCCTGTAGGAGTGAGCCTGCTCGCGATAGCGGAGTGTCAGCCACCTATTTGCCAACTGATACACCGCTATCGCGAGCAGGCTCACTCCTACAATGGAATTGCGCTGGATTCAGAAACTTTATACATGCACTCGTAAATATCTTGACTCTCGATGAAGCCAAAAACGGCAGGTGTCCACATTCCATAAAATGTGGACACCTGCATCGTCGGCAACATTGAATCGTCAACCCCGAAAATCACCAGTGGCGTGTAGTTTCGTTTACTTCCAGTCTCGCAATATCAGATGACGCCGACAGACCTTGTAGGCAAACTCCGAATCGCGTGTTGCGGAGCCTTGCCGCCCTGTTGTGCTGTTTTTTGACGGGATACTCTCCGGACGTCGCTGACCCATTCAGCGATCGGGTGTGGTAACCCGGAGAAACCATCGCAACAGCGCGCTCCTCAAGTTATGGCGGCTGTGCGTGGGACGCTTTCGGGCGTGCCGGTTTCCTTGGTTCCCGGTTTACCACCCTGCGTACAGTTGCCTCCCTTTCGCGTGGTAACGAAAGTCGCGGCACTTCGAACTAAGGAGTAACACGATGACCGAAACTGATCTGCACGGACTTGCAAACGCTAAAACCATCGGCTTCACCCCTTTCCTCTACAACGCGGATCAAGCGTTCTTCAACGTCCGCGCCGGCATCCCGATCATCGATGCCTTGTCCCAATCCTCCGACCTGCTGTCCCTCGCCAAATCCTTCGCAGAAGACGCTGCCTTCATCAGAGACACCGACCGCCATGCCTGGGCTGCGCATTACCTGACGGTGATGGGCAAAGCCTTGATTGATGATGTGATTCAGGCGTTGATGCCACGACCTGCGCGGACGAAGACCGAGTCTGAATCAGAGATGCCTGAAAGCTTGTAGAGGTTTGAAGATCAAAAGATCGCAGCCTTCGGCAGCTCCTACATGGAATGCGAAACCTGTAGGAGCTGCCGAAGGCTGCGATCTTTTGATCTGAAGTCACCGCCCACAAAAAAGCCCCCGCCAACCACAAGGCTGACGGGGGCTTTTCAGTTGAGGCCAGGCTTACATTTCTACCTGCGTGCCGAGCTCAATCACCCGGTTCAGCGGCAGATTGAAGAACCGCAAATTCCCATTGGCATTCTTCAACATGAACGCAAACAGCGCCTCACGCCAACGCGCCATGCCTTCCAGTTTCGAGGCAATCACCGTTTCGCGGCTGAGGAAGTAAGTCGTGCGCATCGGGCTGAAATCCAGATCATCCAGATGACACAGCTTCAGCGCTTGCGGCACGTCCGGCTCGTCGGTGAAGCCGAAGTGCAGGATCACCCGGAAGAAGCCCTCGCCGTGCGCTTCGACTTCGAAGCGCCGCGATGGCGGCACACGCGGGATGTCTTCGTAGACCACGGTCAGCAACACCACTTGCTCGTGCAGCACCTGGTTGTGCAGCAGGTTGTGCAACAAGGCGTGCGGCACGGCGTCGGAGCGCGCGGTGAGGAACACCGCGGTGCCCTGCACGCGATGCGGTGGTTGCACGCGGATGCTGCTGATAAAGATCGGCAGCGGCAGTGCGCCTTCGTCGAGACGATCGACCAGCAGCTCCTTGCCGCGTTTCCAGGTGGTCATCAGGATGAACAGCACAATCCCCGCCAGTACCGGGAATGCACCGCCCTGAATGATCTTCGGCACGTTGGCCGCGAAGAACAGGCCATCGACCAGCAGGAAGCCAATCAGAATAGGCACCGCCAACAGCGGCGGCCATTTCCACAACAGCAGAATCACTGCCGACACCAATATGCTGGTGATCAGCATCGTGCCGGTCACCGCCACACCGTAAGCCGACGCCAGCGCTCCCGAGGATTCGAAGCCAATGACCAACAGGATCACGCCGACCATCAGCGCCCAGTTCACCGCACCGATGTAAATCTGGCCCTGTTCGGCACTGGAAGTGTGCTGTATGTGCATGCGCGGAATGTAGCCAAGCTGGATCGCCTGACGGGTCAACGAGAACGCGCCGGAAATCACCGCCTGCGAAGCAATGACCGTGGCCAGGGTCGCCAGTACCACCAGTGGCACCAGTGCCCAGCTCGGCGCCAGCAGGTAAAACGGGTTACGCGCCGCTTCCGGGTTTTCCAGCAGCAACGCGCCCTGACCGAAGTAATTCAGCACCAGGGCCGGAAGCACCAGAACCAACCAGGCGCGGGCGATAGGCTTGCGGCCGAAGTGGCCCATGTCGGCATACAGCGCTTCGGCACCGGTCAGCGCCAGCACCACCGCACCGAGGATCGCTACGCCCATGCCAGGATGTACGATGAAGAAACGCACGCCCCATATCGGGTTCAACGCGCTCAGCACTTCAGGGTGTTTGACGATACCGTTGACACCCAGAGTGCCCAGCACCAGAAACCACGCCACCATTACCGGGCCAAACATCTTGCCGATGCGATCGGTGCCGTGTTTCTGAATCAGGAACAAGGCCACCAGTACGATCAACGACAGTGGCACCACCCAACGTTCAAGCCCGTCGAAAGCCAGCTCCAGACCCTCAACCGCCGACAATACGGAGATGGCCGGCGTGATCATGCTGTCGCCGTAAAACAGCGCGGCACCGATCAGCCCCAGAATCACCAGCACCGCCTGCAGTTTCGGGTAGCGGCCGGATGCACGTCGCGCCAGAGCGGTCAGCGCCATGATCCCCCCTTCCCCCTGGTTGTCAGCGCGCAGTACGAACAACACGTACTTGATCGTGACCACCCAAATCAGCGACCAGAAAATCAACGACAGAATCCCGAAAACTCCGTCGTGGTTAACCGGCACCCCATAGTGACCAGCGAAAACTTCTTTGAGGGTGTACAACGGGCTTGTGCCGATGTCGCCGTAAACCACCCCGACTGCCGCGACCAGCATGCTCAGCGGTTTGGTGGCCGAACCCTCGGCGCCTGCCGCATGACTACTTGCCTGACCCATCCAACACTCCTACTTCTCAGAACCGGCTTCTTTGAATGAAGCACTATGCTTTGTGGTGCAGCATGCGCTGTTTTACCTGTTGTTACAGACGTTTTGTTGACTGTAAAAAATTGGTAAAGCTCAACGGCGCGAAGCATAGCGCAGCACTCGTCGTATTTCCCTGCATAAAGCTGGTCAAGTGCGTTGCCCGCCGCTAGAATTGCGCACTTTTTGATCAGAGGCGCGCCCTAAGCGCCCGTCCGTCGGCTTTCGCACCAAGAAAGCGATGTCACAAAATACCGAGGTTAGACATGTCCACCACTCCTGCGCCGGCCAATCCAAAGGTTGGCTTTGTATCTCTGGGTTGCCCGAAAGCACTGGTCGACTCCGAGCGCATCCTGACCCAGCTGCGCATGGAAGGCTATGACGTGGTGTCCACCTATCAGGACGCCGACGTTGTAGTCGTCAACACCTGCGGTTTCATCGATTCGGCCAAGGCTGAGTCGCTGGAAGTGATCGGCGAAGCGATCAAGGAAAACGGCAAGGTGATCGTCACCGGTTGCATGGGCGTGGAAGAAGGCAACATCCGCAACGTGCACCCGAGCGTGCTGGCCGTGACCGGTCCGCAGCAGTACGAGCAAGTGGTCAACGCCGTGCACGAAGTGGTGCCGCCGCGTCAGGATCACAACCCGCTGATCGACCTGGTGCCGCCGCAAGGCATCAAGCTGACCCCACGCCACTACGCCTACCTGAAGATTTCCGAAGGCTGCAACCACAGCTGCTCCTTCTGCATCATCCCGTCGATGCGCGGCAAACTGGTCAGCCGTCCGGTCGGTGATGTGTTGGACGAAGCTCAGCGCCTGGTCAAATCCGGCGTTAAAGAGTTGCTGGTCATTTCGCAAGACACCAGCGCCTACGGCGTCGACGTGAAATACCGCACCGGTTTCTGGAACGGCGCGCCGGTGAAAACCCGCATGACCGAACTCTGCGAAGCGCTGAGCACCCTCGGCGTCTGGGTCCGTCTGCACTACGTTTACCCATACCCGCACGTTGACGAGCTGATCCCGCTGATGGCCGCCGGCAAGATCCTGCCGTACCTGGACATCCCGTTCCAGCACGCCAGCCCGAAAGTGCTGAAGTCGATGAAACGCCCGGCTTTCGAAGACAAGACCTTGGCGCGCATCAAGAACTGGCGCGAAATCTGCCCGGACCTGATCATCCGTTCGACTTTCATCGTCGGCTTCCCGGGCGAAACCGAAGAAGATTTCCAGTACCTGCTCAACTGGCTGACCGAAGCCCAGCTCGACCGCGTCGGCTGTTTCCAGTACTCGCCGGTAGACGGCGCGCCAGCCAATGATCTGGATCTGGAGATCGTACCGGACGACGTCAAGCAGGATCGTTGGGATCGCTTCATGGCGCACCAGCAAGCGATCAGCTCGGCGCGCCTGCAAATGCGTATCGGCCGTGAAATCGAAGTGCTGGTGGACGAAGTCGACGAGCAAGGCGCGGTTGGCCGCTGCTTCTTCGATGCCCCGGAAATCGATGGCAACGTGTTTATTGATAACGGCAGCAATTTGAAGCCGGGCGATAAGGTCTGGTGCAAAGTGACTGACGCTGACGAATATGATCTGTGGGCTGAGCAGATCTGATCTGATCTGATCTGAAGATCAAAAGCCCCTCATCGGAACGCCGCCCGCCCAGCCCTCTCCCAGAGGGAGAGGGAGCTGACCGTGTTGTTCTTTCGAGGTACATCGACCTGAGCTATCCGGTCGAACTCAGGTTTGAAAAGCACGAAGTTCAGCTCCCTTCCCCCTCGCCCTCTCTGGGGGAGAGGGGACTGATCGAGGTGCTCTTCAGAATGACGGCGACTTGAAATATCGAGTCGAACTCAGGTTTTGAACAGCATGAAGATCAGCTCCCTTCCCCCTCGCCCCCTTGGGGGAGAGGGTTGGGGTGAGGGGGAGAGATCTTGCTGGCGACAGAAGTATCCAGCCAGACACCGCAGCAAATACAAAAAGCCCCACTCTTTTTACGAGATGCGGGGCTTTTTTACGGCTATCGTTTAGCGGGGGACGGACTCCCTTGAAACGGACAAGAGGCAGACGGGCATGCGTCACCATTCGGTCATCCACACGCCGAAACTCAGCGATTACCAGGAACTGACCCGGGTCTGGGAGGCCTCGGTTCGCGCGACACATGATTTTCTGCCGGACAGCTATATCGAGCTGCTGCGCAATCTGGTGCTCACCCGCTATCTCGATGCAGTGATGCTGATCTGCACCAAAGACGCCAATCAGCGCATCACCGGGTTTGCCGGTGTCGCGGCGGGCAAGATTGAAATGCTGTTCATCGACCCCGCCCATCGCGGCCAGGGACTGGGCAAGAAACTCCTGAATTACGCCCTGCAACATTTGAATGCCGATGAACTCGACGTCAACGAACAGAACCCACAGGCGCTGGGGTTCTACTTCAAGCAGGGTTTCGAAGTGATCGGCCGCTCGGAGGTGGATGGCATGGGCCAGCCGTATCCGTTGTTGCACATGCGTTTGCGCCAGAACCAGCAGCGCTCCAGCCACGCCTGACACACCACCGTACCCTTGTAGGAGCTGCCGAAGGCTGCGATCTTTGCTTTTTAAAGATCAAAAGATCGCAGCCTTCGGCAGCTCCTACAAATGGAACCGGGCTTAACCGGCGCCACACAGGTACAATGCCCACCCCTTTTTTGTTACGGCCCTGTCATGACTGACCCGATTCGCCTCTCCAAACGCCTCATCGAACTGGTCGGTTGCTCCCGCCGGGAGGCCGAGCTGTTCATTGAGGGCGGCTGGGTCACCGTGGACGGCGAAGTGATTGACGAGCCGCAATTCAAGGTCGGCGACCAGAAGGTCGAGCTCGACAAGGACGCCAAGGCCACTGCGCCGGAGCCGGTGACCATACTGCTCAACGCGCCGGCTGGCATGGATGTCGAGACCGCCATGCAATCGCTGAGCGCCGAAACCCTCAGCGAAGAACACCGCTTCAGCAAGCGCCCGTTGCGCGGGCACTTCCTGCGCCTGACCGCCAGCGCCGACCTGCAAGCCAAGGCTAGCGGCCTGCTGGTGTTCACTCAGGACTGGAAAATCCTCCGCAAGCTCACCGCCGACGCCGCCAAGATCGAGCAGGAATACATCGTAGAAGTCGAAGGTGACATGGTCGCCCACGGCCTCAACCGTTTGCAGCATGGCCTGACCCACAAGGGCAAGGAGCTGCCGCCGGTCAAGGCCAGCTGGCAGAACGAAAACCGTCTGCGCTTCGCCATGAAAAACCCGCAGCCGGGGATCATCGCCCAGTTCTGCGAAGCGGTCGGCCTGAAGGTCATCGGCATTCGCCGCATCCGCATCGGCGGCGTCTCGATCGGCAAGGTTCCGGTCGGCCAATGGCGCTACCTGTCCGGCAAAGAGAAGTTCTAAGGCTTCCACTGCCGCCACACATTCCGGCAGCGCGCCTGCGTGCTGCCCACAACGCTTATCAGGATTACTCACATGATTCATAACGACGTATTGCGCAGCGTGCGCTACATGCTCGACATCAGCGACAAGAAGGTTGTCGAGATCATCAAACTTGGCGGCATGGAAGTAGCGCTCGCCGATGTAGTGACCTGGCTCGACAAGAAAGAAGAAGACGAAGAAGGTTTCGTGCGCTGCCCGGACGAAGTCATCGCGCACTTCCTCGACGGTCTGGTGATCTTCAAGCGTGGCAAGGACGAAAGCCGTCCGCCGCAGCCGATCGAAGTGCCGGTGACCAACAACATCATCCTGAAAAAGCTGCGCGTGGCCTTCGAACTGAAAGAAGACGATATGCACGCGATCCTCAAAGCCGCCGAGTTCCCGGTGTCCAAGCCTGAGCTGAGTGCGCTGTTCCGCAAGGTCGGCCACACCAACTACCGCCCGTGCGGCGACCAGTTGCTGCGCAACTTCCTCAAGGGTCTGACCCTGCGCGTTCGCCCGGCCTGATGCCTTTGTGCGGTGGCGACTGATGGTCGCCGCCGCAACGCATGACCGCTCATTCCCTCTGAAAATAGTGGCTCCGCTTTTCGCGGCTGACGACTAGGGTGTATTGATCCCTAGCACTCAGGACTCGCCATGCACCCGTATTTCTCCCTGCAAGGCCGCACCGCTCTGGTGACCGGCGGCACCCGTGGTATCGGCAAAATGATCGCCAAAGCCTTTGTCGAGGCTGGTGCCCGTGTCTATGTCTGCTCGCGCGATGCCGAAGCCTGCCATCAAACGGCTGAAGAACTCAGCGCTTTGGGCAAATGCCACGGCGTGGCGGCGAATCTGGCGACGGAAGAAGGCGTGCAGGAACTGGCCGCGCGCTTGGGCGAGCAGATCACGCATCTGGATATTCTGGTGAACAACGCCGGCACCACCTGGGGCGCGCCGCTGGAGAGCTACCCGGTCAAGGGCTGGGAAAAGGTCATGCAGCTCAACGTGACCTCAGTGTTCAGCTGCATCCAGCAGTTTCTGCCGTTGTTGCGCAAGGCCGGGTCGGCGGCGAATCCGGCGCGGATTATCAATATTGGTTCGGTGGCAGGAATTTCTTCGTTTGGTGAGCAGGCGTATGCCTATGGGCCGAGTAAAGCGGCCTTGCATCAGTTATCGCGAATTCTGGCTCGGGAGCTGGTGAGCCAGCACATCAACGTCAACGTGATCGCACCGGGGCGTTTTCCGAGCAAGATGACGCAGCATATTGGCAATGATCAGCAGGCGTTGGCTGAGGATACGGCGTTGATTCCGATGAAGCGCTGGGGGCGCGAGGAAGAAATGGCGGCGTTGGCGATCAGTCTTGCCAGCACCGCCGGGGCTTACATGACCGGGAATATTATTCCTCTTGATGGCGGGTTTAGCCTCTGATATCGGCAGCGCGACCATCGCTGGCAAGCCAGCTCCCACAGGGTTCTCGAGTGTCCGCACGATTTGTGTAAGGCACCAAAACCTGTGGGAGCTGGCTTGCCAGCGATGGCGTCCGCCCGACCACCGCCAGACTTGAGACGGGACGGGTTATCATGCCCGCCCTGCCCCGCTTCGAATGCAAACCATGACTTACAGCGTCTCCCCCATCGGCTTCGTGCGCTCCTGCTTCAAGGAGAAATTCGCCATCCCCCGCCAACCGCAACTGGCCCCCGCCGCCCGTGGCGTGCTGGAACTGGTGGCACCGTTCGATCAGGGTGACGCGGTGCAGGGCCTGGAACAGGTCAGTCATGTCTGGCTGCTTTTCCTGTTCCATCAGGCACTCGAAGACAAACCACGGCTGAAAGTGCGTCCACCGCGGCTGGGTGGCAACAAGTCCATGGGCGTGTTCGCCACACGCGCCACACACCGGCCAAACGGCATCGGCCAATCCGTGGTGAAACTGGACAAAGTCGAAGCCAACCGGTTGTTTATCTCCGGGATCGACTTGCTCGACGGCACACCGGTTCTCGACATCAAACCCTACGTGCCTTACGCGGACATCATTCCCGAGGCCTCCAACAGTATCGCCAGCGCCGCGCCGCAGTTGATTGATGTGCAGTGGACAGACTCGGCGCTGAAACAAGCGCACACACACGCTCAGCGCCTCGACGAGCCGTTGGTTGAGCTGATTGAACAGTGCCTGGCGCAGGATCCGCGTCCGGCGTATCAAACCCCGGCGCCTGAGCGCGAATACGGCGCGCAATTCTGGGATCTGGATGTGCGCTGGCATTACCCGACGCCTGAGCAGATCCGCGTGCTGGAAGTCATTCCAGCCATGGTCTGAAACCGCGCCCAATGTAGGAGCTGCCGCAGGCTGCGATCTTTTGATTTTGCTCTTCAAAAGCAAGATCAAAAGATCGCAGCCTTCGGCGGCTCCTACAGGTGAATGTCGCGGGCATAAAAAAGCCCCCATTGCCAATTCAGGCAATGGGGGCTTTTTCAGTGGGGCTTACTTCTCGACGAACGCACGCTCGATCAGGTAATCACCCGGCTCGCGCATCCGCGCCGAGATCTTCAGGCCGAAGCTATCAAGCACTTCGCTGGTCTCGTCGAGCATGCTCGGGCTGCCGCAGATCATCGCGCGGTCGTCCTGCGGGTTGATCGGTGGCAGGCCGATGTCGCTGAACAGCTTGCCGCTGCGCATCAGGTCGGTCAGGCGGCCCTGATTCTCGAAAGGCTCGCGGGTCACGGTCGGGTAGTAGATCAGCTTGTCACGCAGCGCTTCGCCGAAGAACTCGTTCTGCGGCAGGTGCTCGGTGATGAATTCGCGGTAGGCGACTTCGTTGACGTAACGCACACCGTGAACCAGGATCACTTTCTCAAAGCGCTCGTAGGTTTCCGGGTCCTGAATCACGCTCATGAACGGCGCCAGACCGGTACCGGTGCTCAGCAGATACAGGTGCTTGCCCGGGTTCAGGTCATCCAGAACCAGGGTGCCGGTAGGCTTTTTCGAGATGATGATCTCGTCGCCTTCCTTCAAGTGCTGCAGCTGCGAGGTCAGCGGGCCGTCCTGCACCTTGATGCTGAAGAATTCCAGATGCTCTTCCCAGTTCGGGCTGGCGATCGAGTAAGCGCGCATAAGCGGGCGGCCGTTGGGCTGTTGCAGGCCGATCATCACGAACTGACCGTTCTCGAAGCGCAGGCCCGGATCGCGGGTGCACTTGAAGCTGAACAGAGTGTCGTTCCAGTGATGAACACTGAGGACACGCTCGTGGTTCATGTTGCTCATGTACGTTTGACTCCTGGAGATTGGGTCTGCGCTGGCTTTTGAAGGCGACGGTGCGCAATTGCATCGCATTCTAATAGCGACGACAATATCTGTTAACTGGATTATTAAGATAAGGGTTATCGGTTATATCGATATGCGATTTACTCTCCGTCAACTGCAAGTCTTCGTCGCTGTCGCCCAGCAGGAAAGCGTATCCCGTGCTGCGGGTCTGCTCAACCTCTCGCAATCGGCCGCCAGCACCTCGATCACCGAGCTCGAGCGCCAATCCAGCTGCCAGCTGTTCGATCGCGCCGGCAAACGGCTGAGCCTCAACGCCCTCGGCAAACAGCTGTTGCCGCAGGCGGTGGCGCTGCTCGATCAGGCCAAGGAAATCGAAGACCTGCTCAACGGCAAATCCGGTTTCGGCTCACTGTCGGTGGGCGCGACGCTGACCATCGGCAATTATCTGGCGACTCTGCTGATCGGCAGCTTCATGCAGCGCCACCCGGAAAGCCAGGTGAAGCTGCACGTACAGAACACTGCCAATATCGTGCAACAAGTCGCCCATTACGAAATTGATCTGGGTCTAATCGAGGGTGATTGCAGCCACCCGGACATCGAAGTGCAGAGCTGGGTCGAGGATGAGCTGGTGGTGTTCTGCGCGCCGCAGCATCCGCTGGCGCAACGCGGCAGCGCGACCATGGAAGAGCTGACTCATGAAGCGTGGATTCTGCGTGAGCAGGGTTCCGGCACACGCCTGACCTTCGATCAGGCCATGCGCCACCATCGCAGTGCACTGAACATTCGTCTGGAGCTTGAGCACACTGAAGCGATCAAACGCGCAGTGGAATCAGGACTGGGGATTGGCTGCATCTCGCGGCTGGCGCTGCGGGACGCGTTCCGACGCGGCAGTCTGGTGCCGGTGGAGACGCCGGATCTGGACCTGGCGCGACAGTTCTACTTCATCTGGCACAAGCAGAAATACCAGACTTCGGCGATGCGCGAATTTCTCGATCTGTGCCGCGCTTTCACCGCCGGGGTGCAGCGCAGCGACGAGATCGTTTTGCCGACAATCGCTTAAAGCAGAATCACTGCCCACACCAGCGCGATCATGCTCAATGCCACGAACTGAGCGGCGCTGCCCATGTCCTTGGCGTTCTTCGACAGCGGGTGCAGCTCCAGCGAAATGCGGTCGATGGCCGCTTCCACAGCCGAGTTCAGCAACTCGACGATCAGTGCCAACAGGCACACGGCAATCAGCAAAGCCTGTTCGACACGGCTGACATTCAGGAAAAACGTCAGCGGAATCAGCACGACATTGAGCAGCACCAGTTGACGGAATGCCGCCTCACCGGTGAAGGCTGCGCGCAGACCGTCCAGCGAGTAACCGGAGGCATTGAGGATGCGTTTCAGGCCGGTCTGGCCCTTGAAAGGTGACATAAAGTAGAAACCAACCAAAAAGGAGTGGGAAAACTAGATCAACAAAAGTCAAAAAAGCGTGAAGACGCCAGCCATTATTGGCTCGGAATTGACTCAAGTTGTTGCAGCAGTAAAGCCGCTTGCGTACGGGTGCGCACATTCAGCTTGCGAAAGATCGCCGTGACGTGGGCCTTGATGGTCGCTTCCGACACGCTCAGCTCATAGGCAATCTGTTTGTTCAGCAGGCCTTCGCAGACCATGGTCAACACGCGGAACTGCTGCGGCGTCAGGCTGGCAAGGCCATCGCTGGCAGCTTTGGCTTCGTCGGAAACGGCAACGGCTTCGAACGCCTGCGGGGGCCAGAACACATCGCCATCAAGCACTTTGCGCACGGCTTCCTGAATCACGCTGAGGTCGCTGGACTTGGGAATAAAACCACTGGCGCCGAACTCACGGGATTTGACCATCACCGAAGCTTCTTCCTGGGCCGAAACCATCACCACCGGAATCTGCGGATATTGGCCGCGAAGCATGACCAACCCGGAAAACCCGAAAGCGCCGGGCATGTTCAGGTCCAGCAGGACCAGATCCCAGTCAGCCTTTTCGGTCAGGCGCGCTTCCAGTTCGGCGATGCTCGCCACTTCCACCAGTCGCACATCCGGGCCAAGGCCCAGCGTCACCGCTTGATGCAGGGCGCTACGAAACAGAGGGTGATCATCGGCAATCAGGATGTCGTATGTGGCCATTTTTCAAATGATCCTGTTTTTGATGGCAGACCCGGAGCATTCCGGTCTGGCCAAAGCAACTCAAGATGCCGCTTTCAAGCGATATCCACAGGGGCACGTTCAACGCCAATCAACAGCAAACACGGCGTTTCAAACCTTGGCCGCACCCTAAACGGCGCCAAGCATGCCCAGCGAAGACGGGGTGGTCAAGCAGCACGGCCGCCGCTGCGTACAGTATGGGCCACTATTGCGCCAACTCTGGCTGCGGCTTTCGTATATAGCGCAGCAACTCGGCGTGAGCAGGAGTGGACTCATTCATGTCGACCTGCTGTTTGGCGCCGAGGTAATGCTGGCTGAACACGTCGAAATAGGCGTCCAGCGCAGAGGCGGCGTCGCTGTCACCGGCCAGTTCCAGACACAACGCGGCGACTTCGGCAGTGCACAAGTGCTCGCTACGGGTCGAGCGGCGCAAGCGATAGCGCGAAAGTTTGTCGGGCAACAGGCTCAAGATCGGTAAACGATCGAAATACGGGCTCTTGCGAAAGATCTTCCGTGCTTCCGTCCATGTGGCGTCGAGCAGAATGAACAGCGGCCGCTTGCTGTTATCGATCGCGACGGTGTTGGTCACTCGCGACGGCTCCACGTATTCACCGGGAAACACCAGATACGGCTGCCACTGGGGATCGTTGAGCAGCGCCAGCATCTGCGGATCGGGCTCGGTACGCGACCAGATGAATGCGTGGTTATCGCGCACCACATCGGCAATCAGCCAACCGGTGTTGCTCGGTTTGAACACTTCCTTGCCGGTCATGATCAGGCATACGCCGGAACGCGTTTCGACGCTCGGCCGCCACGCGCACAGGCAATGGCTGATAATCACCCGGCAGTCGCGGCAACGCTCGGAGCGAAAGCCACGAGCCTGAATCGGCTTGATGCCTTCATCTTCGCGCTGATCGCGCAGACGGGCGACGGCGTTAGGGGCATGGTTCATCGCGGAAAACGCCGAAAAGCAGGAAAACTCGACACGAACAACACTCGGCAGGGCAATAAAGGCCGGCAGTTTACCAGAGCGACGGGCACAAGCCTGTACCCTCCCGACCGGCTCCCCTATAATTCGCCGCCACTGAACGCACAGTCACGTGGCTGGTCGAACCACCAGTCACTGAACCAGGAGAGTTTCATGCTGCGCCTTATCGTTCCCACCGCTGCCATTCTGCTGGCGTCGTCCTTCACCGCTCAGGCTGCATCCCTGAGTGAGCAGAATCTGAACCGCGAGCTGCGCAACGTCGCCGCCCAAAGCAGCGTCGGCACGCCACGCGCCATCAGTGAAGACATTCTTGATCAGGGCTTTACCGTTGAAGGCACTCAGTTGATCAACCACCTGAGCGTGCAAAAGAGCCACGCTGACAAGATGCGCGCTGACCCTAAAGCCGTGTATTTCCAGCTGGGCGCCTCGGTGTGCAACAACCCATCGTTCCGCAAGCTGATGGCCAAGGGCGCGATCATGCGTTACGACTTCACGGAAGTGAAAACCAATAAAGCGATCGGCTCCGCCAGCTACCAGGAATCGGATTGCCCGAAAGCCGGCCCGGCGAAGAAAAAGTAATCATCGCGAATTGGCGCGCCGCTGTTCATCCTCGGCGCGCAGTTCGGCCAGCAAGGCCTGTAGATAGTGCGAACGGCGCTCGCCGCCGGCCAAGCGCCGGCAGCACTCCTCTTCGAGACTGAGATGATTGGTCTCGGCTGATGCCTTCAACATTCGATACAGCTGCGTATCGATCTCCAGAATCACTCTGGCCATGTGTCCCGCCTCCTTGCCACCCGCAAATCCTTGAATAGCATGCACCTTGCGTACGCTCATGACGCAAAGTTGTCGTACGGCGCCTGTAAGTTAGTTAATCAGAGGCTTTGCTGTTCGGCGCACGTTCGGACGAGCGGTGAAGGAACCGGCGGAAAATCAATAAACGGTTGCCAGGCAAAACGTTGCGGCGCAATGATCAAGTCAGCGCGATTGCGCGCAAGGGTCTAGATTCAGAGTATTCCCGGTCATTTTTCAACGGCAGACAAGGAACTGCCGATCGTGTGTTTTTTGCAGCGCGGCACTGACGCCGCTCGTCAGGGCCAACCGCTCTGTGCAGAAGGAGACGTTGAATGCCTTACCAACCGAATGACCTCTTGAGCCGTCATTTTCAGGAAAGCGGTCCCGACCTCATCAGTAAGGTCGAAGAACAACTCAACCGTGTTTCCCCCAGCAGCCCGAATATCCCCATCTACCGCGACATGATCCTGACCGTGCTGCGCATGGCCCAGGAAGACCACAACCGCTGGAACGCCAAGATCACCTTGCAAGCCCTGCGCGAACTGGAGCAGGCCTTTCGGGTACTGGAGCAATTCAAGGGCCGACGCAAAGTCACGGTGTTCGGCTCGGCGCGCACGCCGGTCGAACATCCGCTGTATGCGATGGCCCGTGAACTCGGCGCAGCGTTGACCCGCTCAGGGATGATGGTCATCACTGGCGCCGGGGGCGGCATCATGGCCGCCGCGCACGAAGGCGCCGGGCGCGATCACAGCCTCGGGTTCAATATCACCCTGCCCTTCGAACAACATGCCAACCCCACCGTAGATGGCACCGGTAATCTGCTGCCATTCCACTTCTTCTTCACGCGAAAACTGTTTTTCGTCAAAGAAGCCGACGCACTGGTTTTGTGCCCCGGCGGATTCGGCACACTGGACGAGGCACTGGAGGTGCTGACATTGATCCAGACCGGTAAAAGTCCACTGGTGCCGGTGGTGCTTCTGGATGCGCCGGGCGGCACATTCTGGCAAGGCGCGATGGACTTCATCCGCCAGCAACTGGAGGAAAACCATTACATCTTGCCGACCGATCTGAAACTGATGCGACTGGTTTACACCGTTGAGGAAGCGGTGGAGCAGATCAACCAGTTCTACAGTAACTTCCACTCCAGCCGCTGGCTAAAGCGCCAATTCGTGATCCGCATGCATCACAAGCTCAGCGATCAGGCGTTGGCGCACATGCAGGAAGCATTCGCCGATTTGTGCCTGAGTGACCAGTTTCATCAACACGCCTACGCCGGCGAGGAACACGATGAAGCGCAGTTCAGTCATCTGGCGCGACTGGCCTTCGCCTTCAATGCCCGCACTCACGGGCGTCTGAGGGAGTTGATTGATTACATCAACCTGCCGGAAAACTGGGCTGATTCAAAACCGCAAACGGCGCAACGTTCGCGCGAACCCTCAAAAGTAATTTGAGGGCAAAAAAAAACGGCCCGCTATTTTCATAGCGGGCCGTTTTTATTGAATCGGTTAATCGTCCATGCCTCGACCGCCGAACAAGCGGTTGATCATCTCCATCGAGAACCCTCGATACGCGAGGAACCGGCCTTGCTTGGCCCGTTCTTTCGCATCAATCGGTAAATGCCCGGAGAACTTCCGGCGCCAGGTTTCCTGAAGTTGCTCCTGCCAGCTGATACCGCTTTCGCGCAGGGCGAGTTCGATATCGGCGCGCTGCAAACCGCGCTGGCTCAGTTCCTCACGAATCCGCAGAGGGCCATAGCCGGAGCGGGCGCGGTAGGAAACAAAGCTCTCAAGGTAACGGGCTTCGGAAAGCAGCCCTTCTTCCGTCAAACGGTCGAGGGCTGTTTCGATCATATCCGCCTCGGCGCCGCGCTGACGCAGTTTGCGCGTCAGCTCGACTCGACCGTGCTCACGGCGTGCGAGCAGGTCCATGGCGGTTCGCCGCACAGCGACGAGGGTATCGAGTACGGCGGTGGTCATCGCTGCAATCAGATGTCAGCGTCGGCCAGGTCGTCTTCAGTCTCTTTGACTGCAGAAGCCTTGGAGTCGATCACTGCAGGAGTCAGCAGTTTGTCACGCAGTTGCTTCTCGAGCTTCGCGGCGATTTCCGGGTTGTCTGCCAGGAACTTGGCCGAGTTGGCCTTGCCCTGACCGATCTTGGTGCCTTCATAGGCATACCAGGCGCCGGACTTCTCGACGAAACCGTGCAGCACACCCAGATCGATCATCTCGCCATTGAGGTAGATGCCTTTGCCGTAAAGAATCTGGAACTCGGCCTGACGGAACGGCGAAGCCACCTTGTTCTTCACAACCTTGACGCGGGTTTCGCTGCCGACCACTTCGTCGCCTTCCTTCACCGCGCCGGTACGGCGGATGTCGAGACGAACCGAAGCATAGAACTTCAGCGCGTTACCACCGGTGGTGGTTTCCGGGCTACCGAACATCACGCCGATCTTCATACGGATCTGGTTGATGAAAATTACCAGGCAATTGGCGTTCTTGATGTTACCGGTGATTTTACGCAGCGCCTGGGACATCAGACGGGCTTGCAGGCCCACGTGCATGTCACCCATTTCGCCTTCGATTTCGGCCTTCGGTACCAGTGCAGCCACGGAGTCGACGATGATCACGTCAACGGCGTTGGAGCGCACCAGCATGTCGGTGATTTCCAGCGCCTGTTCACCGGTGTCCGGCTGCGACACCAGCAGGTCGTCGACGTTGACGCCCAGCTTGCCGGCGTACTCAGGGTCGAGGGCGTGTTCGGCGTCGACGAATGCGCAGGTCGCGCCGGCTTTTTGAGCCTGGGCGATCACGGACAAGGTCAGTGTGGTTTTACCGGAGGATTCAGGACCGTAGATTTCAACGATACGGCCTTTTGGCAGGCCGCCAATGCCGAGCGCGATGTCCAGACCCAGAGAGCCAGTCGAGATAGCCGGGATCGCCTGACGGTCTTGATCGCCCATACGCATCACGGCACCCTTGCCGAATTGACGTTCGATCTGACCCAGGGCCGCAGCCAAGGCTTTCTTCTTGTTGTCGTCCATTAAAGTCCTCACGTAATCAATAAGGCCTGACGGCCAACACCTGTATAAGTAGCCAGTATTATTCCACAGCGTTCGCGGATCGCCTACCCCTGATTTTCGATTTCTCGTGCCGCTAGTCGCAGGAGCCCCTCTAGCGCGGCCTTCACCGTTTGTCGGCGAACGTCATCGCGGTTGCCGGAGAAGTGCTGAACCTCGCTGGTCACTGCCTCGCCAACGCCCCAGGCCAGCCACACCGTGCCGACCGGTTTGTTCGGCGAGCCGCCGTCCGGCCCCGCTACGCCGCTGACCGCCACGGCAAATCGCGCCAGACTTTTGTCCTGCGCGCCACGCACCATCGCTTCGACCACTTCGCGACTGACCGCACCCACCGACTCGAACAATTCACCCGGCACATTCAATTGCTGGGTTTTCTGTCGATTGGAGTACGTGACGTAGCCCGCCTCGAACCACGCCGAACTGCCGGGAATCCGTGTGATGGCTTCGGCAATCCCGCCACCGGTACACGACTCGGCGGTGGTGACGTGGGCATTGAGCAGTTGCAGACGTCGGCCAAGGTCGGCGGCCAGTTGAGTGATCTCTTTCACGGCGTGCTCCGGATCGTGTGGAATGCCTCCACCGTACACGACCCGGTTGCGCTTTCAATACACAGACTCATTCAAAATGTTCGGGCGCCAGCGCTCTGACATACGCCTGACACGCCTGCAAGGCGATCAGTCCACGGTCGCCGGTATCGGTGATGGCGACAATTCGTTGAGCATGCGCCGGGTCAAGTCGGGCGCGTACGGTTGCATGATCCACGCTGCCGGCGCCGGCGGTGGCTGGCACGTTGCAGCCTGGGGCAACGTCGCCAGCGTCGAGAAGGACTGACAGGCGCACATCAGCAGTGGCAAGGCGATCGCGCAGGCGATCCTGATCACGTTGGGCATCGCTCAGTGCTCGATAGTGGGTTTGTTCACTGGCGGCGAGTCGTTGTTCCAGCGCCAGGCGTTTATCCTGATCGGCCTGTTGCGCGGTGGCGGCGGTCTGCGTCAGTTGATTGAGGGTTTCGGCGTTTAACCGTGCCTGCTCGGCCAATTGCCGCCCGTAGCGCCAGTCCTGAAACTGCCAAGCCCCGGCAAAAGCACCAGCGGCCAGCAACAGGATGCCGATCATTCGCCAGGGGATTGGCATAGCACCGCCCTCGCCCGCGCCCAGATTTCCAGACGATCCTGCAAGCCGTTCAACCCGCCGTTGATGCGACGGGTAATGGTGTTGAACTCGTCGCGGTCGGCCAGTGCGTTCAAACCTTTCTGCTCCCAGAACCATGCCGCGGACTCGGCGGCCCATTGCGGTTGTTCGAGGAGTTCGGGCAACGACAGCAAACGCTCATCGCCGAACAGACCGAGGCTGCACTGGCGATAGTTCGAACGGCCAGTAATCTGGATCAACCCGCGTCCTCGATACTTTTGCCCGTCGCCGTCAGCCTCCGGCGTGTTGCCCAGACGCAAGGCCAACGTACCCGTGTCGTACTTGCTCAGGTATTGGTTGTTGCCCAACTCGCGCACGTAGCGCAATTGACCCGACTCGTGTCCGACTTGCGCAAGGAACGCCGCGATACGTTTCGGCGAATCGATATGGCGGCGTTCCATGGCACTGTTGAGCGCCGAAACAAAAACGCCCGCTTGGGAGCGGGCGTTGGGCATGATGTCGATAAGGTTGTTTTCAGTTATTTGCATAATGCTTGATCCTCCCTGGATATTGCCCCGATTGAATCACGGTTGACGGACAACAGCCCCCAGCCATTTTTTTGCCAGACTTGTCACTGAGCTGGCCGGGGCTGCGTTTTCGAGGGTTTCATTCAATGGCAGGACTTGGCCGCCAGATAACAGCCAGGCTTGATAGTCAAGCCAGTCGCGATTGGTTGGATCCTGCGGGATAAACGAAGAGTCCTCCGTGCGCAGTACTCCGCAAGTGGTCAGTTGATAGGTCATGGGTTCACTCCTAGATCTCAGCGTCCGCTGTCCATTCAATCTGCAATCCGTTACCGGGCTGACTGTTTACAGGCGTCACAGTGCCGATAGCGAAACTGCGCTGTGTCACACTTTGCACAATGGTGCCTGTGCAAGGCACTCCCTGCGAATAGTTCCAAATCTGATTACTTGCATTTCCAGGGCAATACAGGACAACAGTAGGCTGCACTCTTTTCTGAGTCTGCATGTCTACGACCATCCCGTATTGACCGGTATTTCCAGGCGCAGCCTGAGTAAACGAGACGATGCAGGTCCCAGTGCCGTTGTTTGCACGAATCGGTAAACGGTTGGCAAAAGACTTTTCGAAATAACGCTGACACAACGTCAATTCTTCGCCAGAAAGACGGTATTCGAATGGCGTGGAAACCGGTCCCTCTTCCAATTGCACCTGAGTCAGGTCGACGGTTTGCAAAACGTTGAGCGGCAAATCAAAAGCCAAGCGCAAATAATCATTGGCACCGAGCATTTTCCCCGCGATCGATGGCACCTGGAAGGTTGCGCTGTACTTGCCCCATGCAGTGCTCAATGGAAAAACATCGACTACTTTGACGACGGCTTCCGAACCACCATTGCCAAAGTACTGGCCGATCGTCACTTTCAATGAGCGTGTGGCATCGGAGCGCGCCCAAAAGGTCACGGTGGCGGTTCGTCCGGCCAGAGTCCTGACCGACTCAACGCTTTGGGAAATCTTGTGCTCGGTAGCGCCGACACCCGCTGAGGTTTGCTGCCAGCGTAAAAAATAACCCGGCTCGCCTGTCACTTCTGTCTGCCCCGGAGCAAAGTCCTGGCGAGAGATGGTCACGGCAGCATTGCCATTCCAGTCGCAGCGAAAACGATCCGCTACATAGCCACCGATATTTGGCCCTTGGTTGGTCGTGCCGCGCTGCCAGATATCGAACCCGCCATTGATCAGCACATTCCTGCGATACACCTGCACAGGAAACTGCTGTAGCGGATCAGGCCTGGACAATTGACGGATCGCCTGTGCCAGTTGATCGGTCTGGTTTTCATCGGGTTTCAGACCCGCTGCGGTAATCGCGCTGAGAATCTCTTGGGTAACACTGTTGCCCCAACTCGCAGGGATCAACGATCCCGGTGTTCCCGCGATGGCATCTTCATCGACAAACTTGCCGTCGACCAAGCCTGAGCCCGGGACGTTTTTTGGGTAATCCATGTATATCTATCCTTGATGGAAGGGCGAACCGCTCAGCCATGGGTCCGCAGCAAATCTTCAAGCCAGTCAGGTTCGACCGGGCGCGAGCGGGCATCCGGGAAGTCCGGCTGATTGGGCCAGTCGCGCAATGCTTGCCGGTAGGCGAGGAGCTCTTTGAACTCCTCGGTACGCAAGGTTGTGCCGCCGCCAACTTCAAGCTCTTCAGCATCGCGAAACACCAGCCATTGGGTGTTTTGAAGCACATGGTTGCGCCATGCACGCTCATCGCTGGCACGCTCTATAGGAGCAATGAGCGGATCGGTCAGCACAGGTTGGCCAGAGGCACTGGCACTGATGACTTTGCCGTTTGCCTGCCCGGCAAACAGCTCGGCGTATTGCGCCTGGGTGATTTCCACCGCGCCTTCAGGCAGTTCGGGAAGTGCACTGTCGACCCGATCAAAGCCCAGGCTTTGTGCATAAAAGTAAATCGTCATGCTCAGTACCCCCATACCAGAATGCGGCCTGAGATTCCCGGCTCGGCCTTTACACTTGAAGCCAGTACGTTTCGGACCCGAGCCACCACTGTCGTTGTCGTGGAGTTCGCACCGTCAAATGCCCAAACGGTGACGTTGGAGCTCCCCCAACCTGCCGGATAGCCTTCATTGGCAACACCGCCGAGGACAGCGTTGGGAAACCTGATCGGCAACGACACCGTCATGTTGCCATTCGCATCGGAGCCCCCCGTCACCCACTGCACGATCAAACCGCTGGGAAATTTTTGATATCCCGATGTAGCGAACTGCGCGGCATAATTGGCTGAATACTTCAGCGCAGCGGTGCCATACACCACCCACACTCCAGACTCCCTGACGAAGTTTGCACTCTCCCCATTGTTCATCACGATCGACGCCAGATAAGCCCCTTGCGGACTGATCTGCGCACCGGTTTTACTGGCCACCGTGACGGGCGCACTATTACGGCAATGCAGGCTGATCGTGGCGCCGCTCGGCACCGCAGCGGCATCCGGCAGCGTCACGGTGTAAGCCGCGTTGCCGCCCAGACCGATCGAGCAGCCAACGTCGGCCAAGGTCAATTGCGTGGCGGTGGATATTCCGCGAGCACTGGCATAACTGCCCAGCGCCCGCTGCACAAACTCGGACGTTGCTGCCGAGCGTCCGCCATCAAACTGCGGTGCGGTCATGAACAATGCCGGGCTGCGCAATGCTCCCAGCAACTGATTGTTCGACGATTCGTTCGGCGTCAGGCCGGCCGCCTGAACGACGTTAAGAATTTCTTGCGTGACGCTGTTGCCCCACGTCGCCGGGATCAGCGAACCGGGTTTACCGGCGATCGGGTCCTCATCGACAAACTGGCCATTGACCAGGCCGACACTGGGCACACTCTTGGGATAATCCAAGGTTTATCTCCTTAATCTGAAAATACATTGGGCGCAGGCCTCAGCCGCTTGAAGCGGCTAGCCACACCGAGGCCGAAGACCGGGAAACGGTCAAAGGAACAAACGTTTCCTTGTGCAGATATCAATCGGTCACGACAGCGCCGGGAATTGCCGGCCAAGTGACGCCCTCGGGAAAGCCGCCCTGCTTTTCAATGCGGTTCAGCTCTACGCTGTAGAGCTTCCATTCCATCAGCAAAAGCTGTTCGTCATGGCTGGCATCGCCGATGTCTTCGGCGTACTGCAGGGGCGCGATTCTCAGCACGGCATCGCGAAGCAACGCATCACGTTTAGCGAGAATGACGCGTTTGCGATCCGCCAGTTGCGCGATGTCATCGACCCGCCAGGCGTGATCCACCCAGATGTGAAAGCCACCCGGCCAAGGCAACCGGGTGAAGCCCTCCGGCAATTCGCCAAGCGCGTTCCAGGTTTCCCGAATGCCTGTGTCAGTGCGATAGACATCCCCACGACAATCGATCTTCTGTTGCAACGAACCCTTGTCATAGGCCCAGGCAAACCCCTCAGGCGCTGGGGAGAGTTCGATGCTCAGCGTCACCGCATTGCTTGGCAGTTGCAGACCGATCCCGGGCACCAGCGGAAACTCGACAGGCCCGGTCAATGCACCGCTGTCATCTATCAGATAATTGAACATGTGCACCTCAGATCAGTTTGATTCGCGCGGGATAAGCGATGTTTCGCGGTCGGGTTTCGCCAGCGAAATTGCCGATATTGCCGATGTAGGCATCATTGTCGAATGCAGGGTTGGGATAGGTCGTTGCCACCGTTGCTGAAGTCGGTAAAAAATTGACGTTGGTGGTAACGTCCCAGGCGGTATCCGGAATCGCTGGAGCAGGCTTGAATGTCGCCCCGGTTCCCGTCGGCAGATAATGGTTGTGGCTTTGCAAAGCGTGCATTTGCAGACTGCCTGTTACACGTCCAGCATCAACGTTTCTGTTCTCACTCAGCACCCGCAAAAATTCGCCCCGAATCTCGGGAATTCGAAAGTTCGAAGCGCCATCGCCACTGGTCCAGCCACCTTCTCTGCCCACTCGGGCCGCTTCGGTCGTCAATGCCCCGGACGCCTGAGCAAAATCCCACAGCCACGGCCATTCGGCCCGCTTGAACAGATCACCGTTGGGAACGCCATAACCACCCGGGTTAAGCGTTGTGGTGGTCTCGAACAACGGGCGGCCCAAGGCGGTATTGTCGAAGCGTCCGATCGGCCACCAGCTCCCGGCTCCGTCACTGCGCAGATGCCACCAGTCACCTCCCCCCATCAACACCAGAAACGGATAACCGCTGGCCGACAGGTAGGTGTGAAAGCGAATCCTGTCGGTGCCGGATGCTTGAACAACGAGGCGATTGCCGCTGTTGTCGACACGACGAAGAATCACATCGCGTACACCCAGAGCAAGATCCGCCGGAGGTAAAGTCAGGGTCACGGGAGCGGGACTGCCATCGATCAAAACGAGACCGAGTTCCTGCTCGGCCAGTGACTTGGAAGCTGCAAGCCGGGTAATCACCGAACGCATCGGACTAGCGCTACCAACAATCGATTGAATCGCCTTGAATAGTTGGCCGGTATCCGTCTCGGAAGCCACCAACCCCCCCCCTGTAATCACACTCAGAATTTCCTGAGTGACACTGTTGCCCCAAACCGCCGGAATCAACGAACCCGGCGTTCCCGCCACCGGGTTTTCATCGACGAAACGACCATCGACCAGACCGACGCTGGGGACGCTTTTTGGATAGTCCATAATTGGTTTTCCTGTACCTGGAATATTGATAGGCGATGCCGACAAAGCAGCATCCAGTCACTCGGCAGTCATCCAGGCAGGCTTTTTCGGTCGAGAGCGTTTGGCGGGAAATTTCTTCGCTTGGGGCCACTTGCGCAGCGCCTGCAGGTAGGTCAGCAGCGTCAGGTATTCAGCGTCGGACAGCGTGGTGATCTTCATCAGTTCCACTTCGTCACGGTGACGATCGCGCAACCAGACAATCCGGTTGAATTCCTGATCGCGCCACGCCTTGGCTTCGGCCGATGTTTGCTCTTCAGAAAGAGCTGTCGACTCGACCAGGATCGGCAGACCTTGCTCGTCATGGGATCGCTCGGTACCCGCTACAGGATTTGCGATGACCGACTCATAACGCGCCTCGTCGATTTCAACGGCATCGTCTGGAAGGCTGGTGTGATAACCCGACAAATAGGTGTTGCCGGTGGTGCGGCTATAGAAACGTTTCATTTCAGTTACCCACTCCCAGGACAGTGACAAAACCGGAGCCACCGGAATTACTCAAGACTTGAACCTGGCTGGGATCAAAGTAGGTCACCAAGGGTGGAGTGACGATATCGAAAAAGGGTGCGTTGCCGCTGTGCGAGTAACTTGCCCAGGTAGCGGCGCACTGGGTCTTGAAAGCCACCGGCCAGGGTTTTGCAACATAGGTTTTATCTGTAGCGATGGTGATCATGACCCACTGAATCATGAAGCCCCCCAACCAGCTCGGAAAAGCGATATAGCCGTTCGCGCCAATGCTGTAGGAAACACCAAACCAGAGTTTTTTCGGCGTGACGAAAGTGGTGTCATCCGTCCCCGCATTGACCTGGGCTTGAGTCGCGATCCGCGCCCAGCCAAAAACCGTTTCAGTGGCTTGCACCACTTTCTTTTCGATCGCCTGGAACACCCGCTGCGGAGTCATCAGACGGCTGCTGCTGGTACCCGCCTCGGCCTCATCCTTGCTTGCCAGAGAATCACTTTTGTTCTTTTCGACAATTGCCGAAATCGCCGCTTTGAGTTGCGTAGTGTCGCCCTCGTCGGGGGCTAGTCCGGCGGCAGTGATCACATTGATGACTTCATCGGTAACGCTGTTGCCCCATCGCGCCGGAATCAATGAGCCCGGCGTTCCCATCAATGGGTTTTCATCAACAAATTTGCCATTCACCAGCCCGGAACTGGGCACACTCTTCGGATAATCCATCCCCTCATCCCTCCCTAGTCATAATTGATGTGCACCTTAGTATGCGCCGGCGCACTGCGGTGAATCAGGCATTCCAGTGCAGAGCCCGGGTTGACGCCGAAACGCTCGCCCCAGTAGCTCGCGCCGTAACGCCGGCCTAGCAGCAAGCGTCCGCCAGTATTGAGCGTCCACATGAACTGCGCCTCCCACGTGCCCCAATGCGCCGAGCCGAAACGCGAGCGGCCCATGCGCGGTGCTTCGAGTTCGGTGATGGTCGCGTTGGGGTAACCCTGGCTTTTGGCGATGTCGATGTAGTAACCGACAGCCTGGCTGCCGACCGCCAGCAAGCGTCGGCGTACGGCGAGGCGGCGGTCGTCGAACAGCGGTGTGGCGCCCAAGCACGGGTCGGGCAGGTTCATCACCTGTTCCCAGTCCGGCACCAGTTCGCTGACGCCGGCCGGGTCCATCTCGTTGAGCAGGTCGGCGGCGCGGGCATCGAGGCGGGCCAGTTCGACGGCGACGCCTTGCAGAACTTCTTCCAGTTCCGGCACGCGCTCCGGGTCCCACGCCGGGCCGCTGGGCAGCAAGGCGCGCAATTGCGCCTGATATTGCGCGGCGGTTCTTATGCCCCCCATACGCAACCTCCGAAGGTCAGCAGTTCGCTTTGCCCGGCGGGCACGTCAGCGGCTGGCGCGGTCAGCGTGTGATCGTACTCACCACCAGCGCTGCTAATGGCTTCGCGGATATGACTGATCAGCAACGGCACACCCAGATCGGCTTCGCGGTTGTGCAGGTCGCGCAGTTGCGCCTCAACCGCAGCGCGCACGGCGCTGGTGTCCGGGTTGACGCTCTTGAAGCGATACACCACCGGCACCTGAATCGGCCGCTGCACGTGCACTTCCGCGGTCACCGGACGCAGCGGTTCGATGTACGCCTGAACCTCCGCCAATTGCTCATCGTTGGGCACCGGTTGCGGGTCTTCATCACGCATGATGAACACCGTCACCGTGCCCGGCCCGAGCAGGCCGCCACGACACCAGGCGCGGGTCACACCCGGCACTTCCAGCGCCCAGGTCTCGTAATCACTGGCCGAGCCGCCATGGGGAATAACGCGGTAAGAACGAATCACCCGCGAGCGCAGCGACTCCAGACTTTCCCGTGCCACGCCGCCGCTGAGTCCCGGCGCCAGCACGACAAAGCTGTTGCCGACCACACCGGCAATCGGCTGCACCGGTGTCAGCGCCAGCCCGGCGTCGGCATTGCCGAGGCTGCCGGCATCCAGAGCGGCGATGGTGGTGGTGTTGCTGCCATTAGCCGTAGTGCGTGCGGCGGTGACTTTGTAGGTGCGGCCGTCATTGGTTTGCAGCAGCGTATCGACGTCCAGCACCGCGCCTGCAGTAGCGGTAAAACTGACGCTGCCGGTGGCCACTTGCGCGGGTTTGCGCGGTTGATTCAGACGTAGAGCGGCAATGCGTTCCAGGGTCGACTCATCGGCTTTATCGGGCAGGATCTGCTCGGCAATCCAGTCGAGATAACCGTACAAACCATAAGCTGCGCCACCGAGGGTACGGGCCAGCACTTGCGCATCGGACTGGCGCAGCGAATCGCCGGCCAGGTCGCTTTGGGTGCGTTTGATCAGCACCGGCAGCGAAGGGGTTTCAAACGGCATAGATCACCTGCCAACTGTTATCGGGGTTGATGTCCAGACGTTCGCCGTCGGCCAGGGTCAGGACCGTGCGCAGGTTCAAACGCTGGGCGTCGAGGCGTTCGCTGATGATGTCGATGGCGCTGCAGTGGCCGTCGTCGATCAGCCATTGCAAGGCTTCGCGGGCATAGAACTCGGCGTCCATCTGCGTTTGTCGGGTCAATTTCACCCGGCGCAGCAGCCATAGCCGTGAGCCGATGCGGTCGTCGGCAACGGTGGGAAATGTGTCGCCCCACCAGCCGAAACGTTCGTCGTCGTCGAGGGCGTCGTCATCGGCGGCACGGCGCCAGGTGAACAGGCTGATGAGCACGGCGCGGGTCAGTGCGGCGTGGAGGTTCTGACTGATGAACATCATTTGCCTCCCGCCGGCGCGCCGGTCTGGCCGCTGCCGGCCTGTACGCCGACATGCACGTGTTTAATCTGGCTGATGCCACCGGCGAGTTGATCGCCGCTGGACACGATCTTGCCGGTCTGATTGATCACCGGCGTATCGAAGTTCACCGCGCTGCTCGCGCGGATGTTCAGCGTGGCGGTTTCGATGTCGATGATCCGCCCACGCTTGAAGTGAATCTTGTCGCCCTCGTCGGTGTAGATCGCCACTTCGCCCGATGCCAGCGATTGCAGGCGATAGCGGCGGTCGGCGATGACCAGAGCGATGGCGTGGGAACGGTCGCCGCCGATGAACGTGACGACCCCTTCCGCACCGGCCAGCGGGTGGCTGGTGAAACCGTAGGGTTCGAAATGCTCGAGGTCGTCGTTCACTTCGCCGGCGGTGAGGCGCATTTGCAGCGATTGCAGCTTGGATGCCGAATTGGCGAGCACGACAGTGCCGCGCGCCAGCAGGCGTGTCAGTAGGCTCATGCTTGGTTCCTGTAAGAAACGGGCCGACGTCAAAAGATCGCAGCCTTCGGCAGCTCCTACATGAGATCGGCGTACACCTGTAGGAGCTGCCGAAGGCTGCGATCTTTTCAGGGCCTATGTGGTTTTTTTCGGGGGGCTGGGATTGGCATCGAAGGTATGCGGCGGCGCCACTTGCAGCGTGGTCACCGAGCCTTGTGCCGACAGCGAATAAGTGACCTTGGAGATCAGCATGTCGCCATCGAACCCAAGCACCGGATCCGTGACTTTGACCAGCGTGTTGTGCCGCCAAAGATCACCGTTGGCCTGGCGCCAGCCCTGCACCCGATACGTGGTGGTCTGCGCCCGCCCCATACGGGTGGCGCACTCCCACTGGGCGCGTTGCTGGGCCAGTTCGAACGTCAGCGCGGTGCCCTCGTTGATGATGGTGGTGCGTCGACGTTTGAAGCTCAGATCGGTCGCGCTGGATTCAACCTCGCTGACCGCCGCCCCGCTCTTCTTGTCCGAACCTTTCTGCTGGCCGATCACCCGGTATTCGGAGAACACCTGGCTCTGATCCATGGGGGCGTTGGCCGACAGGATATTCTTGCCCAGCTCCAGCGCATCACTGGCCCGCCCACCGCTGCCAGGCTTGGCCAGCACCAGCCGGCCCTGCTCGTCATCGGTGGAAAACACCCGGAACAGCGAGAGTAACCGGTCGATCGACTGGAACACCGTTTCACCCGGCACGATGGTGTGCTTGGCGAGCCGCGCGGTTTCGGGAATTTCATTGACCACCATCAGCCCGTACTCCATCGCCAGCGCCTGCACGATGCTCAACAGCGGTTGCTCCTGCCACTGGTTCGGCTGGTTTCTGGCGGCGCAATCGACCAGATCCTGGGTCTTGGAACTGCCCTCGATGCTCAGGCTGATCTGACGTCCGTCATAGCTGATCGGCGCCTTGAACACGTAGCCGGTGAGCACCAGATCCTGGCCGATTTTCACTTCGCAGGGGTCACCCGGCTTGATCCGCTGGTCCACCGTCTGCCCCGGCCACTGCCAGGTGATGTCAAGTTTGAACGTGCGGAACTGGCGCTCCAGATCGGCCGTGATTTCCACGCTTTTCCAGCCGCCGTATTCCATGTTGTTGACGGTCAATGTGACGCGGTTATCCATCTCGCTCATGGCTCACTCCCTGGACACTTTCACGTCGTTGGGTGAAAAGCCCGGATGGTTCATCGCGTTACTCTGAGTCACTTGGGTCACCCGTGTCGCATCGGCAAATTGCTTGTAGGCCACAACCAGCGCCGGCAGGCTTTCCTGGAACGATTTGGTGACCTGGCGCACACCGGATGACGCCACTGCCTTGAGATGCGCCAGCAACGCTTCCTTGACATCGTTGATTGCCTGGTGGTGCTTGGGATCGGCCTTGTCCAGCATCGGGTCAATGGCCACCCCGACAGCTTTCTGCAGCGCTTTCATTTCATCGGTCACCGGTACTTCCGGACGGGTCACGGGTTGATCCGCCTGCTGCGCCACCGAAGGTGTCGACGACAGTTTCACTGCGGGGGTCGCCACTGGCATCGACGCCACCCACTGCGCCACTTTGACCAGCATCGTGTCCTGCACCAGATCGGCCATGGCTTGCGCCGCAGCATTGGTGTCCTTGCCGGTGGTGATCTTCGGCGCATCCGCCTTGCGAATCGCTTCGAGTTGTTGCGACACGTCGGCAATCACGCCACGGTAGCCCTCCTTCGCAAACTCCTTGAGCTCCTTGATATCGCCGAGCAGGCCTTTGAACTCCGCCGCCACTTCCTTGGGCAACTCCTTGACCGCTTTGACCAGTTCGGTGATCTGCCGATATTGCTCGATCAGCGGTTTGAGCTGCTCTTTGATCACCTCATAGACTCCGGTCAGGCTGTTGCGCAGATTGGCGATGCCGATCCGCGCAGCCTTGATAAGCGTCATCGCCTGTTCGAAGCGTGCCACCGCCGAACCCAACAGCGTGTCGGCCTTGGCCAGCAACACTTTCTGTGTGCTGACGGTAGCGGTCGGAAACGGCAACGGTTGGTCTGGATAGAACTTCAGGGTAAAGGTCACCAACCCGCCGTCCTGGCGGGTGTGGGTCATGTCGCATTCACCGACCTTGACTTGCAGGCGCCCGAGCCACGGATGCACCAGTTCACCACTGCCCGCCTCCAACGCCTTGAGCAACTTGTCGCGCTGCTCCAGGCAATCGGCGCCAATGATGAATGCGGTGACATCGTGAATCCTGGCCTGCTGGCCGAGATCTTCGAAATACGGCAGGTCGCGCTGCGGATACTCGTGCAACTGACCTTTGCGACCGACCGGGGTTTTCGCCTGATCGATCCAGAAACCGACACCGCGAAAGGATGCCGGCAACAAACGGTCACGCCAGTTCATTGGAACCTCCTGCCGACAGCGAGCGATAGCCAATGCGCGAAGACAGCGCCAGGCCCGGTTGATTGCTTTGCGGTTGATCGGTACGCAACCCGGCCGGCGCATTTTCGAAGCGCACGGTCAAGCCGCCTTCGAGTTGCGTGCGGTTGTTGGCTGCGCTTTGTTGAATCAGTGCGCCGGAGCTTTGCGGCAGTGAGCCGCTCTGCAATGCACCGTTACCCGCTGCTTGCGGCGTTGCTCCGAAGAACGCCGGCGCCAGCTCTCCTTTGCCTTCGGCATTGGTCTGGCGTTGCGCTTCGGTGAACGTTTCAACCTTGCCGGTAACCTTGGCGATCAGTCCGGCAAAGCCGCCGTCGAACAGCTCTTTGATCGGCGCAATCACGGTTTGCAGCTTTTGCCACAACTCGCCGAACCACTCGGTGATCGGCCCCCAGTTCTTGATGATCTGCCCCAACGGTGTCCATTCGAACATGTTGTGCAGAAACTCCAGCACTGGCGCGGCCAACGCCTGCACCACGCCCCACAGCGCCGAAAACACTTCGCTGATCGGCTGCCAGTACATCGCGATCTGTTCCAGCGGCGACCATTCGAACAGGCTCTGGAAGAAGCCTTTGATCTGCTGCGCCGACGCTTGCAGCGCGGCCCAGATCGGTTCGAAGAAGGTCACGATGCTGCCCCAGTTGTTGACGATCATGCCCAGCGGGGAGTAATCGAACAACGTGCCAAAGAAGTCCTTGATGGCTTGTGCCGCCGGTTGCAATGCCGTCCAGATCGAGGCAAAAAATCCGGTGATCGCCCCCCAGTTGTTGATGATCATCCCCAACGGCGTCCAGTCGAACAGACCTTTGAGGAACGCCATCACCGGCACACTCAAGGCCTTGAGCAAGTCCCAGATCGCCGAAAACAGACCGGTCAGCGGCGCCCAGTTTTCCAGGATCATGCCGGCGGGCGTCCAGGAGAACACCGATTTGAAGAAGTCGATCACTGGCGCGGTGACCGCTTTGACCTTGTCCCAGATCCCGGAGAAGAATCCCGCGATCGGTGACCACAGCGCCGCCAGTGCATCCAGCGGTCGCCAGTCAAGGATCGAGCGCAACGTCGCCATCGCACTCACACCGATATTTTTCACGCCCTCCCACATGTCCTTGAAGAAAGCGCTGATCGGCGTCCAGTTGGCATAAATCAAACCGGCCGCCAGCGCGATGCCCATCGCGATCAGCATGATCGGGTTGGTCTTGAGCACCATGCTCATCACGTCCATCACCTGAGTCATACCCGTGACGGCGGTTTGCATGGCGGAGAAAGCAATCGCCCCCGCCGCCAGGCCTTCGACCAGTTTCGGGTTGTCGGCGAGTAGGCTGCCGACCTGGGTCAGCATCGGTTCCAGCCCGACCACCAACGCCCCTACCGCCGGCACCAGCGCGGCGTCGACGGCCGCCGAAACCTTCTCCATCGACGCACTGAACACATTCATGTTTTGCGCAGCGACTTTCGGTGTGGCGGGCAAGTCGACGGTTTTTGCCGTGTCGCCCACTTCGGTCAATTTGCCCTGAAACGCCGCCGCCGATTTGATCCCGTCCACGAACGGCGTGATCACACTGCCGCCCTTGAACAGCCCGCTGATGTCCAGTTTGTCGAGGCCGACCTGCTCGAGATTTTTCTTGAAACTGCCGACCTTTGCCTGAAGGGCGCCGAGCTTGGACGATAGCTCATCGATGCCCGTGATCAGCACCGGAGTTTTTACTTTCGTTTCTTCGTCTGCCATCACTGCACCTGCTGCATCGCATTGATCCGTTGCGCGTGCTCCAGCGATTCGCGGAGCACATCCAGTGGCCTGGCCATCATCTGTTCGGGGTCAACCTTCCAGAACCAGGCCAGGTCATAGGCGACGGCGATCAGGTCGGTGATGGCGCCGACGCCGCACTCATGAAAAAACTCGCAACGGCCCAGCTCAGCGCATTGAGGTCAGCCAGATCCAGCTGGTTGACCGACGACGGCGGAATGCCGGCGCACACGGCGATGTATTTGGCCGCCACGTCCATGTCGAGGCTGACTTCTTCGCTCTTGTCGATCTTGTACGGCAGCGCCTTGATCGCTCGCACCTCCTGCACCGTCGGACGGCGCAGGACGAGTTCGGTCAGGGGCTCGCCGTGAGCTTCGATCGCAACCTGAAGCTTCACGGCGCCGCTCATTGCCAGGTCCCCTTGATGCCTTCGAATTTCAGCTCGATGGTGGCGTCATCGCCCTTGGAAACTGGTTCTTCGACCAGATAGGCACCGGCCAGTACGTAGACTTTGCCGTTGCTGAATTCGCAGGTGACGGTGATGTCGGTGCCTTCGATCAGCTTCTTCAGCGGGAAATCGGCGGTGTGCAGCGCGGTCACTTTGAACGACGGCGCAATATCGGTTTCCTTGTAGAAACCGGGTACGACGGTTTCGCGTTTGACCGCCATCAGCGGGGCTTCGCAGCCGCCATTGATGGTCAGTTGTGCGCCGTCGACTTTGACGTAGCAGGTGCCTGCAATAAGTTGACCCATGGTGTTACTCCCTTGCATAAAAAAGCCCACGCGCGGTGGGCTGAAAACTTGCCGTCAAACGCGCGGATCAAGCCGCGTCGTCGTACTGCAGACGGAATTGGTTGAGCAGTGCGAACACGCGCAGACCGTTGATGTAATCCGGCGGGAACAGCACGTTCACGCGGCTCGGGTCCTGCACGTCACGCTCGACGATCAGGTGCTCGGCGAACAGCTCGGCGTTCTCCACGTGGCCTTCCAGTTCGAGCTTGGCGTACTGCGCGATCAGCTCACCGCGAATGGTCGCTGGCGTCACGATCGGCTGGCCGGCGCCGAAGCGGGTGCCGTCGGAAGCCAGTTTGTGCCGGCCGTACTTGCTGGTGATCACGCTTTGCAGACGACGCACGATGAACGCCGACTGGTGCATGGTTTCGCTGTCCAGATAGGAGTTGTCGGCCTGGCCGTAAGCATTTTTCTGGTAAGTAGTGATCGAGCGCTGGATGCGCACGTAACCGCCTTCGTAGTACGCAGTGGCAATGCCGTAGTTGAGCAGCGACTGACGTTCGGTCAGGGTGAAGCGCTCGCTGGCCGGTGCCGGGTCAACACCCGGCAGGCTGCCGCTCTGGGTTGGACGGCTGGCGTCGGCGGAGATGAACACCGCGGTGCGTGCAGCCAATGCAGCGGCTTGTACCCAGAACGGTTGTGGAACGCCCGGCTCCAGCGCCTGAATGGTCATGTGCTGGTCATTGCGTGCCTGGCCTGCTGCAACCAGCGTACCGACAGTGCCGCGTTTGGCGCTGTAGACGTGACCGAACAGTTGCTTGGCCCACGACCAGCGACCGGTGCTGTCATCCATGACCGCTTGCCAGGTGTTGAGGGTCGACAGATCGGACCATGGCAGCGCGATGAATTCGAACGGCTCGTCACCCAGCGCGGCGATAGCCGCGACCTGATCCGGAACACCGGCGCCGCCCGTCATGGCGGTGATTGCAGTGGTCAGGCCGGCCGGAGTTTCTTCGCCGTTGCTCTTGCCCAGGCGGTTGAATTGCAGGCTGATGTCGTTGCCGCTGTCGCCAGTCCATTTGGCGTTCAGAGTGACCACACCTTCGGCAGCGGCAGCGCTGACCGGCAGGTCGGCGGTGGCGTTGATTTTCTGCGCCAGGGCGGTGGCCGCTTGCGCAGCAGTGGCACCGTTGACCACGGTGGCTTGCACACGCACGCCGCCGACATACAGATTGAGCACGCCGGCCTGAGTGGCGGTGCCGGTCAAAGTCAGCACGCCTTTGGCGATGGCGCCTTCAGCGTTGTGCAGCGGCAGGCACCAGATCTCACCGATCGGGTCAGCCTTGCGGAAGGTTTCGTACATCGAGGCGAGCATCGAGCCTTGGCCGCCGATGCTCTTGGCAAGCGCGGTGCTGGAAACCAGCACCAGCTTGCCGACTTCGGTCGGGGCAATGTTGTCGTTGACCTGAGCGACGATCAAACGACGCAGGGTCGAACTCGCGCTATTGGCAGCCGAGTTGTCCATTTCGGCATAGAACAGCGGTACACGAATGTCCGCGGGGATGTTGCTGAATCCGATCGCCATTATTTGGCTCCCTTTTGTTTGGCTGGTGCGGTTTTGAGGGTGATATCGCCGTCGGCCAGACGTCGGCGCCACCAGGCGCTGTCCAGCACTTCACGGCCTTCCAGCGGCAGCAGATCGCCCGCCTCCGGGTCAGGTACAACGCGGCCTTCGGCCGGCAGTACGGTGATGCGATTGCTCATGGGGTTACGTCTCCAGAGAAAGTCATTTCCACGCGCCCATCGGGGCCCGGGCGTTTCAGGTTGGGGTCGGCGGGGTCGATCGCATCGACCCGCACGGTGGCCCCGGTAAAGGACGACAAACCGTCCAGTTCGCGTTCGTGCCAACTCTCCGCAGGCTGACTTGGCAGATTGCGGCCGAGCTGGAACTCGGCAAAAAAGCGCAGCCGGTAGAAGGCGCGGCTGCTGTTGATCAAGACCAGTTCGCCGCCGTCGTAAACGATGGCGCTGTAGTCTTTGTCGGGCTTGAACCCCACCACTGCGCGCCACAGTTCGGCGCGCAGGTCGTGCAACAGATCCAGCGCTTTTGTAGCGTCAGTGGCGTCAAGCGCCAGGACGATTTCGAAGCGGTCGCGGATCGGTTGGGTGATGAGGTTTTGGGTGGTGCTTTCACTCGCCAAGTCGGCCAGTGGCAGCACGTGGGCCGAGGGTGTCGGCAGATCCGGGTTGCCTTGCAGCAACGCCAGGTCGACACCCGCCGAAATGTGATTGGCAAGGCCAGGGCATTGCCCACGCAGTTGCGTGAGGATCGGGGTGATCTTCATGGGGGGTGTTCCAGAATGATGAGAATGGCGCAGGACCCAATGTGGGAGCGAGCCTGCTCGCGAAAGCGGTGTCTCAGTCGCATTCAATGCTGGATGTTCCAGCCTCTTCGCGAGCAGGCTCGCTCCCACAGGGAGTTGTGTCGTCAGTCTTCGGCTTCGGCTTTGGGATCGAGGCCGCTGGCATCGATCAGGCAGCGATAGCTGTTCTCGCGATTACCACTGGCGGTGACCTTGTCGATCGACCAGCGCCCGCGCATGAAGTCCGGCCAGGTGTCATCGAGCAGTACCAAGCCCTCAGCGGCCAGTCGCGGATCGCCGGGGCAGGTGATCTTCACCTTGTACTTTTGCCGGAGCATTTTGCGCACTTCGCCCTCACCGACGGCGATGGCATCCGCTTCATTGGGTTGCTTCTGGCGGATGGTCTTGAACGGCGCAAGTCCCGTCTCGACCCAATGCAAAACGCCTGTAACAGCATCGACAAAACAGGTCTTGCAGCCCTTGGCCTGTTCGCGGGCGGCCTCTTCCAGCGTGGCGCTGATGAAGGCGTGATCGCCGGGACGATTGTCGTGGGTGACCGACAACGTCACATCCTGCAGTTTCTGCCCCGAGATGGATTTGATCTGCCCAGGCCGCGCCAGCACATACGCATCGCCATAAGGTTTGGCGACCAGGTTGTACTTCTTCGCCAGCCGCGTCAGAAAGCCCATATCGGTTTCATTGGACTGGTCGACGTGGGCGATCTTGATCATCGACACGTCCGCAGCGACACGCGATGAAAAACCGTGCTGCGACACCAGTTTGCTAAACAGTTGGCCGAGCGTCGTCGGTCCATGACTGGCGGTGCGGCGCTGCTTGAAGCCGGTCTCATCATCCTTGCTGAAAGGCGCTGCAGTGGCCACCAGGGTCAGGCGAAACGGAAACAGCGTCGGCGTCAGGCGAGTGACTTTGAACTGGCCCTTGTCGACCATCTCTTCCATTTCCAGATAACCCACCAGCAGGCCGATTTTCCCGCCCAGATTTGGCAGCCCTTCGAGACCTTCCAGATCAATGGTCAGGGTCAGTTGATCCGACTCGATACCGGCGGCATCAATGTGCTCCCAACTGATCAGACGCTGGTTGAGCAGATCCGCGTTTGCGCCATAAATCTGCACGACCGGGGTATAACCCAATGCCATACAACCTCCTTAATCCCAGGCCGTGAGCGCTTTGATCGCGGCGGCTTTGCTGTCGAGTTCAGGCAACGCGACCCAGATACCCGCAGGCAGGATCGGGCCGTGCTCGGCCAGGGTCGGATTGAGTTTCCACAGGGCTTCTTCAGCGACGTCATCACTGCGCCCGGTTTCGCGGTAGAGCAGCAGATTTACCGAATCACCGGCCACGCTTCGAACCTTACGCATTGTTGAACTCCGCCAATTCGATGACCCAATCGACGACCATCGCCGTGCCGTCATCGATGATCTGGGTCTGGGTTTCCTGAACGTTGTTGATCCGCCACAACCCCCAGTTGCGACCAATGCCATCGATCAGCGGCAGCGGAATACGCAGCGCCTGCAAGGCGCGCAGCTCATCCAGCCGATCCATGGCCACGGCGTACATCGATTTGCCGGTGATGGTCAGGGTTTCCGGTTTCTGTCCGGTCTGGCTGGATTTCGGTTTGCTGGTGAGGATCTGTATTTCGGTCCAGCCGCCATCGGATTTGCGCAACAACGAGTGGTACGCAAATTGGCGCGAGAGGCCGAAGATGAAGCTGCCTAATGCCATTTGTTGTTTCATCAGGCGACTCCATCGGTCAGGGCTGCGTCACGGCGGGTGGCGAGTGGGTTGTTGGTCAACAGCGGCAGGAACTGGCCGTGGAATTGTCCACTCAGTTGCTGCCCGATGATTGTGCGGATTTGTTCAGCCGTGTCCGGAGCCGGACAGGTGACCTGGATCAACGGTGAAAAGCTCACCTGCTGATTTTGCGTCTGCGCGCTCGGCAGTTCTTTGGCGACGTCTGCCGGCGGGGCGAGTTTGTCGGAGGTCGGTGCCAGTTTTTCACCGAGCCAAGAACCGCCCATGCCGCCCATCGTACTGCCGACGATGCCGCCCACCACGCCACCGATGGCCGTGCCGATGACGGGAATGAAACTGCCGATCATCGCGCCGGCAACCGCACCGGCATAACCACCGGCCAGACTGCCGCCGGCTGAACCCAGCGCACCGCCGACCAGTTTGTTATCACCTTCCTCCAGCCCCTTCAACACATCGGGAGCCGCAGCGGCCACGGTCAGCAGTGCATTGGTTTTGCTGAATCCCTTGGCCAGGGATTTGGCGTCGGTGAAACGGCTGCGCAATGTCGGGCGTGGTTGCTCAGGTGCTAGCGGCTCGACAGATGGGAGGTTGACGGAGGCTTTGGGTTTGGCCGGGTTTCGGCGCTTTTTGGGCTTGCCGGTTTTTTCGGGTTTGTCAGTTTTTTCAGGCTTTTCGGGCTTGTCGGGCTTGCCGGTGTCGCCAGCGCTGGCAGGCTGATCCAGAACATCAATAAGAGGACCGGCGCCTGCCGTCGTCAGCAATTTTGTCGCCGCACCGCGAATGATCGAGGTCGTGGCGGCTTTGATTTGCGCGCCCCGGGACAAGGCAATAACGCCGCCCAGCATTAGCAGCGCCGCCGTCGCCCTGGGTTGCTCCTCGGCAAAACGGGCCATGCCACTGGCGACAGCATCCAGAGAGACCACCACAACATCGAACGCATTGGTCAGTGCGCCGCCAGCGGCCGTAGACAACCGCGTGACACTGGCGTCCAGCGCATTGACGCGTCCTTGCGAGGTGCCCCCCAATTGCTCAGCGTCTTTGGCAACTGACCCGGCGTAATCGAGCTTCGACGGGGCTTCGGGATTCGGCACAGTCAGCAGACTGAACGCCTTGGTCACGTCCTCAGGCTTTTTCAGCAACTTGAGAATGGCGTCGTTGCCACTGAAGAGGGTCTTGGTCAAAGCCTCCTTCTCTTCGGGCTTCTTGTCCTTGAGGGCTTCCATGACCTTGATGATGGTCGCCGACGCATCGGTCTTCATGCCAGTGGCGACTGCCTCCGGCCCCAGTCCATTGCCCAGCGAAGCCCAGGCAGTGCGCTGCTCATCCGTGGCCGTGTCGGCCTTGGCTAGCACCGTCATCAGACTGTTGAGCCCGGCTCCCGCTGCGGACTTGTCGACACCACTGTTCAAAAACGCTGCGGCCAGTGCCGCGACCTGCTCCGGCGTGAGTCCGCCAGCGACGGCTTTTTCACCAACATTCTGTACGACCGAGCCGATGTCCGCCGATGTCGCGTCCAGCGTGCTGTGCCCCAGATAGTTGGTCGCATCGGCCAGGGTTTGGCTCTTGCCACGATCAAGGTTCATCGCGGATTGCCAGGCCAGCATCATCTCGCTGGCTGTTTTCACATCAACGCCGAACGCCGAAGCGTTGATCGCCGCGTCACGAGCGAAGTCGGTCAAGGCGGCAACTTTAAGCTCGGGTTGAAGGCCTTCACCCACCCCCGACTTGGCCGCAGCCAGTTGCACCTGCAGCAGATCGACGCCGGTGGCGCCACTGGGAGCAACCTGTTTCTCGCTGGCCATCCTCAGGGTTTCTTGTGAAAGCGCCTCAAGCTGATCTTTATCCAGTTTCAGAACTCTGTTGAGTTCTGACAAAGAGGTCTGCTGCGCCATCGCTGCTTGCATGGTTTTAGGGGGTGAGCGCTGCTCGACCTCCGCCTTGAGCTTTGACTTCGGCTCACTATTGGCAGCAGGGGCTGCCGCCACAACCTTGAATAGCGATCGCTGGCTGACCAACAGTTCGCGCAGCTTGATCTGCTCCTGAGTCAGCAAACGAATATCCACGCTTGCCAACGCCAACGTGACGTTCAAATCCTGCAGCGGTTTTCCGAGGTTGTCGGGCAGCGTAAATCCGCCCGTTGTATTGCCGCTCTCACCGGCGTATGTGAGCGCATATCTGTTCTCTGCCATTGCCGCTCTACTCCTGTTTCACGCCAAGGCGAGTGATCGCTATGTCGTAGCGGCGCAACGCCTTTTCGGCGTCCCATTCGAGAATCTCCGCCTCACTTACCGGGTAAATGAGCGGGACGATATCGAGGATTACTTCGATGTCGCGTTCCGAAAGTAGGCCGCCGGCTGGTTTAAAAAATCGTCGATGCGCACCTGCAATTGCGTCCAGTCCGGGACGGTCATCAGGGCCAGATCGGGGATCATCAGGCCGGTGCAATGGGCGGTGATGAACTCGGCGCGTTCCTTGGCCGTTTTCAGTTTCTTCATCACTTTGGTGGCGCGCAGCACGGGCATTTCCAGGCTCAGCGAGGTCACGGTGCGGCCGGTGACGGCGAGCGGTTGCAGCAGCTGGATCTGATCGGGATCGTCGGATTTTTCCGCGTCTTCGACCTGATCGAGAAAGTACGCCGCCGGTTGGGTCGACATCTCGTGCACGTACTGGGCGATGCTCACGTAGTCCGGGCGCTTGAGCTGGTCGAGTTCCTTGACCGACAGGCCGGTGGCGAGCAGCGCCAGTTCGAAGAACTGATCGTCTTCGTCATCGCCGGCGCGTTCCAGCGCTTCTTTTTGCGCGGCGTAGAACAGCGGCTTGAGCTGAATTGTCTCGATCTGCGAGCCGTCGTCGCCGGTGATCGGCGACAGCAGGTCATGCTGGGGTGGCATCCACGACATGTATGAATTCCTTGGTGATTCTTTTTTAGGGGTGTCGCTATTCCCTTGTAGGAGTGAGCCTGCTCGCGATAGCGGTCTTGCAAGCACATTGATGTTGCATGTGCTGACCTCATCGCGAGCAGGCTCACTCCTACAGGGTTTTGTGTTGTGCCGAGGGTTACGGCATCAGCACCGCACGCCGCGCATCACCAAGGATGTCGACGCCGTTGAGCACGAACTTCTGGGTACGCACGTCGATGTCGATCACCGGCACGCCGTTTTCCAGGCGGTTATAAGTGCGGCAGGACAGCTCCAGATTGGTCTTGGGTTTTTCACCCATTTTCACTGCGGTTTCTTCGAGGGATTTCAGCTTGCCGCCGACGGTGTGATAGGTGAACCAGGTGTTGCCATCCTGATCCTGACCGGCTTCACGCACATTCAGCAGGATGTCGTCACCCAGCTTCACGCCGAGTGCGAGCATGACTTCAGCGCCGAGACCTTGCAGGGTCAGCTTGGCGTTGAGCGCTTTGCCGCCCTTGGCCATTTCTTCGACGATAAAGCGGCCGCCACGCATCTCTTCCACGTCGAATTCGATCTTCGGCGGGGTGAATTCTTCAACGGTCGCCGACAGCGGCAGGCCTTGCAGGGTGGCCGCGATGGCCTGTCTTACGCGGTTGGTAAACATTAGAGAACGTCCTCCAGGAACTGCTCGATGATTTCATCGCGGGCGTTGAGTTGATAAACCATGTGTTCGTTCGGCGCGTAGCGGCCGTAGTCGATGACCACGTACCAAGTACCGTTCTTGTATTTCTCGACGCTGTTGAGTTCCGGGTGCAGATACACGCTGCCGCCAGGAATGGTTTCGTCGGCGACCAGGGTCTGCAGCCAGTCGTTGATGCGCTTGACCTCTTGATCCATGAAGGACTTGGTGAGGTTCTTGGCCATGGCTTTCTGGCCGGCCTTGACCAGCTTGCGGCTGATCGCATCTTCGAGGCCGACGTAGCTGATGAACTTGCCGGTGATCGAGCGGTTACCCAGCAACGAGAAGCCACCGAGCACGGTACGGGCGTAGTAACTGACGCCGTAGCGGTTGAGCAGATCGCCTTCGGTAGAAGTGTCGAGGATGTTGTATTCAACGACCCGCGAAACGTCTTCGGCGTAGGTCACCTGATTGCCCGGGCTCTCCCACTGCTTGACCTTGGCCAGCGCGGCAATCGCCAGACTCGACGGCGACAGGAAGACGTTTTTCTTCGCCGCTTTCGAATACACGGCAGGCATGTTGTGCACCACCAGGCAACGGTCGAAACCAAGGTCGGCGCCGCCGAGTTCCTGGCTGTACACCACTTGATCAGCGACCGAAGCGTCCTTGCCATCCAGCACCACACGGGCCTTGATGCGCTTGCCGAACGAGGCGAACTCGCCGGCCACCGCTTTGGTGCCGGTGAAGCCCGGCGCGCCGATGATGGTCAGGTCTTCCGGGACGCTACCCAGTGCAGCCAGACCCAGTTTGCGACCGGTCGCCGGCTCAACACCACCGATCACTGCGTTGACCGTGTCGGCCGGGGTCGCGCCCGCTTCGACGATGACCACGTACACCGGCACCTTGACCACTTTGAGGATCTGGTAAACCGCGTGATACAGGGTGCCCTCTTCGGAACCGGTCGGATCGAGCAGCGCGTGGGTGGTGAAGCTGTTGATGCGGAACGGCGCGTTACGCGGAATCAGCGGATCGGCTTTCGGCGCAGTGCCGACCAGACCGATAACGTTGTCACCCAGGCCACCCGTGGCCTCAGGGGATTCGGTGGCATTGACGGTAATGCCGTTGTGCTCGAAGTTCAGAACCTCAGCCATATTCAGTCAGCCTTCTTGGCAGCGGCCTTTTTGGCCTGGGTGGAGGGGGTTTTCAGTTCCAGTCGACCGGCGAAGTGCAAGGCACTGGCCTCGACGTCGAGCAGATCAAGGTCTTGACCGATGCTCGACCAATGCCCACCGCCGGTGGGGAATGGGACGAGCACGGTGTAGGTTTGGCGGGTTGCCATTTTTCGTTTCTCCATAAACGGGAAAGCCCCTCGTGGGGAGGGGCTTGGCGGGTGTTGAATGCGTTTGGGGGATAAGAAAACGCCCCGAGGTGCGGGGCGTTTATTGCAGATTTGCGGATTCAGGTAGCGATGAATCCGGCCAGCCCTCGGCGAGCATTTCATCGCGATACTCGCCCGCCTCGATTGCACGCAACAAGGTGAGCTCACGGTCAAAACAGGCTTGGACGTGTGCCCGAACTGCCTTGGCAATGACGATGATCTGCGCGGATCCGATCTCGACGAAACCGGTCAGGGTTTTGAAATTGCAGCGGTAATTGGGGTCGAGGACGGCAGCCAATCCGGTACTCGCAATGAGCGCCTGGCTATCGCGAGTGGTTTCGACGTGTAGGCCTTCGACAAAGACCCCCGTAGCCTCGCGCTTATACCGCTCAGCGGCGACTAGCTGCTTATAGTTCGGAACCACGGCCGGGAAAGGCTGTTTGACAATATCGTCACCCACCCGTCGCCAGATTCCGTCAGTTTCTTGGGTTATCTGAAAAAACAACGATTCGCTCAGTTTTACAGCAGAGTCCGGAATGACGTGTAGACCATCGATCAGACAGGTTTGCAGCGTCGAGTCATCGTTAAATACAGCGTATTTCATATGCCCCCCTTAATGACCAATGGCGATGTAGCGGGCAGAGGATGCTCCTTGACCGTCTGTGCCGATTGATCTGACTGTCAGCGTTGTTTTGGATGTCATACCGGAAGCGGTCGCGTAGAGGGTTATGCCAGCGATTACGCCAGCCGATTTATCCCCCATGCTCACGACGGCTTGAAAGACCCCGTTGGGGAACGCAATTGGATATAGCGCCGACTGATCTCCGGTTGTGCCGTTGACAGTGCCCCACTGAATGATCATCCCCCCCAACCAACTCGGGAAAACGATATAGCCATTCGTGGCCTTTTGGATCTGAACCCCCCAGCGCAGCTTTTTCGGGGTCACAATTGTGGCGTCGTCAGACCCTTCTACCATTTGAGTCTGGGTGGCAACCTTCGCCGTACCTTGATTAATTTCCGAGGCTTGCTGCGCGAGAACGGCCAACGCGGCGATATCGATGTTGCCCTGATTGATCGGCGCGTTCCAAGCTTTGATACACCACATGACTGCGAGGTTTCGGGGACGGGTTTCCGTGGAAGTACGCGCCACTTTCGAAGCATCAAAGTACACGCCATGGTAGGCGTTTTTCTGGTTGAGCGGAGTTGAAGAGATGCTCATGTTATTTAACGAGAACGCACCGGATGCCGTGGTGATATCAAGATAGCCATCGAAGTTTCCGGTAATGTTCTGCAGGGTATCTACCTGGGAACTTCCGATTGCCCTTCCCACATCAACACCGCGCCCATGATCCCAGCCACGCAAGAACTCACCGCGCCCATCCGGCAAACGGAAATTGCCCGCCCCTTCATCGCCTTTGTTGTACTTGCCGGCCAGGTAAGCATTCAGGTCAGGATAAAGAGCCGCACTCTTGACACTGTTATCGAGTTCGAGAAAACCCACCGGTGGTGTAGCGCCCGGGAACGCAACGATCGTCCCTACTGGTAGCATCGAGGCGTTTGCAATCATTCCCTCGATTTCAGTTTTGGTGTAGGAGTCCTTGATCCCGAATCCGGCCAGCGTCTGAGGATTTGCTCCCCCCGTTGCCCGGCCATATTCGTCGACGGTCAGAGTCTTGTAAGTCCCGGCCGCAATTCCGGTGCGGCCCGCGAGCATCTTGAATGTCAGCGCAGTCGTACCGAGTGTAATTGGCGCATTGGTAGTCAGGTGCCACAGCGAATCACCGTTGGCCATCCCCTCCTCGACCATGACTGTCAGGCCCGGCGTCACCTTGGCGCTGCTGTTGGCATCGGTCGCCCGCACCCAATCACCATTGGCGACAATCCACAGGCCGTTATCCTTGGCCAAGGTCTGGTTCGCAACCAGCACGCGGTCCCCGGCAATCACTGCAACACCATCGATTTGCTGCGCACCGTTCAGCACCACGTTGGTGGTAGCCGCAACACGCACCGATTGCTTGCCATCGAGTTTGCCGAGTTCTTCGGCGAGGTAACTCATGACCCAGGCACGCGTGGCTTTAACCACGGTGTCATCGATCAACAACGTCACCAGCGACGCATTACTCGTTTCGAAAATCGAGCGAATGTAGAACTCTTTACCCGAACCCGACGTCGCCAGCACCGGTTTGAACGACTCCGGATATTTGACGATGGCGTAGAGAATCCCGGTATCAGTCCACAGCCCCGCTTCACGCACATACCAGCCACCCACATCCGGCGGAATGGTCACTTCGGCGAGCAGCCAGCTCGGATTCTTCTCGTCCTGGAACAGCGCATTCAGCGGCCCGCGCCAGACTTCGCGTTTCAGCGCAGTGGCCGTCGCGGCCGGGTTGTAGACCGAGCCGCCGCCGTCGCCGACGGAAATCTGCGTCAACTTGATCGGCGTGCCCGCGGCTTTACACGCCGTTTCGTAGGCAATCCCTGCGTTGGTGAGCAGGGTGTAATAGTCAGCCATTCAGGCCCCCTGAGGATAAATAGTGGATGTTTCGACGGTGTACATACCGGCAGCCATGAACGCCTCTCCCGAGGTTTCGAGCCCTTCGATGAACACCGGATAAACCGTGGTCAGTTCGCCGCAGAACGTCGCGGCGCCGATGACGTGATTGCCGAAAGTGCTCAGGCCGACCGAGACCGACAGCACATCGCGCTCGCTCTTGGCATCAGCCAGACGTCGGTCGAGACGGGCGTCGATTTCTTCGCTGTAGGGTTGGTCGCTGAAGGCTCGTACGGAAAAGCTGTACGGCGCACCGGGCGGTGTCTGTTCGTACCATGCGCGGATCTCGGGTCTTAACTGCAAACCCTTGGCGGCGTTTTCCAGCGCCTTGCGAGTGCCGGCCTGGCGCGCGGTGGGCCAGGCCAGCTCGACGGTCAGGCGTTTTTCTGCCTCCGGCGCGGTGGTGCTCCATTCAGCAACACCGCGATCAGCTGCCAGATACGGCAGAAAGGCGACCGGGGTTTCTGCGGGGTTCATCAGTTCGGGAAATGGCGGCGCGATGCGATCAAGCAGTGCGCCGAAACCCAGATCCAGACCTCGTTCAAGTGCCGAACTGTTGGCCGGCAACAGCGTCGGGCGCTGAGTCTTTTCACTCATAGCGTCAGCACCTCGACTTCGACTGCGGTGCAGTACGGCGCTTGAAACGCTGTCGTCACGATCGGCGCCAGCGGTTCGAGAATCTGCAATTGCACAGCGCCGGCGCTGTGCAGCGTGTAATCGATCCAGCTTGGATCAACGCGGCCTTCAAGACGATGGCAACTGTCGGCGTAAGCCTGCAATTGCTGTTGCGCGGCGACTTTGGTCAGGCCTGAATCGGGGCCGGAATTGATCTTGGCGACGACGCGAATCTTGTAGCGCTGAATGTCGGCAGCCTTGACGGTGACGAGGTCGGTTTCAGGTCGTACATCCGGTCGTGCGAAGTGCTGACGAACGCCGTCGAGCAATGTCGCGGAAGGCGTGCCATCGCCGTCGCGGGACAGCACAGTGACCTGCACTTCGCCCGGTGCCGTGCGACGCCCGTTGCCATCCTTGACCTGCGCGGCGAGGCCGTCCGGGTTGAAGGTGTAAGTGACATTCACCACACCCGCCTCAGTGGATTCGACTTGCACCGTCGGACGCTCGCCGAGGGTGAAAACTTCGCGGCGATACTGCATGCGCGAGCCAGCCGCCGGAGCGTGTGGCGCCAGGTAATAACGCAGGCGGGCGTCGTCGTCGCTTTCGTAGATCGCTGGCACCGGCGGGAATGCTGCCGGGTCGCCCGCATCCAGCAACTGCCGCTCCAGGCCCATGTCCGCCAGCCGCGCATCAAGGTTGCTACCCGTCGCCCACCACGCCAGCATCTGTTTGATGCGGGCGTTGTATTTGCGCTCGTGGGTTTGCAGCCGCACGCAGAAAGCCTCAAGCGCCAGGGTCAGCAGTTCACTCTCGTTTTCCAGGCTGGTCTTGAGTTTTGCGGCGCTGTCCGGCGAGCGCGCACCGACGTATTCGATGACGAAAGTCTTGAACTCGGCGAGCAGATCTTCGAAAGCCTCGACGGTAATCAGCGCGGGTTCGGCCAATTGGTTCTGGCCGGGGATCAACATGCTCATGTCACGACCTCGAAGGTTTGTTGACGGTTTTTCCAGGTGCCGGCGAAACGCAACAGCAGGCCGGCGCCCTGACGGCTGGCGACGATCACTTGCGGTTGAAAATCGCTGATGCCGTTCTGCGCGTTGTAAAACGCTTGCGCCGCATGGCTCTGGGCTAACAGCAGGACGTCATCGCCAAGGTTCTGCCCCAACAGCGTGGGGATCAGCGATCCGTACAAGGGCCGTTTTTGCCGGGTGCCCAGCGGCGTGGTCAGGGCCCGGGTCGCGCGCTGCACAAACTGCAGCCAATCGTCGACCGTGGCCCCGCTGTCTCTATCGATTCCGATCATGGAAGGCTCTTGAATCAGGGGCTGATGACGCGGCCCTGGTGATCGACCAAGGGGCCGCTGAAGTGCACGCCAGAAGCGTCGATGGTCAGGCCGACCGCACCCAGTTGCAGGCTGATCAGTTGTTGCGTCATTGCCAGGCGTGCCGGGCCGATGCTCAGTTCGAGTGATTCGCGTGAGCCGCTGAATGCTGCCGGACCGTTCTGCCAATGCAGGGTGTGCGAGGCATCGTCGTAACCGCTTTCACTGCCGTCCTGATGCACTCGACGGGTCAGCGTCGGCACCGTGGAGGTTGGCGGAAAGCGGTCACTGTTCAAACCGAACAACGCCACGCTCTGTGCACCGCTTTCGCCGCTGCCGTAGTTGAACAGCAGACACTGCTCGCCCACTGTTGGAATCCGCGACTCACTTTGTGCGCCGGCGCTGGGGTTGAAAAACTTGATGGCTGGCGTGAGCAATCCACCGTGACTGACCTGACAGGTGTTGCTCGCGGCGTCGACGGTCTGGCAAATTCCGATGCGGCAAAAGCTTTCGGCGCGGCGGTGCAGGTCGTCGATTTCCGCTTCCATCTCGGCCAGGCGCTCGATGATCGGGCCGAGTTGCATGCGCAATAGTCCATCGAACATCTCAGGCCTCCAACGCGGTGTATTGGTCGGGGTCGTCGATGTTGCTGACTTCCCAGGTGCGAGCGAATTTCGGCGTGCCCAGCGGATCGTCAAGTAAGGTCGGGCCGAGGTAGAGGGTCTGGTTGAACGTCAGTGTCCAGGCCTTGTATTGCTGGTCGGCGCGGATGAGCAATGACGGCAAGCCATCGATGTTCATTGGCAGATCGCACTGGTCGCCGGGCAAGTTCCAAGCGTTGTCGGTGATCAGGTTTTTCAACACAGCGATCAGATCGCACGCCGCAAATGCGCTGGCGGCAAGGGCCGGGATGACTTGCAGGGATACCGTCATGACATGAGCAATTCGCCCGTCAGCGGCGCGCATTCCAGGTGCATTGCGGTCGAAGCCAATCAGCACCCAGGCCTGATCGTCCGGTGCAGTGAAATCATCGTGATTGCCGACATTGAGGTTGAGCCCGGCGGTGTTGCGCAGCGTCGTCGCGATGGCGGTGAACAGTTGCGACGGCTGCTGGATCGGTGTGGGCATACATGACCTCCTTTTCAATCGTCCACGCGAAACCCTGCCGCCAAAATGGCGGCACGGAAAATTGGTTTTGGTTAAGGTTGGTCGCGAGGCGGAACTTCGCAGACGCCGATGCGCTTGGCGGCCCAGCGTTCGTACAACCCGATGGCGACGTCGGCGCCGGCCATCGCTGTCAGGCAACCGAACGCGCCGGCGGCCCAGATCGAAAGTCCTGCGGCATACAGCAGCATGATTGCCGACACGCCGCAGATCATGCAGGCGCCGGAGCGCAGGGCCAGGCGTCGCAGCAATGACCAGCCGCGTGCGCCCTCCTTGTCGGCGCGCCACATTTCGCCGGACACCCCGCCGACGACGGCCAGGAGGATGACCAGCCAGATCGGCATGTCCGCCAACGCTTGTTGCTCGCTTGTCATGTCACGCCTCCCGGGGGTGATTGATGAGTGATGTGTGTTGGGTTCAATCGTTTTCTCTTGAGGTAGGCATTCCAAAAAGCCCGGAGCTAGAGCCGGGCTTTTCAGTAATGCGGTCCCCGAGCAGGGCTGATTCGCGTAGTTGAATCAGAAGGGAGCTACCGGCCAATTGACGATGTTCGGGTAGCCGGATTGTTTTTTAACCTCGCTGACATCGATGCAGTACTGCTTGTACGCAGTTAACAGCGCCTGCTCTTCAGGTGTGGCAACGCCGACGTCGTCCTTATATTGGAGCGGGTGCAACAACAGCCACTGGCCAGCCACATTCATCAACGTCAGAACATCGTGAGCGACGTCTTTTTCACGTTCTTCATAGGTTGGTTCACTGAATATCCAATCAACGTAATTTACAGTGGTGGCCTTCCACCCCAGTTGAACGTCCGTGTTTCCGGTGATATCAACCCAGAAACCATTAGAGAGCCACTCTGGGGTCTCCTCAGAGTCGACAAACTTCATCACTTTGTTAAACGGTTTTGCATAGTCAACTCGAACATAAGCATAACGATTCATTCATTGCTCCTTTTGGTAACTAAACGGCGTATTTGCCGTTACGTTCTGCACTCCAGAATGTCCGCACCATTGTCTAGAGCGGAACAAATCAGGCAGGCATTCCAAAAAGCCCGGCAGTCCGCCGGGCTTTTCAGTAATGCGCTCCTTCGCCTTCCTTCCAATCCTGTGTTCAAGAAGGAAGCTGACTTTTCGGCGCTACTGGCGCGGTACGAGTCCATTCAGATTGTTTTTCCGACCGCGGTCCCTGCCCGCCGGATAACTGCTTCTGGTGCTTTACGCTGCACACCCGGGTCAGTTGCCAACCCTCTGAACCGTTGAGGCCGGTTCATCGCTGCCTGTTCTTGTGGAACTAAAGAGCTTTCTTGCCAGCCGCTTTGTCGAGCGGCTTGGTGGCAATAATATGCACGAATGCATATCCAGTCAATGCGTAAATGCATTTATTTATGCATTAGAAATGCGCAAGCGCATGAAAGCCCCGCAACTCAAGGGTTTGGCGGTTTCATCAAGGCGAAAAAAAACCCGCCGATTGGCGGGTTTGTCTGAAGAGGGTCGGGTTAACGGGCGTACATGCCCCACCAAAAGACGTGACCGAGGATTACGATCTGCTCTTCCTGGATTTCCTGGAAGCTGTAGTCCTCGTCCGGATGCTCATCGCGATTGAAGCTGCGCAGACGAATGCCGGTAGGCAAGCGGTAAAGCTGCTTTACGCGTAACTGGCCGTTGTGATTGATCGCGTACAGGTCGCCATCAATGATGTCGCCGATGCCGCATTTACCGGCGTTGACGCCGACGGTGGCACCATCACGCAACACCGGCAACATGCTGTTGCCGCGCACTGTCACGCATTTGGCCTGGTCGAACTGCACGCCGTTATGGCGCAGGCTGCGCTTGCCGAAGCGCAGGCTAGAGCGCTCGCTCTCTTCGATGACGAATCTTCCTGATCCAGCAGCCAATTCAACCTCGCGAAGGAACGGCACCGATACTTCGTCATCATCGACAGGTGTATCGTCGTCCCACAGCATTATGTCCTTGAGTTCCGCGTGTACGTCATCACGCACGGCACCGGTCGACTGCGCGACATCTGCGCGCCCGCGCAATTGATCGGTGCTCACGGCGAAGTACTCGGCGATCTTCGAGATATGTTTATCCGAAGGATCGACGATCTTCCCGCTGAGAATCCGCGAGAGAGTGGATTGAGGCACGCCGGTGCGACGGTGGAGCTCCGTGGGGGAGATCCCGTGCTGGTCGAGCAGTGCTCTTAAGACGGAGGCTACGTTGCGTTTTTGCATAACGCGCATAGTGCTTGAAGTTATCCGCGAAGACAAATGCTGATTTGCATAATTAACGCATAAATATGAATTCAGCCACAAAATGATATTACCGAGCCATCACTTTGAATTGAATAACGGCCCGGTTCCAGCGTGCGGTCATCCCTTGACGCGACGCGCGGCAGCATTGGCTTTTTTAAGTCGATCGGTTCTGGCCTTCCTGTCGTAATCGTCCTTGGCGCCCATGATTCCACCGGCAGCATGTACCCAGTCGGTAGCGGTACAACCAGAGATCAGCACAGCAGAAGTAAAAACCGAAGCAAAGATAAGGATGTTTTTCATATTCGATTTCCCGGTGTCACTGATGAATACATTGAATTGCAGGGTTGAAAAAGAAGACCTGCTGCGGTTCGTTGACGGTGATTGACCCTTTACTCATCCATGAGCCTTTGCAGCTTTGTCTGAGCCCGTTCGAGCCTGGCTTCCTGTTTCTTGATCACTTTCACATCGCCATACTGACGCGCGGCCTTCAGATAGTTCTGTCTGCGCCGTACTTCGGCTTCTGCCTTTTGGATGGCGCTTGAACGGTTATTTTGCGCGGAGGGTTCTTGGCAATAGCGCTCGACATTGGCAAGGGCCTGTTCCAGACCTGACCTGCGATAAACATTGCTCGTTGCCTCAGCGCGTTCAATTTGGAACAACAGTTCGGCGCGACGCTGCGCACAACTTTCCCGCGCGCCAGCCCAAGAACTATCGATGATAAAAACACCACCAACTAACAGAGACAGATTCCAGAGCAGGGTCGATCTCATGAGACAAACCCCAGATAATTTTTTTCTCCCGCGCGCCCACGAAAATGGCTCACCCGAGACCATGCTCTACGACAACCCAACGCTTCTTGTACACCAGAAAGTGCCGCCATCATCATGTCGCGACAGCGAGTTCTGCACATCGGAAAGTGTTCAACCATCCACGCAACTGGTACGTAAACATGATCGAAACAAAGCAAAACCGGAGTGCGATCAAACAACGTGGAAATACTCACATCCTTTTCTTTCCCAGCAATAACCGCCGGCACAAACACAATACCTTCCCGATTTATTGCAATTGATCGCTTCCAGGCGGGAGACTTGGTTCCATGAGAACTGCGCAGGCAAAACCAGAGCATCTATAACGTTCCTCAACAGCCTAAACATCGTCATGTTATTCAAGGCAACTAACAGCCAGACTGCGCTGACTCTCCGGCAGTCGCAGGGGCTGTAGACTTGACTCGAATCACATTAACAACGAAGGACCGTTGAGTCCTTACTGGCGTCTTACTTAGTCTTACTTAGTCGCCGGAGGCCTTGCACCCTGGGGGTTTGAGCTAGCGAGGGACGTGGCATACGCCATTGATCAGGTTATTGACATTGTAGTAATACTCGGTATCGGAGAAGTAATTGAACGTCACCATACCGCCTTGAAAACCTCTTTCCATAAACGGAAGTTCATCGCCGGCGGTGTCCGCGTCAAACTTTACAATCGAGCGCGTCTTGAACAGAAACCTGGATGTATCCAGATGCGTTAGTACAATTTCGAACTTACGATCATAAGTATAGACCTTGCCTTCAGGGGCTTTAACGATGTAGTGCACATAGAGAGCGCCCTCCGTTGGGTCGATCGTCATTTCCCCAACGCCATGCCAGCGAACTTTGTGATCATTCGTATGGACAAAATCTATGGATGCAAAACAGGGTGCGCGTGGAATATCGCGATTGATCAAATAAAAATGCTTTACAACCAGAATACCGAAGACAAATACAGACAAAGCGGCAATCACTGCGATTATTTTTTTCCAACGAGTTGGTAGTTCACGCATATGGCCTCCCCTTTGCTTTCTGGCTTGATGCACTTGACCAGTAATTGGGAGAGTGGTTTCCGTACATAGTAGTTGATATCGGACAACACAATGGGTGGTTCGAACTCGCTGAGCGCCTTGACAATATCCTCTTTGGACATTCTTTCACTTTCTTCTACATACAATTTCGCTTCGCCTTCTTGCCAGATGAGTTTCCACTCCTCCAGATCGGCTGGTTTTTTTAACACCAGGTATGCGTAAAAGACCGGAAGAGCAATCGCTGGCACCAGGATTGTCGCCAAAAGAAAGCGCCAGTAACGACTGAATGGCTTTTTCGCCGTGGGGGCGTCGACGATAAATGGTTCAGCATCGTTTACCAGCGCAGGCGGCGACTCAGAGGATTGAGTCTGCGCGGTGACCAAGCGGATTTCACACAACAGCACCACGCCCCGGCGTGGCAAAGTCTTGAGACTGTCCCGTGGCAAACCAACGTCAGCGAAATGCGCGCGGAGCATGTGCAGCGTCTTGTAATAACTGCTGTCGGAAATCACCAGCCCGCGCTCCCCCCAGACTCGGGAGATAAGCAGTTCCTTGTCGGTCACGCCGGCTATCAGCGCCAGCAGCAGGTCGCTTTCATTGCTGCCCAGCAAAGCTGTCCGCCGCGCCCGGCTGAGGGTCATTTTTTCTGCATCGTAGTAACAATCGCTCGCTGACGCTTGTGAGCCGATGCCCTCTGATTGTTCCAAGCTGCGTCCTCAACTGATCTGCAATCCTCGAATTCCGATCATTCGATAGCTTTTCGGCACTATAGGACACAATGCCAACCCAAGCGGCGGTGCGTTGCTGCATCCACCTCAAAAAAACTTCATACTCGGCCCCACTGAATCAACCCACGGGCCGCATCGCTGGCAAACACTCGCCATTTTGAAGATGCGAACGACCCCGTTATTGCCTCGTCACTTTTTCCGGTAAAGCTAAACCACTGATGAATAAAGCTATTTCTGACCTGTCCTCCCACACCCCGATGATGCAGCAATACTGGCGCCTGAAGAATCAGCACCCGGATCAGCTGATGTTCTACCGCATGGGCGACTTCTACGAGATCTTCTACGAAGACGCGAAGAAGGCGGCCAAGTTGCTCGACATCACCCTGACCGCGCGCGGACAGTCGGCGGGGCAGGCTATTCCGATGTGCGGGATTCCGTATCACGCGGCGGAAGGCTATCTGGCAAAACTGGTCAAGCTTGGCGAGTCGGTGGTGATTTGCGAGCAAGTCGGCGACCCGGCAACCAGCAAAGGCCCGGTGGAGCGTCAGGTCGTGCGCATCCTCACGCCGGGCACGGTCAGTGATGAGGCGCTGCTAGACGAACGCCGCGACAACCTGATTGCAGCGCTACTGGGTGACGAGCGCCTGTTCGGTCTGGCCGTGCTGGACATCACCAGCGGTAACTTCAGCGTCTCGGAAATCAAAGGTTGGGAGAACCTGCTGGCTGAACTGGAGCGGATCAATCCGGTTGAGTTGCTGATCCCGGATGACTGGCCAAGGGACCTGCCAGCGGAAAAACGCCGTGGCGTCAGTCGTCGTGCGCCGTGGGACTTCGAGCGTGATTCAGCACTGAAAAGTCTTTGCCAGCAGTTCTCCACCCAAGACCTGAAGGGCTTTGGTTGCGAGAACCTGACCCTGGCCATCGGCGCTGCCGGTTGCCTGTTGGCGTACGCCAAGGAAACCCAGCGCACCGCCCTGCCCCATCTGCGCAGCCTGCGCCACGAACGTCTCGACGACACGGTGGTGCTGGACGGTGCGAGCCGCCGCAATCTTGAACTCGACACCAACCTGGCCGGTGGCCGCGACAACACCCTGCAATCGGTGGTCGATCGCTGCCAGACCGCCATGGGTAGCCGTTTGCTGACCCGCTGGCTGAATCGCCCGTTGCGCGATCTGACGGTATTGCTGGCGCGCCAGACCTCGATCACTTGCCTGCTCGATCGCTACCGTTTCGAAAAGCTGCAACCGCAGCTCAAGGAAATCGGCGACATCGAGCGAATTCTCGCGCGGATCGGCCTGCGCAACGCGCGTCCTCGTGACCTTGCCCGGCTGCGCGACGCCCTTGGTGCCTTGCCTGAATTGCAAGTGGCGATGACCGATCTGGAAGCGCCGCACCTGCAGAGTCTGGCGACAATCACCAGCACCTATCCGGAGCTGGCGGCGTTGCTGGAAAAAGCCATCATCGACAATCCGCCTGCGGTCATCCGTGACGGCGGCGTGCTGAAAACCGGCTACGACAGCGAACTCGACGAGCTGCAATCGTTGAGCGAGAACGCCGGCCAGTTCCTCATCGATCTGGAAGCCCGCGAAAAAGCCCGAACTGGTCTGAGCCATCTGAAAGTCGGCTACAACCGCATTCACGGCTACTTCATCGAGCTGCCGAGCAAGCAGGCTGAATCGGCGCCAGCGGATTACATCCGGCGCCAGACGCTGAAAGGCGCCGAACGCTTCATCACGCCTGAGCTGAAAGAGTTCGAAGACAAGGCCCTCTCTGCCAAGAGCCGTGCCTTGGCGCGCGAAAAGATGCTTTACGAAGCGCTGCTGGAAGATCTGATCAGCCAGTTGCCACCGTTGCAAGACACCGCCGGCGCGCTGGCTGAACTGGACGTGTTGAGCAACCTCGCCGAGCGTGCGCTGAATCTCGACCTGAACTGCCCGCGCTTCGTCACCGAGCCTTGCATGCGCATCACCCAGGGACGTCACCCGGTGGTCGAGCAGGTACTGACCACGCCGTTCGTGGCCAACGACCTGAGCCTGGACGACAACACGCGCATGTTGGTGATCACCGGCCCGAACATGGGCGGTAAATCCACCTACATGCGCCAAACCGCACTGATCGTGTTGCTGGCGCATATCGGCAGCTTCGTGCCGGCCGCCAGTTGCGAACTGTCCCTGGTCGACCGCATTTTCACCCGTATCGGTTCCAGCGATGACCTCGCGGGCGGCCGTTCGACCTTCATGGTCGAAATGAGCGAGACCGCCAACATCCTGCACAACGCCACCGAGCGCAGCCTGGTGCTGATGGACGAAGTCGGTCGCGGCACCAGCACCTTCGACGGTCTGTCGCTGGCATGGGCGGCGGCGGAGCGCCTGGCCCATTTGCGCGCCTATACGCTGTTCGCTACGCACTACTTCGAACTGACCGTGTTGCCGGAAGCCGAGCCATTGGTGGCCAACGTCCACCTCAACGCCACCGAGCACAACGAACGCATCGTGTTCCTGCACCACGTGCTGCCCGGCCCTGCCAGCCAGAGTTACGGTCTGGCAGTGGCGCAATTGGCCGGTGTGCCGAGTGAAGTGATCGTGCGTGCCCGCGAGCACTTGAGCAGACTGGAAGAAACCGCTTTGCCCCATGAAGCGCCGAAACCTGCCGCCAAAGGCAAACCGGTAACGCCGCAGCAAAGCGACATGTTCGCCAGCCTGCCGCATCCGGTACTCGATGAGCTGGCTAAACTGGATCTGGATGACCTGACCCCGCGTCGTGCGCTCGAAATGCTCTATGCATTGAAGAACCGGATATAAGCACTGAAGAAGCGGATATAACGCAAACGGCTTCAAGCTGTTAGAATCTCGCGCGGTTTGGGATGCTGCTGGCTAATAGCCTGGCCAGCAGGTATCGCTCCCGAACCTGGCGACCCCAACCGTGAAGGGGCAACGCTGCCGCCGCCTGAGGAGAAAATTAGAAATGACCTTCGTCGTCACCGACAACTGCATCAAGTGCAAGTACACCGACTGCGTAGAAGTCTGTCCGGTGGACTGCTTTTACGAAGGCCCGAACTTCCTGGTGATTCACCCGGATGAGTGCATCGACTGCGCCCTGTGCGAACCGGAATGCCCGGCCGTAGCCATTTTCTCCGAGGACGAGGTTCCGGAAGAGATGCAGGAGTTCATTCAACTCAACGTTGAGCTGGCTGAAATCTGGCCGAACATCACCGAGAAGAAAGAATCGCTGCCGGATGCCGAAGAGTGGGATGGCGTCAAAGGCAAGATCAAAGACCTCGAACGCTGATCTGCCCCGCGCTCGAATGAAAAGGCCCCTCGCGGGCCTTTTTGCTTTTCTGTGTTTTACTTTTCTGCGGGCAAAAAAAGGGGCGGTATGACCCGCCCACATTTTTTCCCTATTCCCTGTATTCCTTTTCATCGTCCTGATGAATCGCGTCCTGCGATGTCCGTTCCCCTCATCCTTGAAGGGCGTGTCTGTCCGTCGACACAACCCAGATACTAGAGAATTCCCCGGCGAGAGCAATCGGCCCTAAGACCGCAAAAGTGCTGTAATAAGCACTTCACATTAAAAAATAAATATACAAATCAACAAGTTAAATTGCTCTACCGAAAGTGATCGACGTCTACCGTACTGTAAAAATAGTGAACACTTACGAAAGAGTAAGCCAAGGCTTACACCGAGAGACTACAAACGATGGAATTGCCAACCGTACGTCCGGCAATGAACCGGGTGGCGTGAGATAACCAACAAATCCATGCCAACAAAAAGCCCCGAACCAGTCGGGGCTTTTTGCGGGCGGGCGTGTGAGGCGCTTACTGAAACAGCGACTCGCTCGACAGGCCATTCTTCTCGAGGATTTCACGAAGGCGTTTGAGGCCTTCTACCTGGATCTGCCGTACCCGTTCCCGGGTCAGACCGATCTCCAGGCCTACGTCTTCCAGCGTGCTGCTCTCGTGACCGCGCAGGCCGAAGCGACGCACAACCACCTCGCGCTGCTTGTCGGTCAGCTCCGACAGCCATTGATCGATGCTCTGCGACAGGTCGTCATCCTGCAGCAGTTCACACGGATCGGTCGGACGATCATCGGTGAGGGTGTCCAGCAGGGTTTTATCCGAATCCGGACCCAGCGAGACGTCGACCGAAGAAACCCGTTCGTTCAGGCCGAGCATGCGCTTGACCTCGCCCACCGGTTTTTCCAGCAGGTTGGCAATTTCTTCGGGTGAAGGTTCGTGGTCGAGCTTTTGCGTCAGCTCCCGTGCAGCCCGCAGGTACACGTTGAGTTCCTTGACCACATGGATCGGCAACCGGATGGTCCGGGTCTGATTCATGATCGCGCGCTCGATGGTCTGACGAATCCACCAGGTCGCGTAGGTCGAGAAGCGGAAGCCGCGCTCGGGATCGAACTTTTCCACCGCGCGGATCAGCCCGAGGTTGCCCTCTTCGATCAGATCCAGCAGCGACAGCCCCCGATTGACGTAACGCCGGGCGATTTTCACCACCAGCCGCAGGTTACTTTCAATCATGCGCTTGCGCCCGGCCGGATCGCCACTTTGCGACAGTCGCGCAAAATGAACTTCTTCCTCCGGGGAGAGCAATGGGGAAAAGCCGATTTCGTTGAGATACAACTGTGTGGCATCAAGTGCCCGCGTGTAGTCGATGTACTTATGTTGTTTAAGTGAAGCGGAGTGTTTGGATTTGGAACGAACGGAAGGTGGAGCAGCCCCTTCATCATTCGACATCGAAGATTCCGAATCGATGCCGGTCTCCATAAGGAGAACCTCATCGTCGATGTCAAACTCCGGCACTTCTTTACTGAGAGCCATTGTTATAGTCCTTTGGTGAGTTCGACCCCAAGCTCAAGCGACGCCTTTATCCTTGGCAGCGCTGGAGCCTGTCCCCTCTACGCGACGGAACAGGCTGGCTTACAAATCAACGTCTTGGCAGGAACTGCAGTGGATCTACAGGTTTACCTTGGCGGCGAATCTCAAAATGCAGTTTCACCCGGTCTGTACCCGTTGACCCCATTTCGGCAATTGTCTGTCCGACCTTGACCTGCTGTCCCTCCCGAACCAACAGCCTGCGGTTATGTCCGTAGGCACTGACGTAGGTTTCGCTGTGTTTGATGATGACTAATTCGCCGTAGCCCCTTAAGCCACTCCCGGCGTATACCACCGTCCCATCAGACGCAGCTAAAACAGGCTGTCCCAAATCTCCGGCGATATCAATTCCTTTATTCAAACTACCGTTTGAAGAGAATTTTCCAATCAGAATGCCATTAGATGGCCATCCCCAGCCGGTCGGGGCCGGGCCAGCCGGAGGCAGTGGAGCGGGTGCCGACTTGTTGGCGACGGACGGTGCAACGCCCGCCGAACCGCCCGTAGAACCGGTGGTTGTGGTGGTCGTCGTGCCATTTGCCTGGCGCCGGATTACCGTGGTTTTGCTCGACGAAGAAGGCGAAGAACTGCTGTTGCTCACCACCGCGGTCGACGTTGAACCGGTGCGACCATCAAAGCGAATTGTCTGACCCGGATGGATCGTGTACGGCGTAGGAATATTGTTCCGGGCGGCGAGGGCTTTGTAGTCCCAGCCGTAGCGAAACGCGATCGAAAACATCGTATCGCCGGGACGGACTACATACTGCCCGGTCGTCACGGTAGGACGCTGGGCCACCGCGCTGTTGCGATCGACCACCCGGACATTGCTCGATTTGGTGCTGGAGCAACCGACCAGCAAGGTGCTCAAGACAAGGCCAGTCACCAGGCGCTGAAAGCTCGTGTTACCTATACGCTGCGCAATGACTGTGAGACTCACCCGCCGCTCCCTTTGTGGTGGCTGAAAAATGTGAAATGCCGGATTTCGGCATGAGGTGTCGCCAGTATAACGGGCCGGATCGGCTTTACCTTTAATGAAGCGAAATCGCTTCGCGCACACGTTTGCAAGTTGACAGTCTGCTGCGTTTAAACCATCGCTGCCGGAGTAAGACACAGACGAACGAAAGGAATTCAGCGCACCTGAATAAATGCTCAGGCCAGTGGCCCATTGAGCAACGGCACGAAACGAACTGCCCCCAGAACGTGTCGGGAAAAGCCGTTTTCCTCACGCACGATCAGCAACAATTGCTGCACTTCTCCGGAACCCACCGGAATCACCATGCGCCCGCCCGGAGCCAATTGGTCGAGCAAGGCTTGCGGGACATCGGTGGCCACGGCGGTGACGATAATGCCGTTATACGGCGCCAGCGCCGGCCAGCCTTCCCAGCCATCCCCCCAACGAAACACCACGTTGCGCAGATTCAGCTCGACCAGGCGTTCCTTGGCGCGATCCTGCAGCACCTTGATGCGCTCAACCGAGAAGACGCGCTCGACCAGTTGCGACAACACCGCTGTCTGGTAACCGGAACCGGTGCCAATCTCCAGCACTTTATCCAGTGGCCCAGCCTCCAGCAGCAGCTCGCTCATGCGCGCCACCATATAAGGCTGAGAAATCGTCTGGTTGTTGCCGATCGGCAGCGCCGTGTCTTCGTAAGCGCGGTGTGCCAGCGCCTCGTCGACGAACAGGTGACGCGGTGTACGCCGAATCACTTCCAGCACCTTGGCGTTGGACACACCTTCTTCGTACAGGCGCTGGATCAACCGCTCGCGGGTACGCTGGGACGTCATGCCGATGCCGCTGCGCAGCCGGTCTTCGTGTTCACGGGCCATCAGCGCAGTCCCTCCAGCCAGCCGTCGAGGCTTCTGAACGCATCATTGAAGGTGCGATCGAGCTGCAACGGCGTGATGGAAACGTAGCCCTGCATCACCGCGTGAAAGTCCGTACCCGGACCGCCATCTTCGGCATCGCCGGCAGCGGCAATCCAGTAACCGGCCTTGCCACGCGGATCGACCACCTTCATCGGCGCCGCCGCCCGGGCGCGATGGCCCAGTCGGGTCAGCTGGATGCCGCGAATGTGGTCGATGGGCAGGTTGGGAATGTTCACGTTGAGCACCGTGCGCGGCGGCAGATCGAGCCCGGCATGGGCTTCAACCAGTTTGCGCGCAAAGTACGCCGCCGTCGGTAGATTATCCACTTGACGCGAGACCAGCGAGAAAGCGAACGACGGACGCTCGAGAAAACGTCCCTCAAGGGCGGCCGCCACTGTCCCGGAATACAGCACATCATCGCCAAGGTTGGCACCGAGATTGATCCCGGAAACCACCATGTCCGCCTCGCGCTCCAGCAGGCCGTTGAGGCCCAGGTGCACGCAGTCGGTCGGTGTACCGTTGAGGCTGATAAAGCCGTTGGCCAGGTATTGCGGGTGCAGCGGACGGTCGAGCGTCAGCGAACTGCTGGCGCCGCTTTTGTCCTGCTCCGGGGCGATAACCACGCACTCGGTGTAATCCGCCAGCGCAGCATAAAGCGCGGCAAGACCGGGAGCGGTTACCCCATCGTCGTTAGAAATCAGAATACGCATGGGCTGTCCGTCTGCCCCACCGGCACCAGATCAACGAGCTCGCGCACCAATACGGTGGCGAAGCATCCGGCCGGGAGGACGAATTCCAGTTGCAGAATGTCAGGCTGAGGATAATGCCACGTCAACCCGCCAATGGGCAGCCGCAGGATGCGACGTTCATGGCTCATGCCGGCATGAACCAACCAATCGCGCAGCTCTGCTTCATCGGCGGCAATCCCCTGCTCCAGTTCATGGACAGCGCCTGCGGTCGGCGAGTCACCTTCGCCCCACTGCGGGCCGGTCGGATGCAGATCGAGTATCGCCAGCCGCGGGTCGCTGCACTCGGCCTCACCGGCCGGAAAAAAGCTGCGGCTGTCGGTGAAGGCCAGCAGATCGCCGACCTGGGCTTTTTGCCAGGTGCCATCGGCAACACGCGCCGCCAGCACCTTGTTGAAGAGGAAGCTGCGCGCGGTCGAGAGCAGGCGCGAACGCACATTACGTTGCTCCGGCAAGGCTTTGCGCGCAGCCCACGCACGGGCATCAACGACGTTGCCGCCGTCATGGCCAAAACGCTGGGCGCCGAAATAATTGGGAATGCCTTGTTTGGCGATCAGTTGCAGACGCTCTTCGATTGCAGCTTTGTCGCCGGCGAATTGGGTCAGACGCAGCGTGAAACCGTTGGCCGAATGCGCACCGCGTTGCAGCTTGCGTTTGTGGCGGATGGTCTTGAGGATCTTCAGCGTATCGTTTTCCGCCGCTGTCAGATCCGGATCGGCCTTGCCCGGCAATTGCACGCTGAACCACTGGCGGGTCAGCGCCTGACGATCCTTGAGACCGGCATAGCTGACGGTACGCAACGGCACGCCGGCAGCCTTGGCGATACGCCGTGCGGCTTCCTCAGTGTTGAGGCCACGCTTTTCAACCCAGATCCACAGGTGTTCGCCGTCGCCGCTGAACGGAATGTCGAGGACTTCATCCACCTGAAAATCTTCAGCGATGGCTTTCAGTACCGCGGTGCCCAAAGGTTCGCCATAGGCGCGCGGGCCGAGCAATTGCAGTTCATTCATGCGCGCAGCAACAAGGCAACGGAGTGCACGGCGATGCCTTCTTCGCGACCGACAAAGCCAAGCTTTTCGGTGGTGGTAGCTTTCACGTTCACTTGATCCAACTCAACTTGAAGATCCGCCGCGATCAGCGCGCGCATCGATTCGATATGCGGGGCCATTTTCGGCGCCTGGGCAACGATGGTGTTATCGACGTTGCCGACTTTCCAGCCTTTGGCATGGATCAGCGCGACCACATGACGCAGCAGCGCACGGCTGTCGGCGCCCTTGAATTGCGGGTCGGTGTCCGGGAAATGCTTGCCGATATCACCCAGCGCAGCGGCGCCGAGCAAGGCATCGCTCAAGGCGTGCAGCAGGACGTCACCGTCGGAATGAGCGAGCAGCCCGAAGCTGTGTGCAATGCGCACGCCGCCCAGAGTAATGAAATCGCCTTCAGCGAAACGGTGCACATCATAGCCGTGGCCAATACGCATAAAAAAACGCCCCGATTTTTGTCAGGGCGTGATTCTACCTGCATTAACCGCGCAGGGCGCGTGCGTGATGCTGCAAGTGGTCGTCTATAAAGCTTGAGATGAAGAAATAGCTGTGGTCGTAGCCCGGTTGCAGACGCAATGTCAGCGGATGGCCCGCTTGTTTTGCCGCTTGTTGCAGGGCTTCGGGTTTGAGCTGATTTTCGAGGAAGTCGTCGCGATCACCTTGATCAACCAGCAGCGGCAATTTTTCATCCGCTTCGGCGATCAGTGCGCAGGCATCCCACTCTTTCCACTTCGAACGGTCCTCGCCCAGATAACGGGAGAACGCCTTCTGGCCCCAAGGGCAATCCATCGGATTGTTGATTGGCGAAAACGCAGACACCGATTGGTAACGCCCCGGATTGCGCAACGCGCAGACCAGCGCACCGTGACCGCCCATGGAGTGGCCGCTGATGCTGCGTTTATCCGAAGCAGGGAAATGCGCTTCAACCAGTGAAGGCAATTCCTGCACGACATAGTCATGCATCCGATAGTGGCGCGACCAAGGTTCTTGCGTGGCATTCAGATAGAACCCGGCGCCAAGGCCGAAATCCCAAGCGTTGTCCGGATCACCCGGGACATCGGGGCCGCGCGGGCTGGTGTCCGGCGCAACAATGATCAAACCCAGTTCGGCAGCCATGCGCATCGCGCCGGCCTTCTGCATGAAGTTCTCATCGGTGCAGGTCAGGCCTGACAGCCAGTACAGCACCGGCAACTTACCGCCCTGCTCCGCCTGTGGCGGCAGGTACACGGCGAACACCATGTCGCAACCGAGCACGTCGGAGCGATGGCGATAGCGCTTGTGCCAACCGCCAAAACTTTTCTGACAGGAGATGTTTTCCAGACTCATGTAAAGACTCCTACGCGGTCACGGCAACAAGCCTTCACGACTTGTTGCCATGTCGCCACGATTGATCAGAAATGAATGACGGTACGGATGCTCTTGCCTTCGTGCATCAGGTCGAACGCCTTGTTGATGTCTTCCAGGCCCATGGTGTGGGTGATGAACGTATCCAGCGGGATCTCACCGCTCTGAGCCATGTCGACATAGCTTGGCAATTCGGTACGACCGCGCACGCCACCGAACGCCGAACCGCGCCAGACGCGACCAGTCACCAACTGGAATGGACGGGTAGCGATTTCCTGACCGGCACCGGCAACACCGATGATGACCGACTCGCCCCAACCTTTGTGGCAGCACTCAAGGGCGGCGCGCATCAGTTGCACGTTGCCGATGCATTCGAAGGAGAAGTCCACACCACCATCGGTCATGTCGACGATCACTTCCTGGATCGGACGATCAAAGTCTTTCGGGTTCACGCAGTCGGTGGCGCCGAGTTGTTTGGCGATCTCGAACTTGGCCGGGTTGATGTCGATGGCGATGATGCGCGCAGCCTTGGCTTTCACTGCGCCGATGACTGCAGACAGACCAATGCCGCCCAGACCGAAGATGGCCACGGTGTCACCGGGTTTGACCTTGGCGGTGTTGAGCACCGCACCGATACCGGTGGTGACGCCGCAGCCCAGCAGGCAGACCTTTTCCAGTGGCGCATCCTTGGAGATCTTGGCCACGGAGATTTCCGGCAACACGGTGTATTCCGAGAACGTCGAAGTGCCCATGTAGTGGAAAATCGTTTCGCCCTTGTAGGAAAAACGCGAAGTACCGTCCGGCATCAAACCTTTACCCTGAGTGGCGCGAATTGCCTGACACAGGTTGGTCTTGCCCGACTTACAGAATTTGCACTGGCCGCATTCCGGGGTGTACAGCGGAATAACGTGATCGCCCACGGCAACCGAGGTCACGCCTTCGCCGATGGCTTCAACGATGGCGCCACCTTCGTGGCCGAGGATCGACGGGAAGATGCCTTCCGGATCAGCACCGGACAGCGTGTAGGCGTCGGTGTGGCAAACCCCGGAAGCCACCACGCGCAGCAGGACTTCACCGGCCTTGGGCATGGCGACATCGACTTCTACGATTTCCAGCGGCTTTTTGGCCTCGAAGGCAACGGCGGCGCGCGACTTGATCATGCTGACTCTCCAGTGAATCCAATGAATAAAAAACCAGACAAGGAGTGTAATACACAGCTTTACGATGAATAATCAGGACAAAAGCAAAACATTATTGCCATACAGGGATAATCCTGATGTCCGAAAACCGCTGGGAAGGCATCGACGAGTTCGTCGCCGTTGCTGAATGCAGCCAGTTCACTGCCGCTGCCGAACGTCTTGGGGTTTCGTCCTCGCACATCAGTCGACAAATCGTACGCCTGGAAGAAAGACTTCAGACGCGACTTCTCTATCGCAGCACACGCCGGGTGACGCTGACCGAGGCCGGGCAGACCTTTCTGCAACATTGCCAACGCTTGCAGGACGGTCGCGAAGAAGCCTTGCGTGCAGTCGGCGATCTGACCAGCGAACCGAAAGGCATGCTGCGCATGACCTGCGCCGTAGCCTACGGTGAGCGTTTCATCGTGCCGCTGGTGACGCGGTTCATGGGCCTGTATCCGCAGTTGCGCATCGATATCGAACTGAGCAATCGCCAGCTCGATCTGGTGCATGAAGGTCTGGATCTGGCGATTCGCTTGGGCCGCCTGCAGGACTCGCGGTTGGTCGCGACACGTTTGGCGCCAAGGCGAATGTATCTCTGCGCGTCACCGTCCTACGTTGAGCGGTACGGCCGCCCCCACAGCCTGTCGGAGTTGAGTCGGCATAATTGCCTGATTGGCAGCTCGGACATCTGGCAGCTTGAGCAGAACGGGCGCGAGTTTTCTCAGCGCGTGCAGGGCAACTGGCGCTGCAACAGTGGGCAAGCTGTGCTGGATGCGGCGCTTCAGGGAGTGGGGTTGTGTCAGTTGCCGGATTATTACGTGCTGGAACATTTGCACAGTGGCGCGTTGATTTCGTTGCTGGAGGCGCATCAGCCGCCGAATACGGCGGTGTGGGCGTTGTATCCGCAGCAGCGGCATTTGTCGCCGAAGGTGCGCAAGTTGGTGGATTTTCTCAAGGAAGGGTTGGCTGAGCGGCCGGAATATCGAGGTTGAAAAGCAAAAGATCGCAGCCTTCGGCAGCTCCTACAAAGGCATGCGAACCCATGTAGGAGCTGCCGAAGGCTGCGATCTTTTGATCTTTTAGCGGCGATTCGCCCAACGCTGGCGCAACCATTCAAGATCTTCCGGCCGGGTGACCTTGAGGTTATCCGCCCGCCCTTCAATCAGACGCGGCTTGAGACCGGCCCACTCCATCGCCGAAGCTTCATCAGTAATCAGCGCATCAGCCACCAGACTGTCCGCCAACGCCCGATGCAACGCGCCGAGGCGAAACATCTGCGGCGTATATGCCTGCCAGATCACGCTGCGATCGACGGTTTCCACCACCCGACCATGCTTGTCGACTCGCTTCAAGGTGTCGCGCGCAGGGACGGCGAGCAAACCGCCGACCGGATCATCCGCCAGTTCATCCAGTAACTTGTCGAGGTCTTCGCGACTCAGATTCGGTCGTGCCGCATCGTGCACCAGCACCCAATCTTCATCATCGGCACCCTGCGCATGCAAGTGCAGCAAGGCATTGAGCACCGAACCAGAACGCTCGGCCCCGCCTTCAACCCGCTGAATGCGCGGATCGCTGACGCACGCCAGGTTTGGCCAATAAGGATCATCAACAGCAAGACTGACCACCAGCCCTTTAAGGCTTGGGTGATCAAGGAAACAGCCGAGGCTGTGTTCGAGAATTGTGCGCCCGCCCAGTTGCAGATATTGCTTGGGACGGTCCGCGGCCATTCGGGCACCGACGCCCGCGGCAGGAATCACGGCCCAGAAGGCCGGCAGGGAATTGATCATTGGGCCAACTGGTAAAGGGTTTCGCCGTCCTTGACCATGCCCAGTTCGTGACGAGCCCGTTCTTCAACGGTCTCCATGCCCTTCTTCAACTCACTGACTTCAGCGTCCATCACTCGGTTGCGCTCCAGCAAACCTTCGTTCTCGGCGTGTTGATCAGCAATCTGCTGATTCAGCTCGGCGACTTGCGCCAGACTGCCATTGCCCACCCACAGGCGGTACTGCAGACCGGCCAGTAGCAAGAGCAAAACGAGAAACAACCAGTAAGGACTGCGCATCGAATATCAGGTATCCAGTGAAAAAAGACAGCCACGCCAAAACTTTGAAGCATCTGATAGCACGAAGCCTGGAAGACCCAGGCTTGTGCTGTTAAGGCATCAGATTAGTGGCAAATCCATCGCTGTCACGACTTTTTCGACACAATCCGGTGTCCTTCCATCGATTTGTACTTAGCCGCGGAACTCGCTGCGACCGTTGTACTTGGCCTTGCCATTCAACTGCTCTTCGATACGCAGCAGTTGGTTGTACTTGGAAACGCGGTCGGAACGGCACAGCGAACCGGTTTTGATCTGGCCAGCCGAAGTGCCCACAGCCAGGTCGGCAATGGTCGAATCTTCGGTTTCGCCCGAACGGTGCGAGATCACTGCGGTGTAACCGGCAGCCTTGGCCATCTGGATGGCTTCCAGGGTTTCGGTCAGGGTGCCGATCTGGTTGAACTTGATCAGGATCGAGTTGGCGATCTTTTTATCGATGCCTTCTTTCAGGATCTTGGTGTTGGTCACGAACAGGTCGTCGCCCACCAGTTGAACCTTCTCGCCGATCTTATCGGTGAGGATCTTCCAGCCAGCCCAGTCGGACTCGTCCAGACCGTCTTCGATCGAGATGATCGGATAACGTTCGGTCAGACCTTTCAGGTAGTCAGCGAAACCTTCAGCGGTGAACACCTGGCCTTCGCCGGACAGGTTGTACTTGCCGTCTTCGTAGAATTCGCTGGCCGCGCAGTCCAGAGCCAGAGTCACGTCAGTGCCCAGCTTGTAACCGGCATTGGCCACCGCTTCGGAGATCACTTTCAGCGCGTCTTCGTTGGACGCCAGGTTCGGTGCGAAACCGCCTTCGTCGCCAACAGCAGTGCTCAGGCCACGGGCCTTCAGCACGGCTTTCAAGTGATGGAAAATCTCGGTGCCCATGCGCAGACCTTCCGAGAACGACTTGGCGCCAACCGGCTGCACCATGAATTCCTGGATGTCGACGTTGTTATCGGCGTGCTCGCCACCGTTGATGATGTTCATCATCGGCACCGGCATCGAGTAAACACCCGGAGTGCCGTTGAGGTTGGCGATGTGTGCGTACAGCGGCAGGTCCTGATCCTGTGCAGCAGCCTTGGCCGCAGCCAGGGACACGGCGAGGATGGCGTTGGCGCCAAGGGTCGCTTTGTTTTCCGTACCGTCGAGCTTGATCATCGCGTGGTCCAGAGCTTTCTGGTCGCTTGGGTCGGTGCCCAGCAGCAGATCGCGGATCGGACCGTTGATGTTGGCTACCGCTTTGAGCACGCCCTTGCCCAGGTAACGGCTCTTGTCGCCATCACGCAGCTCGAGCGCTTCACGCGAGCCAGTGGATGCACCGGACGGCGCGCACGCGCTGCCGATGATGCCGTTGTCGAGAAGCACGTCCGCTTCCACGGTGGGATTGCCACGGGAGTCGAGAACTTCACGACCTTTGATGTCGACGATTTTTGCCATTGTTGTAAACACTCCAAAGTTGACGAAAACGACGCAGCTAGAGGAAATCTTTTTACCGTCGGCAAGGAATGTGCAGCGGGCAGACTTGCAGACGATAACGCTCATGCCCGAGGGCATGAGCGACAAATCGTGCGGTACTTTACCGGAGAATTGAGTGTTACGCGGTTTCTACCGTCGGAAAACTCTTCACCAGTTCGTCCAGAGCTTTGAGCTGGGCCAGGAAAGGCTCCAGTTTGTCCAGACGCAAGGCGCAAGGGCCGTCGCATTTGGCGTTGTCCGGGTCCGGATGCGCTTCGAGGAACAGACCCGCCAGCGACTGGCTCATGCCGGCCTTGGCCAGATCCAGAACCTGTGCGCGGCGACCGCCAGCGGAGTCGGCACGACCACCCGGCATTTGCAGCGCATGGGTCACGTCGAAGAATACCGGGTACTCGAACTGCTTCATGATGCCGAAGCCGAGCATGTCGACCACGAGGTTGTTGTAGCCGAAGCTCGAACCACGCTCGCAGAGGATCAATTGATCGTTACCCGCTTCCACGCACTTGTTCAGGATGTGTTTCATTTCCTGAGGCGCGAGGAACTGGGCTTTCTTGATGTTGATCACTGCATTGGTCTTGGCCATCGCGACGACCAGATCGGTCTGGCGCGACAGGAAGGCCGGCAGCTGAATGATGTCGCAGACCTCAGCGACGACCGCGGCCTGATCAGGCTCGTGGACGTCGGTGATGATCGGCACGCCAAAGGCTTGTTTGATGTCCTGGAAGATGCGCATGCCCTCTTCCAGGCCAGGACCACGATAAGAGGTCACAGAAGAACGGTTGGCCTTGTCGAAACTGGCCTTGAACACGTAAGGGATACCGAGTTTTTCGGTGACCTTCACGTACTCTTCGCAAACCTGCATGGCCATGTCACGGCTTTCCAGCACGTTCATGCCGCCGAACAGCACCATGGGTTTGTCGTTGGCAATCTCGATGTCGCCGACGCGGATGATCTTCTGTGCCATCGGGGTTACGCCTTCTTCTGGTGTTGAGCCAACGCAGCTTTGACAAAACCGCTGAACAGCGGATGGCCATCGCGTGGTGTCGAGGTGAACTCAGGGTGGAACTGGCAAGCGACGAACCATGGGTGATCGGCCGCTTCAACCACTTCAACCAGCGCCGCATCAGCGGAGCGGCCGGAGATTTTCAGGCCGGCTTCGATCAGCTGTGGCAGCAGGTTGTTGTTCACTTCGTAACGGTGACGGTGACGCTCGACGATCACGTCCTTGCCGTAGCAGTCGTGAACCTTGGAGCCGGCTTCGAGCAGGCAGTCCTGAGCGCCAAGGCGCATGGTGCCGCCCAGGTCGGACGACTCGGTACGCACTTCAACGGCACCGGTCGCGTCTTCCCACTCGGTGATCAGACCGACAACCGGATGGCCGCTGGCGCGATCGAACTCGGTGGAGTTGGCGTCTTTCCAGCCCATTACGTTACGGGCGAACTCGATAACTGCCACTTGCATACCGAGGCAGATACCCAGGTATGGAACCTTGTTTTCGCGAGCGTACTGAACGGCAGTGATCTTGCCTTCCACGCCGCGCAGACCGAAGCCACCCGGTACGAGGATCGCGTCGACACCTTCGAGCAGCGCAGTGCCCTGGTTTTCGATGTCTTCGGAATCGATGTAACGCAGGTTGACCTTGGTGCGGTTGCTGATGCCGGCGTGACTCATCGCTTCGATCAGCGACTTGTAGGCGTCCAGCAGCTCCATGTACTTGCCGACCATGGCGATGGTCACTTCGTGTTCCGGGTTCAGCTTGGCGTCAACCACCGCGTCCCACTCGGACAGATCAGCGCTGCCGCATTGCAGGCCGAAACGCTCGACAACGAAGTCGTCCAGACCCTGCGAGTGCAGGATGCCCGGGATCTTGTAGATGGTGTCGGCGTCTTCCAGCGCGATCACCGCACGTTCTTCAACGTTGGTGAACTGAGCGATCTTGCGACGCGACGAGATGTCGATCGGGTGATCGGAACGGCACACCAGCACGTCTGGCTGCAGGCCGATCGAACGCAGCTCTTTTACCGAGTGCTGGGTTGGCTTGGTTTTGGTTTCACCAGCGGTGGCGATGTACGGCACCAGCGTCAGGTGCATCAGCATTGCGCGCTTGGCGCCAACTTCGAAACGCAGTTGACGGATGGCTTCGAGGAACGGTTGCGACTCGATGTCACCGACGGTGCCACCGATTTCAACCATCGCCACGTCAGCGTCACCGGCACCCTTGATGATGCGGCGCTTGATTTCGTCGGTGATGTGCGGGATCACCTGGATGGTTGCACCCAGGTAGTCACCACGGCGCTCTTTGCGCAGCACGTGCTCGTAGACACGGCCAGTGGTGAAGTTGTTGTTCTGGGTCATGGTCGTGCGGATGAACCGCTCGTAGTGACCCAGGTCCAGGTCGGTCTCGGCGCCGTCGTGGGTGACGAACACTTCACCGTGCTGGAACGGGCTCATGGTGCCCGGATCGACGTTGATGTACGGATCCAGCTTCAGCATGGTGACCTTAAGTCCCCGCGCCTCCAGGATGGCTGCCAATGAAGCCGATGCAATGCCTTTCCCCAATGAAGAAACAACACCGCCCGTGACGAATATGTAGCGCGTCATGAAAAACCCTAGAAGTCTGCGTTAAAGCGGTACGAGCCGCCGGGGAAAGCGAAGGAAGGCCGAAGCCCCCGATCACCTGCATTAATCACAGTGCACCTTTCAAAAAAACCGCCGCGTTGGGACAGACCGGCAGGTGAAACACCGGTACGTTGCTCGCTACACATTTTTTGGAATCGCCCAGCAAAGACTGCTTGGTAATCGGCAACTCCTGCAATTCAGGCGAATCCACAGAAGTTGTATCAAGAAGGGAGCGTAGTCTACCGGAATGCTCCTTTCAGCTCAAACCTTGATCTTCGTCTGTTGGCAGCCAATGCAATTTCCAACCGTGCTGCAAATGGCCATCAAGTCCCGGCAGGTTCGCCACCGCGAGCAATTCATCGCCGCGAAACAGCAGCGGCAATCTGCCACGGACGAAGCCCGGCACTGCGCGCTCATTGAGCAGGCGCTTGAGATCACGGTGGCCGCGATCCGCGATTTGCATGACTTCGCCGCCCTGCCGATAGCGAATCTGCAAAGGCCCGGAGGGAGCCTGCCCGCTGAGCATGACACGTCCATTATCAGCCAAGCGTAGCGCTGACGCCGGGCTCTGCCACTCGCAGCCGATCACTGGCGTACGCAGCCAGCCGCCGCTGAGCCACCACAGGCGCCCGGCGCTGCGGTGCAGTTCGCCATCTGCCAGACGCCAGATAGGGGAAGCATCAGGAGCGGCATCACAGAGATCCGTCCAACCCGACCAATGGTCGGTGTCGGGTAACTGTGTGAAGGGTTCAAGCCAATGGCTGATCGCGTTCCGTTGGCGGGCGGCAGACAGTGCGGCGAGTGGCGCCAGCTCCAGCGACGGCAATCCCAGCCATTCGAATTCATGAGCGATGGCGGCGTGCGCCAGATCAATCTGCGCCAATTCATCGAGCAGCCCCTGCGCCTCACGCAGATGCGCGGCGCTGCGGGCCATGCTCGCCAGCGCTTGCGGCCAGCGCCCGGTCAGCAATGGCATAACCTGATGGCGCAGGTAGTTGCGCGAGAATTGCTGATCCTGATTGGACGGGTCTTCGATCCAGACCAATTGGTGAGCCTGCGCATAGGCTTCCAGCTCGGCTCGAGAGACATCCAGTAACGCGCGAATCAGTGCGCCCTGCCCCATTGGCCGCTGCCTGGGCATCCCCGCCAATCCGCGCACACCCGTACCACGCATGAGTCGAAACAACAGCGTTTCCGCTTGATCATCACGATGCTGGCCAGTGAGCAACACGTCATTGGCTTGCGTCAGCGAACTGAACACGGCGTATCGCGCATTCCGCGCCGCCTGCTCCAGACTCGCGCCCGGTTGCACCTTCACCCGCTCAATCAGCAACGGCACCCCCAGCGCATCACAGACAGACTGGCAGTGTTGTGGCCACGCATCAGCCGCAGCCTGAAGGCCGTGATGGATATGGATGGCGCTTAGCGCAGGGAGGGATTCAGATTTTGCCAGAGAGGCAAGCAGATGCAGCAGGACGGTGGAATCGAGACCACCAGAGAAGGCGATGCGCCAATGAGCGGCGTTGCGCCAAGGCTCAAGGTTCAGCAACAGCCGGGAAGGCAAATCACTCTTCGAAGAATTCATAGAGAGGGTCGCTTCTCAAGGATCCTGTAGGAGCTGCCGAAGGCTGCGATCTTTTGATCTTGAAAGATCGCAGCCTTCGGCAGCTCCTACAGGGGTATTGCGTTCGACTTAGAGACCGTAGCTCATCAGTCGATCATAACGACGCTTCAACAGCGCTTCGTTATCGAACTTCTTCAGCATCGCCAGTTGCGAGCTCAGCTCGGCACGGATCGACGCAGCAGCGGCGGCCGGATCACGGTGCGCGCCGCCCAGAGGCTCGCCAATCACCTTGTCGACAATGCCCAAACCTTTCAGACGCTCAGCGGTGATGCCCATCGCTTCAGCAGCATCCGGCGCTTTTTCTGCGGTTTTCCACAGAATCGAAGCACAACCTTCCGGCGAGATCACCGCGTAGGTCGAGTATTGCAGCATGTTCAACTGATCGCAGACGCCGATGGCCAGCGCACCGCCGGAACCACCCTCACCGATAACGGTGGCGATGATCGGGGTTTTCAAGCGCGACATCACGCGCAGGTTCCAGGCGATCGCTTCGCTCTGGTTGCGCTCTTCAGCGTCGATACCAGGATAAGCACCCGGGGTGTCGATGAAGGTCAGGATCGGCATTTTGAACCGCTCGGCCATTTCCATCAGGCGGCAAGCCTTGCGGTAGCCTTCCGGACGCGGCATGCCGAAGTTGCGGCGTACCTTCTCGCGCACTTCACGGCCCTTCTGGTGACCGATGATCATCACCGGTTGGTCTTCCAGGCGGGCGATGCCGCCAACGATTGCTGCGTCGTCTGAGAAGTGACGGTCGCCGTGCAGTTCGTCGAACTCGGTGAAAATGTGCTCGATGTAGTCGAGGGTATACGGGCGTTTCGGGTGACGCGCCAGACGTGCGATCTGCCAGCTGGTCAGCTTGCCGAAGATGTCTTCGGTCAGCGTTTTGCTCTTGTCCTGCAGGCGGGAGATCTCATCGCCGATATTCAGCGAATTGTCATTACCGACCAAGCGCAACTCTTCGATCTTGGCTTGCAGGTCGGCGATCGGCTGTTCGAAATCTAGAAAATTCGGGTTCATAGGCGTCCGTCTTGGGTCGTGTCCCAAATGAGCTTGGGCCGGCCGGTTGTCTATTCGCGCCCTACCTTAAGGGAGAGGCGCGCTGAGGTCGAGATTAAAAATTCAGGTTGCGGGCAAGCGCAATCATGGCACTTGCCGGTCAACGGTATTGGAGGAAGACGTTGTCTCGCCCGAACTGGTCACGCAGGGCTTGAATCAACGCATCCGCCGGATCAATTCGCCAGGTCTCGCCGAACTGCAGCAAGGTCTTCGCATCCGGGCTGGTGTACTCCATGGTGATCGGGCACGCGCCGCGATGACGCTTGAGCAAATCACCCAACCAGCGTAGCTGATCGCCTTTCAGGTCCTGGGTTTGCAGCTTCAGGCGCAGGCTCTCGGCGAGGTTGGTGCGCGCATCTTCCATGCTCATCACGCGTTTGACCCGCAGGCGCAGGCCGCCGGAGAAGTCATCGTTGCTGACTTCGCCCTCGACCACCACCATCGCGTCGGTCTGCAACAACGACTGCGCAGAATGGAACGCATCGGCAAACAACGATGCCTCGATCCGACCAGAGCGGTCGTCGAGGGTGATGAAGCCCATCTTGTCGCCTTTTTTGTTCTTCATCACGCGCAGGGCAATGATCATCCCTGCCACGGTTTGCGTGTCGCGCGCCGGCTTCAGGTCGATGATGCGCTGACGGGCGAAACGGCGAATCTCGCCTTCGTATTCGTCGATCGGGTGACCGGTCAGGTACAGGCCCAAGGTGTCTTTTTCACCTTTGAGGCGTTCCTTGAGGGTCATCTCCTTGGCCTTGCGATGGGACGCATAAACGTCGGCGTCTTCCTCGACAAACAGCCCGCCAAACAGGTCGGCGTGGCCACTGTCGTGGGTGCGCGCGGTCTGTTCGGCCGCCTTGATCGCCTCTTCCATCGCCGCCAGCAGCACCGCGCGGTTGCGGTCGATGTTGGCCTGATAAGCCTTCTGTTCGTCATGGAAATACGGCCCCAGACGATCCAGTGCACCGCTGCGGATCAGACCGTCCAGCGTACGTTTGTTAATGCGCTTGAGGTCGACCCGCGCGCAGAAATCGAACAGATCCTTGAACGGACCTTCCTGACGCGCCTCGGTGATCGCCTCAACCGGGCCTTCACCGACACCTTTGATCGCGCCGAGGCCATACACGATGCGGCCGTCGTCGTTCACCGTGAACTTGAACTCCGACGTGTTCACGTCCGGCGCGTCGAGGCGCAGCTTCATCGTGCGCACTTCCTCGATCAAGGTCACGACCTTGTCGGTGTTGTGCATATCCGCCGAGAGTACCGCGGCCATGAACGGCGCCGGGTAGTGGGCTTTCAGCCATGCAGTCTGGTACGACACCAGACCGTAAGCGGCGGAGTGGGATTTGTTGAAGCCGTAACCGGCGAATTTTTCTACCAGGTCGAAAATGTTACCGGCAAGGTCGGCGTCGATGTTGTTGGTCGCGCAACCTTCAATGAAACCGCCGCGCTGCTTGGCCATCTCTTCGGGCTTTTTCTTACCCATGGCGCGACGGAGCATGTCCGCACCGCCGAGGGTGTAACCGGCCATGACCTGAGCAATCTGCATCACCTGTTCCTGATACAGGATGATGCCGTAAGTCGGTGCCAATACTGGCTTGAGGCCTTCGTACTGATAGTCCGAGTGCGGGTACGCCAATTCGGCGCGACCGTGCTTACGGTTGATGAAGTCGTCCACCATGCCGGACTGCAGCGGGCCCGGACGGAACAGGGCCACCAGTGCGATCAAGTCTTCCAGGCAGTCGGGTTTGAGCTTTTTGATCAGCTCTTTCATGCCGCGCGATTCAAGCTGGAACACCGCGGTGGTTTCAGCTTTCTGCAACAACGAGTACGTCGGTTTGTCGTCCAGCGGGATAAACGCGATATCCAGCGGTGGCTCGTTGACCTTGGCGCGATCGCGGTTGATGGTTTTCAGTGCCCAGTCGATGATCGTCAGGGTCCGCAGACCGAGGAAGTCGAACTTCACCAGACCGGCCGCTTCAACGTCGTCCTTGTCGAACTGGGTTACCAGACCGTCACCGGCCTCGTCGCAATAGATCGGCGAGAAGTCAGTCAGCTTGGTCGGCGCAATAACCACACCACCGGCGTGCTTACCAACGTTACGCACCACGCCTTCGAGCTTGCGCGCCATCTCCCAGATTTCCGCTGCTTCTTCATCGACCTTAATGAAGTCACGCAGAATTTCTTCCTGCTCGTAGGCTTTTTCCAGGGTCATGCCGACTTCGAACGGAATCATCTTCGACAGACGATCCGCCAGGCCATAGGACTTGCCCTGTACCCGAGCCACGTCGCGCACCACAGCCTTGGCGGCCATGGAACCGAAAGTGATGATCTGGCTTACCGCGTTGCGGCCGTACTTCTCGGCCACGTAATCGATCACGCGGTCACGACCGTCCATGCAGAAGTCGACGTCGAAGTCGGGCATCGATACCCGTTCCGGGTTAAGGAAACGTTCGAACAGCAGGTCGTATTCCAGCGGATCAAGGTCGGTGATCTTCTGTACATAAGCCACCAACGAACCGGCACCCGACCCACGGCCCGGACCTACCGGCACGCCGTTGTTCTTGGCCCACTGGATAAAGTCCATAACGATCAGGAAGTAACCGGGGAACCCCATCTGGATAATGATATCCAGCTCGAAATTCAAGCGGTCGACGTAGACCTGACGCTTGGCTTCGTAGTCTTCGGTGGTGTCCTTGGGCAGCAGCACCGACAAGCGTTCTTCGAGACCGTCGAAGGAGACTTTGCGGAAATATTCGTCGATGGTCATGCCATCGGGAATCGGGAAGTTGGGCAAAAAGTGCGTGCCCAGTTTGACTTCGATGTTGCAGCGCTTGGCGATCTCAACGGTGTTTTCGATGGCGTCGGGAATATCGCTGAACAGCTCGATCATTTCCTCGGCGCTTTTCAGGTATTGCTGGTCGCTGTAATTCTTCGAACGGCGCGGATCGTCGAGGGCGCGGCCCTCACCGATGCACACGCGGGTTTCGTGGGCGGCGAAATCTTCCTGCTTGATGAAGCGCACGTCGTTGGTCGCCACCAGCGGCGCGCCCAGTTTGTCGGCGAGGGCGACGGCGCCGTGCAATTGTTCTTCATCGTTGGGACGGTTAGTGCGCTGGATTTCCAGATAGAAACGATCCGGGAACACCGCCATCCATTCGCGCGCCAAGGCTTCAGCTTCAGCCGGGTTACCGCCGATCATGGCCATGCCGATCTCGCCTTCTTTGGCGGCGGACAGCATGATCAGGCCTTCGTTGGCTTCAGCAACCCACTCGCGCTCGACGATGATCATGCCGTTGCGCTGGCCTTCAATGAAACCGCGCGAGATCAACTCGGTGAGGTTGCGATAGCCCTTGGCGTTCATCACCAACAGGCTGAGCCGGCTCAGCGGTGCGTCCGGGTCTTTGTTCGACAGCCACAGGTCGGCACCGCAGATCGGCTTGATGCCCGCGCCCATGGTGTTTTTGTAGAATTTGACCAGGGAACACATGTTGTTCTGGTCGGTGACCGCGACCGCCGGCATGTTCATGGCCGTCAGTGCCTTGACCAGCGGCTTGATCCGCACCAGCCCGTCGACCAGGGAGTATTCAGTGTGCAGGCGTAGATGAACGAATGAAGCCGGCATAGTGATCCTGTCCAGTTACATAGAGACAACAAGGCCCGGATTGTACCGGGCCTCGAACAAAACATCAGCCTTGCGACTAAACCTGCGTCAGACCTTCCAGCGCTTCGTAAGCCAGACGCACCGGGGCGAACGAGCGCCGGTGAATCGGCGTCGGGCCAAGACGCGCCAACGCTTCCAGATGAACGGGCGTCGGATAACCTTTATGGCCACCGATGCCGTAACCCGGGTAGATCAATTCGAAGGCAGCCATTTCGCGGTCGCGGCTGACCTTGGCCAGAATCGATGCGGCAGCGATGGCTGGAACCTTGCCGTCGCCCTGCACGACCGCTTCGGCGCGCATCGGCAGTTGCGGGCAGCGGTTGCCATCGATCATCGCCAGTTTTGGCTGGATGTGCAGCCCGGCAACCGCGCGCTGCATGGCCAGCATGGTCGCGTGCAAAATATTCAGCTCGTCGATTTCCTCGACTTCGGCGCGGGCGATGCACCAGCTCAGGGACTTCTCGATGATTTCGTCGTAGAGCTTTTCGCGCTTGGCTTCGGTGAGCTTCTTCGAGTCGTTAAGCCCGAGGATCGGCCGGTTCGGATCAAGGATCACCGCCGCCGTCACCACCGCACCGCACAACGGGCCGCGACCGACTTCATCGACGCCGGCAACCAGTTCTTCAACTTCGGCGACCAGGGTGAAATCCAGGCCCATCTGCATGCTTGTCTTGCTCATCGTGTCTGACCGATCAGGTTGAGGACGGCATCCGCCGCCTGATTGGAGGCGTCCAGGCGCAGTGTGCGATGGATCTCATCGAAGCCACGCGTCTGTTCTTCGCCACCTTCGATCAATGGCGACAGGGTCTGCGCCAGTGCTTCGACCGTCGCATCATCCTGCAACAATTCTGGCACCAGCAGACGCTGGGCCAGCAGGTTCGGCAAGGACACGTACGGGCTCTTGACCATGCGTTTCAGAATCCAGAACGTCAGCGGTGCCAGGCGGTACGCCACCACCATCGGCCGCTTGTACAACAGCGCTTCAAGGGTGGCGGTGCCGGAGGCGATCAACACGGCGTTGCACGCGGCCAGAGCCAGATGGGATTTGCCATCGAGCAGGGTCACCGGCAGATCGCGACCCGCAAGCAGCTCTTCAAGTTGCGCGCGGCGCTCCGGGTTGGCGCACGGGATGACAAAGCGCAAACCCGGGCGCAATGCACGCAGACGTTCAGCAGTATCGAGGAACAGCGCGCCCAGTCGGGACACTTCGCCGCCCCGGCTGCCGGGCATCAACGCCACCAGCGGGCCATCGGGCAAGCCCAGCTCGGCACGGGCCGCAGCACGATCGGCCTCCAATGGAATGGTATCGGCCAGGGTGTGACCGACGAACCGCACTGGCACGCCCTTCTCTTCGTAAAATTTTGCTTCGAACGGCAGCAGCGTCAGCATCAGATCACAGCCTTCGCGGATCTTCAGTACACGTTTCTGCCGCCATGCCCACACCGAAGGGCTGACGTAATGCACGGTTTTGATCCCGGCCTGACGCAGCTTGAGTTCGATATTGAGGTTGAAGTCCGGCGCGTCGATGCCGATGAACACATCAGGCTTCTCGGCGATCAGCGTCGCGATCAGGTCTTTGCGGCGCTTGAGCAATTCGCGCAAACGACCGAGGACTTCCACCAGGCCCATGACCGACAAGCGCTCCATGGGAAAGTAGGAAGTCAGGCCTTCAGCCTGCATCAACGGGCCACCGACGCCGATGAACTCGACCGCCGGATGCTGAGCCTTGAGCGCGCGCATGAGGCCGGCGCCGAGAATGTCACCGGAAGCTTCACCCGCCACCAGCGCAATACGCAGATTGGCCATGATCAGCGAGTGATGCCGCGAGTCGACGACTGGATGGAGTCACGGAATATCGCGACTTCCGGGAACTGCGCAGCAGGCTCGGCCAGTTCGGCCAACGCCTGTTCGACCGTGAGGCCTTGGCGATAGACGGTTTTGTAAGCGCGACGCAGCGTGTGGATCGCGTCCTCGCTGAAACCACGACGGCGCATGCCTTCGAAGTTCATGCTACGCGCTTCGGCCGGGTTGCCGAACACGGTGACGAACGCCGGAACGTCCTTGCCAATGGCGGTACCCATACCGGAAAAGCTGTGGGCGCCGATATGGCAATACTGGTGAACCAGGGTGAACCCGGAGAGGATCGCCCAGTCATCCACGTGCACATGGCCAGCCAACGCGGTGTTGTTGACCAGAATGCAGTGGTTGCCGATGACGCTGTCGTGACCGATGTGCGCATAGGCCATGATCAGGTTGTGATCGCCCAGCGTGGTTTCCGAACGGTCTTGCACGGTGCCACGGTGAATCGTCACGCCTTCGCGGATGACGTTGTGGTCACCGATCACCAGACGGGTTTCTTCACCCTTGTACTTCAGATCAGGCGTGTCTTCGCCTACCGAGGAAAACTGGTAGATGCGATTGTGCTTGCCGATGCGGGTCGGGCCTTTGAGGATTACATGCGGCCCGATCACGGTACCCTCGCCGATTTCCACACCTGCGCCGATGATCGACCACGGGCCGACCTCGACGCCATCAGCCAGAACGGCCGACGGATCGATGATTGCGCGAGGGTCAATCAAACTCATAGCTTGCGTTCCGCACAGATGATTTCAGCGGAGCAGACTGGCTTGCCGTCGACCGAGGCCTGGCATTCGAACTTCCAGATCTGACGCTTGCAGCTGATGAACTTGGCTTCAAGGATCAGTTGATCGCCCGGCAACACCGGCTGACGGAAGCGCAGCTTGTCGGAACCGACGAAGTAATACAGGGTGCCGTCGGCAGGCTTCACATCAAGCATTTTGAAACCGAGGATCCCGGCAGCCTGAGCCATCGCTTCGATGATCAGCACGCCCGGCATGATTGGATGCGCCGGGAAGTGACCATTGAAGAACGGTTCATTGATGCTGACATTCTTGTAGGCGCGAATGCGCTTGCCTTCAGTGTCCAGTTCCACCACCCGGTCCACCAGCAGGAACGGGTAACGGTGAGGCAGGTATTCGCGAATCTCGTTGATGTCCATCATTTCGGGGGGAAGCCTATGTAAAGATTGGGAGCGCGACTGACGCGCACTCCTCTAGCAAATCAAGGAGGCAGTCTAGAGGCTGTGCACACTTGATATGGAAATGGTATCAGCCATCAGATGAAGCATTGCCGTCAGGGGTCACTTCCCCTACGCGCTTTTCCAGCTGTTTCAAACGTCGCGCGATGTCATCGAGCTGACGGATGCGGGCCGCGCTTTTGCGCCATTCGGCCGCCGGTTGCATGGCTGTACCGGAAGAATAGGCACCCGGCTCGGTAATCGAGTGGGTCACCATGGTCATCCCGGTCAGGAAAACGTTGTCGCAAATATCAATGTGGCCGACCAGACCGACACCGCCGGCGAGCATGCAATGCTTGCCGATTTTGGTGCTACCGGAGATCCCGACGCACGCCGCCATGGCGGTGTGATCACCGACCTGAACGTTGTGGGCGATCTGGATCTGGTTGTCGAGCTTCACGCCATTGCCGATCACGGTATCGGCCAGAGCGCCGCGGTCGATGGCGGTGTTCACGCCAATCTCGACATCGTCGCCGATGGTCACGCCACCGATCTGGGCGATTTTCTGCCAGATACCTTTTTCGTTGGCGAAGCCGAAGCCTTCACCCCCGAGCACAGCACCGGACTGAATCACCACACGCTTGCCGATGCGCACGTCGTGATACAGCGTCACGCGCGGGGCAAGCCAGCCGCCTTCGCCGATTTCGCTGCGGGCACCGACGACACAATGCGCACCCAGTGTCACGTGCGCACCAACGCGTGCGCCGGCCTCGATCACTACAAAAGGGCCGATGCTGGCGGTTGGATCAACCACCGCGTCCGCCGCAATGACCGCTGAAGGATGGATACCCGCAGTGGCTTTTGGCTTGGGATCGAACAGATGAGAGATACGCGCGTAAGCCAGGTAAGGATCAGGCACGACCAACGCATTACCGGCAAAACCTTCGGCATCAGCTTCTTTGAGCAGCAATGCAGCTGCCTGCGAGCCCGCCAGGTATTTGCGATATTGAGGGTTTGCCAGAAAGCTCAACTGAGCTGGGCCAGCCTCTTGCAAAGTGGCTAGCCCAGTAATTTGCTTCTCAGGGTCGCCACGCAGGGTGGCGCCGAGGAACTCGGCCAACTGGCCGAGTTTGATAGTCACGGTCATGGGTTACTTCAGCTGATTCATGCGCTCGATAACCTGGCGCGTGATGTCGTACTGAGGTTTGACATCGATCACTGCGCCACGCTCGAACACCAGGTCAAAACCACCTTTCTTGATGACTTCTTCCACTGCGCTATCCAGTTTCGGCTTCAGTTGCTTGAGCATTTCGCGGTCGGCAACAGCTTTGGCTTCGTTCAGCTCTTTGGACTGGAACTGGAAGTCACGGGCCTTTTGCTTGAATTCCAGCTCCAGACGCTCACGCTCACCTTGCTGCATTTTGTCGCCACCGGCCATCAGACGATCCTGAATGCCCTTGGCGCTGCTTTCCAGTGTCTTCAGCTTGGTCAGTTGCGGACCAAACTTCTTCTCGGCATCCACGGCGTATTTCTTCGCCGCGTCGGATTCCAGCAAGGCCATCTGATAGTTCAGAACGGCAATTTTCATGTCGGCAAATGCCGGGCCTGCCACCATCAAGGAGGCCAGGAGAACCAATTGAGTCAACTTACGCACGATGCACTCCTACAAAATCCATTGTCGTTATCTTGGGTCAGACGCTTAGAACGTCTGGCCGAGGGAGAATTGGAACACTTGAGTTTCAGCCTCATCCGGCTTCTTGATCGGCATGGCCAACGCGAAGCTCAGAGGACCCAGTGCGGTGACCCAGGTCACACCCACACCAACGGAACTGGCCATGTTGCTCAGGCTGATGTCGTTGCACTTGGTGTTCGACGTCGAGCCGTTTGCATTGGTAGTGTCCTTGCACTGCGAGTCAAATACGTTACCCACATCCCAGAAAACAGAGGTACGCAGGGAACGCTGATCTTTCACGAACGGCAGCGGGAACAGAACCTCGACACCACCCTGGATCAGGACGTTACCACCGAACGGCAGTGGATCCTGGTCCGGGTCAGCCAGCGTACCCGGGTTGGTACCACGGCTCGGCGTACTGCGCGGGCCGAGGGTGCTGTCCTTGAAGCCACGAACCGAGTTGAAACCACCAGCATAGTAGTTTTCATAGAATGGCAAGCCATCGGTTCCGCCGTATCCGTCGCCATAACCCAGCTCTGTGTGCAGACGCAGGGTGTAGTTCTCGCTGATCGGCTGGAACAGCTGACCGCGGTAATCAAGTTTGTAGAACGACAGGTCGCTGCCCGGCACTGTGGTTTCCAGGGTCAGACTCTGGGAACGACCACGGGTCGGCAGTACGCCTTTGTTCAGGGTCGACTCGGACCAGCCGGCCGAAGCCTTGAAGTTCAGGTACTTGTCGCCTTCCTTGTTAACGAAGTCGAAAATCTCGTCAACGGTATAGGTACCGGTCTTGATCTCGTCCTGTTGAACCGACAGACCAAACGTCAGACGCGAAGTCTCGCTGATCGGGTAGCCAACGTTTACGCCGGCACCCAGGCTGTCTACCGCATAGCTCGCTACGTCGACGTCGAGGTCTTTGTAGTCAGTGGTGCGATAGAACGCGTTGTAACCCAGGCTCACGCCATCGGCGGTCCAGTACGGGTCAACGTAGCCGAAGTTGTAGCGGCTCTGGTATTCGCTGCGGGTCAGGCCGATGCTGACGCGGTTACCGGTACCCAGGAAGTTGTTCTGAGTGATCGAACCACCGAGGATCAGACCGGCGCTCTGGGCGAAACCGACGCTGGCGGTAATCGAACCGGAAGCCTGTTCTTCAACGGCGTAGTTCACGTCAACCTGATCGTCGACACCCGGGACAGCTGGAGTTTCAACGTTCACTTCTTTAAAGAAGCCCAGACGCTCAAGACGGGTCTTGGACTGGTCGATCAGGTAAGTCGAAGCCCAGCCGCCTTCCATCTGACGCATTTCACGACGCAGCACTTCGTCTTCGGACTTGGTGTTGCCACGGAAGTTGATGCGGTTGACGTAGGCACGCTTGCCCGGATCAACAGCGAACAGGATATCGACGGTGTGATCTTCATCGTGCGGCTGAGGTACGCCGTTGACGTTGGCGAAGGTGTAACCCTCGTTACCCAGACGACGGGTGATCAGCTCGGACGTGGTGGTCATCAGTTTGCGCGAGAACACCTGACCCTTCTGCACCAGCAGCAGGGACTTGACCTGATCTTCAGGGACTTTCAGATCACCACTGAGCTTGACGTCACGAACGGTGTACTTCTCGCCTTCGGTAACGTTGACAGTGATGTAGACGTGCTTCTTGTCCGGGGTGATCGACACCTGAGTCGAAGCGATATCCATGTTGATATAGCCACGATCCAGGTAGTAGGAACGCAGACGCTCCAGGTCACCGGACAGCTTTTCACGGGCGTACTTGTCATCGTTCTTGAAGAACGACAGCCAGTTGGTGGTCTTCAGTTCGAACAGGTCGGTCAGGTCTTCCTCAGGGAAAACCGTGTTGCCCACCACGTTGATGTGCTGAATCGCCGCAACGGTACCTTCGTTGATCTTCACTTTCAGGCCGACGCGGTTACGCGGTTGCGATACCACTTCGGTATCGACCGTAGCCGAGTAGCGACCTTGCGCGACGTACTGACGTTGCAGTTCGTTACGCACGCCTTCAAGGGTGGCGCGCTGGAAGATCTCGCCTTCGGCCAGACCGGATTGCTTGAGACCTTTCATCAGGTCTTCAGTCGAGATCGCCTTGTTGCCTTCGATTTCGATACTGGCGACCGACGGACGCTCGACGACCGTGATTACCAGAACGTTGCCTTCGCGGCCCAGCTGGATATCTTGAAAGAAACCGGTTTTGAACAACGCACGAGTGGATTCCACCAGGCGACGATCATCCGCCTGCTCACCGACGTTCAACGGCAAGGCACCAAAGACGCTACCCGCGGAGACCCGCTGGAGGCCATTGACGCGAATATCAGAGATAGTGAAGGACTCGGCGTGAACTTCGGCGATCATCAATACGGTGAGAACCGCAGTTAGCAGCAGACGTTTCATGAAGTCCTTTCTTATTCCAACTGGCAATAAACAAACTGCCGCAAAATGCGGCAGATTCGCAATTCAGCGAAGCGTTACAGTCGACCCAGATCGTTGACCAGAGCAAGCAACATCACCCCGACCACCAAACTGATACCGATCTGTATCCCCCAACCTTGCACCCGATCCGACAAGGGACGACCACGCGCCCACTCGATCAGATAAAACAACAAATGCCCCCCATCCAGTACAGGAATGGGCAGCAAATTCAGAACCCCCAGGCTAATACTCAGATAAGCAAGGAAATTCAGGAAATCAGCAACGCCCGACTGGGCAGAAGCGCCCGCCACTTTAGCAATGGTTATCGGTCCACTCAAGTTTTTTACCGAGAGCTCGCCGAACAGCATTTTCTTTAGCGAATCGAGCGTCAGAATGCTCATGGTCCAAGTGCGACGGGCACCCTCGCCAATCGCAGCCAGAGGCCCGTAACTGACCTCGCGAATCATCTCCGGCGGCCAGTCGACAGCTTTTACGCCCGCGCCCAGATAACCGCTTGGCGATTTGCTTTCACCGCGCGCTGCCAGAGTCACAGGGACGTCGATTTGAGCACTGTCGCGCTCGATGCGCAGCATGATTTTGGTATCAGGACGCGTACGAACGGTATCGACCACTTGCTGCCAGTCATTCAGCGCCTGACCGTCGAGCGCCAACAGGCGATCACCGGTCTTCAGGCCGGCGGCCTGGGCCGGGCCTTTCGGATCAAGCTCAGCAAGCACCGGCGGCAGAGCCGGGCGCCAAGGACGAATACCCAGAGAGCGAATCGGATCCGGCTCATCAGCACCCTTGAGCCAGTTATCCAGCTTCAGCTCACGCGGCGTATCCGCAGTCGAACCCTGTTCACGCACCAGCAATTGCAGAGAACCGCTTTCACCAAGGCGTCGTACCAATTGCAAATTGACAGCCGCCCAACCGGAAGTCGGCTCACCATCGATCGCGACGATTTCCTCACCGGCGCTCAAACCGGCACTGGCGGCGATGCTGCCGGACTCAACCGCACCGATGACCGGACGCACTTGCTCGCTGCCGAGCATGGCCAATACCCAGAAGAACACCAACGCCAACAGAAAGTTGGCAATGGGGCCGGCCGCAACAATGGCGATACGCTGACGTACGGATTTGCGGTTGAAGGACTGATCAAGCTGATCGACCGGCACTTCACCTTCGCGCTCGTCGAGCATCTTGACGTAACCGCCCAGCGGTATCGCCGCGACCACAAACTCCGTGCCCTGCTTGTCATGCCAGCGCAGCAGCGGCATGCCGAAGCCTACGGAAAAACGTAGAACCTTGACGCCACAGCGACGCGCGACCCAGAAGTGGCCGAATTCGTGAAAGGTGACCAGCACACCCAAGGCGATCAGGGTGCCGGCAATCATATAGAGCGCGCTCATCTACTTTCTCCGCAAACCTGTTCAGTGCCGCGTGTAGCCATTGTGTTGCAAATTCTATCGATCGTGACGCTTCAACCACTGCCCGGCCAGCACTCGCGCCTTGGCATCTGCCGTAAAGACGGCATCGAGATCCGCCAGTGCAACCACCGGTTCGAGATTCAAGACTTCCTCGATGATACTCGCGATTTCCAGGTAACGGACCCGTCCGTCGAGAAACGCTGCCACCGCCACTTCGTTGGCCGCATTGAGCATCGCCGGCGCACTGTCGCCAGCCTCGGCAGCTTGACGTGCCAGACGCAGGCACGGGAAGCGTCCTTCATCCGGCGCTTCGAAGTCCAGCCGCGCGATGGCGAACAGATCCAGCGGTGCCACACCGGAGTCAATGCGCTCCGGCCAGGCCAGGGCGTTGGCGATCGGCGTACGCATGTCGGGATTGCCCAACTGCGCCAGCACCGAGCCGTCGACATAATCAACCAACGAGTGAATCACGCTCTGCGGGTGGATCAGCACCTCGACCTGTGAGGGTTTGGCATCAAACAACCAACAGGCCTCGATCAGTTCAAGACCTTTATTCATCATGCTGGCCGAATCGACCGAAATCTTGCGCCCCATGGACCAGTTCGGGTGCGCACACGCCTGCTCAGGTGAAACATGCGCCAGTTCACTCATCGGCGTCTGTCGGAACGGTCCGCCAGAGGCTGTGAGTAAAATCCGACGAACACCGACCGAACTCAGCCCACGGGCAAAATCCTGTGGCATGCACTGGAAAATTGCGTTGTGCTCGCTGTCGATCGGCAGCAACACCGAACCGCTCTTGCGCACCGCCTGCATGAACAAGGCGCCGGACATCACCAGCGCCTCTTTATTGGCCAGGAGAATCTTCTTGCCAGCCTCAACGGCCGCCAGAGTCGGGCGCAGACCTGCTGCACCAACGATCGCTGCCATCACCGCATCGACTTCCGGGGCAGCAGCGACCTGACACAGGCCCTCCTCCCCCACCAATACGCGGGTCGGCAAACCGGCGGCGCGCAAATCGTCCTGCAAACCGCGCGCAGCGACCGCCTCTGGCACCACGGCAAATTGCGGCACGTGACGCACGCACAAGGCGAACAGCTCACTCAGACGCGTGAAACCACTCAACGCGAAAACCTGATAACGCTCAGGATGACGAGCAATGACATCCAGCGTGCTCAGGCCGATCGAGCCCGTCGCGCCCAGAACGGTAATCTGCTGAGGGCGACTCACGGTGCAGCCATCCACAACAGCACGGCAAACACCGGAATTGCCGCGGTCAGACTGTCGATGCGATCAAGCACGCCGCCATGGCCAGGCAGCAGATTACTGCTGTCCTTGATGCCGGACTGACGCTTGAACATGCTTTCGGTCAGATCGCCGACAACGGAGATGAAGACGATCAGCGCAGCGCCGATCAAGCCTTTAAGCAGTTCGGCGACGGTCCAGTCACGCACAAACGCGACAATGGCGGTAATCACCAGACTTAGCGCCAGACCACCGTAGACGCCTTCCCAGCTCTTGCCCGGGCTGACTTGCGGGGCCAGCTTGCGCTTGCCGAATTTGCGACCAGAGAAGTAGGCACCGATATCGGCACCCCAGACCAGCACCATCACGGCCATGATCAGCCAGTTACCCAGCGGGTACTGCTTGATCTGCACCAGACCTTGCCAGGCCGGCAGCAGAATCAGCAGGCCGATGACCAGTTTGGTTGCCGCACTGGACCAATGCACGCTGGAGCGCGGATAGGTCAGCACCAGCCAGGTCGCCGCCGCCCACCACAACACAGAAGCGCCCAGCACCCAAGGGGCAAGCCCGGGCAGGATGTACATGATGAACAGCATGAACGCGACCACGGCGGCAAAACCCACGCGGAACGCTTGCCCGGTGAAGCCAGCCAGACGCGCCCATTCCCAGGCGCCCAAAGTCACAACCAGACCGATAAACAAGGCAAAACCGGAGCCTTCCAGCAGGAAAAACCCGCACAAAGCGATCGGCAGCAGGATCAGTGCAGTGATGATTCGTTGTTTAAGCATTAAACCCGGGCTCCAGCTTCGACCTGTTCGCTCGTTTTACCGAAGCGACGCTGGCGCGAAGCGAAATCGGCCAGCGCATTGCGCATGGCATCGTGTTTGAAGTCCGGCCAGAACAGGTCGGAGAAGTACAACTCGGCGTAAGCCAGTTGCCACAGCAGGAAGTTGCTGATGCGGTGTTCGCCACCGGTACGGATGCACAGGTCCGGCAATGGCAGATCGCCGGTCGCCAGACAGGTTTGCAGCAGATCCGGGGTGATGTCTTCCGGACGCAGGTGCCCGGCCTGAACTTCACGCGCCAGACGCTGAGCCGCTTGGGCGATATCCCACTGACCGCCGTAATTGGCGGCGATCTGCAGAATGAAGCGGTTGGAGCCGGCGGTCATGGCCTCGGCTTCGCGCATCGCCGCCTGAAGCTCCGGATGAAAGCGCGAACGATCGCCAATGATGCGCAGGCTGATGTTGTTGTCGTTGAGGCGCTTGGCCTCACGACGCAATGCCTTGAAGAACAGGTCCATCAAGGCACTGACCTCATCGGCCGGGCGCTGCCAGTTCTCACTGGAAAACGCGAACAGGGTGAGCACTTCGACCTTGGCCTCGGCGCACACCTCGATCACGGCACGCACAGCATCCACGCCCGCTTTATGCCCGGCGACACCCGGCATAAAGCGCTTTTTCGCCCAGCGATTGTTGCCATCCATGATGATCGCGACATGGCGCGGCACCGCGGACGGCGCAGTCTGCTTGGTCTTGTCCATTAAAAGCTCGAACCTTATACGGCCATCAGATCCGCTTCTTTTTGCTTGGTAGCCGTGTCGATATCAGCCTCGGCCTTGTCGGTGAGCTTCTGAATATCGGCAGCGGCACGACGCTCTTCGTCTTCGCTGATTTCTTTGTCCTTGACCAGTTTCTTCAGCTCGCCCAAGGCGTCACGACGGATGTTGCGCACGGCAACACGAGCGTCTTCAGCAGCACTGCGCGCCTGCTTGGTGAAGCCCTTGCGGGTTTCTTCAGTCAGTGCAGGCATGGAGATCAGCAACAATTCGCCCAGGTTGGTCGGATTGAGGTTCAGGCCAGCGCTCTGGATTGCCTTGTCGACCGCCGCGAGCATGTTGCGCTCGAACGCAACGACTTGCAGGGTGCGCGAGTCTTTAACGGTGATGTTCGCCACTTGGGTGATGGAGGTGTCTGCGCCGTAATACGGCACCATCACGCTACCCAGAATGCTTGGGTGAGCCTTGCCGGTACGAATCTGACCAAATGCGTGGGCCAGAGAGTCCAGGGATTTCTGCATGCGCTCTTGAGCGTCTTTCTTGATTTCGTTGATCATTGTTGACCTTCCTCGATCAGGGTGCCTTCAGCGCCGCCATGGACGATGTTCAGCAGGGCACCAGGCTTGTTCATGTTGAATACGCGCAGCGGCATCTTGTGGTCGCGGCACAGGCAAATAGCTGTCAGATCCATTACACCCAGCTTGCGATCCAGCACTTCATCATAAGTCAGATGATCGAACTTCTCGGCATGCGGGTCTTTGAACGGGTCAGCGGTGTAGACGCCATCGACCTTGGTCGCTTTGAGCACGACGTCGGCATCGATCTCGATTGCGCGCAGGCAGGCTGCAGAATCCGTGGTAAAGAACGGATTACCGGTACCGGCCGCGAAAATCACCACGTCCTTGGAGTTCAGGTGGCGCATGGCTTTGCGGCGATCATAGTGATCGGTCACGCCAACCATGGAAATGGCCGACATCACGATGGCCGAGATATTGGCACGTTCCAGCGCATCACGCATGGCCAGGGCGTTCATCACAGTGGCCAGCATGCCCATGTGGTCGCCTGTAACCCGATCCATACCGGCTTTGCTCAAGGCTTCGCCACGGAACAGATTGCCACCGCCGATCACCAGACCGACCTGCACGCCGATGCCGACCAGCTGGCCGACTTCCAGTGCCATCCGATCCAGCACTTTTGGATCGATCCCGAACTCTTCCGAGCCCATCAGGGCCTCGCCGCTAAGCTTGAGTAGAATGCGTTTATAGCGAGCCTGATAACCACTGCCCTGCTGAGCCATTGCGAATCTCTCCTGCGGCGTATTTAAAAATTCTTTGCGAGCTGTTTACAGCTGGCGTTCACTCTAGCTTGGCGCTGCTTCAGCGCCATCGGAACATGGCTTTGTAAGTCAGTTCCAAGTGGAAACCAATTAAAAATTGGCAACCCCATCTGAAAAGAGGCTGCGCGCGTGAGCGGGCAGCCTCTTTCGGGCGACAGTTGAAAAACCGTCTTATTGCTTGGCGGCAGCCAGCTGGGCAGCAACTTCTTCAGCGAAGTTGTCGACCGGCTTCTCGATGCCTTCGCCTACTTTGTAGTAAGTGAAGGAAACGATTTCAGCACCGGCTTTCTTGGCCAGCTCGCCAACCTTGATTTCAGGGTTCTTGACGAACGCCTGCTCAACCAGGCTCGCTTCAGCCAGGAACTTGCTGATACGGCCTTTGACCATATTTTCAACAATGTTTTCTGGCTTGCCTTTGATTTTTTCTTCGTTCAACTGCAGGAACACAGCTTTTTCGCGCTCGATCGCTTCAGCCGAAACTTCCGATGGCAGCAGGAACTCAGGGTTGCTTGCCGCTACGTGCATCGCGATGTCTTTGGCCAGCTCGACGTCACCGCCTTTCAGAGCCACAACAACACCGATCTTGTTGCCGTGCAGGTACGAACCTACAACGTCACCTTCGATACGGGTCAGACGACGGATGTTGACGTTCTCGCCTACTTTGGCAACCAGTGCTTCACGAGCAGCTTCTTGCGAAGCGATCAGCGGAGCAGCGTCGGTCAGCTTGTCAGCGAAGGCTTTTTCAACGCTGGCAGCAACGAAGTTCTTGAAGTCGTCTTGCAGAGCCAGGAAGTCGGTCTGCGAGTTCACTTCCAGGATAACGGCAGCTTTACCGTCGTCCTTGATTGCGATTGCGCCTTCAGCGGCAACGTTGCCAGCCTTTTTCGCAGCCTTGATCGCGCCCGAAGCACGCATGTCATCAATGGCTTTTTCGATGTCGCCGTCAGCCTTTTCCAGGGCTTTCTTGCAGTCCATCATGCCTTCGCCGGTACGCTCGCGCAGTTCTTTAACCAACGCTGCAGTAATTGCTGCCATTTTCAAATTCCTCTTGGATAGGTTTTCAACCATTCCACCCGATCGAACGGGCGTTCAATTCGTCCCGAGCCCCACCTTGTAGCCGCTGCACGTTACAGATGCTGTAGCTGCGCTGCCGACAAATGGTTTTCGAGGTGGCAAAAAGGGGGCCAAGCCCCCTTTTTGCTTACTGAGTCAACGCCAGGGCGTTAATTACTCAGCTGCAGCCTGAGTTTCTTCAGCTGCGAATTCTACAGTGCCGCCAGCAACATTGTTGCGACCACGGATCACTGCGTCAGCCATCGAACCCATGTACAGCTGGATAGCGCGGATTGCGTCATCGTTGCCTGGGATGATGTAGTCAACGCCTTCCGGGCTGCTGTTGGTGTCGACAACGCCGATTACCGGGATGCCCAGCTTGTTGGCTTCGGTGATCGCGATGCGCTCGTGGTCAACGTCGATCACGAACAGTGCGTCAGGCAGACCGCCCATGTCCTTGATGCCGCCCAGCGAACGATCCAGCTTTTCCAGGTCACGGGAGCGCATCAGCGCTTCTTTCTTGGTCAGCTTGGCGAAAGTACCGTCTTCGGCTTGAACTTCAAGGTCACGCAGACGCTTGATGGAAGCACGAATGGTTTTGAAGTTGGTCAGCATGCCGCCCAACCAGCGGTGATCGACGTACGGCGAACCGCAACGTGCTGCTTCTTCAGCAACGATCTTGCCAGCGGAACGCTTGGTGCCGACGAACAGAATCTTGTTTTTGCCCTGGGCCAGACGCTCTACGAAAGTCAGAGCTTCGTTGAACATTGGCAGGGTTTTTTCAAGGTTGATAATGTGAATCTTGTTACGCGCGCCGAAAATGTACTTACCCATTTTCGGATTCCAGTAACGGGTTTGGTGACCGAAGTGCACACCGGCCTTCAGCATATCGCGCATATTGACTTGGGACATGATAGTTCCTTAATAAGTCGGGTTTGGCCTCCACGTATCCCAATGACCAACCAGTGGCATAAAGCCAAAAGCACCCAGGTCATCGTGTCGACACGTGTGTGGATTTAAGCTTTTCGGGGTATCCCCGGAAAGCGGCGCATTTTATACCACAGGGTGCGCAGAAACGGAACCCGGAATCTGTATTCGCACCAAGGACATGGGCGCAGCCCCCTTGGAATCGGCCCCGAACGCACCATTGTATAGAGAGAAGCGATGCACGCGGGCGCTGAATTGCGCCGTGCGTCTGTTAGAATCGCGTTTTTCAGGGTCGCAAAACGATCACCTGCCGCCCTATTCGTATCAGCAAGCGCCGCCGAGCGCAGAGAGAGCCTGTATGACCGTCAACCTCAAAACCCCCGAGGACATCGCTGGCATGCGCGTCGCCGGCAAACTGGCCGCCGATGTGCTGGAAATGATTGCCGAACATGTCAAACCGGGCGTCACCACCGATGAGCTGAACCAGATCTGCCACGACTACATCGTCAATGTGCAGCAAGCCATCCCGGCCCCGCTCAACTACAAGGGTTACCCGAAGTCGATCTGCACCTCGATCAACCACGTAGTCTGCCATGGCATCCCGAATGACAAGCCGCTGAAAAACGGCGACACCCTGAACATCGACGTGACCGTGATCAAAGACGGCTACCACGGCGACACCAGTCGCATGTTCCATGTCGGCGAGGTACCGGTCTGGGCCGAGCGTCTGTCGCAGATCACTCAGGAATGCATGTACAAGGCGATCGAGATCGTCAAACCCGGCTGCCGCCTCGGCGACATCGGCGAAGTGATCCAGAAGCACGCCGAGAAGAACGGCTTCTCGGTGGTTCGCGAGTTCTGCGGTCATGGCATCGGCAAGGTTTTCCACGAAGAGCCGCAGATCCTGCACTACGGGCGCGCCGGCACCGGCATGGAACTGAAGGCCGGCATGACCTTCACCATCGAGCCAATGATCAACCAGGGCAAGGCCGACACCAAAGTACTGGGCGACGGCTGGACCGCGATCACCAAGGACCGCAAGCTCTCGGCACAGTGGGAACACACCCTGCTGGTCACCGACACCGGTTACGAGATCTTCACCCTGCGCGCCGACGACACCATCCCGCGCGTCTCGGCCTGATCCACACAACGCTCCCAGCCTTATAGAAGGAAAGCCAATCGATGCCGCAGGTGGATCCCGAACTCTTCGACCGCGGCCAGTTCCAGGCTGAACTGGCCCTGAAAGCGAGTCCTATCGCGGCGTTCAAGAAGGCGATCCGCCAGGCTCGCGAGGTGCTCGACACGCGTTTTCGCAATGGCCGCGACATTCGCCGCCTGATCGAAGACCGTGCCTGGTTCGTCGACAACATCCTGCAAAAGGCCTGGGAGCAGTTCAACTGGAGCGAAGACGCCGACATCGCGCTGGTCGCGGTCGGCGGCTACGGCCGCGGTGAGCTGCATCCGTATTCCGACATCGACTTGCTGATCCTGCTGGACAGTGCGGATCACGAAGTTTTCCGCGATTCCATTGAGCGTTTTCTGACTTTGTTGTGGGACATCGGCTTGGAAGTCGGCCAAAGCGTGCGCTCGGTCGATGAATGCGCCGAAGAAGCCCGCGCCGACCTGACCGTGGTCACCAACCTGATGGAAAGCCGCACCATCTGCGGTCCCGAGCGCCTGCGTCAGCGCATGCTCGACGTCACCAGCACCGCACACATGTGGCCGGCCAAGGAGTTCTTCCTGGCCAAGCGTGCCGAACAGAAGGCTCGCCACCACAAATACAACGATACCGAATACAACCTGGAACCCAACGTCAAAGGCTCGCCTGGCGGACTGCGGGATATCCAAACGATTCTGTGGGTGGCCCGGCGTCAGTACGGCACCCTCAACTTGCGCGCCCTCGCCGGCGAAGGCTTTTTGGTCGAAAGCGAAAACGCCCTGCTCGCCTCTTCCCAGGAGTTTCTCTGGAAAGTGCGCTACGCCTTGCACATGCTCGCTGGTCGCTCCGAAGACCGCCTGCTGTTCGATCATCAACGCACCATTGCCGGACTGCTGGGCTTTGAAGGTGACGACGCCAAACAGGCGGTCGAAAACTTCATGCAACAGTATTTCCGCGTGGTAATGAGCATTGCCCAGCTCAGCGACCTGATCATCCAGCACTTCGAGGAGGTCATCCTCGCCCCGGAAGACGAAGCGCCGCCGCAGCCGATCAACTCGCGCTTCCAACTGCATGACGGCTATATCGAGGCACGCAACGACAACGTGTTCCGCCGCACGCCGTTCGCCATGCTCGAGATCTTCGTGCTGATGGCTCAGCAGCCGGAAATCAAAGGCGTACGCGCCGACACCATTCGTCTGCTGCGCGAGCACCGTCACCTGATCGACGACAACTTCCGCAACGATATTCGCAACACCAGCCTGTTCATCGAGCTGTTCAAGTGCAAGATCGGCATCCACCGCAACCTGCGCCGGATGAACCGTTACGGCATTCTCGGGCGCTATCTGCCGGAGTTCGGCTTTATCGTCGGGCAGATGCAGCACGACCTGTTTCACATCTACACGGTCGATGCGCACACGCTGAACCTGATCAAGCACCTGCGCAAATTGCAGTACACCCAGGTCTCGGAGAAATTCCCGCTGGCCGCCAAGCTCATGGCCAAGCTGCCCAAGCCCGAACTGATCTACATGGCGGGTCTGTACCACGACATCGGTAAAGGTCGGCATGGCGATCACTCGGAAATCGGCGCCGTCGATGCCGAGGCGTTCTGCCAGCGCCATCAGTTGCCGGTATGGGACAGCCGTCTGATTGTCTGGCTGGTGCAAAACCATCTGGTGATGTCGACCACCGCCCAGCGCAAGGACTTGTCCGACCCGCAAGTGATTCACGATTTCGCTCTGGCCGTCGGCGATGAAACCCGTCTCGACTATCTCTACGTGCTGACCGTGGCCGACATCAACGCGACCAACCCGACGCTGTGGAATTCGTGGCGCGCCAGCCTGTTGCGTCAGCTCTACACCGAGACCAAACGCGCGCTGCGTCGCGGCTTGGAAAACCCCGTGGATCGCGAAGAGCAGATCCGCCAGACCCAAAGCGCGGCGCTGGATATTCTCGTGCGCGGCGGCACCGACCCCGACGATGTCGAGCAGTTGTGGGCGCAATTGGGCGATGACTATTTCCTGCGCCACACCGCCGGCGACGTGGCCTGGCACAGCGATGCGATCCTGCAGCAACCGGTCGATGGCGGGCCGCTGGTGCTGATCAAGGAAACCACCCAGCGCGAGTTTGAGGGTGGCACGCAGATCTTCATTTATGCACCGGACCAGCATGACTTCTTCGCCGTAACCGTGGCCGCGATGGATCAGCTTAACCTGAACATTCACGACGCCCGGGTCATCACCTCGAGCAGCCAGTTCACCCTCGACACCTACATCGTGCTCGACAACGAAGGCGAGTCGATCGGCGACAACCCGGCACGGGTCAAGCAGATCCGCGAAGGCCTGACCGAAGCCCTGCGCAATCCGGACGACTACCCGACGATCATCCAGCGCCGCGTGCCACGCCAGCTCAAGCATTTCGCCTTTGCGCCACAGGTGACGATTCACAACGACGCGCAGCGTCCGGTAACGGTGCTGGAGTTGACCGCACCTGATCGCCCCGGACTGCTGGCGCGGATCGGCGGGATTTTCCTCGAATTCGACCTGTCGCTGCAGAACGCCAAGATTGCGACCCTGGGCGAGCGCGTGGAAGACGTGTTCTTCATCACCGACGCCCACAATCAACCGTTGTCCGACCCGTTGCTGTGCAGCCGTTTGCAGGATGCGATCGTTGAGCAACTGAGCGTCAATCAGGAACCTGATATCAAATTGTCGCGCATCAGTATTTGATGGCGCCCCGGATTCAAATGGCTTTGCGAGAGACCCAGCCCCAATGAACAACGCTCTGAACCAGCTCCAGCCGTACCCGTTCGAAAAGCTCCGCGCCCTGCTCGGTACCGTGACCCCGAACCCGGACAAGCGCCCGATCGCCCTGTCGATCGGCGAGCCGAAACACCGCTCGCCAGGCTTTGTCGCCGAAGCGCTGGCGAACAGTCTGGATCAGATGGCGGTGTACCCGACCACCCTCGGCATTCCGGCGCTGCGTGAAGCCATTGGCGGCTGGTGCGAGCGTCGTTTCGGCGTGCCAAGCGGATGGATCGATCCGGCGCGCAACGTGCTGCCGGTCAATGGCACCCGTGAAGCGTTGTTCGCGTTCACCCAGACCGTGGTCAACCGTGGCGACGACGCGCTGGTGGTCAGCCCGAACCCGTTCTATCAGATCTACGAGGGCGCAGCGTTCCTTGCCGGGGCCAAGCCGCACTACCTGCCGTGCCTCGACGAGAACGGCTTCAACCCGGACTTCGATGCGGTTTCGCCAGACATCTGGAAACGCTGCCAGATCCTGTTCCTCTGCTCGCCGGGCAATCCGACTGGCGCGCTGATCCCGGTCGACGCCCTGAAAAAGCTGATCGCCCTGGCCGACGAGTACGATTTCGTGATCGCCGCCGACGAGTGCTACAGCGAGCTGTACTTCGACGAACAAACCCCGCCGCCGGGTCTGCTGACTGCCTGTGTCGAACTGGGCCGCAAGGACTTCAAACGCTGCGTGGTGTTCCACAGCCTGTCCAAGCGCTCCAACCTGCCGGGCCTGCGCTCGGGTTTTGTCGCCGGCGATGCCGACATCCTCAAAGGCTTCCTGCTTTATCGCACCTACCACGGCTGCGCGATGCCGGTGCAAACGCAACTGGCCAGCGTGGCGGCGTGGAATGACGAAGTGCATGTGCGCGCCAACCGTGCGCTGTATCGCGAGAAATTCGATGCGGTGCTGGAGATCCTCAGCCCGGTGATGGACGTACTACGTCCGGATGGCAGCTTCTATCTGTGGCCGAACGTGCAAGGCGATGACGCAGCGTTCTGCCGCGACCTTTTCGAGCAAGAGCACGTGACCGTGGTGCCGGGTTCTTACCTGTCCCGTGACGTCGACGGCGTCAATCCGGGCGCTGGCCGTGTGCGTATGGCGCTGGTAGCGCCGTTGGCCGAATGTGTCGAAGCCGCGCAACGGATCCGCGCGTTTATCACTCGCCAGCAATAAACAAGTTGGCCCGCGCCAGGCAATCTGGCGCGCGGCTTGATCACCGCGACACACATCAAAGCAATTAGCGACTTCCCCCTCTGCCCTTCCAAAGATAGTCTTCAGACGCACAGTCACTGCAACTATCAGTCGTTACGCATCGACTTCAGGAAAGAACTTCCGAACCCACCCAAACAAACCAGTCAATCAATATGGATATTGATCATGCACCGTTACCCTCTCGTCAAAATATATAGTTGCAACTTTTCCTCCGGACAACGCCGCAAGCGCTCGATCGCCTATTCCAACCGATTATGGGACAACGCCAGCACGGTAACTTTTTCCTTCATGGAGGATTTACCCGATGAACTTGAATATCGGGTCGAACGGGTAATACGCCAATGGGAACCCTTTGTCAGCCTGACATTTGAACAAGTCGAACTAGGCCAGATCCGCATCGCCCTGAACGGCAGGGAAAACTACTCGGCAATCGGCACCGAAGCATTGGAGTTCGATCCTGCCGAACCTACGCTGGTCATCCAGACGGACCCGCAAGATCCACTGTTTGAAGCGACCCTATTGCATGAGTTCGGCCACGCCCTTGGGTTTCATCATGCCCATCTGCATCCCGACGCCAATATTCCCTGGGATAAAGAAGCCGTCTACAAGTACTACCGGGAAACAGCAGGCTGGAACGACGATGATGTCGAACTGAATATTTTCAGCCTCGACAGTCGCAACAGTATCTCTCAAGGGGAATACGACCGACTTTCCATCATGCATTACCCGGTACCGAACTTTATGACCCGGGGCAATTTCGAGATTCCGTTCAATCTGAAAATCAGTGAACGGGATAAACGCCTGGCCAGGCTAAGTTATCCCGCCATTGATTATCGGGTATAGGTTATTTGACCTGCCCCAAGTTGGCCTCACTCAAATCAAGATCGGCCAACACCTCTCTGAGGACGTCATCACCTATCTGGTGATGGCGACTGAGGCTGTAGAGCTCCAGGCGTTGCGCCCTTAGCGCTTTCAAGCGCAGACGACGCTCGAGCAGATCCATCTGGAACGCCAACGCCTGGGCTTCAGCAGAATCGTTGAAGACATCGAGCTGATGGCGATACTCGGACATGATCCGCGCCTTCAGCTCTGCCGACAAAGCAGCCTGAGCAGCATCCTGCGGAGTGGTTTCCTCTGTCTCGAGCGCATGAATCGCCGCTTCCGCAGTTTTACGCCACGCATCGCGTACTTCCTGGCGCCGTTTGTCATCCGGACTTTTCTCGATGCCGCGCAACAACAGAGGCAGCGCGATACACGCCGAAACCAGCGACAGCAGAATCACCCCGGCAGCGATGAAAATCAGCAGATCACGCTCGGGGAACGCGTCCGCCCCCATCAACATCGGCACCGACATCACGCCGGCCAGCGTCACCGCACCGCGCACACCGCCGACGGTCAGCAGCCAGCAGGAGCGCGCAGTCGGCACTTGTGTCAGCTCGCCCTTGCCGCGCAAGCGTCGCAGCAGCACCGACAAACGCCAGATGCTCTGCACCCAGATAAACCGCAACAAAACCAGCGCAAGAAAAATCGCGACGACATCGAGGCAGCGATAGAACAATGTCGGCCACAGCGTCGGCTCGTGGCTGACCACGGCTTTGATGATGTCCGGCAATTGCAGGCCAAGCAGCAGGAAGATCAAGCCATTGAATGCGAACTCCAACAGCGACCAGACACTGCGATTGAGCAAGCGGGTGCTGGTCTGCCGAGGCAACAGATCGAGCCAGCTCTGCATCATCCCCGCCGCCACGGCTGAGAGAATGCCCGAGACGCCAAGACGTTCCGCCAGCACATAAGCGGCGAACGGCAGCAGCAACATGAACACCACGTGGGTGGCCGGGTCATCCCAGCCGCGGGCGATCATCCACGCCCGCAATCGCCCCACCAGCCAGCTCAATGCCACACCGACCGCCAACCCGCCGAGCGCCACCATGACGAAGGTCAGGCTGGCGTTGGTCAGCGAGAACACGCCTGTGATGGCCGCCACCAGGGCGAACTTGAAGGTCACCAGACCCGAGGCATCGTTCATCAGCGCCTCGCCCTGCAAGATATGCATCAGCGGGGTCGGCAAACGGTTTTGCGAAATGGCCGACACCGCCACAGCGTCCGTCGGCGACAACACTGCCGCCAGGGCGAAGGCCACCGGCAGCGGAATTGACGGCAATAACCAATGAATGAAGTAGCCGGCGCCGACTACGGTGAACAGCACCAGCCCGACCGCCAACGTGAGAATCGGCCCGCGCAAATGCCAGAACTCGCGCTTGGGCATGCGCCAGCCATCGGAAAACAACAAGGGGGGCAGGAACAGAAACAGGAACAATTCGGGATCAAGCGCCACATGCAGACCCAAAGTCGGCCAGGCGAGCAAGGCGCCAGCGGCGATTTGTACCAGCGGCAGTGGCAACGGGATGACCCGTCCGACCAGCCGCGAGACGCTGACCAACATCAGCAGGATCAGCACGGTGTAAGCGGTTTGCATAAAGCGGAAATCTCAGACAATCGACAGCGTTGAACTGCCATATTAGCTGCTTAGGATGGATCTGACCGTTGCACCTATGTCGCACTGCCCCAATTGATGTCCGCACACCAATGTGCAGGAGCTGCGGCACGCTGCGATCTTTTGATCTTTAAAGACACAATCAAAAGATCGCAGCCTCGTTTCACTCGACAGCTCCTACAGGGTTTTGCGTATTCGCCGAAGGGTCATGGCATAATCCGACACCATTTTTCTCCAGCACCTGTAAAGGGGGCGATTCCTTGACCGTTTCAAGTAAAACGTTGCACCTTTTCGGCATCAAAGCCTGCGACACCATGAAGAAGGCGCGCACCTGGCTCGATGAACACGCTGTCAGCTACGACTTTCACGATTACAAAACCGCCGGTATCGACCGTGAACACCTGACCCAATGGTGTAACGAACACGGCTGGCAAACGGTGTTGAACCGCGCAGGCACGACCTTTCGCAAACTCGACGACGAACGCAAAGCCGATCTCGACCAGCCGAAAGCCATCGAACTGATGCTCGCTCAACCCTCGATGATCAAGCGCCCGGTGCTCGATCTCGGTGACCGAACCCTGATTGGCTTCAAGCCAGACATCTACGCGGCCGCTCTGAAGTAAGCAGCCCGTCACTCTTTGTAGAGGTAATCACATGTCCAATTCCCTGTTCAGCATCGCCTTTGGTGTCGGCACCCAGAACCGTCAAGGCGCCTGGCTGGAAGTGTTCTACGCACAGCCACTGCTCAACCCATCGGCCGAACTGGTTGCCGCTGTTGCGCCGATCCTCGGTTACACCGAAGGCAACCAGGCCATCACTTTCACCACCGCACAGGCTGCACAACTGGCTGAAGCCGTGAAAGGCATCGACGCCGTGCAAGGCAAGCTGCTGACCCGCCTCGCTGAAAGCCACAAGCCGCTGGTCGCCACTTTGCTGGCCGAAGACGCACAGCTGACCTCGACGCCTGAGGCGTATCTGAAGCTGCACCTGCTGTCGCACCGTCTGGTCAAGCCACACGGCGTGAGCCTGGCCGGGATCTTCCCGCTGCTGCCGAACGTAGCCTGGACCAGCCAGGGTGCAATCGACCTGAGCGAACTGGCTGAACTGCAACTGGAAGCGCGTCTGCGTGGCGAACTGCTGGAAGTGTTCTCGGTAGACAAGTTCCCGAAAATGACCGACTACGTGGTACCGGCCGGCGTGCGTATCGCTGACGCGGCGCGTCTGCGTCTGGGCGCTTACGTCGGTGAAGGCACCACCGTGATGCACGAAGGTTTCATCAACTTCAACGCCGGCACCGAAGGCCCGGGCATGATCGAAGGCCGCGTTTCCGCTGGCGTATTCGTCGGCAAGGGTTCGGACCTGGGCGGCGGTTGCTCGACCATGGGCACCCTGTCGGGCGGCGGCAACATCGTGATCAAGGTCGGCGAAGGCTGCCTGATCGGCGCCAACGCCGGTATCGGTATCCCGTTGGGCGACCGCAACACCGTTGAGTCGGGCCTGTACGTGACCGCGGGTACCAAGGTTGCGCTGCTGGACGAAAACAACAACCTGGTCAAGGTTGTGAAGGCACGTGAGCTGGCCGGCCAGACTGACCTGCTGTTCCGTCGCAATTCGGAAACCGGTGCTGTGGAATGCAAGACCCACAAATCGGCGATCGAACTGAACGAAGCGCTGCACGCTCACAACTAAGCAGCACATCGACCTCCTGTGGGAGCGAACTTGCTCGCGAAGCTTTTGGCGTATTCAAGAACGCCTTCGCGAGCAGGCTCGCTCCCACAGTGTCTTGTGTACATCCCGCCCAAGTTCACAGGGCTGAACAAATGATGATTCCCTCCCCGTGGCGTGCCGATTTTCCGGCCATCGCCGCCCTGCAACGGCAAGACCAGACCTATCTGGACAACGCCGCCACCACGCAAAAACCCCAAGCCCTGCTCGACGCGCTGACGCATTACTACGCCAATGGCGCAGCCAATGTGCATCGCGCGCAACACTTGCCCGGCGCCCACGCCACGCAGGCGTTCGAGGACAGTCGGCTGAAGGTAGCCCAGTGGCTGAATGCCGGTGACAGCGGGCAGATCATCTTCACCCACGGCGCCACCAGTGCGCTGAATCTCCTGGCTTATGGCCTGGAGCATCTTTTCCACCCGGGCGATGAAATTGTCATCAGCGCCCTGGAGCATCACGCCAACCTGCTGCCATGGCAGCAACTGGCACAACGGCGCAACCTGAAACTGGTGGTCCTGCCGCTGGATACCGACGGCTTGATCGACCTTGCGGCCGCCGTGCATCTTATTGGTCCGCGCACGCGATTGCTGGCGGTCAGTCAGTTGTCCAATGTGCTCGGCGCCTGGCAGCCGTTGCCGGCATTACTCGGCATGGCCAAGGCGCAGAACGCGCTGACTGTGGTCGATGGCGCGCAAGGCGTGGTGCATGGTCGGCATGACGTGCAGGCGCTGGGTTGCGACTTCTATGTATTTTCCAGCCACAAGCTCTATGGCCCTGATGGCCTCGGCGTATTGTTCGGGCGCAACGCAGCACTTGAGCAACTGAAACCATGGCAGTTCGGTGGCGAGATGGTACTGGAAGCCAACTATCACGACGCGCGTTTCCGCCCTGCGCCGCTGGGCTTCGAGGCCGGTACGCCGCCGATCGCCAGTGTCATCGGCCTTGGCGCGACGCTCGATTATCTGGCCGGGCTGGATCAGGACTCGGTGTCGGCCCATGAAGCGGCGCTGCATGACTATTTGCTGCGCGGCCTCGCAGCGCGTAACGGCATTCGATTGCTCGGCAAGCCGCAATTGGCGTTGGCGAGTTTTGTCGTCGAGGGTGTGCATAACGCTGATCTGGCGCACTTGCTGACCGAGCAAGGGATTGCCGTGCGCGCCGGGCATCACTGCGCGATGCCGCTGCTGAAAAGTTTTGAGCTGGCCGGGGCGATTCGGGTGTCGCTGGCGCTGTACAACGACTCCGAGGATCTGGAGCGCTTCTTTGAGGCGCTGGATCAGGCGCTGGAGTTGTTGCGATGAGTTTGCCGGGCGAGGCAGCCGAGGCGTTGCAGACTTTTCAGAATGCAGCGGGCTGGGAACAACGGGCGCGATTGTTGATGCAGTTTGGTGATCGTCTGCCGCCGTTGGATGACACGGACAAGTGCGAGGCTAACCGGGTGCATGGCTGTGAGAGTCAGGTGTGGCTGGTTGGGGAATTGCGCGACGGTCACTGGCAGTTCAGCGCCAGCAGCGATGCGCGGATGATTCGCGGGTTGGTGGCGTTGTTGCTGTTACGGGTTAACGGGTTGTCGGCCGCCGACTTAAAGCAAGTTGATTTGCCGGACTGGTTCAATCAGCTCGGCCTTTCGCGGCAGTTATCGCCCTCGCGCAGCAATGGCCTCAATGCCGTGCTCCAGCGAATGAATGAGTTGGCCTCCACCCTGTAGGAGCTGCCGCAGGCTGCGATCTTTTGATCTTGAAAACAGGATCAAAAGATCGCAGCCTCGTTTCACTCGACAGCTCCTACAGGGGAATGCAGTCCAATGTGGGAGCTGGCTTGCCAGCGATGAGGCCATAAGCCTCAGCATCAAATCTGAGGTTTAACTCGGTCAGCCGGGCGCCGAACACCCGCGACAATCTTGTCCACAGCCTTGGTCGCCGCGACCATGCCGAACGTCGCCGTGACCATCATCACCGCGCCAAACCCGCCGGCGCAGTCCAGCTTCACGCCATCGCCGACAAAACTCTTCTGCAAACAAATGCTGCCATCCGGTTTCGGATAACGCAGCTGTTCCGTGGAAAACACACACGGCACGCTGTAATGCCGGGTCACGGTGCGCGAAAAGCCATAATCACGACGCAACGTCGAACGCACTTTCGAGGCCAACGGGTCGTTGAACGTACGGTTGAGGTCGCAGACCTGAATCAACGTCGGATCGATCTGCCCGCCCGCCCCGCCAGTGGTGATGATCTGGATCTTGCGGCGTTTGCACCAGGCGATCAGCGCAGCCTTGGCGTTGACCGCGTCAATGCAGTCGATTACGCAATCGATGTTCGGCGTGATGTATTCGGCCATGGTGTCGCGGGTGACGAAATCCGCCACGGCGTGCACGGTGCAATCCGGGTTGATCCCGCGCAGACGCTCGGCCATCACTTCGACCTTGGGTTTGCCGACGGTGCTGTCCAGCGCGTGCAACTGGCGATTGGCATTGCTGACGCAGACGTCATCGAGGTCGAACAGCGAAATCTCGCCGACGCCACAACGGGCCATGGCTTCCGCCGCCCAGGAACCGACGCCACCGACGCCGACGATCGCCACATGGGCCGCGCGCAAGCGCTCCATGCCTTCGATGCCATACAAACGGGCGATGCCTGCAAACCGCGGATCTTCTGTACTCATGACCATTACCCCAAAAACCGGCGCGCATTATAGGGCTACACGGCGACAAGTTCTAAACATCAGCTACAAGTGTAAGAACTTAAGTCAAAGTCGGCTGCCCAATGTCGGGCATTTCCCTGTCTGATGTACGACTTGTGAACTGCCGGTGTAGGATGCGCGCCCCTCGGGCGTCTAGCCGACCGATCCTTCGTTCCACAGCCTTTGGAACCCGAAATAGCTATGTCATCGCGTAAATTTGGACTCAACCTGGTGGTGGTTCTGGCAATCGCCGCCCTGTTCACCGGTTTCTGGGCGCTGATCAATCGCCCGGTTTCCGCGCCGAACTGGCCGGAGCAGATCTCCGGTTTCTCCTATTCGCCGTTCCAGCAGGGACAATATCCGCAGAAAGATCAGTACCCGACTGACGACGAAATGCGCCGCGATCTGGAGATCATGAGCAAGCTGACGGACAACATCCGCATCTACTCGGTCGACGGCTCGCTGCAAGACATCCCGAAACTGGCTGAAGAGTTCGGCTTGCGCGTGACCCTGGGGATCTGGATCAGCCCCGATCAGGAACGCAACGAACGGGAAATCACCCGCGCCATCGAACTGGCCAACACCTCGCGCAGTGTGGTGCGCGTGGTGGTCGGTAACGAAGCGATCTTCCGTAAGGAAATCACCGCCCAAGAGCTGAGCGTGCTGCTCGATCGCGTGCGCGCGGCGGTGAAAGTGCCGGTGACCACATCCGAGCAATGGCACGTCTGGGAAGAACACCCGGAGCTGGCCAAGCACGTTGACCTGATCGCCGCGCACGTTCTGCCGTACTGGGAATTCATCCCTGTCGACAAGGCTGGGCAGTTCGTTTTCGACCGCGCCCGCGATCTGAAAAAGCTGTTCCCGAAAAAACCGCTGCTGCTCTCCGAAGTCGGCTGGCCGAGCAACGGTCGCATGCGCGGTGGCGCCGATGCGTCGCCGGCGGATCAGGCGATCTACCTGCGCACCCTGGTCAACAAGCTCAATCGCCAGGGCTTCAACTACTTCGTGATCGAAGCGTTCGACCAGCCGTGGAAGGCCAGCGACGAAGGTTCGGTCGGCGCCTACTGGGGCGTGTTCAACGCCGCGCGTCAGCAGAAATTCAACTTCGAAGGCCCGGTGGTCGCGATTCCGCAATGGCGTGTGCTGGCAGTCGGTTCGGTGGTGTTGGCGTTGCTGTCGCTGACCCTGCTGATGATCGACGGCTCGGCGTTGCGTCAGCGTGGGCGGATCTTCCTGACCTTTATCGCGTTCCTTTGCGGGTCGGTGCTGGTGTGGATCGGCTACGACTACAGCCTGCAATACAGCACGTGGTTCAGTTTGACGGTGGGCTTCCTCTTGGCGCTCGGTGCGCTTGGGGTGTTTATCGTCTTGCTGACGGAGGCGCATGAGCTGGCCGAAGCGGTGTGGATCCACAAGCGTCGGCGCGAGTTCCTGCCGGTCGAGGGCGACTCCAGCTATCGTCCGAAAGTGTCGATCCACGTGCCGTGCTACAACGAGCCGCCGGAGATGGTCAAACAGACCCTCGACGCACTGGCAGCGCTCGATTATCCGGACTACGAAGTTCTGATCATCGACAACAACACCAAGGACCCGGCGGTGTGGGAACCGGTGCGCGACTACTGCGAAACCCTCGGCCCGCGCTTCAAGTTCTTCCACGTCTCGCCGCTGGCCGGTTTCAAGGGCGGCGCGCTGAACTACCTGATTCCGCACACCGCCAAGGACGCCGAAGTGATCGCCGTGATCGACTCCGATTACTGCGTGCACCCGAACTGGCTCAAGCACATGGTGCCGCACTTCGCCGACCCGAAAATCGCTGTGGTGCAGTCGCCGCAGGATTACCGCGATCAGAACGAAAGCACCTTCAAGAAGCTCTGCTATGCCGAATACAAAGGCTTCTTCCACATCGGCATGGTCACCCGTAACGACCGTGATGCGATCATTCAGCACGGCACCATGACCATGACCCGCCGCTCGGTTCTGGAAGAATTGGGCTGGGCCGACTGGTGCATCTGTGAAGACGCCGAACTGGGTCTGCGCGTGTTTGAGAAAGGCCTGTCGGCGGCGTACTACCACGACAGCTACGGCAAGGGTCTGATGCCGGATACGTTTATCGACTTCAAGAAACAGCGTTTCCGTTGGGCTTACGGTGCGATTCAGATCATCAAGCGTCACACCGGCAGCCTGTTGCGCGGCAAGGACACCGAGCTGACCCGTGGCCAGCGCTATCACTTCCTCGCGGGCTGGTTGCCGTGGGTCGCGGACGGCATGAACATCTTCTTCACCGTCGGCGCGCTGTTGTGGTCGGCGGCGATGATCATCGTGCCGCAGCGGGTCGATCCGCCGCTGCTGATCTTCGCAATCCCGCCTCTGGCGTTGTTCGTGTTCAAGGTCGGCAAGATCATCTTCCTCTACCGTCGCGCCGTCGGCGTGAACCTGAAAGATGCCTTCTGCGCGGCACTGGCCGGGCTGGCGTTGTCGCACACCATCGCCAAAGCGGTGCTGTACGGCTTCTTCACCAGCAGCATTCCGTTCTTCCGTACGCCGAAAAACGCTGACAACCATGGCTTCTGGGTGGCGATTTCCGAAGCGCGGGAAGAGCTGTTCATCATGCTGCTGTTGTGGGGCGCGGCGCTGGGGATCTTCCTCGTCAACGGCATGCCGAGCAACGACATGCGCTTCTGGGTGGTGATGTTGCTGGTGCAGTCGCTGCCGTATCTGGCGGCGCTGATCATGGCGTTCCTGTCGTCGCTGCCGAAACCGGCGGCCAAGGCTGAGCCGGCAACAGCATAATCGCTAACGGATAACGTCAAACGGCGGCCTTCGGGCCGCCGTTTTGCTTTAGAATGACCGCCTTTTTCAATGCCAACAAACTCGGTAGGAGCTGCCGAAGGCTGCGATCTTTTGATCTTGCTGTTGATTTTAAAAAACAAAATCAAAAGATCGCAGCCTGCGGCAGCTCCTACAGGTTTACCGTGCGCACCCGGAGTTATTACATGACGGCCCACGCCGACCTTTCGCCGACCCTCCAACTCGCCATCGACCTGATCCGCCGTCCGTCCGTGACGCCGGTCGACGCCGATTGCCAGAAGCAGATGATGCAGCGCCTGGGCGATGCCGGTTTCACTCTCGAGCCGATGCGCATCGAAGATGTGGATAACTTCTGGGCGACTCACGGCAACAACGACGGACCGGTGCTGTGCTTCGCTGGCCACACCGACGTGGTGCCGACCGGTCCGGTGACCGCGTGGCAGATCGACCCGTTCAACGCGGTGATCGACGAACACGGCATGCTCTGCGGCCGTGGCGCGGCGGACATGAAAGGCAGCCTGGCGTCGATGACCGTTGCCGCTGAGCGTTTCGTCGCCGATTACCCGAACCACAAGGGTAAAGTCGCGTTTCTGATCACCAGCGACGAAGAAGGCCCGGCGCACCACGGCACCAAAGCAGTGGTCGAGCGTCTGGCCGCGCGTAATGAGCGTCTGGACTGGTGCATCGTCGGCGAACCGTCGAGCACCACCCTGGTTGGCGACGTGGTGAAAAACGGCCGTCGCGGTTCGCTGGGCGCCAAGCTCACGGTCAAAGGCATTCAGGGTCACGTCGCCTATCCGCACCTGGCGAAGAATCCGATCCACCTCGCCGCTCCGGCGCTGGCCGAACTGGCCGCCGAGCACTGGGATCACGGCAACGATTTCTTCCCGCCGACCAGTTTCCAGATCTCCAACGTCAACTCCGGCACCGGCGCGACCAACGTGATTCCGGGGGATCTGGTGGCGGTGTTCAACTTCCGGTTCTCCACCGAATCGACCGTCGAAGGCCTGCAGAAACGCGTGGCCGATATTCTCGACAAGCACGATCTGGACTGGCACATCGACTGGGCACTGTCCGGCCTGCCGTTCCTCACCGAACCGGGCGCGCTGCTCGACGCGGTGTCGGCGAGCATCAAGGACATCACTGGTCGCGAGACCAAGGCGTCGACCAGCGGCGGCACCTCCGATGGCCGCTTTATCGCGACCATGGGCACGCAAGTGGTTGAACTGGGCCCGGTCAACGCGACTATTCACCAGGTCAACGAACGCGTGCTGGCAGCCGATCTCGACGTACTGACCGAGATCTACTACCAGACCCTGATCAAGTTGCTCGCCTGATGCTCGCTTGCCCCATCTGCAGTGAACCGCTGAATACAGTCGACAACGGCGTGGTCTGCCCGGCAGGCCACCGCTTCGACCGCGCGCGGCAGGGTTATCTGAACCTGTTGCCGGTGCAGCACAAGAACAGCCGTGATCCTGGCGACAATCAGGCCATGGTCGAAGCGCGCCGTGACTTCTTGAACGCAGGCCATTACGCGCCGGTGGCCAAGCGTCTGGCTGAACTGGCGGCGAGTTATGCGCCGGATCGCTGGGTCGACATCGGTTGTGGCGAGGGTTATTACACCGCGCAAATCGCCGAGGCCTTGCCGAACGCGGATGGCTACGCACTGGATATTTCCCGTGAAGCGGTCAAACGCGCCTGCAAACGTAATCCGGCGATCACCTGGTTGATCGCCAGCATGGCCCGTGTGCCGTTGGCATCGGGCAGTTGCCAGTTTCTCGCCAGTGTTTTCAGTCCGTTGGACTGGGAAGAAGCCAAGCGTCTGCTCAGCGTCGGCGGCGGTCTGATGAAAGTCGGCCCGACCAGCGGCCACCTGATGGAACTGCGCGAACGCCTGTACGACGAAGTGCGCGAATACACCGACGACAAGCACCTGGCCCTGGTGCCGCAAGGCATGGCGCTGGCGCACAGTGAAACCCTGGAATTCAAACTGACGCTGGACAAGCCCGAGGATCGCGCCAACCTGTTGGCGATGACGCCCCACGGCTGGCGCGCCAGTGCCGAGCGTCGCGCGGCGGTGATCGAACAGGCCGAGCCGTTCGAGACCACCGTATCGATGCGCTACGATTATTTCGTTCTTCAATAACTTTTGGTCTCGGGCGAGTGCCCGGGGCCGGCTAAATCCGCGAATGGATTTTTCAGACCCGCAGTGAGGACATCCATGCGCCAACCGGACATCGAGATTTACCTGAAAGACGCTGACGTCGACCACAAGGCCATTTCCGCTTGGCTGGGCGAAGCGTTGGGCCCGTGCAGCGACTGGGTACAGAAAGGCCAGACTTACAAGTGCAAGGCCGGCAACGTGCCGGTGACCTGGTTGCCGAAAGCCGTGGGCAAGTGGAACAGCCTGTACCTGGAAAGCGACCAGACCCCATGGGACGACGACATCGCCTGCGCGCGTGCAGCGTTTGCTGCGCTGAACGTGGAAGTGCGTTGTGCACCGGGGACGTGGGTCGAGGAAGAAGGTGAGGAAACGGCGGATCGCTGGATTCGCATCAGCGCAGACGGTGAAGAAGAAATCACCTGGAAAACTGCCTAAAAGCAAAAGATCGCAGCCTTCGGCAGCTCCTACAGGGTCATGTGTACACCCGTAGGAGCTGCCGAAGGCTGCGATCTTTTGATCTTCAAGGTTACAGGCCTACAACGTCCTCAGCCTGCAAACCCTTCTCGCCAGTAATCACTGCGTACTCAACCTGCTGGCCTTCAGTCAGCGACCGATGCCCTTCGCCGCGAATCGCGCGGTAATGCACGAATACGTCCACCCCGTCTTCGCGCTGGATAAAGCCGTAGCCTTTGGCGTCGTTGAACCACTTCACGTTGCCGGTTTCACGGGTTGCCATCTGTTCATACTCCTTTTTTATTATTGAACAGGCTTTTCGCAGGAAAGCCTTTGCGGAACGTCAGCCTGCGCCCGACGTCCATAAATGGGCCCCGGCGACAGACCGCCGAGTATATGACAGGCGCGAAAACTCTCAACAGGAGTTTACTTCGCCGCTTTTTTGCCGATTTTCGGTGAATACGGCAAACTGTCGACCTCCCGAGCAACCGCTCGGTTTATCAACTCATGCAGAAGCCGTATGACCCGTTCCCCGTTCCGCCGTCTTGTGTTTGGCACCTTGCGCCGACTGTTGTACCTCTGGGTTCGCTCGGAGACGATCAACCAGTCGTCGTTCACCCTCAACCTCGACCGCAGTCGTCCGGTGTTCTACGTCCTGCAAAACCCTTCGCTGACCGATCTGGCCGTGGTCGACACCGAGTGCACCAAGGCCGGCCTGCCGCGTCCGGTGCTGCCGGTGTCGGTGGGTTCGCTGATCGAGCCGGCGGCGTTTTTCTACCTGACGCCGGATCCGGACTGGCTCGGGCGCCAGGACAAACGCGGCGCGCCGCCGACCTTGACCCGTCTGGTCAGCGCGCTGACGCAGAACGCTGCCGAAGACGCGCAAATCATTCCGGTCAGCGTGTTCTGGGGTCAATCGCCGGACAGCGAAAACAGTCCGTGGAAGCTATTGTTCGCCGACAGCTGGGCCGTTACCGGACGTCTGCGCCGGCTGCTGAGCATCATCGTCCTCGGCCGCAAGACCCGCGTGCAGTTCTCCGCGCCGATTCATTTGCGCGAGCTGATCGAACACAACAAGGGCCACGAACGCACCGTGCGCATGGCCCAGCGCATCCTGCGCGTACATTTCCGCAATCTGAAAGCAGCGGTCATCGGCCCGGACATTTCCCACCGTCGCAACCTGGTCAAAGGTCTGCTCAATCAGCCGCTGGTCAAGCAAGCGATCCTCGACGAAGCCGAGCGCGAAAACATTTCGCCGGAAAAAGCCAAGGCTCAGGCCTTGCGCTACGGCAACGAGATCGCCTCGGACTACACCTACACCGCGATCCGCTTTCTGGAAGTGGTGCTGAGCTGGTTCTGGAACAAGATTTACGACGGCATCAAGGTCAACCACATCGAAGGCGTGCAGAAGGTCGCGCAAGGTCACGAAGTGATCTACGTGCCGTGCCACCGCAGCCACATCGACTACCTGCTGCTCTCCTACCTGCTGTTCCGCAACGGCCTGACCCCGCCGCACATTGCCGCCGGGATCAACCTGAACATGCCGGTGATCGGCAGCCTGCTGCGCCGTGGCGGCGCATTCTTCATGCGCCGCACGTTCAAGGGCAATCCGCTGTACACCTCAGTGTTCAACGAATACCTGCACACCCTGTTCACCAAAGGTTTCCCGGTCGAGTACTTCGTCGAGGGCGGTCGTTCGCGCACCGGACGCATGCTGCAACCGAAAACCGGCATGCTCGCGATTACGATGCGCAGCTTCCTGCGTTCGTCGCGCATGCCGATCGTGTTTGTGCCGGTGTACATCGGTTATGAGCGCGTGCTGGAAGGTCGAACCTACCTCGGCGAACTGCGCGGGGCGAGCAAGAAGAAAGAATCGATCTTTGATATTTTCAAAGTCATCGGCGCGCTCAAGCAGCGTTTCGGTCAGGTCGCAGTGAACTTCGGTGAGCCAATCAAACTGGCGGAATTCCTCGACGCCGAGCAACCGGACTGGCGCCAGCAGGAACTCGGCCCGCAGTACAAACCGGCGTGGCTCAACGAAACCACCAATCGCCTCGGCGAGAAAGTCGCGCAGCATCTCAACGAAGCAGCGGCGATCAACCCGGTCAATCTGGTGGCGCTGGCGCTGCTGTCGACCACGCGTCTGGCGCTGGACGACCGGGCCATGGCGCGGGTGCTGGATCTGTATCTGGCGCTGCTGCGCAAAGTCCCGTACTCGCCGCACACCACCTTGCCGGAAGGTGATGGCCGCGCGCTGATCGAGCATGTGAAGGACATGGACCTGCTCGCCGAGCAGAACGATGCGCTGGGCAAGATTCTCTATCTGGACGAGCAGAACGCCGTCCTGATGACCTACTACCGCAACAACGTCTTGCACATCTTCGCCTTGCCGGCGTTGCTGGCGAGTTTCTTCCAGAGCGCCTCGCGCATGAGCCGCGAACAGATCCTGCGCTACACCCGCGCGCTGTATCCGTACCTGCAATCGGAACTGTTCATTCGCTGGACGCTGGACGAACTGGACGGTGTGGTTGATCAGTGGCTCGAAGCGTTCGTCGAGCAAGGCCTGCTGCGCTTCGAGAAAGACGTCTATCTGCGTCCGGCGCCAAGTTCGCGACATTTCGTCCTGCTGACGCTGCTGTCAAAGAGCATCGCCCAGACCTTGCAGCGCTTCTACATGACCGTGTCCTTGCTGCTCAACAGCGGCCAGAACAGCATCAGCGCCGAAGAGCTGGAAGACCTCTGCACGGTCATGGCCCAGCGCCTGTCGATCCTCCATGGCCTCAACGCCCCGGAGTTTTTCGACAAGAGCCTGTTCCGCCACTTTATCCAGACCCTGCTCGACCTCGACGTGCTGCGTCGCGACGAGGCCGGCAAACTGAGTTATCACGAACTGCTCGGCGAACTCGCCGAAGGTGCGGCCAAACGCGTGTTGCCGGCGGAGATTCGCCTGTCGATCCGCCAGGTGGCGCTGCATCGCAGTGAGGATGCTGCCGATCAGGTCGTCGCCCAACCCGAGACCTGATGCAAACCTGGTGGGAGCGACGGTACGACTTGCTCGCGAAGACGTTGCTTCAGTCACTGTTAATGTCGACTGACACACCGCTTTCGCGAGCAGGCTCGCTCCCACATTGAAAGGAGAACTTCCGATGAAAAAACTCACCCTGCTCGCTGCCGCCACAATACTGAGCGCCTGCCAATCGACCACTCCTGCCGGCAAGGTCGGCCTCGACGGTGAAGTGTTCTACCTGCAGCGCATCGCCCTGCCACCGAGCGCGACCCTCAGCGTCAGCCTGCAGGACGTTTCGCTGGCCGATGCGCCAGCCGTGGTGCTGGACGAGCAGAAAGGCCCGGTCAAAGGCCAGGTGCCGCTGCCCTTCCACTTGAGCTACGATCCGACGCAGGTCAAACCCGGCCATCGTTACTCGGTCAGCGCGCGCATTGAAGTCAACGGCGAACTGATGTTCATCACCACCGAAAACCACGCCGTGCAACTCGACGGCAACGACCCGCAGCCGCTGAAAATCCGCGTCGACGCCGTTCGTTAATTCATTTTCCGCAACCCTTTTCCGCAACAAGGAAGCCGCCATGCTCCGCCCTACCCTTCGCTTCGCCGGCCTCTGTGCAGGCCTGATGATCTCCGCCAGCGCGCTGGCCCTGTCGCTCAGTGACCTGTCACAAAAAGACGCCACCGGCGGCCTCAAGGATGCCCTGACCCAAGGCGCACAAATCGCCGTCAAACAACTCGGCACACCCGGCGGTTTCAGCAACAACCCCGACGTGAAGATCGAGCTGCCGGGCAAACTCGGCAAAGCCGCGAGCAAAATGAAAGCCTTCGGCATGGGCGCTCAGGTCGAAGAACTGGAAACCGCGATGAACAAGGCTGCGGAATCCGCCGTGACCCAGGCCCAGCCAATCCTCGTCGACGCCGTGAAGAAAATGAGTGTGGAAGACGCCAAAGGCATCCTCAGCGGCGGCAAGGATTCGGCCACGCAATACCTCGACAAATCCAGCCGCGAACAGATCCGCGCCAAGTTCCTGCCGATCGTCAAACAGGCGACCGACAAGGTTGGCGTAGCGCAGAAGTACAACTCGTTCGCGGGCCAGGCCGCTGCGTTTGGCGTTGTCGATGCGAAGAGCGCCAACGTTGAAAACTACGTCACCGAGCAAGCGCTGAATGGCCTGTTCGAGATCATCGGCAAACAGGAAGAAACCATCCGCCAGAACCCGGCCGCTGCGGCGACCAGTCTGGCGAAGAAGGTGTTCGGGACGCTTTAAGCAGTCGTAACACGGGGGCGATTCGATTCGCTCCCGTGCTTCCCTCCACGTACAGAACTACGTAAAAAAAACACCCACTCGCGCCCCATCTTCCTTCTCTCAAAAAGCTGCAATTGGTCCAGCCCCTCCAGAGCCGAAGTCGCCTCGCTGTACGAGCAACCAAAATTTTCCGCCACATTATTCGCTGTGAACTCCTTCGCCTCCCCGCTTTTTGCCGCCTGATACACCGCGCGCTGTTTTTCCGTCATCTGATCGAAGTAGCCAGAATTCGTCAGCCAGCGCTCGAACGCTTCGGTGTAGGCCACGCTCTTGCGGTAAACATCCGTGAACCCGAGCACCGCTCGTTGAATGACCGAACACTGGAACTCGATGAAATAAGTCAGATCCAGCTCATCCGCCTCGGTATGCAGGTATGAACGTCCATATTTCACCGGTGCATTACGCAGTAACAAACTGATCGCTATGTAGCGAAACGCCGCAAACTCGTTCTTGAACATGAACCAGTAAAACAACGCCCTGGCGACCCGCCCGTTACCGTCGCGGAAGGGATGTTCGTAGCCCAAGGCAAAATGCAGCGTGATCGCCTTGATCAGTGGATGCAGGTAGCTCGTCTCTTGCGGTGAGCCTTCGGGCAGGTTGATCCAGTGCGACAGTTGCTCCAGCCGCGACACCAACCCTGCTGCAGGTGGTGGCCGGTGTACGGTGTTGCCCGCCCCATCCTGAACGACCACTTCGTCGTTGGTTCTGAACACCCCGGGGGAATACTGCTCGTCATCGATGCCCTCGACCCCCACCCGATGAATCGCTGCGATCAACTCCACACTCATGGGTTCGAAACGTCTCTCCCAGGCAAAATTCATCATCCGGTAATTACCCATCACCATGCGCTCATCCGGAGTACGGGGCTGGCGCCGCTGCTTGAGCATGTCCTTGGCCACACGCGTAGTCGTCGCAGCGCCTTCCAGCTGACTGCTGGCGATGGCTTCATCTTCGATCAAATCGTTAAGCAGATAACTGAAGTGTGCCCGTTCGCCGATCTGGCTGGTCATGTATTCCAGCGCCGCCGTACTGGCCTGCCGATCCACAATTGAGATGGTTTTCTGTGCCAGCGGCGTCAACAGATACTTCCCCCACTGCACAGGCTCGCCCAGTGGCAGAAGGTTGATGTATTGGGCCGCCCGCGCCTTTTTGACCAACGCCCAGCACAGTCTGGCATCCAGCCCCGCGGCCCAGCGATAACGCAACGCCTCAAATGGCAGATAACGACCTTGATCATCGAGCGGCTTGAGCAGCGCAAGATAGTCAGCCAGACGATGCTTGTGGGGCGGGCGCACCAACAAGTCGAACACCGGGTCGGATCGGCCCTTCAACGGTGGAGGCTTTTTCATCAAAACAAACTCAGAAAAGCTGGAAAGCAGAGGCTGGAGTACAACATCCGAGGCAATCTGGCTCAAGATCAGAGCCTTCTGAAAAAGATGTAGGAAGTGGCGCAGGTAAAGCGGGCTATGGGTCGTCAGCTAGAGACTGGTCGGCAATCAGGCTCGCACACAGTTGAACCGAGTACACCTGCAGAAAACAGGTCGGCTATCAGGCCGCCATCGCGAGCAGGCTCACTCCTACAGTTGGATTGAGTACACCTGCAGAAAACAGGTCGGCTATCAGGCCGCCTTCGCGAGCAGGCTCGCTCCCACAGTTGAATTGAGTACATCTGCAAAAAACAGGTCGGCTGTCAGGGCGTCATCGCGAGCAGGCTCACTCCCACAGAAGAGCAAGAGCAGACCGCTTCTGCTCCTCACCACTCAACAGGATGAGCGTTAGCTCGGCTGCAGCTTTTGATCTTAGAGCCCGTCGGCAGGCTGAGTGGAGGGATTGATCCGGGGGTGGGAGCGCAGCGACCGTTCGACGAAGTCGAACACATCGAGAGGAGGTGCAGCGAAGCAAACCGTAGGCGATGCCCCCGGATCGATCCCGGAGCGAAGGAACCCCGAGCCCCAGCGAGCGGGCCGAACGTCAGGGCAAAGACCTTTGGTTCCTTTGGGGCGTTTGCCAAAGGGACTCGCCGTAAGGGCGAAACCGCCAGCGGCAGCACCCACAAAAACGGATATTCACCCAAAACCCCAAGAACATGGTCGGCCCGAAGGCCGCCACGTCACAAAAGAATCAAGCGTCCTTACGCACCCGGAACCAAGCCGCATACAACGCCGGCAAAAACAACAGCGTCAGCGCAGTAGCAACAATCAACCCGCCCATGATCGCCACCGCCATCGGCCCAAAAAACACACTGCGCGACAACGGAATCATCGCCAGCACCGCCGCCAGCGCCGTCAACACAATCGGCCTGAAGCGTCGAACCGTAGCCTCGATAATCGCCTGCCAAGGCTTAAGCCCCGAAGCAATATCCTGCTCAATCTGATCCACCAGAATCACCGAGTTGCGCATGATCATCCCGGACAACGCAATCGTCCCCAACATCGCCACAAACCCGAACGGCTGACGGAACACCATCAAGAACAACGTCACCCCGATCAACCCCAACGGCGCCGTCAAAAACACCATCGCCGTGCGCGAAAAACTGCGCAACTGCACCATCAGCAACGTCAGCACCACGACAATAAACATCGGCACCCCGGCATTCACCGACTTCTGCCCACGCTCGGAATCCTCCACCGTGCCGCCGACATCCAACAGATAACCATCGGGCAATTCAGCACGAATAGAATCCAGCGTCGGCATGATCTGCTTCACCAGCGTCGCCGGCTGCTCCTTGCCATAAATATCGGCCCGCACGGTCACGTTCGGCAGGCGATTGCGGTGCCAGATAATCCCTTCCTCAAAGCCGTATTCCAGCGTGGCGATCTGCGACAACGCCACACTGCGGCCGTTATCCGTCGGCACCGCCAGACTCGGCAACAACGACAACTCGGTACGCTCATGCACCGTGCCGCGCAGCAGAATCTCGATCAACTCATTGTCTTCGCGGTACTGGCTGACACTCGACCCGGTCAACGAACTCTGCAGGAATTTCGCCAGATTGGCCGTGCTCACACCCAACGCCCGGGCACGATCCTGATCGATATTCAGGTACACGACCTTGCTCGGCTCTTCCCAATCCAGATGCACATTGACCACATGCGGATTCTCGCGAACCTTCGCTGCAACCTTGCGCGCCAACGCGCGGACTTCTTCGATGTGTTCACCGGTGACGCGGAACTGCACCGGATAACCCACCGGCGGACCGTTTTCCAGACGCGTAACCCGCGACCGCAGCGCCGGGAATTGCTCGTTAAGCGTTTCGATCAACCAGCTGCGCAACGCCTCACGCTCCTCGATGTTCTTCGCCAACACCACAAACTGCGCGAAGCTCGCCGCCGGCAATTGCTGATCGAGCGGCAGATAGAAACGCGGCGATCCGGTGCCAACATAGGCGACGTAATTGTCGATGCCGGCGTGATCCTTGAGCATCGCCTCAAGCCGTTTCACCTCACCGGTTGTATTGGCCAGAGAAGCGCCTTCAGCCAGTTTCAGATCGACCATCAATTCCAGTCGATTGGAAGCCGGGAAAAACTGCTGCGGAACGAAGCGGAACAACATCACCGACGCGATAAACAGCCCCACCGTCAGCACGATCACAGTCTTGCGGTGCGCCACGCACCACTCCACCAAGCGCCGAACGCGCTGATAGAACGGCGTGCCATACGGATCAGCCTGACCATCGGCGGTACCGTGTTTGGCCGCGTGAATTTTCGCCAGATCCGGCAGCAGCTTTTCCCCCAGATACGGCACGAACATCACGGCCGCCACCCACGAAGCAAGCAGCGCGATGGTCACCACCTGAAAGATCGAGCGGGTGTATTCGCCGGTACCGGATTGCGCCGTGGCAATCGGCAGAAATCCGGCGGCAGTAATCAATGTCCCGGTGAGCATCGGGAACGCGGTGCTGGTCCAGGCATAGCTCGCTGCGCGGATGCGATCAAAGCCCTGCTCCATTTTGATCGCCATCATTTCCACGGCAATGATCGCGTCGTCCACCAGCAAACCCAGCGCCAGCACCAACGCGCCAAGGGAAATCTTGTGCAGACCGATGCCGAGGTAATACATACAGGCGAAGGTCATCGCCAGCACCAACGGAATGGTCAGCGCCACCACCATGCCGGTACGCACGCCGAGGGAGAAGAAGCTCACCAGCAAGACAATCGCCAGCGCCTCGACCAGCACCTGGACGAACTCGCCGACCCCGGTTTTCACCGCCGCCGGTTGATCGGAAACCTTGCGTAATTGCATACCGGCCGGAAGGTTTTTCTGGATGCGCGAGAAATCGCCCTCCAGCGCTTTACCCAGCACCAGAATGTCACCGCCGTCCTTCATCGCCACCGCCAGACCAATCGCGTCTTCGCCCATGAAGCGCATGCGCGGCGCCGGTGGATCGTTGAAACCGCGACGCACATCGGCGACATCGGAGATGCGGAACGTACGATCGCCGACGCGGATCGGGAAGTTTTTTATCTCATCGACTGTCTGAAAATTCCCCGAGACCCGTAGTTGCAAGCGCTCGCTACCGGTTTCAAAGAACCCGGCGGTCGACACCGCGTTCTGCTCTTGCAGCGCTTGTTGCACCGCCGCCAGCGGCAAGCCGAGGGTCGCCAGCTTGACGTTGGACAGCTCGACCCAGATTTTCTCGTCCTGCAAACCGAGCAGGTCGACCTTGCCGACATCCTTGACTCGTTGCAGCTGGATCTGGATGCGATCGGCGTAATCCTTGAGCACCGCGTAATCGAAACCATCGCCGGTCAGCGCATAGATATTGCCGAACGTGGTGCCGAACTCATCGTTGAAAAACGGCCCCTGAATATCCGGCGGCAAGGTCTGACGAATATCACTGACCTTCTTGCGCACCTGATACCAGAGATCGGGGATTTGCTTGGAATGCATCGAGTCGCGGGCAATGAAGGTGACCTGCGATTCGCCGGGGCGCGAGAACGACACGATGCGTTCGTACTCACCGGTTTCCATCAGTTTCTTTTCAATGCGTTCGGTGACCTGCCGCGAGACTTCCTGCGCGGTCGCACCCGGCCAACGGGTTTGAATCACCATGGCCTTGAAGGTAAACGGCGGGTCTTCACTCTGGCCGAGTTTGGTGTAGGACAGCGCACCGACGATGGCCAGCAAAAGCATCAGGAACAGTACGATCTGGCGATTACGCAGCGCCCATTCGGAAAGGTTGAAGCGCATCGGGACTTACTCCTTGTCCGCCAGATTGACCACACGGTTGGAGCGATCCACCGGACGCACCTGCTGACCCTCGAGCAACACGTGAACGCCGGCGGCGACCACCCAGTCGCTGGCGTTCAGGCCTTCGAGCACCGGCACGGTTTTTTCGCCAAACGGGCCGACGCGCACCGGGGTTTTCTTCAAGGTGTTGTTGCCGTTGACGACCCAGACGTAGGTCGCGCCGTTTTCGGCGGTGAGCGCCGAGAGCGGCACCGACAGGGAAACGCTATCGGCCGATTGCACGAACACGCGGGCACTCTGGCCCAGTTCGGCCGGGACTTTGCCGCTGGTGAAGGAAATACGTGCAGCAAAGGTGCGTGAGCGTGGATCGGCGGCGGGTGACAGTTCGCGGATCTGCCCGGCAAAGCGCTGGTTCTGTTGCGTCCACAACTCAACAGTGACTGGCTGACCGACCTTGAAGCGCCCGAAGCTCTGCTCGGGCAGGCTGATCAACACTTCACGCTCGCCGTCGGTGGCGAGGGTAAACACCGTTTGCCCAGCGGCAACCACCTGACCGACTTCCACCGAACGCTTGGCCACCACGCCATCCTGCGGCGCACGCAGCACCGCGTAACTGGCCTGATTGGTCGATACGTTGAATTCGGCTTTGATTTGTTTAAGGCGGGCTTCACCGGAGCGGTAAAGGTTTTCGGCATTGTCGTAGGCCGAGCGGCTGACCATCTGCCGATCCATCAGGGTCTTGTAGCGATCACGCTCGGCACGCACCAGGTTGAGATTGGCTTCGGCGGCGGCGACCTGGGCACGGGTGGCTTCCAGTTGCAGGCGCACGTCCTGCGGATCGAGTTCGGCGAGTGGCTGATCAGCCTTCACGCGCTGACCTTCATCGACCAGTCGTCGGCTGACTTTGCCGCCAATGCGGAACGCCAGATCGGGTTCGTAGCGGGCGCGTACTTCGCCCGGATAACTTTCCATCGCCTGCGCCGACGGCTCTGGCTGCACCACCATGGCTGGTCGCACGGTGACTTGCGTCGCCTCTTCCTGACCACACGCTGACAAAAGGAACGCCAGACTTACTGGCAACGCGAGGGACAACGCATGGCGGAACATGGTGACGGACCTTTCGCTAATGGTGCTTGGAATAATTATACTGGCGGGTATGTTATTAATAGCAAACTCACCAGTCCAGTATTAAAAGCGAAGAATGTCGAACAATCTTTCAGCTCCAAACGGTCCGGGCCGCCCCAAGGATCTGGCCAAGCGCCAGGCAATCCTCGACGCGGCGAAAATTCTGTTTCTGAGTCATGGCTATGCCAACACCAGCATGGACGCGGTCGCCAGCGAGGCTGGCGTGTCGAAGCTGACGGTCTACAGCCATTTCAACGACAAGGAGACGCTGTTCTCCGCCGCCGTGGTGGCCAAATGCGAGGAGCAATTACCGCCATTGTTCTTCGAATTGCCCGAAGGCATTGCCGTGGAAAATGTGTTGCTGAACATTGCGCGCGGCTTTCATCACCTGATCAACAGTGATGAATCGGTGAATCTGCACCGATTGATCATGGCGCTGGGCAGTCAGGATCCGAAGCTGTCGCTGATCTTCTTCGAGGCGGGTCCGCAGCGCATGGTGCAAGGGATGGAGCGGTTGTTGACGCGCATTCACGAAACCGGCGCGCTGAGCATCGATCTGCCGCGCAATGCCGCCGAACATTTCTTCTGCCTGATCAAGGGTGCGGGGAATTTTCGGCTGTTGTATGGGTGCGGGGAGCCGTTGACTGAAGAGGCAGCGGAAAGCCATGTGCAGGAAGTTGTAGCGTTGTTTATGCGCGCCTATCGGCCTTGATTTCTGCGGTGTCGGCACTGACGCCATCGCTGGCAAGCCAGCTCCCACAAGGATTTGGGTGTGATCACAAATCGTGTACACACCACCAAACCCTGTGGGAGCTGGCTTGCCAGCGATGAGCGCGACTCGGTATCAAGCCTTGAGCGCTTTCTTCGGGTAGATGTCATAGCGGCTCGATTTGCCATCCAGCGCATGACTCGGCTTCGGCCCCTCAATGCACGGCGCCTTGCGTGGGCGCTTGACCACCACCCGGTGCGTCGCCAACGCCAGCGCAGCCTGCAACAGCGCCGGCGCGTCCGGATCATCGCCCACCAGCGGCCGGAACAGGCGCATTTCCTTTTTCACCAGCGCGGTCTTCTCGCGATGGGGAAACATCGGATCGAGATAAATCACCTGCGGCGGCTCACCTTGCCAGTTCTGCATGACTTCGATGGAGTTGCCCTTGAGCAATTTCATCCGCGCCACGATCGGCGCAACATCGAAATCTTCCGCCGCCCGCGCCAGACCATCCTCCAGCAAGGCGCCAATCAGCGGCTGGCGTTCGATCAGGCTCATTTCGCAACCGAGGCTGGCCAGCACAAACGCATCCTTGCCCAACCCTGCCGTGGCATCCAGCACGCGCGGGCGCACGCCTTGGGCGATGCCGACAGCCTTGGCGATCATCTGCCCGCTGCCGCCGCCGTATAGCCGACGATGCGCCGCGCCACCCTCAACAAAGTCGACCCGCACCGGCCCCGGTGCGTCCGGGCCGAGCTGTTGCAGTTGCAAACCCTGCTCGCCGACCTGCAAGGCAAACTCGCCGTCCGCCACTTCAAGCGGCAGGCCCAAGCGCTCGGCCCACTGCCCGGCTTGCGCTTCAAACGTCGGGCCGAGGGCCTGAACATGGATGCGGCAGGCCGCAGGTTGCTCGATCATGGAAAACACGCTCAAAAATTCAAGGATCGGCAAAAACCGCCGATAATTCATTCAACGCGCATTTTGCCAGAGCTGAGCGTCAACCGAAAAAAATGTCAGGCATTCTTCCCACATCGATTGGCTACATCTCGCCCCATGGCGACTTTAGCCGTCACAACACTCAAGCACTGAGCGGCGTCAGTCACCTGTGGCAGGATTTCTTTGCCCAGGCGATGGCCGAACAGACGAGTGAAGTGGTGCCTGCCTGCGGCACGTTTCCGCCGGTTGACCTGAGCAGCCCGGAAGAACCGACCATTGGCAGCGAGCTGCACGCGCACATCGTCAGCCAGCGCGAATGCGATGTGGTCGAAACCGAAGTGCGTCCGCCGGAGCCGCTGTTCCTGCCGATCGCCGAATTCGAAATGGACTTGCTGGACAAACCATTCCCGCCGTTCCCGCCGGAAGAACTGAAAGCTCAGCAAGAGCAACAGGATTTCGACAGCAGTTGGGTGCGCCCGGTGGTGATCAACAATGGTCAGCCCGTTCCAGAGCCAGGCCCGGCCCCGCAGAAGAAACCGCTGTACCTGCCGATTGCCGAGTTCGACCTCGACCTGATGCAGAAGCCTTACCCGCCGTTCCCGCCAGAAGAAATCGTCGAGCAACAGAAGGCGCTGGACTTTGATAATGGCTGGGCGCGCCCGATCGTTCTGCAAAACCTGCGCCTCGCCGCCTAAACCTCAGCGACACACACTCCAGCGCCCGACATCGACATGAAAATGATTACGATGGGCGGCGTTGTAATCCGGACTCAACACCACACTGAATGCCTCGCAGGCGCCATCGCGCAGCTGACGGAGAAACTGCGCGTCCTGATTTTGCTTGGGCCAGTCCTTGAGCACGCTGACCGTGCGGCCATCGGCCAGACGAAACCCGGCGATGTCCAGCGCATCAGCACTGGCATGACGGCTGAGCGCGCCGCTTTCGCGATTGTAGACATTGCGACAGGCGAAGCTGCCGAGGTGATCAACCCGCGCGACCTTTTGCCCGTAAACGGATTGAGCGGCGGGTTGCAGCGTGTGGTGTTCAAACATCGCGTAGGCCACCGCCAGCGGACAACTGGCCAGGAAGCTGCTGCTCAGCGCCTCCTCACCGCCCTGTACGCGCAACACGCCGATCAGTGGACACTTGGCGTCGGGGCTGTCGGATTGCCGCGTGACGCTCAGATCAGAGCTGCTCAAGGCCTGGGCGCAGCGTTCAGGGTCACTGCGCAAGCGCATCAGCTTGTAGCCGGTCAGCCAGTTGGGCGCAGCTTTGACGTCCAGTGGCGCCCATGGATTCCATGGCGGCGGCACGTCTAGCCAACCGCGCCAGACACTGACCGCAGCGCCGCCAATCATCAGCAGCACCAACCAGAATATCCACCGCCCCATGTTCAGCCTTTGAAAAACTGGTTGGCTTTGGCGTACGGCATCGAGTGCGAGGTAAAGCCGAACGTGCCGGATTGCTGGATCTCTTCAGCGGCACGGAAGAACTCGCCGAATGCCGCCAACGCCAACGCCGAGCCGGTGCTGATCCGCCGCACACCCATTTCTTGCAGCTCCTGCACGGTCAGTTTCAAACCGCCGGACATCAGCACGTTGACCGGTTTCGGTGCCACCGCGCGTACCACCGCCAGTACTTCTTCGGCGTTGCGCAAACCTGGCGCGTACAACACGTCGGCGCCCGCTTCGGCGAAGGCCTGCAAGCGGCGGATGGTGTCGTTGATATCAGGATTGCCGTGCAGGTAGTTTTCCGCGCGCGCCGTCAGGATGAACGGGAATGGCAGCGTGCGCACGGCGGCGACGGCGGCTTCGATGCGCGCCACTGCGTGTTCGAAGCAATAGATCGGCGCATCCGCGCGGCCCGTGGCGTCTTCGATCGAGCCACCGACGGCGCCCGCCTCGGCTGCGCGAAGCAGGCTTTTAGCGGCCTCGGCCGGGTCATCGGCGAAACCGTTTTCCAGATCCACCGCTACCGGCAAATCGGTGGCCGCGACAATCGCGCGGACATTGGCCAGGGTCTCGTCGAGACTTAAAGCACCATCGGCCTTGCCCTGAGAAAACGCATAACCGGCACTGGTCGTTGCCAACGCCTGATAGCCGAGGCTGGCGAGCATTTTCGCCGAACCGGCATCCCACGGATTGGGAATGACGAAAATCCCCGGACGTTCATGCAGGGCTTTGAAGGCGTGTGCTTTAACGGCTTGGGCATCCATCGGCAGGCTCCAGGGCAGGAAAAATCCGCTTCAGAGCAGGCCAAGTTGCTCCGCAGCGGGTTCTCTGTATAGCTCAGGCAGCGCTGGCAGGCCAGGCAAACGTTGCATCAGTTGTGCGTGAAAACGTTGCGCCAGCTTCGCTGCGAGGAGGTTGTCGGCGGTGTGCAGGAAGATGTACGGCGTGCGGCCCTCTTCGATCCACTCGGCGATTTTCGCCACCCACGGCACCAGGAACGGGTCGTTGGCTTCAAGCTCGGGATGGCCAATGAAGCGCACCTGCGGGAACTGGGTGAACGCCGCCGGGCGCGTCGGCACGCGTGGCTTTTTCGATTGTGCGTGGATTACCGAGGACTCGGTCGACAGGCAACTGAACAGCGCACGCGGATCGAGACAAATGCGTTCAACGCCACGGTCCAACAGCAGGCGATTGAGCAAGCGTTCGCTCTCGCCCTTGGCGAAGAATTGCTCATGCCGCACTTCCACCGCCAACGGGCAATCCAGCGCATCAATGAACGCCGCCAGTTCCGGCAGGCGATGCGGTGCGAAGCTTTTCGACAGTTGCAGCCACAGCGGCGAAACGCGTTCACCGAGCGGCTTGAGTAATTGCAGGAAGGTTTCGGCGGCGGTCAGTTGCTCGCGCAAGTCACCGCTGTGGCTGATGTCGCCGGGGAATTTGGCGGTGAAGCGAAAGTGCTCGGGCATGACCTCGGCCCAACGCTGCACCGTGGCGGGCGACGGGCTGGCATAAAAGGTCGTGTTGCCTTCAACGGCGTTGAACACTTGCGAATAGAGACTGAGGAAATCGGAGGTTTTGGCGTCTACCGGGTACAGATATTCGCGCCAGGCGTTTTCGCTCCAGGACGGACAACCGAGGTAGTAAGGCAGAACCATCAGATGTACAGATCGAGGCCCAGCACGTCTGCATCCCAATCAACAAAACCGGCGGTACTCAGGTAACTGGCCAAGGCCATCGCTACGCTCTTTTTCATCGCACGGTGATAGATCATGTCTTGCTGACGGGCAGGCAGATTGCTCAGGCGTTGGGCCGAGGCTTTGGCAGCGCGGGCGGCCAATTGCTCTTCAGTCGGAAATTCCAGCTCGCCGTCGATATCGTCGACGGATTCATCCAGCGCCACATTGCCTTTGCGAGGCTTGCGCTTGATGGGGTAGGACTGAGAGGAGAGGCCGTCTATACGCATAAATTCATGCTCGGTATCGATGATGGCAATTTAGCGGCACTTGACCGACTTAGCAAACCGCCGAGTGATAACTAGAACACATAAAGCGCAAAAGGTTTAAAGCGAGGGGTTAGAAACTGACGATTGGCTTCAGAAGATCAAAAGATCGCAGCCTTCGGCAGCTCTTACATTTGGAATGCGATCCTTGTAGGAGCTGCCGAAGGCTGCGATCTTTTTAAAGGCTCAACGAGCCTTGGGGGTGGCGACTTTGTCGCGCAGGTAAACCGGTTGCGCGTCATCCGCCGGAATCGACTCGCCGCGTTCCCAGGCAAAACGCGCCAGCGTCAGCAGGTCTTCGGCGTGGGGCAACATGCCGGCGTCGGAGCCGGTCAGCTCGACCGCGATACGCTCGCCATAACCCCAACCCGTGCCAGCACCAAACCAGTCGCCACTGGCATCGGCCGGCAGCGCGGCGACTTCCGGTGGCAACACCGCTTCGGCACCGACCAGACGCATCTCCCCCGCCGTCTCGCGGTAGCAGCCCCAATACACTTCATCCATCCGCGCATCGATGGCCGCCGCGACCTGGCTCACACCGTGTTCACGCAACGCGCGCTGGGCCAGCACGGCAAGGTTGGACACCGGCAGCACCGGGCGATCCAGCGCGAACGCCAAACCCTGCACCACACCGATGGCAATCCGCACCCCGGTAAACGCACCCGGCCCGCGACCGAATGCGATCGCATCGACCGCCTGCAACGTGGTGCCGGCGTCGGCCAGCAGTTGCTGGATCATCGGCAACAGCTTCTGCGCGTGCAGGCGCGGGATCACCTCGTAATGACTCGTGACCTTGCCGTCATGCAGCAAGGCAACGGAGCAAGCTTCAGTCGCGGTGTCCAGGGCCAGCAAGGTGCTCATCGATGTTTCCAAAACAGGGGTGGGGAAAAGTGCGTCAGTATAAACAACTACGGCCCGCAAGCGGGCCGTGGATGATGCAGCCGATCAGACTTTTCAGCTCAGCGCGGCCAGCACCTTGGTGGTGATCGCATCAACCGAACCAACGCCTTCGATGTGGCTGTACTTCGGCTTGCCGTTGGCAGCCGACAGCTTCTGGTAGAAATCCACCAGCGGCTTGGTCTGCGAGTGGTAGACCGACAGGCGATGACGCACGGTTTCTTCGGTGTCGTCCTTGCGCTGTACCAGCTCTTCGCCGGTGATGTCGTCTTTGCCAGCGATTTTCGGCGGGTTGTAGACGATGTGGTAAACGCGGCCGCTGGCTTCGTGAACACGACGGCCGGCGATGCGTTGAACGATTTCTTCGTCTTCAACAGCGATTTCAACCACAGCATCCAGCTCGACGCCGGCAGTCACCAGGGCTTCAGCCTGCGGAATGGTGCGCGGGAAGCCGTCGAACAGGAAGCCGTTGGCGCAGTCAGGCTGAGCGATACGGTCCTGAACCAGTGCGATGATCAGGTCATCCGACACCAGGCCGCCAGCATCCATGATGCTCTTGGCTTGCACGCCCAGCGGAGTACCGGCCTTGACCGCTGCACGCAGCATGTCGCCAGTGGAAATTTGTGGAATGCCGAATTTTTCGGTGATGAACTTAGCCTGAGTACCTTTACCGGCCCCGGGAGCTCCCAGCAGAATGACGCGCATTAGATGTGCTCCTCAATTTTTTTATAAAAAGCTTTTACAAAACAAAGGATTCGCCGCTTGGGACGAATCCTGAAAATACGGGTCGTGGCCGCACAAACGGCCAAAGGCTGATCAAGATACACAGCAGGCTGCGCCCACACAAGACGCCAAAAGTCGGAGAAACCGACGCCCCCCGCGACCTTGCGACGCGGTAACCCAAGTCGCAACCCCGTCATTAACTGTCGCCTGCCGGCACTTTCCGCCATCAGGCAAAGCGGCATCCGGTGCGTGTTCCGGGGGCCGCGTGCCCAGACAAAAACATTAGCCGGTATTTCGCAAACCAGCGGCAATCCCCGCCACAGACACCAGCAACGCCTGTTCTACCGGGCTGCCCTGCTCGACATCTTGCTGCCGCGAGCGGGCCAGCAGTTCGGCCTGCAATAGATGCAGCGGGTCGAGGTAGGTGTTGCGCAGCCGGATGAATTCAAGGGTATCCGGGCTATGTGCCAGCAGCTGCGACTGGCCAGTCAGGCCGAGCACCACGGCGCACGCCTGCGACAATAGGTCGCGTAACTGCGCGCCCAACGGCAGCAGATCCGGCTCGACCAGACGCTGATCGTAGGACAGCGCGATATCCGCGTCAGCCTTGGCCAGGACCATTTCCAGCATGTCGATGCGCGTACGGAAGAACGGCCACTGCTCGCGCATCTGCCCGAGCAACTCGCCTTCGCCGCGCTCCAGGGCTTTGCTCAGCGCCGACTCCCAACCCAGCCACGCCGGCAGCATCAGCCGCGTTTGTGTCCAGCCAAAGATCCACGGGATCGCCCGCAGACTTTCGATACCGCCCGCGCGACGTTTGGCCGGGCGACTGCCCAGTGGCAAACGCCCCAACTCCTGCTCCGGCGTGGATTGGCGGAAGTACTCGACGAATTGCGGGTTTTCCCGCACCACCTGGCGATAAGCGCTGACACCGTCCGCCGCCAATTCATCCATCAGATGGCGCCATTCCGGTGTCGGTGGTGGTGGCGGCAGCAATGTCGCTTCAAGCACCGCCGCCAGATACAGATTGAGGTTTTGCTCGGCGATGTCCGGCAGGCCGAATTTGAATCGAATCATTTCCCCCTGCTCGGTGGTGCGGAACCGCCCCGCCACCGATCCCGGTGGCTGCGACAGAATCGCCGCGTGCGCCGGTCCACCGCCACGTCCTACTGTGCCGCCACGACCGTGGAACAGCAGCAATTCGACTTGTTGCTCGCGGCAGATCTCCACCAAGCGTTCCTGTGCACGATATTGCGCCCAGGCCGCTGCGGTGGTGCCGGCGTCCTTGGCCGAATCGGAATAGCCGATCATCACTTCCTGCGGGCCTTGCAGCCGTGCGCGGTAACCTGGCAGCAGCAACAGCCGCTCCATCACCGGCCCGGCGTTATCGAGGTCAGCGAGGGTTTCGAACAGCGGCACCACACGCATCGGCCGCAACACGCCGGACTCTTTGAGCAGCAGTTGCACGGCGAGCACGTCGGAAGCGGCGCCGGCCATGGAGATCACGTAGGAGCCGAGCGAAGCGCCCGGGGCTGCGGCAATTTCCTTGCAGGTGTTGAGCACTTCGGCGGTGTCGGCCGACGGCTTGAAATGCGCCGGCAGCAATGGCCGACGATTGCTCAATTCGCGGGTCAGGAAGCTGATGCGCTGCTCTTCGTCCCAGTCTTCATAGCGACCGAGGCCAAGGTAATCGGTGATTTCGGTCATCGCCGAACTGTGGCGCGACGAGTCTTGGCGCACATCGAGGCGAACGAGGAACAGGCCAAAAGTCACCGCACGACGCAGACAATCAAGCAGCGGGCCATCGGCGATCACACCCATGCCACATTCGTGCAGCGAGTTGAAACAAAGCTCCAGTGGATCGAGCAGATCGCGGTTGTTGTGCAACACATCGGCCGGAGCAGGCGTCGGTGCGGTCAGCGCGGCGTGTGCCCAGTTGCGCGTCGCGCGCAGGCGTTCGCGCAGTTGTTTGAGCACCGCACGGTACGGTTCGGCGCTGTCACCGGCCTTGGCTTTGAGGGCATCGCTGGCCTGTTGCATCGACAGTTCAGCCGCGAGGTGATCGACATCGCGCAGGTACAAATCGGCGGCCATCCAGCGCGCCAGCAGCAACACTTCGCGGGTCACTGCGGCGGTGACGTTGGGGTTGCCGTCACGGTCGCCGCCCATCCACGACGCGAAGCGAATCGGTGCTGCCTCCAATGGCAGACGCAGGCCGGTCGCTTCGAACAAGGCCTTGTCGGCCTTGCGCATATGGTTGGGGATCGCTTGCCACAGCGAATGCTCGATCACTGCGAAACCCCATTTGGCTTCATCGACTGGCGTCGGGCGCGTGCGGCGGATTTCTTCGGTGTGCCAGGCTTCGGCAATCAACCGTTGCAGGGTGTTTTGGATCTGTTCGCGTTCGGCTGTGGTCAAGTCGCGATGGTCTTGCGCGGCGAGTTGCCCGGCGATCGCGTCGTACTTCTGGATCAGCGTGCGCCGCGCGACTTCGGTCGGGTGCGCGGTCAGCACCAGTTCAATTTCCAGTCGCGCCAGTTGCCGCGCCAGCGACTCGGCGCTGTGGCCTTCGTTGCGCAAACGCGCGAGCAATTCCGGCAGCACGCGGGATTCGAACGGCGCCGGCTGCGACTCTTCGCGCCGATGGATCAACTGATACTGCTCGGCGATGTTCGCCAGGTTGAGAAACTGGTTGAACGCCCGCGCCACCGGGAGCAATTCGTCTTCGCTCAATTGATTGAGGCTGGCGCTCAGTTCTGCGTCCATCGAGCCACGCCGGTCGGCCTTGGCGCCCTTGCGAATCTGCTCGATCTTGTCGAGAAACGCCTCGCCGTACTGATCTCGAATGGTGTTGCCCAGCAGCTCTCCGAGCAGGTGAACGTCTTCGCGCAAGCGTGCATCAATATCGGTCATCAGCAATTCCCCAGCAGTAATCCGGACGGCTTAGAAACGAGTGCATGACCTAGAGAGTGCCGCTCTACGGCGCTTCTTACAAGCAGCCGACGAAGGGACGTTAAACCTTGCGGGCGAAAGCTAGTCTCAACAGTAAGCCGTACAACGGCTTGCCGCCGGCGCTGCCGGACACTCACCCAGGCCTGCCATGAGCAGGCGCGAAATGAGGTCATCATGAAAATTCGTGAACTCGCCCAGCATTGGGAAGAAAACGCCAAGGGTCGCCTGACCGACACTGGCTACACGATCCATCTGGACGTCGAAGCCGCTGCGCGTCTGGCAGCGATTGCCGAGATGTACCCCAAACGACATGCCGAAGAACTGCTCGGCGAACTGATCGGCGCAGCCCTCGAAGAGTTTGAAGCGAGCCTGCCGTATGTGAAGGGTTCGACGGTAGTGGCGACCGATGAGGAAGGTGATCCGTTGTATGAGGATGTTGGGCCGACGCCGCGGTTTCTGGCGTTGTCGCGCCGGCATTTGCATGACCTCTCGGCCGCTGCCGGCAAGCAAAAACACTGATCCGACATTGCGTTAACCCTGTGGGAGCTGGCTTGCCAGCGATGGCGTCAGTTCAGTCACCGATGTGTTGAATCTGATGGCCCCATCGCTGGCAAGCCAGCTCCCACAGGGAATGTATTTTTCCTCCAGCACTACGTTTTTTTCCCCGCGCGTACCGCTTCATCTCGTCAAAGTTCCCGCTTTAGAGCCTTGTCCATTCGGTCAAAGTTTTTTTTGGCGATAGGCCATCTTTTCTGAACTTTTGAAAAATCCCGCCGGTCGGAACCTGTAACCACGCCTGGAACGAGCGTTTCAAAAACGCGCTTTCACACGTCGCTTGCGGCTCCTCGACCAGGATGGATTCAGATGTATTCAGGAGATGCCTAATGGAGTTGAAGACCATGAAAAACCAAACCACATTTGCACACTTGCGCGGTCTGAAACTGGCCGCTCTGGCCATCGGCACCAGCTTCGTGCTGGCCGGTTGCGCCGGTAACCCACCGACCGAGCAATACGCCGTGACCCAATCGGCCGTGAACAGCGCAGTCAGCGCCGGCGGTACCGAGTTCGCTGCGGTTGAGATGAAGCAAGCGCAGGACAAACTCAAACAAGCCGAAATCGCCATGCACGACAAGAAGTATGACGAGGCTCGCACCCTGTCCGAGCAAGCCGAGTGGGACGCTCGCGTCGCCGAACGCAAGGCTCAGGCAGCGAAGGCTGAACAAGCCGTGAAGGATTCCCAGAAAGGTGTTCAGGAACTGCGTCAGGAAAGTCAGCGCACCGTGCAGTAAGCGCGCATCCCGATCGCAACGCTGAAACTTTATCGATAGAAAGGACGAAAAATTATGCGTAAGCAACTGATGATCCCAGCTCTTCTGGCCGCAAGCGTCGCTCTGGCTGCCTGCTCTACCCCGCCTAACCCGAACCTGGAACAGGCGCGCACCAACTACGCCGGCCTGCAAGCCAACCCACAAGCGAGCAAAGTCGCGGCACTGGAAACCAAAGACGCCAGTGACTACCTGGACAAGGCCGACAAGGCGTATATGGACAAGCAAGACGCCGCCAAGGTCGACCAACTGGCCTACCTGACCAACCAGCGTGTGGAAGTGGCCAAGCAGACCATCGCCCTGCGCACCGCTGAAAACAATCTGAAGAACGCTGCCGCCCAACGTGCCCAGGCGCGTCTGGATGCGCGTGATCAGCAGATCAAACAGCTGCAGGACAGCCTGAACGCCAAGCAGACCGATCGCGGTACGCTGGTGACTTTCGGTGACGTGCTGTTCGCCACCGACCGTGCCGACCTGAAATCCAGCGGTCTGGTTAACATCAACAAACTGGCACAGTTCCTTCAGGAAAACCCGGATCGCAAAGTGATCGTCGAGGGTTACACCGACAGCACCGGTACCGCCAGCCACAACCAGTCGCTGTCCGAGCGTCGCGCCAACTCCGTGCGTACCGCACTGGTGAAAATGGGCGTTGATCCAGCGCGTATCGTCACCCAAGGCTACGGCAAGGAATACCCGGTTGCCGAGAACGGCAGCGTCTCCGGCCGTGCGATGAACCGTCGTGTGGAAGTAACCATTTCCAACGACAACCAGCCAGTGATGCCACGTTCGGCGGTCAGCTCGAACTAAGCGCCCTGCTGTAACGCAAAAGCCCCGCCTGAGTGATCAGGCGGGGCTTTTTTGTGCGGGCTGAAATCGCGCCCCCTCACCCCAGCCCTCTCCCGAGGGAGAGGGAGCTGATTTATGGCGCTTTCAGAACTTGTGTTCGACACGATGGATCAGGCCGGGCTTTTTTGTGTGGGCTGAAATCGCAGCCCCTCACCCCAGCCCTCTCCCGAGGGAGAGGGAGCTGATTTATGGCGCTTTCAGAATTTGTGTTCGACACGATGGATCAGGCGGGGCTTTTTTGCGGGGGCGGAAATCGCAGCCCCTCACCCCAGCCCTCTCCCGAGGGAGAGGGGGCCGATTTATGGCGTTTTCCAAATTTGCGTTCAACTCGGCGGGTCAGGTCGGCGTATAGCGAAAGAACACCCCCGGTCAGTCCCCTCTCCCTCTGGGAGAGGGTTAGGGTGAGGGCTGAACCTGCAGAATCACTCCTCCAGCTTCTGCGGGGTCTCTTCACCCATGCAGCGCACAGCTTTTTTCTGCGCGTTGATCAACACGCCGGTCAGGCCTTTCTGCTCGGTGTCGAACAACACCAGCACGCCATCGATGCACTGCGCGACTTGCGGTGCAGGCTGAAGCGAAATCTTGTAATCCTCACCCGGCACCGTCTTGAGCATGGTGAATTCATTGAGCAGCAACGCATCCTCGGGTTTGGCGAAATGCAGGTAGCCGTAGTACCACAGCGCCCCGACGGTGCCGAGGATGCTGCAGATACCGGTGATGATCAGCGGGATGGCGTTACGTTCTTCACTCATTGCGGACTCTCATCTTCAGAATTCGGGGGTTGCGGATAATTGGGGATTTCGCCGAGGCGGCGCAGGCCGTTGAAATGCTCGGGGTCGTCAAGGTAGCGCAGCATGACTTGGCGCCAGACCGGGTCGCCGAAGGTCTGCACATGACCGCCGCGGGTCAGTTGCAGCACGCGCGGTGGCGGCGCAGCTTGATACAGACGGATGCCGTTGGACAGCGGCACCAGTGGATCGTCGATGCTGTGGAAGATCAGTTTTGGCACGCCGTTGAGTTGCGGCATCGAGTTGATTGCACTGTCACCATCCGGCACCAGCCACGACAACGGCACCTGGAATGGCCAGGTCAGCCAAGAAGTGCTCAGCGCATACTGGCCGACGCTGCGGTAACTGGCGGGCACGCCGTCGAGCACAAAGGCCTTGAGCTGTTTTTGCCGCTCGGGATGCTGCACCAGCCAATGCACCGCCATCGAACCGCCGAGGCTTTGTCCGAGCAGGATCAGCGGCTTGCCTTTGACTTCCGGCGCTTTGTCCAGCCAGGCGAACGCGGCATCGATGTCCTGATAGATCGCCGGCAGGCTCGGTTTGCCCTCGGACAAGCCATAACCGCGATAGTCGACCAACAGCACTTGATAGCCGTTTTTCGGCAGCCACCAACTGCCACCCAAGTGCATCGGCAGATTGCCGCCGTTGCCGTGCAAATGCAGGACGGTACCTTTGACCTCGACTCCGGATTTGGCCGGCAGCCACCAGGCATTGAGCTTCAAGCCATCCGCCGTGACCAGCGTGACGGTGCGGTATTCGAGCTTGGCTTTTTCCGGGGTAAAGATCTGGCCCGGCTCGGGGTAGAACAACAGCGAACTGCAACCGCCGAGGGTCAGGAGCAGGCAGAAGATGCCGAGGATTCTCATCCGGTGAAACCTCGCAAAAGAAATTGGCAAACAAACGATTCAGAGAAAAACATATAACCCTGTGGGAGCTGGCTTGCCAGCGATGGCGGTGGGTCAGCCAACATCAATATTGACTGACAGAATGCAATCGCTGGCAAGCCAGCTCCCACAGGGGATTGTGTTCGGGCTAGAGGATATTGGAGTAATCCGCTTCGATCCGGTCCAGGCTCAAATGATTGAGGAAGTTGGAGAAGCACATCCACGCCGACAACGCGTTCAAATCACGGAACTGGTCCGGCAGGTATTTCGGCGGCACCACCAACCCTTCATCCACCAGCTGACGCAAGGTCCGCATGTCTTCCAGCGTGGTCTTGCCACAAAACAACAACGGAATTTGCTCAAGTTTGCCCTTACGCACGGCCAACTGAATGTAGTTGTAAACCATGATAAAGCCCTTGAGGTAGGACAAGTCTTTGGTGAATGGCAGACCGGTCGGCGTCGATCCACGGAAAACGCGACTGGCGTTGCCGTAACTTTCCGCCATCTCGAAGCCCTGCTCGCGGAAGAACTCGAAGATCTGCAAGAAGTCCGCGCCCTCCTCGACCATATGAATGGCACGGGTACGGTTGGTCAGTTTGCGCAGACGACTCGGGTAAGAGGCAAAGGTGATGATTTCCATGAGGATCGCCAGGCCTTCCTGGGTCACCGTCGACGACGGCGGGCCTTTGGACAGGAAGGTGCAGATCGGCTGGTTCAAACCGTTGAGCGTAGTGCCGACGTGCACCAGGCCTTCGTGAACTTCCAGCGCACGTACGTCGCGGTCGTTGAACAACGCATCGGTGCGGATCTTGATGTAGTCAGCGCCTGCCGCTGCGTCGGCAACAATGCCGTCGGACTCGAATACGCGGATGGTTTCCTCAGCCTCGCCAAAAACCTTGTTCAGACGAGTCTGCAGCAGGTGCACGGCGTCCTTGGCGGTGAGGATTTTCGGCTCGTCCTTCAGGTCGCCACGGCCGTCGATATTGTTCAGGTAGTCGGACATCATCAAGCCGAGGTCGGCCAGGGTCGGGTCGCCGGCGTGGAAGGCATCGGAGGCGGCACCATACAGCTCTTGCGAGATCAGGCCGAAATCCTCGGTGCCGCGCGCTTCGAGCATGCGCACCACCATGCGGTATTCCTTGCACATGCGCCGCATGATCTGCCCGACCGGGTTGAACTGGCCGAGCTGGCGGGTGATGTCGCGCTCGATGTTCTGGAATTCCAGTTTGACCTTGCTCGAATCGAAGGTCAGCGGCCGGTTGAGGTAGTAGTCGCGATCAACGGCGGGCATCTCCTTGCCCTTGGCCTTGAGAAAGCCCTTGCGCACGTTCTCGTCCCACTTGACCGCGTCGAGTACGCGGATCGGCGTCTGCGCCAGCACAATGCGATCGGACAACATGCGTATCGTCTGCTGGTAATCGTCCACCCGAAACTCCTGTAGAAAACCTGACGTAATGAATTATTGGGCGCGCGCCTGGCGCTGGTAGCGCACGGCTTCAACGAAGACATCGGAATTGGCCGGATCGTCGAGGTAAGCAAAGACCTTGTCGAGGCTACTGTCGACGTGCACGCCGGCGCCATCGTCGGTCTGGAAGGCCTGACCGTCGAGGGCTTTTTGCTTGATCGCTTGATTGATCTGCTCGAGATCGAGGTTGTAGACCACCAGTTCGTGTTTGTCGGTGAGTTCGAAACCGGCGATGGTGAAGTGGCCACCGTACTGCGCCGGGACTTTCGCCGACAGATACCAGCGGTTGCCATGGCGCGACACGGTGAACGGATAGGCTTCGCGTTCGCGGGGCTTGGCCTTGAAATACGTGACCGCCTGATAGCGGTCGTTGCCCAGGCGCGTCAGCTCAAGGTTCATCGGCTCGCCCCAGGCGTTGGTGCTCGACCATTTACCGAGCAAGCCCTTGGGCGCCGGGTCACTGGCGGTCAGCGGCTCCTTGAAGGTCACCAGACAGCCACTGAGCAGCAGGAACGACAAGGCGATCAGCACGCCACGCCAGGCTTTCATTCAATACTCCCTATGAATCTGAAACACCTTTCCCCTGTAGGAGCTGCCGAAGGCTGCGATCTTTTGATCTTGGTCTCTAAAAGCAAGATCAAAAGATCGCAGCCTTCGGCAGCTCCTACATTGGGATCGGCGTCAGGCGGCAACGATTGCGTTACACCGACGCAAGCACCAGGTGCATATACCGCGTCAGAATGCCGAGCATGTCCTCTTCGGCCAAAGGCTCGGCGTCGTTGAGCAGGCCCTGATATTCCATCCGTCCGATAATCGCCGTCAACACCTTGGCATCCTGTTGCGGTTCACGCGAGCCCAATACCTGAAACAACTGGCAAGTGCCCTGCAACAGAATCTGCTGATGCGAACGCACCAGAATCGCCAGGCGCGGGTTGAGCAGCGCCTCCTGACGGAATGCCTGCTCAGCCATCAAATGCTCGCGGCGGTTAACCAATTGCCGATGCACGTAGTCGGCCATCAACCGCGCAATGTCGTCAGCCAATTGCGAGCGCGACTCCGGGCTGCCGTCGCCACTGACGACCATGTCACGCAACAGCCCTTCATTGTTGATCCACAACTTGGCCATGTACGCCGCGCTGCGTTCAACGTATTGGGCGAAGGTATCGGTGAGCAGGTCATCGATGTCCTTGAAGTAGTAGGTGGTCGCCGACAGCGGCACGCCGGCCTCGGCGGCCACTGCGCGGTGGCGCACGGCACGTACGCCGTCACGCACGACAATACGCATCGCTGCATCGAGAATGTCCTGTCGACGCTGCTCACTGCCCTGTCGGCTGGCCTTGCGACCCTGGTACTGAACACTTTCAGCGACCGCAGTGGCGATACCCGCTGCACCCTCTTGAGCTATTGCACCCATCACGACAGAACTTCCTCTGCTATTGCAAAATTAACCAATTGATACATTTGTACCAGACAGGCAATAAAAAGCCGCCTGTTTTAGGCGGCTTTTTAACTGAAACGTTTACGCTTGCGGTCGCATGTGCGGGAACAGGATCACATCGCGGATCGACGGCGAGTTGGTCAGCAACATCACCAGACGGTCGATGCCGATACCTTCACCGGCCGTTGGCGGCATGCCGTACTCCAGCGCGCGCACGAAGTCGGCGTCGTAGTGCATGGCTTCGTCGTCGCCGGCGTCCTTGTCGGCCACCTGCGCCATGAAGCGCTCGGCCTGGTCTTCCGCGTCGTTCAACTCGGAGTAGGCGTTGGCGATTTCACGGCCACCGATGAACAGCTCGAAACGGTCGGTGACGTTCGGGTTGTCGTCGTTGCGACGGGCCAGCGGCGACACTTCGAACGGGTACTGAGTGATGAAGTGCGGCTGTTCCAGCTTGTGCTCGACCAGTTCTTCGAAAATCATCACCTGCAGCTTGCCCAGACCTTCGAAGCCCAGCACCTTGGCGCCGGCCTTCTTGGCGATGGCGCGGGCCTTGTCGATGTCGTTCAGATCATCGGCAGTCAGCTCAGGGTTGTACTTGAGGATGGAGTCGAACACCGACAGACGCACGAACGGCTCGCCGAAGTGGAACACCTTGTCGCCGTACGGCACGTCGGTGCTGCCCAGCACTAGCTGCGCCAGTTCGCGGAACAGTTCTTCGGTCAGGTCCATGTTGTCTTCGTAGTCGGCGTAAGCCTGGTAGAACTCCAACATGGTGAATTCTGGGTTGTGACGAGTCGAAACGCCTTCGTTACGGAAGTTGCGGTTGATCTCGAAGACCTTTTCAAAACCACCGACCACCAGACGCTTCAGATACAGCTCTGGCGCGATACGCAGGAACATTTCCATGTCCAGCGCGTTGTGGTGGGTTTCGAACGGCTTGGCTGCGGCGCCGCCAGGAATGGTCTGCAGCATCGGCGTTTCGACTTCGAGGAAGTCGCGCTTCATCAGGAAGCTGCGGATGTGCGCGATCACTTGCGAACGTACGCGGAAGGTCTGACGCACGTCTTCGTTGACGATCAGGTCAACGTAGCGCTGGCGGTAGCGCTGTTCGGTGTCGGTCAGGCCGTGGTGCTTGTCCGGCAGCGGACGCAGCGATTTGGTCAGCAGACGCACGCTGGTCATTTCAACGTACAGGTCGCCCTTGCCGGAACGCGCCAGGGTGCCTTCGGCGGCAATGATGTCGCCCATGTCCCAGGTTTTCACCGCGGCCAGGGTGTCTTCCGACAGGGTTTTACGGTTGACGTAGACCTGGATGCGACCGGTCATGTCCTGGATCACCATGAACGAGCCACGGTTGAGCATGATGCGACCGGCAACCTTGACCGGGATTGCAGCCTCTGCCAGCTCTTCCTTGGTCTTGTCCGCGTATTTCTTCTGCAGATCTTCGCAGTAGTTTTCGCGGCGGAAGTCGTTCGGGAAGGCGTTGCCCTTGGCGCGCTCGGCAGCCAGCTTTTCCTTGCGCAGCGCGATCAGGGAGTTTTCTTCCTGTTGCAGGGCTTGCGGGTCGAGTTGTTGGTCGCTCATGTCTTTAGATATTCCATCAGGTTCGTTGCCCCCGGGCCTTGCGGCCCGGGGATCGCCAGCAGGCTGGCTCCTACAGGGATCGCGTTGCATCAGCGATCCTGTGTGCGTCTTTTACAGCCCCGATTTCAGGCTGGCTTCCAGGTATTCGTCGATATCGCCGTCGAGCACCTTGTCGCAGTCGCTGCGTTCGATGTTGGTGCGCAGATCCTTGATCCGCGACGCATCAAGCACGTACGAGCGAATCTGGTGACCCCAGCCGATGTCGGACTTGGTGTCTTCCAGCGCTTGCGACGCGGCGTTGCGTTTCTGCATTTCCTGCTCGTACAACTTGGCCCGCAGCATTTTCATGGCGGTGTCCTTGTTGGCGTGCTGGGAACGTTCGTTCTGGCAGCTGACCACGGTGTTGGTCGGTACGTGAGTGATACGTACGGCCGAGTCGGTGGTGTTTACGTGCTGACCACCGGCACCGGAGGAACGATAGGTGTCGATCCGCAGGTCTGCCGGGTTGATTTCGATTTCCACCTTGTCATCGATCTCTGGCGAGACGAAAACCGCGGAGAACGAGGTGTGACGACGGTTGCCGGAGTCGAACGGGCTCTTGCGCACCAGACGGTGCACACCGATCTCGGTACGCAACCAGCCAAAGGCGTATTCGCCCTTGATGTGCACGGTCGCGCCTTTGATACCGGCGACTTCACCGGCCGACAGTTCCATGATGGTCGCGTCGAAACCGCGTTTATCCGCCCAGCGCAGGTACATGCGCAGGAGGATGTTGGCCCAGTCCTGGGCTTCGGTGCCGCCGGAACCGGCCTGGATGTCCAGGTAGGCGTTGTTCGGGTCCATTTCATGGCTGAACATGCGGCGGAATTCCAGCTTGGCCAGATTTTCCTCGAGACGGGCCAGCTCGGCGACGACATCGCCCACTGCGCCTTCGTCGTTTTCTTCGACGGCCATGTCCAGCAGGTCGCGGCAATCGGCCAGACCGGCGTTCAGTTCGTCGAGGGTATCGACGATCTGTGCCAGCGCGGCGCGCTCGCGGCCCAGTTCCTGGGCATACTCAGGTTTGTTCCAGACGCTCGGATCTTCAAGCTCGCGATTGACTTCAGTCAGACGCTCATGCTTTTGATCGTAGTCAAAGATACCCCCGAATAGTTTCGGAGCGCTCGGACAGGTCCTTGATGGTGTTCAGGATCGGGTTGATTTCCATGACGGGCAGCACTCGTTGGCGAACTTTTGAAAGCCGGCGAGTATAACGTAATCAGGCTGTGACGGCAGCCCGTCTGGCGGGTGCTGGGGATCATTAAACCCTTGTGCCCTCACCCTAACCCTCTCCCAGAGGTAGAGGGGACCGATTGGGGGATATTCGGGAGGTACACCGACGTGAAACGTCTTAGCCGAATCCATGATCGCCACGCTTACAGATCCATAATCGCCGAGGTCTTTCAGGTCGATGCAGAACCCAAGACACCTCGGTCGGCCCCCTCTCCCTCCGGGAGAGGGATGGGGTGAGGGTCAGCCGCTACTCGATTCCGACCTGATTACGCCCACTGTTCTTCGCCAGATACAACCCACGATCCGCCGCCGAAATCAGCAACCGGCAATCACTACCCGCCTGCGGCACCATGGTCGCCAGGCCAATACTGATCGTCAGGCTCGCCCCTTCCGCCGGGGTGTTGTGCGGAATTTTCAGCGAAGCCACGGTCTGGCGCAGTTTCTCCGCCACCAGCCGCGCGCCGCCCGGCGAGGTGTTCGGCAGCACCAGCACAAACTCCTCACCGCCATAACGCGCTGGCAGATCCGAAGGTCGGGCGCTGGCCTCGCGGATCGCCGTGGCGACCTTGCGCAGCGCTTCGTCGCCTTCAACATGGCCAAAGCTGTCGTTGTAGGACTTGAAGTAATCGACATCGATCATCAACAACGACAGCTGGCTCTGATCGCGCAGCGAACGCCGCCACTCCAGTTCCAGGTACTCGTCGAAGTGGCGGCGGTTGGACAGCCCGGTCAGGCCATCGGAATTCATCAGCCGTTGCAGCACCAGATTGGTATCGAGCAATTGCTGCTGGCTGACGCGCAACGCACGGTACGCGGCATCGCGTTGCAGCAGCGTCATGTACGAGCGCGAGTGATAGCGGATTCGCGCCACCAGCTCGATGGTGTCCGGCAGTTTCACCAGATAATCGTTGGCGCCGGCGGAGAACGCCGCGCTCTTGATCAGCGGGTCTTCCTTGGTCGACAGGACGATGATCGGGATGTCCTTGGTCGCCGGGTGATTGCGGTATTCGCGCACCAGGCTCAGGCCATCGAGGCCGGGCATCACCAGATCCTGCAGAATCACCGTCGGCTTGATCCGCACGGCCTGCGCGATGGCCTGCTGCGGGTCGGAGCAGAAGTGAAAGTCGATGTTTTCCTGATTCGACAGCCCACGGCGCACCGCTTCGCCGATCATCGCCTGATCGTCCACCAACAACACCATGGCGGCGTTTTCGTCGGTTTTAATGTCGTCGATCTGTAAGTCATTCATGGGCGGTCACCTGTGTACTGCGGGGGCCAGGATTGCGGATAAACCTGTTCATTTGGGAAAAATCTCCAGCAATCGTGGCGCTATCTTTTCCAGTGCACGAATTTCAACCGCGGCATCAATCGCCGCAGCAGCCTTGGGCATGCCGTACACCGCACTGCTTTGCTGATCCTGCGCGATGGTCAGGTAACCCTGCTGACGCATGAGCTTAAGCCCTTGCGCCCCGTCGCGCCCCATCCCGGTCAATAAAACCCCGACGGCATCGCCATTCCAATAACTGGCGACACTCTCGAAAAACACATCGATCGAGGGCCGATAGATTTCGTTGACCGGCTCGGCGGTGTAGGCCAGCGTGCCGTTTTTCAATAAGCGAATATGGTGATTGGTGCCGGCCAGCAGCACCGCCCCGGCTTGCGGCGGTTCGCCCTCGCGGGCCAGACGCACATCGAGGCCGCTGGCGCTGGCCAGCCATTCGGCCATGCCGGCGGCGAACACCTGATCGACGTGCTGCACCAGCACAATTGCCGCCGAGAAATCCTTGGGCAAGCCCTTGAGCAGCAATTCCAGCGCCGCCGGGCCGCCCGCAGACGATCCGATCGCCACCAGCCGCTTGCACGAAGCGGAGCTGCGCTGGGGTGTCGGCGCCGGGCGTGAGCGTTGCGGCTTGTCGCCGATCAGCCAGCCAATATTGAGGATCTTGCGCAGCAACGGCGCCGCCGCTTCCTGCGCATTGCCAGCGCCGAGGGCTGGGGTATCGACCACGTCCAGCGCGCCGTGGCCCATGGCTTCGAAGACACGGTGCACGTTCTGCTGGCGGTCGACAGTGACGATGACGATCGCGCACGGCGTTTCGGCCATGATCCGCCGGGTGGCCTCGACGCCATCCATCACCGGCATGATCAGGTCCATCAGGATCAGGTCCGGGGTATTATCGGCGCACAGTTGCACCGCCTCGGCACCGTTGCGGGCGACCCAGACCACCTGATGCGCCGGTTCGAAGGCCAGCGCCCGGCGCAGGGCCTCCACCGCCATGGGCATGTCGTTGACGATTGCGATCTTCATGCCCGCGCTCCTCCGATAAGCTCGACCACTGCGTCGAGCAGGGCGTCGTCATGAAAACTGGCTTTGGCTAAATAATAGTCGGCACCGGCATCGAGGCCACGGCGGCGATCCTCTTCACGATCCTTGTACGACACGACCATCACCGGCAGCGATTGCAGACGGTTGTCGCGGCGCAGCAGGGTGACCAGTTCGATGCCGTCCATGCGCGGCATGTCGATGTCGGTGATCAGCAAATCGAAGTCCTCCGAACGCAGCGCGTTCCAACCGTCCATGCCGTCCACCGCCACCGCGACGTCGTAGCCGCGATTGAGCAGCAGTTTGCGTTGCAGCTCGCGCACGGTCAGCGAGTCGTCGACCACCAGCACGCGCTTGCGCGCCGCCTCGGCAGCCTGATTGCCATGACGGGCGATGCGCTCAAGGCGCCCGGTATTGAGCAGTTTGTCCACCGAACGCAGCATGTCTTCGACATCGACAATCAACACCACCGAGCCGTCGTCAAGTAACGCGCCAGCGGAGATGTCCTGCACTTTGCCCAGACGCTCGTCGAGTGGCAACACCACCAGCGTGCGCTCGCCAATGAAGCGCTCCACAGCAACCCCGTAAACCGCATCGCGCTCACGGATCACCACAACTTTAAGGGTTTCGCCACTGTTCTGGCTGGCCGGGCGGTTGAGCAACTGACTGGCTGCGACCAGCCCGACGTGCTGGCCTTCGTGCCAGAAATGCTGACGGCCTTCGACCTGCACGATGTCCTCCGGCGCCAGATCACACATGCGCTCGATGTGCGCCAGCGGGAAGGCATACGCTTCTTCGCCAACTTCCACCACCAGACTGCGCACCACCGACAAGGTCAGCGGCACTTCCAGATGAAAGCGACTGCCCTCGCCCGCCGTTTGCTCCAGCACCACCGCACCGCGCAACTGGCGAACCATGTGTTGAACAGCATCGAGGCCAACGCCCCGCCCGGACACTTCGGTGACGGTGTCGCGCAGGCTGAAACCGGGCAGAAAGAGGAAGGTCAGCAGCTCCTCTTCGCTTAGCTGCGCTGCGGTTTCGGCTGGGGATAACTGCCGTTCGACAATGCTGCGGCGGACCTTTTCCAGATCGACGCCATTGCCGTCATCGCTCAATTCCAGCACCAGCAGACCGGCCTGATGCGAGGCGCGCAGGCGGATCAGGCCCTCTTCTGATTTGCCTTTAAGCAGACGCTGCTCAGGGGTTTCGATGCCGTGATCGACAGCGTTGCGCAGCAAATGGGTGAGCGGCGCTTCGAGTTTTTCCAGGACATCGCGGTCGACCTGGGTTTTCTCGCCTTCGATCTCCAGGCGTACCTGTTTGCCAAGGCTGCGACCCAGATCCCGCACCATGCGCACTTGACCGGTGAGCACATCGGCGAAGGGCCGCATGCGGCACGCCAGCGCGGTGTCGTAGAGCACTTGCGCGCGCTGGCTGGCCTGCCAGGCGAATTCGTCGAGTTCGGCGTTTTTCTCGCTCAGCAGTTGCTGGGATTCGGCGAGCAAACGGCGCGCATCCTCCAAGGCTTCCAGCGCTTCCAGACTCAGCGCGTGTTCCTTGAGATGGACGTTGAGGTTTTCCAGCGCGCGCAGGCCGTTGTTCTGCATGCGCTTGAGACGCTGCATGGTCGCCAGGTGCGGCTTGAGCCGCTGGGTTTCCACCAGCGATTTACTCGACAGATCGAGCAGACTGTTCAGGCGTTCGGCGGTAACGCGCAAGACGCGTTCGCCACCTTCGGTGGTGCGTTTGTTTTTGCGTGGCGCCGATTCGGAGGATTCGACCGGCGCGTCCATGATAGGAGCTGGCGCGGGTTCAAACACCGGCGGTGCTTCAAGTTGCAACTCGGCCATCGGCGGCGCAACGAACGCTACAGGTGGTGTTGAAGGGTCAAGCAAACCCGCCATCAACGCTACGTAAGCTTCAATATCACTCGGCTGCGGTGCATTGGCCGGCGTGGCGATGCGCATCAGCAAATCGGTGCCCTGCAACAGCGCATCAATGTGCTCGGGCCGCAGCAGCAAGCGTCCTTCCTGCGCACTGACCAGGCAATCTTCCATGACATGGGCGACGCTGACACCGCTGTCGATGCCGACAATTCGCGCCGCACCTTTGAGCGAGTGCGCCGCACGCATGCACGATTCCAGCTGATCGGCCTGGGTCGGGTTGCGCTCCAGCGCCAGCAGCCCGGCGCTGAGTACTTGGGTCTGCGCTTCGGCTTCGAGGCTGAACAGCTCCAGCAGCGAGGCGTCGCGCATTTGCTCGGGGGTCATGTGAGGCTCCGGGTCACGGCGGACAACAACTGTTCTTCATCCAGCCAACGCAGGCTGCGACCGCGATATTGCAGAACGCCACGGGTGTATTTCGCGCTGGTTTGCGCGCCGGACTGCGATGCGGCGTCGAGAATGCGCTCGTCGATGGCATGAATGCCGTCGACCTCATCCACCGGCACCACCACCGGTCCGCCATGGGCGGCGATGATCAACATGCGCGGCATGATGCGCGCGCCGGTGGCTGGCGCGGCGTTGCCATCCAGATCAAGCAACTCAACCAACGACAGGCACGCCACCAGCGCGCCGCGCACATTCGCCACGCCGAGCAAGGCCCGCGAGCGCTGGTGCGGCAACGAGTGAATCGCCTGCAGCGGCGCGACTTCAACGAGGCTGCGCGTCGCCAGTCCCAGCCATTCTTCGCCGAGACGGAACATCAGCAACGAGCGGGTTTTCACATCACTTTCTACGGCAGTCGCCACCGGGTCGCGCTCGTCCTGCTGCAACGCATAACGGTCGAGCAAGCGCGTGGCAGCGGCGGAATACACCGAGCAATTGCGGCAATGAATGTGGTCTTCAAGCAGCGGACAGGACTTGTCGCCATGAATGCCGATGCGGTTCCAGCAATCGTCGATGGCCCGGGCGTCTTCGTGGGTGACGTTCAAGGTGTCGGACGGGATCATCGTTTACGCTCACTGTCGGCGGTGCGCCCGCTGCGGGCGGCGCGCTCCTGCAATCGTCTGGCACCGACGCTGTCGCCCTGGGCCTGCAGCAATGCGGCCAGGTGCATCAACGCTTCGGGATGTTGCGGTTCGAGGTACAACGCCTTGCGGTAGAAACCCTGGGCTTCGAGGGTCAGGCCGGCGACATCGCTGAGCAAGCCGAGCCAGTAAAAGACTTGGGCCACCGGTTCGTGGCTGCGCAAATACTGTTCGCACGCCGCCCGGGCTTCGGCGCTTTTGCCTTCGTTAGCCAGTGCGGCGATGTTGGCCAGCAACGTCGCCGCGTCCGGGTTCGCGCTTTTGCTGGCGGTTGGCAGTGGTGTTACGGCGGCAAACGGTCGATTGCGCATCGGCGCTGGCGGCATGCTGCGCTGCGGTTGGCTAATCGGCACCGCGATCGGTTTGGGTGTCGGCAGCGGTTCGGGATGCGGCTCACTGTGGCGACTGAAGGCAAAGGATTGCGGGATGCCGATCGAACGCATGCCCAACCGCCCGAGCAAACTGCCCTCGGCCGGGCCGATAAACAGCACGCCATCGAAGTGCGTCAGGCGCTTGAGCACCTCGAACACCAGTTTTTGCGTCGGCTGATCGAAATAGATCAGCAGGTTGCGGCAGAACACGAAATCGAACGCCGGCTCACTGGCCAGCAGCGTCGGATCGAGCACGTTGCCGACCTGCAAGCGCACTTGCTCACGCACGTTCTCGTTGACCCGATGGCCGTCCTGCTCAGGGGTGAAATGCCGTTCGCGAAAGTCCAGATCCTGGCCGCGAAACGAGTTTTTGCCATACAGCGCACGCCGCGCCTTCTCCACCGAGAGCGGGCTGACGTCCATGCCATCGACCTTGAACTGATGCGGTTTAAGCCCGGCATCGAGCAAAGCCATGACTATCGAATAGGGTTCTTCGCCGGTGGAGCACGGCAGGCTGAGGATGCGCAGCGCACGCATGTTGTTCAGCTCGGCGAGGCGATTGCGCGCCAGTTTGCCCAGCGTGGCGAAGGATTCCGGGTAACGGAAAAACCACGTTTCCGGGACGATCACTGCTTCGATCAGCGCCTGTTGCTCATCCCGTGAGCCTTGCAGCAATTGCCAATATTCATCGGCATGCGCGGCTTGCGAGAGCGTTGTGCGCTGGCGCACGGCCCGCTCGATGATCGCCGGGCCGACCGACGTCACATCGAGGCCGATGCGTTCCTTGAGAAAGTCGAAAAAACGCTGATCATTGCTCATGCCTGCGCCTCAAGCTGCGCCGGACTCAGCGGCGGATCGGGGAACAGCAAAGTACGCACGGCGTCATCGAGCAAGTCATTGACCCGTACCCATTGCACCAATCCGTGGGCATCTTCACGCACCGGGCCGAGGTAAGGCGCCTCGCGGTTGTCGAGGCCGTAAGGCTGAAACTCTTGCGGATGGCAACGCAGGGTGTCGGTGGCCTGTTCCAGAATCAGCCCGAGCCATTGCGCGGATTGCGATTCATCCGGCTGATAATTGACCAGCACCAGCCGGGTGCTGGTGCGCGCCTCGGCGGGATGGCCGAAGGTCAATGCGCTGAGGTCGATCACCGGCACCACCGCACCGCGATAGGCAAATACGCCAGCAACCCACTGCGGCGCCCGCGCAATCGGTTTCAACGGCAGGCGCGGCAGTACTTCCGCCACTTCGGTGGCGCGCAGGGCGTAACGTTCGCTACCGATGCGAAACAGCAGGAACAACGCCGGCTTCGCCACCTGCGCGGCGCTGCGTTTGGCGAGGATTTCGCTCATCAGACTTTAAATCGCGAAACGCCGCTGCGCAGCCCGACGGCCACCTGGCTCAGTTCGTCGATGGCGAAACTGGCTTGACGCAACGATTCGACGGTCTGGCTGCTGGCGTCGCCCAACTGCACCAGCGCATGGTTGATCTGCTCGGCACCGGTGGCCTGAGCCTGCATGCCTTCGTTGACCATCAACACCCGCGGCGCCAGCGCCTGCACTTGATGGATGATCTGCGACAGCTGCTCACCGACCTGCTGCACTTCGGACATGCCACGGCGCACTTCTTCAGAGAACTTGTCCATGCCCATCACCCCGGCAGACACCGCCGACTGGATCTCGCGAACCATCTGCTCGATGTCATACGTGGCCACGGCGGTCTGATCCGCCAGACGTCGCACCTCGGTGGCGACCACGGCAAAACCGCGACCGTATTCACCAGCCTTTTCAGCTTCGATGGCGGCGTTGAGCGACAACAGGTTGGTCTGGTCGGCGACCTTGACGATGGTCACCACCACCTGATTGATGTTGCCGGCCTTCTCGTTGAGGATCGCCAGTTTGGCGTTGACCAGATCGGCCGCGCCCATCACCGAGTGCATGGTGTCTTCCATGCGCGCCAGACCTTGCTGGCCGGAACCGGCCAGCACCGAGGCCTGATCGGCGGCGGTGGACACTTCGGTCATGGTGCGCACCAGATCGCGCGAAGTTGCCGCAATCTCACGGGACGTCGCGCCAATCTCTGTGGTGGTTGCGGCGGTTTCGGTGGCGGTGGCTTGTTGTTGCTTCGAGGTGGCGGCGATCTCGGTCACCGAGGTGGTCACCTGCACCGACGAGCGCTGCGCTTGGGACACCAGCGCGGTCAGCTCGGTCATCATGTCGTTGAAGCCGGTTTCGACGGCGCCGAATTCGTCCTTGCGATCGAGGTTCAGACGCGAACTGAGGTCACCGGTGCGCATGGTTTCGAGGATCTGCACAATGCGGTTCATCGGCGCCATGATTGCGCGCATCAACAACAGGCCGCACAGGCCGGCGGCCAGGACGGCGACCAACAGGGAAATGAACATGCTGACTTTGGCCGCGGCCACAGCGTCATCGATATTGTTCATGGCCTGGTCGGCGACTGTCTTGTTTTCGCCGATGATGTCGTTGAGCTTCATACGCCCGGAATACCAGGCTGGCGTGAGCTTGTCGTGGAACATCCTGACCGCGTCCGCTTCCAGGTTGCGTTTGTGCAGATCCAGCACGGCATCCTGAATCTGGATGTAGGCGTCGTGATACTTCTCGAACGCGGCGAACTCGACACGATCCTCGTCGGTCGCCATGGTTTTGCGATAGTTGGCCATCTGCTCCTGCAGACGCGCCTCGAACGCCTTGTAGTCGGCCGCGTCCTCGCTGGAAATCCCCTGGCCTTCCTTGAGCCCGAGCAGTTCCTGAGTCTGCAGATAACTATCGACCCACGCACCTCGAATCATCGAGCTGTAATAAACGCCGGGAATCGCGTCATCACGCACGCTGTTTTCACTGACCTCGATCTTCAACAGCCGTGAATACGAAACGACGACCATCAGCAACATGATGGCGATAATCACCGCAAAGCTCGCCAAAATGCGTTGGCGCAACGTCCAGTTCTTCACAGTGATTCCTCGTGCCTGATCGAAATGCGGGGAGTATAGCCGAGGGCGGTGTTTCATTTATAAGACGCTTTTTAACCCTCGGGCCCGTCCGGCATGGTTTGCGGGAGGGCTCTGGGGTGGGACTGTCCGACAATTGCAGGTGAGCATGCCAGTGGGGTACTGGCAAAAGGAGGCGATAGATCGGCCATGGCGTATGAAGTGAGGCTGAAACATCATCGCGAGCAGGCTCCGTGCACGCCGGAATAACCTGTGGGAGCGAGCCTGCTCGCGAAGAGGCCGGAACGGTCAACATCGATGTCGTCTGGCCCGGCGCTTTCGCGAGCAGGCTCGCTCCCACAGGGGGTTGCGATTGTTAAAGCACGCCGTCTCTACACAGAGGCCAGCCGCACCTGCTTCTCCAGCTCCGACTTCAACCCCGGCTCGAGCTTCAATTGCCGCGCCAGTTCATCCAGATAACTCTTCTCCATGAAGTTCTCCTCATCCACCAACATCACGCTGGCGATGTACATCTCCGCCGCCATCTCCGGCGTGCTCGCGGCGCGGGCGACGTCGGTCGGGTCGAGGGGTTTGTTGAGTTCGGCGTGCAGCCAGTGCTGTAGCTCCTGATCGTTATCGAGCTTGGTGAATTCGCCTTCGATCAGCTCACGTTCGCGGTCATCGATATGGCCGTCAGCTTTGGCAGCAGCGACCAGCGCCTTGAGAATGGCCTGGCTGTGTTGCTCGGCTTGTGCCGGTGGCAAACGGTCGAGGGTTTGCGGTTCGCGTTGTGGGGCGGTGCCCTTTTGCGCGTTGTAGTTGCCGTAAGCCTTGTACGCCAGCACACCCAGCGCCGCGAGACCGCCATAAATCGCGACTTTACCGCCGACCTTGCGCACTTTCTTGTTACCAAGCAGCAAGCCCATCGCACCTGCTGCCAATGCACCACCACCTGCACCTGACAGCAGACTGCCGAGGCCACCGGAGCCAGAGGCGCCGCCGAGCAAACCGCCTAAGCCACCGGCAGCCGGTTTGTTCTGCGTTCCGCCAGCCTTGTTCTGCAACAGATCCTGGCCAGATTTAAGCAGTTGATCGAGCAATCCACGGGTGTTCATGTTCCGCCTCCAAAACAGGGGTTATCCGGATCTATAAGGCCCTCAGCCTAGTTCGAAAGTGCCCCAGCCCGGCCCGCGAGTGTGCTTCCAGATGTTGCTCAGTACGCCCAAGCCGTTCGCAAAAATAGATATACACTCAGGCCAATCTATAAAAACCGCCCACTGGGTACCCTTCTCATGATGACCCTGCGTCAGATCCGTCACTTCATCGCCGTGGCCGAGACCGGCTCGATCTCTGCCGCCGCGCAAACCGCGTTTATTTCCCAATCGACCCTGACTCTGGCGATCCAGCAACTGGAAGAGGAAATCGGCGTCAGCCTGTTCAGCCGCCATGCCAAGGGCATGACGCTGACACATCAAGGTCATCAATTCCTGCGTCAGGCGCACCTGATTCTGGCGACCGTGGACAACGCCAAGCGCAGCCTTCAGCAGAGCACCGATCAGGTCGCCGGGCAGTTGATCGTCGGCGTAACCAGTCTGGTCGCCGGCTATTACCTGGCGGATTTGCTCACACGATTCCAACGCGCCTATCCCAACGTCGAAATCCGCGTGATGGAAGACGAGCGCCCTTACATCGAACATTTGCTGGTCAGCGGCGAGATCGATGTCGGCGTATTGATCCTCTCCAACCTCGAAGATCGCCACGCCTTGCAGACCGAAGTGCTGACCCACTCGCCGCACCGTTTGTGGCTCCCGGCCCAGCACCCACTGCTGGAGCACGACAGCATCAACCTCGCCGACGTTGCCCGCGAACCGCTGATTCAACTCAACGTCGATGAAATGGATCGCAACGCCCAGCGTTTCTGGCGCGGTTCCGGGCTGCAACCAAAAATCACCCTGAGAACCGCGTCCACCGAGGCGGTGCGAAGCCTGGTCGCCGCAGGTTTGGGCGTGTCGATTCAGCCGGACATGACTTATCGCCCATGGTCGCTGGAGGGCGACATCATCGAAGCGCGTCCGATCGCCGACCTCAATCAGACCTTGGACGTGGGCCTGGCCTGGCGCCGTGGCACTGCGCGCCCCGCTCTTGTCGACCCATTCCTGACCGTGGCCCGCGAACAACCCCACGGCGGACGCAAGCCATCTATTTAATCGAATGCTGCCTTCAGTATTTAGAATTTGTCGACCTCGGAGCCGCGCACTAGTCTTGCTGCATCTATAAGACGGTCGGCTCCCGATATCAGGGAGCAACAATGGCCACACAAGAAAAGAGATCGCGGAAAATGGCTGGCGTGCAGACCCCGATGTGTACCGCGTTGTTGATCGATGGCGAATTGGTCGCCGGGGAAGGTTTTGTCGAGCCGATTCTCAACCCCGCCACCGGTGAAATCCTCACGCACATCGCCGAGGCCAGCACCGAGCAAGTCGAAGCCGCCATCCTCGCCGCCCACCGCGCCTTCGCCGAATGGTCGCGCACCACGCCGCAGCAACGTTCCAACCTGCTGCTCGACATCGCCAACGCCGTGGAAAAACACGCCGACCACCTCGCCCGCCTCGAATCGCTGAACTGCGGCAAGCCTTTGCACCTAGCGCGTCAGGACGATCTGACGGCGACCGTCGATGTATTCCGTTTCTTCGCCGGCGCGGTGCGTTGCCAGACTGGTCAGTTGAGCGGCGAATACCTGCCGGGCTACACCAGCATGGTGCGCCGCGATCCGATTGGCGTGATCGCCTCGATTGCGCCGTGGAACTACCCGATCATGATGGCCGCGTGGAAAATCGCCCCGGCCCTCGCCGCCGGCAACACGCTGGTGTTCAAGCCCTCCGAACACACGCCGCTGTCGATCCTCGCCCTGGCGCCGGCGCTGGCCGAAATCCTCCCGCGCGGGGTGATCAACATCATCTGCGGTGGCGGCGAAGGCGTCGGCAGCCATTTGGTCGGCCACGCCAAAGTGCGAATGGTCTCGCTGACCGGCGATATCGTCACCGGACAGAAAATCCTCCAGGCCGCCGCGAAAACCCTGAAACGCACGCACCTCGAACTCGGCGGCAAAGCCCCGGTGATCGTCTGCAACGACGCTGACATTCAGGCCGTGGTCGAAGGCGTGCGCACCTACGGTTACTACAACGCTGGCCAAGACTGCACCGCCGCCTGCCGGATCTACGCGCAAGCCGGGATTCACGACAAATTGGTCGCCGAACTCGGCGCCGCCGTCAGCAGCCTGCGCTTCGCCGGCAAACGTGATGCCGATAATGAGATCGGCCCGCTGATCAGCACCCGCCAGCGCGACCGCGTCGCCAGTTTCGTCGAGCGCGCCCTCGGTCAGCCGCACATCGAACGCGTGACCGGTGCGGCGGTGCATTCCGGCGCCGGTTTCTACTATCAGCCGACGCTGCTCGCCGGTTGCAAACAGAGCGACGAAATCGTCCAGCGCGAAGTGTTCGGCCCGGTGGTCACCGTGACCCGTTTCGACGAACTCGCGCAGGCCGTCGACTGGGCCAACGACTCCGAATACGGCCTTGCCTCGTCGGTGTGGACACAGAACCTGGACAAGGCCATGCAAGTCGCCGCGCGCCTGCAGTACGGCTGCACATGGATCAACAGCCATTTCATGCTGGTCAGCGAAATGCCCCACGGCGGGCTGAAACGCTCCGGTTACGGCAAAGACTTATCCAGTGATTCGCTTCAGGACTACAGCGTGGTGCGGCACATCATGGCCCGCCACGGCCAGCATCTCTGACTACGCTAATAACAAGCCGCCAACGGCATGCTTCACCGCGTTCACAACTGCCCCGACCATAATTTAAAGAAGAGGGTTCAACCATGTTCGTGCACAAGACCGCACTGCTCAGTGCAATCACCACGGCCCTGCTGGCCAGTGCCAGCCTGCAAGCGGCCGAGCCGTTAAAGGCTGTCGGTGCTGGCGAAGGTCAGCTGGATATCGTTGCGTGGCCGGGTTACATCGAACGTGGCGAGAGCGACAAAGCCTACGACTGGGTGACCGGTTTCGAAAAAGAAACCGGCTGCAAGGTCAATGTAAAAACCGCCGCCACCTCGGACGAAATGGTCAGCCTGATGGCCAAGGGCGGTTATGACCTGGTCACCGCGTCGGGCGATGCGTCGCTGCGGTTGATCGTCGGCAAGCGTGTGCAACCGATCAACACTGCGTTGATCCCGAACTGGAACACCCTCGACCCGCGCCTCAAAGATGCGCCGTGGTACGTGGTCAACAACCAGACTTACGGCACCCCGTACCAGTGGGGCCCGAACGTGCTGATGTACAACACCAACGTATTCAAGACCGCGCCGACCAGTTGGAACGTGGTGTTTTCCGCGCAGGATCTGCCCGACGGCAAGCCGAACAAGGGCCGCGTGCAGGCCTATGACGGGCCGATCTACATCGCCGATGCGGCGCTGTATCTGAAATCGACCAAGCCCGAATTGGGCATCAAGGATCCGTACCAACTCACCGAAGATCAGTACAAAGCCGTGCTCGATCTGTTGCGCGCGCAGCAGCCGCTGATCCACCGCTACTGGCACGACACCACGGTGCAGATGAGCGACTTCAAAAACGAAGGCGTGGTGGCGTCGAGTGCTTGGCCGTATCAGGTCAATGGTTTGATGAACGAGAAGCAGCCGATTGCTTCGACCATTCCGAAAGAAGGCGCTACGGGTTGGGCCGACACCACCATGTTGCACGCCGAGGCCAAACACCCGAACTGCGCGTACAAGTGGATGGACTGGTCGCTGAAGCCAAAAGTACAGGGTGATGTGGCGGCGTGGTTTGGTTCATTGCCAGCGGTGCCAGCGGCGTGCAAAGAGAGCGAATTGCTCGGCGCTGAAGGCTGCAAAACCAACGGTTTCGACCAGTTCGACAAAATCGCCTTCTGGAAAACCCCGCAGGCTGAGGGCGGCAAGTTTGTGCCCTATAGCCGTTGGACTCAGGACTACATTGCGATCATGGGCGGCCGCTAAGCCCGGGAGCACCTCGGTCTAGCTCCCTTTCCCCCTCGCCCCCCTGGGGGAGAGGGCTGGGGTGAGGGGGTAGCTTTTGCCTTTGCTCTTGATTGAAGGGCAACGGCCAATAAAGCCACCCTCACCCCCCGCCCTCTCCCGGAGGGAGAGGGAGCTAAAAGCAATTTCAGCGCCCTGCACACCTACTGTAGGAGCTGCCGCAGGCTGCGATCTTTTCGACGCACACACGACTTTTTTGAAAGCCCGTTTTACCGGAGCACCGCACCATGACGCTTGCAGTCCAGTTCACCAACGTTTCCCGGCAGTTCGGCGACGTAAAAGCCGTTGACCGGGTTTCCATCGATATCGAGGACGGCGAGTTCTTTTCCATGCTCGGCCCATCCGGCTCGGGCAAGACCACCTGCCTGCGGCTGATCGCCGGGTTCGAACAACCGAGCGCCGGTTCGATCCGCATCCACGGCGCCGAAGCGGCGGGTTTGCCGCCGTATCAACGTGACGTCAACACAGTGTTTCAGGATTACGCGTTGTTCCCGCACATGAACGTCCTCGACAACGTCGCCTACGGTTTAAAGGTCAAAGGCGTCGGCAAAAACGAGCGGCATAAACGCGCCGAAGAAGCCTTGGACATGGTCGCCCTCGGCGGTTACGGCGCCCGCAAACCGGTGCAGTTGTCCGGCGGTCAGCGCCAGCGTGTGGCCCTCGCCCGCGCCTTGGTCAATCGTCCGCGCGTGCTGTTGCTCGACGAGCCTTTGGGCGCCCTCGATCTGAAACTGCGCGAGCAAATGCAAAGCGAACTGAAGAAGCTGCAACGCCAGCTCGGCATCACCTTCATCTTCGTCACCCACGATCAAACCGAAGCGCTGTCGATGTCCGATCGCGTCGCCGTGTTCAACAAGGGCCGCATCGAGCAGGTCGACACGCCGCGCAATCTGTACATGAAACCGACCACCACATTTGTCGCTGAATTCGTCGGCACCTCGAACGTGATTCGTGGCGATCTAGCGCGCCAGATCAGCGGCCATCCCCAGCCGTTTTCGATCCGCCCGGAACACGTGCGGTTTGCCGAAGGCCCGCTGGCCAGTCACGAAATCGAAGTCAGCGGCCTGCTCCACGACATTCAGTACCAAGGCAGCGCCACCCGTTATGAATTGAAGCTGGAGAACGGTCAGACCCTGAGCATCAGCCACGCCAACAATCAGTGGGTCGATAGCAGCGCACAACACCAGACCGGCCAGCGTCTGAGCGCGCGTTGGGCGCGGGAAGCGATGATTCCGTTGCACGACACCGTGACGAGCGGGGTGTGACATGAGCACGCTCGCGATGACTGCATCGCCGCCGTTGCGCCGGTTTTCCAACCTGCTCTACCGCAAGCCCAACCTGTACTTGTCGATGCTGCTGGTGCCGCCGCTGCTGTGGTTTGGCGCGATCTACCTCGGCTCGCTGCTGGTGCTGTTGTGGCAGGGTTTCTACACCTTCGACGACTTCACCATGGCGGTCACCCCTGACCTGACCCTGGCGAATTTTGCCGCGCTGTTTCAACCGTCGAACTTCGACATCATCCTGCGCACGCTGAGCATGGCCATCGTCGTGTCGATCGCCAGCGCCATCGTCGCGTTCCCGATCGCCTATTACATGGCGCGCTACACCACGGGCAAGACCAAGGCGTTTTTCTACATCGCGGTGATGATGCCGATGTGGGCCAGTTACATTGTCAAGGCGTATGCGTGGACGTTGCTGTTGGCCAAGGGCGGCGTGGCGCAATGGTTTGTGCAGCACCTTGGATTGGAGCCGGTGTTGCAGTTCATTCTGGGGATTCCCGGCGTCGGTGGCAGCACCTTGTCGACCTCGCATCTGGGGCGGTTCATGGTGTTTGTCTATATCTGGCTGCCATTCATGATCCTGCCGATTCAGGCGTCGCTGGAACGTCTGCCGCCATCGCTGTTGCAGGCCTCCGCTGACCTTGGCGCCAAGCCGCGTCAGACCTTTATGCAGGTGATTTTGCCGCTGTCGATTCCGGGCATCGCGGCGGGTTCGATCTTCACGTTTTCGCTGACCTTGGGTGATTTCATCGTGCCGCAACTGGTCGGGCCGCCGGGCTATTTTGTCGGCAGCATGGTGTACGCGCAGCAAGGTGCGATCGGCAATATGCCGATGGCCGCCGCGTTTACGTTGGTGCCGATTGTGTTGATCGCGGTTTACCTTTCGATCGTCAAACGACTGGGGGCTTTCGATGCGCTCTAATTCAGAAAAGCAGGGGGAGAAAGCCTCTCTAGGCCTGAAAATAGCAGCCTGGGGCGGGTTGGTGTTTCTGCACTTCCCGATCCTGATCATCTTCCTTTACGCCTTCAACACCGAGGAAGCCGCGTTCAGCTTTCCACCGAAGGGCTTCACGTTGCACTGGTTCAGCGTGACGTTTTCGCGACCGGATGTTCTGGAGTCGATCAAGCTGTCGCTGCAAATCGCCGCCATCGCCACATTGATTGCGATGGTGCTCGGCACGCTCGCATCGGCCGCTTTGTACCGCCGGGATTTCTTCGGCAAACAAGGCATTTCACTGATGCTGATTTTGCCGATCGCGCTGCCGGGGATCATCACCGGGATCGCGCTGCTGGCGACGTTCAAGACGCTGGGGATCGAGCCGGGGATGTTCACCATCATTGTCGGCCACGCGACCTTCTGCGTGGTGATCGTCTACAACAACGTCATCGCCCGCCTGCGCCGTACTTCGCACAGTTTGATTGAGGCCTCAATGGACCTCGGCGCCGATGGCTGGCAGACCTTTCGCTACATCATCCTGCCCAATCTCGGCTCGGCGTTGCTGGCCGGCGGCATGTTGGCGTTTGCGCTGTCGTTCGACGAAATCATCGTCACCACGTTTACCGCCGGGCATGAGCGCACGTTGCCGTTGTGGCTGCTCAATCAACTGAGCCGGCCACGGGATGTGCCGGTGACCAACGTCGTCGCCATGCTGGTGATGATGGTGACCATGTTGCCGATCCTCGGCGCGTACTACCTGACGCGTGGCGGCGAGAGTGTCGCCGGTAGCGGCGGCAAATAACCGAACAACTGAAGAAACCGAATCCCGTGTAGGAGCTGCCGAAGGCTGCGATCCTTTGATCTTGATCTTCAAAGCAACATCAAAAGATCGCAGCCTTCGGCAGCTCCTACATGGGTTCGGTTTCCGCAGAACAATAAAAGTATTAGTGAGGACAACAGACATGCAAACCAAACTCCTGATCAACGGCCAACTGGTCAACGGCGAAGGCCCGGCGCAACCGGTGCTCAACCCTTCACTTGGCGAAGTCCTGGTAGAAATCAACGAAGCCAGCGAAGCCCAGGTCGATGCCGCCGTGCGCGCCGCCGACAACGCCTTCGCCGACTGGTCGCAAACCGCGCCGAAAGACCGTTCGCTGCTGCTGCTCAAACTCGCCGACGCCATCGAAGCCCACGGCGAAGAACTGGCCAAGCTCGAATCCGATAACTGCGGCAAACCCTACAGCGCCGCGCTCAACGACGAGATTCCGGCGATTGCCGACGTGTTCCGCTTCTTCGCCGGCGCCAGCCGTTGCATGAGCGGCTCGGCCGGCGGCGAATACCTGCCCGGCCACACCTCGATGATCCGCCGCGACCCGGTCGGTGTGATCGCCTCCATCGCGCCGTGGAACTACCCGCTGATGATGGTCGCCTGGAAAATCGCCCCGGCGCTGGCGGCCGGTAATACCGTGGTGCTCAAGCCATCGGAACAAACCCCGCTGACCGCGTTGCGTCTGGCCGAACTGGCGTCGGAAATCTTCCCGGCCGGCGTACTCAATCTGGTATTTGGTCGCGGTCCTACCGTTGGCAGTCCGTTGGTTACCCATCCGAAAGTGCGCATGGTTTCGCTGACCGGCTCCATCGCCACGGGCGCCAACATCATTTCCAGCACTGCCGACAGCGTTAAACGCATGCACATGGAACTGGGCGGCAAGGCGCCGGTGATCATCTTCGACGACGCCGATATCGATGCGGCGGTGGAAGGTATTCGTACCTTCGGTTTCTACAACGCCGGGCAGGACTGCACCGCCGCGTGCCGGATCTATGCGCAGCAAGGTATCTACGACAAGTTCGTCGAGAAACTCGGCGCGGCGGTCAGCAGCATCAAGTACGGCTTGCAGGATGATCCGTCGACTGAGCTGGGGCCGCTGATCACAGCGCAACATCGCGATCGCGTTGCCGGGTTTGTCGAGCGTGCTGTGGCGCAATCGCACATTCGTTTGATCACTGGTGGCAAGGCTGTTGACGGTAACGGCTTCTTCTTTGAACCGACGGTGTTGGCCGATGCGCAGCAGGACGATGAAATCGTCCGCCGCGAAGTGTTTGGGCCGGTGGTTTCGGTGACCAAATTTACTGATGAAGCGCAGGCGCTGGAGTGGGCCAACGATTCGGACTACGGCCTCGCCTCCTCCGTGTGGACGGCAGATGTCGGACGCGCGCATCGCCTGTCGGCGCGTTTGCAGTACGGCTGCACGTGGGTGAATACGCACTTCATGCTTGTCAGCGAAATGCCCCATGGCGGTCAGAAATTGTCCGGCTACGGGAAAGACATGTCCATGTATGGGCTGGAGGACTACACCACGGTTCGGCATGTGATGTTCAAGCATTAACAGCGAAAAGATCGCAGCCTGCGGCAGCTCCTACATGATGGACGCCGCTCTTCTGTAGGAGCTGCCGCAGGCTGCGATCTTTTCCGCGACACACGGACGATGTCGGCGATCCACCACCAGGCTTCACCGAAACCAAAACAATAACTACCGAACCGGGCGGCGCCCACAAAGCCCCGCCACGGCCTCGGCCATCCGAAATCTGCCGATTTCACGGAGCAATCACACATGAGTGCCTCACCCGATCTCGCCGCAGCCGTTGCCGACAGCGATGCCGAACAACTGCGCAAACTGGGCTACACCTCGAACTTCAACCGCAGCATGAGCCTGTGGGAAAACTTCGCGTTGGGCTTCACTTATCTGTCACCGGTCGTAGGGGTTTATACCCTCTTCGGCCTGTGCCTCGCCGCCGGCGGCCCACCGATGTTCTGGGCCTACTTGCTGGTCGGTTGCGGCCAGTTGCTGGTGTGCCTGATCTTCGGCGAAGTGGTTTCGCAGTTCCCGATTTCCGGCGGGGTTTACCCTTGGGCACGCCGATTGGTCGGTAAAAAATGGGCATGGATGGTCGGCTGGATCTACTCCATCGCCCTGTGCGTCACCATTGCTGCAGTTGCGGTCGGCGCTGGCCCGTACCTGGCCGCCATGCTCGGCTTTGAGCCAAGCAACAACACCAACATCGTCATCGCCCTGGTGCTGACCCTGTTCGCCACACTGGTCAACCTCAGCGGCACCAAAGTGCTGGCGCGCATTGCCATGTTCGGCTTTCTCTGCGAACTGGTCGGCGCGGTGATCGTCGGTGTTTACCTGCTGGTGTTCGAACGCCATCAACCGCTGAGCGTGCTGTTCAACACCTTCGACATCAGCGTCGACGGCTCGTACCTGCCGGCGTTCCTCACTGCCTCGCTGGCGGGAATGTTCCTCTACTACGGCTTCGAGGCTTGCGGCGACGTCGCCGAAGAAACCCCGAACCCGAGCGCAAAAATCCCGGTGGCCATGCGCATGACCATCTACATCGGCGGCATCGCGGCGATGTTCGCCTGCCTGGCGCTGATCCTCGCCGTGCCGGACATGCAAGCGGTGATCAACGGCACCGACAAAGACCCGGTCACCACCATCCTCAACAACGCCTTCGGCCCGGTCGGCTCGAAAGTGGTGATGGGCGTGGTAATGATTTCCTTCATCTCCTGCGTCATCAGCCTGCAAGCCGCGGCGAGTCGTCTGCTGTACTCCTACGCTCGCGACGAAATGGTCATCGGCAGCCGACTGCTGAAAAAGATTTCTCCTACCACCCAAGTACCGGTTGCCGCACTGTTCGTGTCCGGCGTCCTGCCGGCCCTGATCATCGCCCTCGGTTTCTTCCTGCAAGACGCCGTGGCCACCATCGTCAGCTTCGCCGCCATCGGCATCTACCTCGCGTTCCAGATGATCGTGCTGGCCGCGCTGTACGCCCGCAGCAAAGGCTGGAAACCCAGCGGCAAATTCACCCTTGGCGCATGGGGCTGGCCGGTGAACATCGGCGCGCTGGTGTACGGCGTTGGCGCCATCATCAACATGGCTTGGCCACGTACGCCGGATGCAGCGTGGTATGTGAACTATGCGATGGTGTTGAGTACTGCGATCGTGATTGGTTTGGGGCTGGTTTATATGTGGATTGGCAAGCCGTATGACCATGGCAAGGCGCCGGCTGGGGATGCGTGGAAGGTGAGTCGCTAAGAGCCTGTGATCCCGGCACCGACAAGGTGCCGGGGTTCAGGCAAGCCGTGAAACATCATCAAAAAGAAAGCTCTGCCTGATCGTGCTTCAACAGGGAAATACGGTCGAACAGTTTGATTTTTTCATTGGCTTTTTGCTTGGCGTGATCGGACATGAATGCAATCAACTCTTCGAGCTGACTAACGTCTCCGACTACTTTGAATTGCTTTTCCTTGTTGACGAAAACAAGCGACTTCTTCTTTCTCGACAACAATTCAATGACGTTGCTGAGCGTACCGGTGCTCTTTGCATCCCAGATCATCAAGCCGTAGTCAGCCGCTTCGGCCATGACGACGTCTTTCTCGGTGAAGAAAGCTCTCGACCCTTTGGAATGCTTGGAGTCGACTGTTCTGGCGGGCCAGTGCCCTAGGTTGTTCCTCGGCGCCGAACCGCTGCAGAACACCGTGGTTCTGGATCGTTCGAGACTCAGCAGGTACTCCTGAATGGAGGTATCGGCGCCCCCAGCATCACCCACCACCACCTCAAAATCTGACGCTACGATATTATTGATGCGCTCTTTAACCTTCGGATCAAGGTTCTTGATGTTGATAGAGCCGGCAATAAATACAGTCGTCATTGAATTCACTTCCAAGTTAGCGCTGCGACGTAAATTTTCCCTACCTTCGGATATTTACGCAAAACAGCGCAGGCCGCGTCCATGGACGCCCCGCTATCAAACAAATCATCTACAACCAAAACATTCCAGCGCCCATCAGTGGTGATTTCATCATTGACGCTGAAACTGTCTCCAATCGCAGCAACCTTGTCTGCTTTCGAATGCAAATCCTTGAGCGACTTTCCCGTGGTCGCTTTTCGAAGCAAATCCGAGAAAACCGGCCGACCGATAATTCGTCCCAACGCCTGGGCAACCTCAGTTACCGGTTGTCGCTGACGAATATTTGAAGCAGGCATAGGCACTACAAACCCGACCTGATCCAGTTTTGGGAAGACATTTGTCGCTACTGCCTGAGCAAGTGGGCTGACCTGAGTCCAGTCCTTCTGGTATTTGAGCCGGTAGGTCGCCTCGCCAATCTCAGTGCGCTGATTATCGAAGCATGGGTGTCCGCGATCATCGTTGCCAAGAAAGGTACTACTTACCATGTGTTTGTCCAGCACCCAGCCCTGATCCCAAGGGCCGTTGATCTGCTTGAGAGACACCTTCATTGAATTCTCCGTTATTCCTAACAATCCTTTGAGCCCTGAAACCAAGGGCCGAGCATCTGCAGCGATGCGCAAGATTCAAACAAATAACGGAAAAAACACTGGTTAGGGGCGGGCTCGCTGGCACCTATGCAAAAACAGGCATTTCCTACAGATACGACCCTCAGAGATAAATCCTCTTTCCTACAGAAGGTATCGATAGAGCCGACTTGGCGTAGTAGGTGGCTAGCCGATAGGCTTTCTCTCGGCAGCGAAATCAGCGGCCCGGTGTCGGAGCCGGAGTAAATATCAAAACGGCGTGACCGCACTCATTTGAGTGGCGGCTCTATTCTCAATATTGGAGTCGAAAAATGCCTAACCACGTACAAATTCCTTCTGAAAGCTCCGCTTTCTTCACCCCCGTCGTCTTCACCCGCCACAACCGTTTCCTCCACGCCTTCATGCAAGATCACGAAACCTGGTTCTGTGTTCAGGATCTCGGTCGCTTGATGGGCTATCCGCTGAACGAACGCCTTACTCTGAAACTCGATCCCGACCAGCGTCGCCATGTCCTTCTGCGTCGGGACGGCGAAATCATCGATTGCGCGATGGTCAGCGAATCCGGCCTGTTCGCCCTGCTCGTCCATCACTTCGTCCCGGAAAACCGACACCTGCGCCAATGGCTGAGCCATGAAGTCATCCCGATGCTGCGCGAAACCCATTCAAGCTCTGTGAAAAACCACCCCAGCGTGAGTTCGATGCATTGGGCAGGCGTTACCGTGCCGTTGCTGCACTGGCAACAGCAGGCGTGGGTCAAATGGCGGGATGTGCCGGAGTTAATGCACGGCCAACGGCCGTATCCGGTTCTGGCCACTTGCAGCTAAGGCTCATAAACAAAAAACCTGTGGCGAGGAAGCTAGCTCCCTCGCCACAGGTTTAGCGTGTCCCCTCTAGCGAGTTGAATTCAGATGAGTAGAACTGCTCTCAAATTTCCTCAGATTGAGGAAGTCATTCCCTGTGATGAAAGCTTTGCGATCTCTTACCTGAAACTAAACGACAGTGCCGAGCTTCAGAAAGCCATTGCCGTCGGCATCACCGATGCCGAGGCAGGCAATTTGATTGGCCTGGCCACCGTAAGAGCCAAATGGCTTTCACGGTGCCCACCCCAGCGTTAAAACCGCGAAACACTCCGCATCGCATCCACCAGATACCGCATCGCAATCCGGTCATTCTCCGAAAGCTCCCGATAACGCTCAACCAGCTTCACTTCGTCAGAGCTGAGCCGACGCCTTTTGCGGCCGCTGCCCAGGCAGGGAAAGATGCCCAGCATGTCGGTGATACCTTGTATTTTTGCCATGGACGATGTCCTTCAATACTTCAAAGAATTGCTAAACCACCACATCGCCCTGCCCCTTACAGCAGCGCCGTGTGCCCTACCGGTCAGCACCGGTCATGCCCATAGAATAGAAATTAAATCGGCGCTGAAAAGCGGTTTTTAGAGTAATTAGTCGAAAAAAGCAGATATGCCGTGTAAATCAGAATGCCCTGTCAGATATTTAACCGACATGTCTTGTTTCATTGACACACTGGCGCGGTGAATCAACGAATTTTGCATTGCGAGCGAACCGTTTAAGCTAGCGGGCATCTGTTAATAGTCCGTTGCGTTTGGCCGAAGGCTTGTCCGAACCGTTATTTTTGATCCAGCACGTGCCAGGAACGGCGCGGGATTGCTCACGACAGGTTGTATTTATGCACCGCAGGAATTTGCTCAAAGCGTCCATGGCCATTGCGGCTTACACCGGTCTTTCGGCCACTGGCCTGCTGGCCACCCGCGCGTGGGCGGCCAATGGCGGCGCCGCCGATGGCGAGGCGCAGGCCTTCGACTTCGAAGCGCTGAAGCGCCAGGCCAAGCAACTCGCTGGCAGCGCCTATCAGGACACCAAACAGGTGCTGCCGCCAACCCTGGCGACCATGACCCCGCAGAACTTCAACGCGATCCGCTACGACGGCGAACATTCGCTGTGGAAGGAAAACAAGGGCCAGCTGGACGTGCAGTTCTTTCACGTCGGCATGGGGTTCCGTCAGCCGGTGCGCATGTACAGCGTCGACCCGAAGACCCGCACCGCGCGCGAAGTGCACTTCCGCCCGGCGCTGTTCAACTATGAAAACACTTCGGTCGACACTCAGCAGTTGAAAGGCGATCTGGGTTTTGCCGGGTTCAAACTGTTCAAGGCGCCAGAGCTGGATCGTCATGACGTGGTGTCGTTCCTCGGCGCCAGTTATTTCCGCGCGGTGGATGCGACTGGCCAATATGGCCTCTCCGCTCGCGGCCTGGCGATCGACACTTACGCGAAAAAACGCGAAGAATTTCCTGACTTCACCAAGTTCTGGTTCGAGACACCGGACCAGAACGCCACACGTTTTGTGGTCTACGCACTGCTTGACTCGCCGAGCGCCACTGGCGCTTATCGTTTCGACATCGACTGCCAGGCCGAGCGCGTGGTGATGGAAGTCGATGCGCACATCAATGCGCGCACGGCGATCGAGCAATTGGGCATCTCGCCGATGACCAGTATGTTCAGCTGCGGCACCCACGAACGCCGTATGTGCGACACCATTCACCCGCAAATCCACGACTCGGATCGCTTGGCGATGTGGCGCGGCAACGGCGAGTGGATCTGCCGTCCGCTGAACAACCCGGCGACCCTGCAATTCAATGCGTTTGCAGATACCGATCCGAAAGGTTTCGGTCTGGTGCAGACTGACCACGAGTTCGCCAACTACCAGGACACCGTCGACTGGTACAGCAAGCGCCCGAGCCTGTGGGTAGAACCGACCACCGCGTGGGGCGAAGGCTCGATCGATCTGCTGGAAATCCCTACCACCGGCGAGACCCTCGATAACATTGTGGCGTTCTGGACCCCGAAAAAACCGGTCGCTGCCGGCGATTCGCTGAACTATGGCTACAAGCTCTACTGGAGCGCATTGCCGCCAGTGGGTACGCCGTTGGCACGGGTGCACGCGACCCGTTCCGGCATGGGCGGATTCACCGAAGGCTGGGCACCGGGCGAGCACTATCCGCCGGTGTGGGCGCGCCGTTTTGCCGTGGACTTCAACGGTGGCGGTCTGGATCGACTGCCGCCGGGCACCGGGATCGAGCCCGTGGTGACCTGCTCGAACGGCAAGGTGCAGGATTTCAGCGTGCTGGTGCTGGATGACATCAAGGGTTACCGGATCCTGTTCGACTGGTACCCGACCAATGACAGCGTCGAGCCGGTGGAACTGCGGTTGTTTATCCGCACCAATGACCGCACGTTGAGCGAGACCTGGTTGTACCAGTACTTCCCGCCGGCGCCGGACAAGCGTAAATACCCTTGATGATTTGAGGCGCCTGCACGGGCCTCATCGCTGGCAAGCCAGCTCCCACAGTGTTTGGTGTTGATCACAATTTTTGTGTACGACGCCAAACCTGTGGGAGCTGGCTTGCCAGCGATGACGGCAGTATTTCAACAAAAGATCATCAGACAAAACAAAGCCCCGGCCATCACTGACCGGGGCTTTTTGCCTTACCGCTACCAACTCAATCGCGCAAATCAGACTCATGAATCGGCTGATCCCGATGAGTCGCCCGCTGATACTGCGCCGGCCACACCGCTTTGCGCCCACCCAGATCATCGTCCGCGTGCAGCGGCCAATACGGATCACGCAACAGTTCGCGGGCGAGGAAGATGATGTCGGCCTGACAGGTGCGCAGAATGTGCTCAGCCTGCGCCGGCTCGGTAATCATTCCCACGGTGCCTGTGGCGATGCCTGACTCCTTACGCACGCGTTCGGCGAAGCGCGTCTGATAACCCGGCCCCACCGGAATTTCGGCGTTGGCCGCTGTCCCGCCCGACGACACGTCGATCAGATCCGCGCCAAGGGTGTGCAGGCGCCGCGCCAGCTCCACGGTTTCATCCGGGTTCCAGCCGTCTTCTACCCAGTCTGTGGCCGACACGCGAACAAACACCGGCAACTCCTCAGGCCAGACCGCCCTTACTGCTTCGGTAACTTGCAGCACCAGACGAATACGGTTCTCAAACGAACCACCGTACTGATCGCGGCGCTGATTACTCAACGGCGAAAGAAACTGATGCAGCAGATAACCATGCGCCGCATGCACCTCAACCACACTGAAACCAGCCGTCAAAGCACGTTTGGCAGCATCGACAAACGCCTGAATGACGTCGGCAATCTGCCCCTCATCCAGCTGTTTCGGTTGCGTGTGCTGCGGATCGAAAGCAATCGGCGACGGCCCGACCGGGGTCCAGCCGCCATCTTCCGGTTTGACGCTGCCATGCTTGCCGATCCACGGCCGATGGGTGCTGGCCTTGCGCCCGGCGTGAGCCAATTGAATGCCGGCGACTGCGCCTTGGGACGTGATGAATCGGGTAATGCGTTGCAGCGGTTCGATCTGTTCGTCGTTCCACAGGCCCAGGTCTTCGGCGGTAATCCGCCCGTCGGCCGTGATCGCCGTGGCTTCAGTGAAGACCAGACCGGCGCCGCCCACCGCGCGGCTGCCGAGGTGCACCAAGTGCCAGTCGTTGGCCAGGCCGTCGACGCTCGAGTATTGGCACATCGGTGAGACGGCGATGCGGTTGGGCAGGGTCAGTTGGCGTAGGGTGAAGGGTTCAAGCAGCAGACTCATGGGGCACCTCTCAAATCAGTGGGCAGGCTCCAGGGTTCTGTTTGAATAGTCGACGAGTGACAGGAAAAAGGTGCAGCACCCGCCCCCGCGGGCAAAAAATTCGACAAGACGTCACAAGGCCAATCAAGCAGTGCTTAGAGCCTAGTCGACAACGGGGGATCGCGGGAAATTCAAGAAAAGATCGTCCGATCGCGGCCCGAACCTTCGGCAGCTCCTACAGGAAACCGCATTCCCATGTAGGAGCTGCCGCAGGCTGCGATCTTTTGATCTTCAGCGCGGTTCGATATGGGCAATCATCAGTTGTACCGTCTCATTACCCCGAAACTCGTTAACGTCGAGCTTGTAAGCCAGCTCAACCCACTGAATCGTCGGATTCGGCCAGATATCCCGGTCGATACCAAACGCGATGCCATCCAGCTTCACCGAGCCGCATTCACTCTTCAGCACCACTTTCAGGTGTCGCTCGCCTACCACGCGCTGCTCAACCAACTGGAACACGCCATGAAACAGCGGCTCCGGGAAGTGCTGCCCCCAAGGCCCGGCATGGCGCAAGGCGCGGGCCAGTTCGAGGTGGAATTCTTCAACCGCCAGCGTGCCATCGGTCAGCATGCGCCCGGTCAGGTCTTCTTCGCGAAGCTGCCTACGCACCTCAGCGTCAAAGGCCTCGGCGAAAAGCGGAAAATTCTCCTGCGGCAAGGTCAGACCAGCGGCCATTGCGTGACCGCCATACTTGGCGATCAGGTTTGGATGCTGCGCCGCTAGCACGCTCAACGCGTCACGAATGTGGAAGCCCTGCACCGAACGGCCCGAGCCCTTGAGCAAACCATCACCCGCATCGGCGAAGGCAATGGTCGGACGGAAGTAACGTTCTTTCATCCGCGACGCGAGAATCCCGATCACGCCCTGGTGCCATTCCGGATCGAACAGGCACAGGCCAAACGGCATCGACTCCACCGGCAAGTCCTTGAGCTGCGCCAGCGCTTCACGCTGCATGCCCTGCTCGATGGATTTGCGATCCTGATTCATGCCGTCCAGTTGCGCGGCCATTTCCCGGGCCAGGTTGGCGTCGGCGGTGAGCAGGCATTCAATGCCCAGACTCATGTCATCCAGACGCCCGGCGGCATTCAGACGCGGGCCGACGATAAACCCGAGATCGGTAGAGGTAATACGTGCAGCGTCACGCTTGGCCACTTCAAGAATCGCTTTGATCCCCGGCCGTGCGCGACCGGCGCGAATCCGTTCCAGGCCCTGATGCACCAGAATCCGGTTGTTGGCGTCCAGCGGCACCACGTCGGCGACGCTGCCCAGCGCCACCAGATCGAGCAGCTCGCCAATGTTCGGCTGCGGCTTGTTCTCGTACCAGCCAAGGCTGCGCAAGCGTGCGCGCAACGCCATCAACACATAGAAAATCACCCCGACGCCGGCCAGCGCCTTGCTCGGGAACTCACAACCGGGCTGGTTCGGGTTGACCAGCGCATCGGCCTGCGGCAGCTCATCACCGGGCAAGTGGTGGTCGGTGATCAAGACCTTGAGGCCCGCACGCTTGGCTGCCGCCACGCCTTCGACGCTGGAGATGCCGTTGTCGACGGTGATCAGCAATTGCGGCTCGCGGGTCAGCGCAACTTCGACGATTTCCGGGGTCAGGCCGTAGCCATACTCGAAGCGGTTCGGCACCAGATAATCGACGTGCGCAGCGCCCAACAAGCGCAAACCGAGCATGCCAACGGTACTGGCCGTCGCGCCGTCCGCATCGAAATCGCCGACGATGAGGATGCGCTGACGTTGCTCCAGCGCCGTCACCAGCAAGTCCACCGCTGCGTCTATGCCCTTGAGTTGCTGGAACGGGATCAACCGCGCCAGGCTCTTGTCCAGCTCAGCCTCGGACTGCACGCCCCGCGCCGCGTACAAGCGGGTCAACAGCGGCGGCAGATCACCGAGAAAAGGCAGAGTGGCAGGCAGTTGACGAGGTTCGATACGCATGGGGTGACGGAGACTTCTCTTGATTACGTGGGATTATTCCGGTGGTGACGCGGGATCAGCCGCGCTCACCTTGCAGCCATTGCAACTGGACTTCGTGCTGACCACGATCGTCGGTGACGAAGATCGTCCCTTCGCTGATCATCACGTCCCACTTGATAACGCGGGGCATGTCCTTGGCCAGGGTTTCCAGCACTTCTTGCGGAACCGCAGCGATGTTGACGTTTTTCAGGTTCTTGATCGCCGGGATCACCTTGGTTTCCCAGACGCGCAAGCTGCCGTAAGCGAGCAAGCTGGTGCGCTCGGTGCGACGCGAGCACCAGGTCAGACGGTCGGCGTCCGGCTGGCCGACTTCGATCCAGTGCAGAACACGATCATCCAGGCTCTTTTCCCACAGCGCAGGTTCATCCACGTCTGACAGACCACGGCCAAACGACAACTGCTCGTTGTACCAGAGGGCGTAGGCCAGCAGCCGCACGGTCATGCGCTCTTCGGTTTCCGAAGGGTGACGGGCGATGGTCTGCTTGACGCTCTCGTAGACACTGCGGTCGAGGTCGGTGAGGTTCAGTTCAAATTTGTAGGTAGTGGACGGCTGGGCCATGAACGGGCTTCTTGATACGAGGAAAGTCGGCAAGTCTAACCGATGCGGTAGGCAATCATCGAATTGATGGCGATCAACCTGCGGCGTCTGACAGCCGGCTATGTTAAAACGCTGTATCTGCTTAGCCTTGTCCTACAGGATTCAGTATGCCGTTCGCCAACAAACCGCTCAGCGGTGTGAAAGTCATTGAATTGGGTACATTGATTGCCGGGCCGTTTGCCTCGCGCATTTGCGGCGAGTTCGGCGCCGAAGTGATCAAGATCGAATCGCCGGACGGCGGTGATCCCTTGCGCAAATGGCGAAAACTGTACGAAGGCACGTCGCTGTGGTGGTTCGTTCAGGCGCGCAATAAAAAGTCGCTGACGCTGAACCTCAAACACCCTGACGGTTTGGCGATCCTGAAAAAACTGCTCAGTGAAGCGGACATCCTCATCGAGAACTTCCGGCCCGGTGTGCTGGAAAAACTCGGCCTGAGCTGGGAAACCCTACACGCCTTGAACCCGAAACTGGTGATGGTGCGCCTGTCCGGTTTCGGTCAGACCGGTCCGATGAAAGATCAACCGGGCTTCGGCGCGGTGGGCGAGTCCATGGGCGGTTTGCGTTACATCACCGGTTTTGAGGACCGGCCACCGGTGCGTACCGGGATTTCCATCGGCGATTCGATTGCTGCGCTGTGGGGCGTGATTGGCGCACTGATGGCGCTGCGTCATCGTGAGGTCAACGGTGGCACCGGTCAGGTTGTCGATGTGGCGTTGTATGAAGCCATTTTTGCGATGATGGAAAGCATGGTGCCGGAGTTCGACGTGTTCGGCTTTATCCGCGAGCGCACCGGCAACATCATGCCGGGCATTACGCCCTCTTCTATTCACACCAGCGCCGACGGCAAGCATGTGCAGATCGGCGCCAATGGTGACGCGATCTTCAAACGCTTCATGCTGATCATCGGCCGCGAAGACCTGGCCAACGATCCGACACTGGCCAGCAACGACGGGCGCGACAGTCGCCGCGACGAGTTGTACGGCGTAATTGATCGCTGGGTCAATTCGTTGCCCCTGCAAACCGTGCTCGACCTGCTCAATCAGGCCGAGGTACCGGCCAGCCGGATCTTCAGCGCCGAGGACATGTTCAACGATCCGCAATACCTGGCCCGAGAGATGTTCCTGCAGGCCAAACTGCCCGACGGCAAAGATTTCAAGATGCCGGGCATTGTGCCGAAACTCTCTGAGACACCGGGCAGTTCAGAATGGGTCGGGCCGCAACTGGGTGAACACAATACGCAGGTACTTCACGAACTTGGCTATGACGAGAGACAGATCGCCAAGTTGCGCGAAGACGGAGCCATTTAAGCTGAAACGCCGGCAGACATCGCACAGCAACCGCGCCCATCACTGGTGGACGTGGCGGTTGTTCGGCTTGCTGTTTTTGCTCACGCTGTCGACCGGCGCGCAGGCGAAACCGACGCTGATCTGGTTACTGCGCGACCTGCCGCCACTGACCATTTTCGAAGGCCCGAAAAAGGGCCAGGGCGTGATCGACCAACTGATGCCGCTGCTGATCGCCGGTATGCCGCAATACGAACACACGCTGATGCGGGTCAATCGCGCCCGTGGTCTGCAGATGCTCCATGAAAACCCGTTTGCCTGTGACCCCGCGCTGCTTTGGAACAAGGAGCGGGCGCAGTGGGTCGCCTATTCGATCCCGGCGATCCGCGCGGTGAGCAACGGCCTGGTGGTTCGCCAACAGGATCGCGCGGTGCTTGATTCCTATCTGGTGGACGGCGAAGTCGATCTGTCGGCATTGCTGGCCGCCACCGACAGAAAAGTCGGTGTGGTCGCTGAGCGCAGTTATGGCGAATTTATCGACAATATTCTGCATCAGGCGCCCAGCGGCGCATTGACTGCCCATTACGGCAACGATGCGCTGACCAATCTGCTGTCGATGCAGCGTCTGGGGCGTTTGCAGGTAGTGCTGGGTTACTGGCCGGAGATCCGCTATCAGGCCAGACAGGCGCAGATTGCCGAGGATGAACTAGTGTTCTATGCGGTTCGCGGCACGGGAAAATACCTCTCGGGCTATGTGGCGTGCTCCGACACCACCCTGGGACGCCAGGCCATCAGCGAGATCAATCAACTGCTGCGGACCCTGCCCCACGAACACCTCAATCAGCTTTATGCCGCCTGGCTGGACCCCGAGCGCCAAGCGGATTATCTGCAAGAGGCCCGTGCATTTTTCGAACACCAGGCCGCGCAGTAAGCAAATCGCAGACAAAAGAAACCCCGAGAAGTGGGGAGACGACTCGGGGTTAAACGTGGCCTACATAAAGACCCGTAGCAGCAAGCGACAAGCACCGGAGCACAATGCTTGATCCTGCTGTTATGGGGTCTGACTGACAGGGATGCAGGAAGGTTCCCACAAAAAATATTTCATCTTTACAGCGCCGCACGCTTGTCCAGTGCAGCGTTGCGCAAGGCGGCGATCACACAAGGCTCCAGCCTCCCTTCAGCGATCAGAACGTCGCGGTGCAAGCCGTCAACGACATCGGTCAACTGGCGCTTGTCGCTCAGCTGTGCCTGATTGAATTCGCGTTCCACCACAATGGCGCCGCTGCTGTTCTTCAAGGTCACCAGGCATTCGCCGTGGGAACCGCTTGGCGACAACGAAACCTGATACGGGCTCAGAGCCTCACCGAGCAATAGACTGATACTTTCCATCTCGATCTCCACTCAATAGTCCGAAAACTGTGTGCCTGGGGCGTGTTCACAATAAATGACCACCGGCCCGAGAAGAAAGTTCTGCATACCGATCGCCCCATTCCTGGAGAGTCACCGGTCTGTCAGAGCATGCACGGCGAAGATGACAGAAAAATAACCGTATCCGTCAAACCCCTAGCGGCGGCGAAGCGGCGATCAGGTAACTGTCGAGCAAACCGCGCATCAACACCGCCGACACCGGGGTTTGCAGGCGCCCCAGCAATCGCAAACGGTGCTCGCACAGCAAGGGTTCAAGATCGTTCAGCAGGCTCGGCGCGACCGTCCCCAGCAGGATCAACGCACGCGCCTCACGCTGAACCGCCAGATGCTGGATCAGCGCCAGGCCGTCGCCGCCCTTGAGTTGCGGATCGCAAATCGCGATGTCGACCACGCCGCGATGGCTCAAGGAAGACAGGGCCGAAGCCAGCGACGGCGCCGTCAGCACGTCATAGATGCCAATGGCATTGAGCATTTGATGCAACGCCATCAGCTGGAACGGATTGGGTTCAAGTATCAGGACTTTAAGCGAGCGCATAAGCGACCTCTGAAGCGACAATCGCGGACTCTCACCGCAGTTGTTGTCACTCTAGGGCAGCCGTCCTAAGCCTCCCATCGGAAAAGTAGCCGCGTCGTATAGGACATTTCCCATCTTCACTGCGGACATCGGCACCCGCTCTCTGTACGACGCTGGGTAATGTCCGTCCAGCCCCCCAAAAGCCCACGCAACTTACCGTCGGCACTGTAGAACGGTACCGTCCACTGATAGACCTCACGGGGACCGCTCTTGAACTGCAATCGTCGTTTGCTGAAGCGCGACTTGCGCGTGCGCAACTGCACCATGAACTCATCGTGCAACAGCAGCGCCGTGGCGTCGGGCAGCGACTCAACCTCAATCAGCAACCGCCCCTGCACCTGATCCAGTCGAACCGACAACGCCTCCTCATAGCTGCGATTGCACATGACCAGCCGTCCTTGCAGATCGCGGACGAACACCGGATCAGGCATTGAGTCGATCAGCGCATGCTGAAACGCCAGTTGATCGCCCAGATCCTGTTCCGCCGCGCGCCGCAACTTGATCACTGCCGTCAAACGCCGATTCCACACCAGCGACAACAAGCCGAACACACCGAGCCCGCCCATGCCCCAACAACCCCATTCAAGCATCTGTTGCCAGAACGACGGCACGGGCGCCGGAGCAATACCTTCCAGCCATTTCAGGCGGATCGCCCGCAACTCCGCCGCAGGAAATGCCTCAAGGGCCTTGTTGAGGATACTCAGCAGCACCGGCATGCCTTTGCGCACGGCCAGGTTGTCGGCCTCCCATTTGCCTTCGACCAGCCCCCCCACCTTGAGCAACCCCAAAGGGTAAAGCTGTGCGCCGATTTCGTTTTCGATGGTGGCGTAGGCTTCGCCGCTCTCGACCAGCGCCCGCGCCTCGGCGTAAGTCTTGACCGAGCGAATCTCGATCGTCGGGAAGTCACGCCTGATCATGTCTTCCAGCGCATGCCGGGCCGGCAGCACCAGTACCCGTTGACTCAGTTGCTCGAAGGATTCGAGCCGGGGCGCATCAGCGCGGCCGACGAATACCCAGCCCGCACCACCGAAAGCGTGGCTGTAATCCAGAAACGCCTTGCGCTCCTCGCTCATGGCCAGGGTCGTACTGATATCCGCCGCCCCGCTCTCCAGACGTTCGAGCATGTGATCGGTGGAAAACGATTCCTGATGCACAAACCGCAACCCGGTCATCGCCGTCACTCGCTTGAGTACATCGTTGTTCAAGCCGCTCCACTGCCCGTGCTCATCCTGAAACAGATACAACGGGTACTGCAACGACGTCACCGTCACCTCGGGGTTGTCGCGAATCCATTGTCGCTCGTGTGCGGCCAGTTCGATGGGCTGGACTTTGGCAGCCAGGACATCGTCATGCAGCGCCAGTTGCGCCGCCTCACTGCTGCGCATCAAAGCCAGTAATGCGAACAAGAACAGCCCACCCAGTGCCGGTTTCAAACCTCTATAAAACAGCATTGCCACTTCCTTCGTGATCGACTCACCCGTCCTTCGTGGGTGAAAACCCGAGCAGTGTGGCAGCAGAAACAAAAAAGCCCGTCAGGAGACGGGCTTCAAAATGTGACAGTTTTACTGACTTAAAGCGGCTTGCCGCGGTTGCCATGCTGGCTGACAAAGGCTTGCACGGCTTTCAGCTCGTTTGGCAAAACGGTGCAACGCTCGTTTCGCTCAAACAAATCAGAAAGATGTGCAGGTAGCTCGAGCGCTTTTCCTACACCGGCTTTCTCCACTGCATCCGGGAATTTCACCGGATGCGCGGTGCCGAGAATCACCATCGGGATATCGAGGCTACGACGGCATTCGCGCGCAGCCTTGACGCCGATGGCAGTGTGCGGATCCAGCACTTCACCGGTTTGCTCGTAGACTTCGGCGATGGTTTCGCAGGTCTGCGCATCATCCACAGCCAGCGAGTCGAACAGTTTGCGCGCTTCGGTCCAGCGCTCTTGTTCGACGCTGAAACCACCACCTTGCTTGAAGGTATCCATCAGGCCGGCAATCGCCGCGCCGTTGCGACCGTGCAGGTCGAACAGCAGGCGTTCGAAGTTCGACGAGACCATGATGTCCATCGACGGCGACAGCGTGGCGTGCAGGGTTTCCTTGACGTACTGATTGCCGCTCATGAAGCGGTGCAGGATGTCGTTGCGGTTGGTGGCGACGATCAACTGGTTGATCGGCAGGCCCATGTTGCGTGCCAGGTAACCGGCGAAGATGTCACCGAAGTTGCCGGTGGGTACCGAGAACGACACCGAACGCGCCGGGCCGCCCAACTGCAGGGCCGCATGGAAGTAATAAACGATCTGGGCCATGATCCGCGCCCAGTTGATCGAGTTCACCGCCACCAGACGCGTGCCTTTGAGGAAACTCTGGTCGGCGAAGCTCGCCTTGACCATTTCCTGGCAGTCATCGAAGTTGCCTTCGATGGCGATGTTGTGGATGTTCTCGCCGAAAATCGTGGTCATCTGGCGACGCTGCACTTCGGACACACGGTTGTGCGGGTGCAGGATGAAGATGTCGACGTTTTCGCAGTGCTTGCAGCCTTCGATGGCGGCCGAACCGGTATCACCGGAGGTGGCACCGACGATCACCACGCGCTCACCGCGTTTTTCCAGCACGTAGTCGAGCAGACGACCGAGCAGTTGCAGAGCGAAGTCCTTGAACGCCAGGGTCGGGCCGTGGAACAGCTCCATGACCCATTCGTTGCCGTTCAACTGACGCAGCGGCGCCACGGCGCTGTGGGCGAACACGCCGTAGGTTTCTTCGAGAATCTTTTTGAAATCGGCGTCCGGAATGCTGCCGGTGACGAACGGGCGCATCACCCGGAAGGCTAATTCGTGATACGGCAGACCTGCCCAGGAAGCGATCTCTTCCTGGGTGAAACGTGGCAGGTTTTCCGGAACGTACAGACCGCCGTCGGTCGCCAGACCAGCCAGCAGGACGTCTTCGAAATTCAGGGCCGGTGCCTGGCCGCGGGTACTGATATAACGCATGATTTCAAACCTTCGGTTTGAGCTTCAAGCTACGAGCTACAAGCTGCAAGTAAAAGCCAGACCGCTTTTCTCTTGCCGCTTGCAGCTCGAAGCTTGCAGCTGCTTCTGTTTAGTTCAGGTGCTCGACGCGGATCCGTACAACCGGACCGTTGACGCCGGCCAGCGCTTCGAGGGCGGCGATGGCATCGTTGATGCGCTGTTCGACGACACGGTGGGTCAGCAGGATCATTGGCACCAGACCGTCATGTTCCTCGACTTCCTTCTGCATGATCGACTCGATGTTGATGCCGCGCTCCGACAGGATGCTCGCCACCTGAGCCAACACGCCCGGATGGTCCTTGGCCTGAATGCGCAGGTAATAAGCACTTTCGCAGGCTTCGATCGGCAGGATCGGATGGGCCGACAGCGAATCCGGCTGGAAGGCCAGATGCGGCACGCGGTTTTCCGGGTCGGAAGTCATGGCGCGAACCACATCGACCAGGTCGGCGATCACCGACGAAGCGGTTGGCTCCATGCCAGCGCCAGCGCCGTAGAACAGCGTCGAACCGGCAGCGTCACCGTTGACCATCACTGCGTTCATCACGCCGTTGACGTTGGCGATCAGACGATCGGCCGGGATCAGCGTCGGGTGTACGCGCAACTCGATGCCGGCAGCAGTGCTGCGCGCCACGCCGAGGTGCTTGATGCGATAGCCCAGCGCTTCGGCGTAATTGACGTCAGCGGTAGTCAGCTTGGTGATGCCTTCGGTGTAAGCCTTGTCGAATTGCAGCGGGATGCCGAACGCGATGGAGGCCAGAATCGTCAGCTTGTGCGCCGCGTCGATGCCTTCAACGTCGAAGGTCGGATCGGCTTCGGCGTAACCCAGTGCCTGGGCTTCGGCCAGCACGTCTTCGAAGGTACGGCCCTTCTCGCGCATTTCGGTGAGGATAAAGTTACCGGTGCCGTTGATGATCCCGGCGACCCAGTTGATGCGGTTGGCGGACAGGCCTTCTCGGATCGCCTTGATCACCGGAATGCCACCGGCCACAGCTGCTTCGAATGCGACGATCACGCCTTTCTCGCGAGCCTTGGCGAAAATTTCATTACCGTGAACGGCTATCAGAGCCTTGTTCGCGGTGACCACATGCTTGCCATTCTCGATGGCCTTGAGTACCAGCTCGCGGGCAACGGTGTAGCCGCCCATCAGCTCTATGACGATGTCGATCTCAGGGTTCGTGGCCACTTCGAAGACATCGTTGGTAATCGCAATACCGGTCGTCTGGAACTGAGGCTTTGGCGTGCGCATGGCAATTTGTGCCACTTCGATTCCACGCCCGGCACGACGAGCGATTTCCTCGGCGTTGCGCTGAAGTACGTTGAAGGTACCGCCACCGACGGTCCCTAACCCACAGATGCCTACTTTGACCGGATTCACTGTGAACTCCCCATAAAACGGCCGACGCGGGGTCGGCCGGAAAACAACCGCGTGCTCGCGGCTCTCTATTAATGGCCCGGCGATGCTGCTGCCAGGCCATGATCGTCACGGCTGACCGTGACGATGCGAATTTACTTCGCGCCCAACGCCAGTTTGGCGACTTGTGGCGCAGGCTGGTAGCCCGGAATGACTTGTCCGTCGGCCAAAACGATGGCCGGTGTGCCGTTCACGCCGATCGACTGACCGAGGGCAAACTGTTTGGAAACCGGGTTATCGCACTTGGCGGCCTTGATTTCCTTGCCATCGACCATTTTGTCCATGGCGGCTTTCTTGTCTTTCGAGCACCACACGGCTTGCAGTTGCTCGTCACCCGGCGAGCCGAGGCCCTGGCGCGGGAACGCAACGTAGCGCACTTCGATGCCGCGCTTGTTCAGCTCCGGCACTTCGGCGTGCAGCTTGTGGCAGTACGGGCAGGTGGTGTCGGTGAACACGGTGATGTGCGATTTGGTTTCGCCCACGGCCGGGTAAACCACGGTTTCGGCGACCGGGATGGCATTGACCAGTTTGGAGATGCCCAGGCGTTCGGTCTTCTCGGTCAGGTTGACCGGTTTGCCGTCCTTGAGCTGGAACAGGTAGCCCTGAACGATGTACTGGCCATCGGCGCTGGCGTACAGCACGCGGCTGCCTTTGAGTTTGACTTCGTACATGCCTGGCAGCGGGCTGGCATTGATGCTTTCTACCGGAACCTCGAGTTCGAGTTTTTCCAGGCTTTGACGAATCGCTTTGTCGGCCGCGTCATCGGCGACGGCAAAGGTGCTGACCAACGCAATGGCTGCGGCGGCGAAAATCTGGGTCAGACGCATGAGAACTCCTGAAGGCGGACAAATGGAACGATCAGAACGCCCGTGCCGGAACACCGGGTCATAACCGTCCATCGTGCAAACCGGCAAAGCCTAACACATAAGGTCACGGTGGCCGAATGCGCCTGTCGCCACTCATCACCCCCGCCTTATGTAGGAGCTGCCGAAGGCTGCGATCTTTTGATTCTGTTTTTAAGATCAAAAGATCGCAGCCTTCGGCAGCTCCTACAGGGGGAGGTATGTAGTCAGCCGCGCGGGTGGTGTTTGGCGTGCAGATCCTGCAATCGAGCGCGGGCGACGTGGGTGTAGATCTGCGTGGTGGAAAGGTCGCTGTGGCCGAGCAGCATCTGCACCACGCGCAAGTCTGCGCCGTGGTTGAGCAGGTGCGTGGCAAACGCGTGACGCAAGGTGTGCGGCGACAGCGATTTGCCGATCCCGGCAACCTTGGCCTGATGCTTGATCCGGTGCCAGAAGGTCTGGCGGGTCATCTGCTCGCCGCGCTGACTGGGGAACAGCACATCGCTGGGCCGGCCACCGAGCAGTTCGCCGCGCCCGTCGCGCATATAACGCTCGACCCAGACAATTGCCTCCTCGCCCATTGGCACCAGGCGCTCCTTGCTGCCCTTGCCCATCACCCGCAACACACCTTGGCGCAGGTTGACCTGTTCCAGCGTCAGGCTGACCAGTTCGGTTACGCGCAGGCCACAGGCATACAGCACTTCAAGCATGGCGCGGTCACGCTGGCCGATCGCCTCGCTCAGATCCGGTGCTTTAAGCAGGGCTTCGACGTCCGCTTCCGACAGGGACTTAGGCAACGGCCTACCGAGTTGCGGCATGTCGACGCGCAACGTCGGGTCGACACTGATCAGCTTTTCCCGCAGCAGATAGCGATAAAAGCCACGCACCCCGGAGAGGAATCTGGCAGTGGAGCGCGGTTTGTAGTTCTGCTCCAGGCGCCAAGCCAAGTGATCGAGGATCAGCTCACGGCCGGCGTTGATAAGCTCCAGATTCTTCTCCCGCAACCAGCCATTGAACAGCGCCAGATCGCTGCGATAAGCGCCGCGGGTGTTATCGGACAGGCCTTTCTCCAGCCATAAAGCGTCGAGGAATTGGTCAATCAGCGGATGGTCGATGGCAGGCATGGGCGCTCAAGACACACAGCCTCATGGACTGTGCGCAAATGTAGAGTGAACTGTAGGAATGGGCGCTAGTCTTTCATAGCCGGCTATTTCAAGGAACAGGGAGCATCAATGAACGAGCAGCAAATTCTCTTGGCATTTGGCGGGATTGGCGCGGCGGCGCTGGGTTGCCAATGGCTAGCCTGGCGCCTGAAGCTGCCGGCGATTCTGTTTTTGTTGCTGACGGGGATTCTGGTCGGCCCAGTGCTGGGCTGGCTCGATCCGCAGGAAATGTTCGGGCCGCTGCTGATGCCGCTGGTGTCGCTGGCCGTCGCGCTGATTCTGTTCGAAGGCAGCTTGACCCTGCACCTGTCGGAGTGGAAGGAGATCGGCAGCGTCGTTCATCGTCTGGTGACCATTGGCGCGATCTCGACCTGGATCGTCATCGCGGTCGCTACGCACTTCCTGCTCGGTTTCGACTGGATGCTGGCCATCCTGTTCGGCAGCCTGACGCTGGTCACCGGCCCGACCGTCATCGTACCGATGCTGCGCGTGGTGCGGCCGAAAGCCTCGATCGCCAATATTTTGCGTTGGGAGGGCATCGTCATTGACCCGATCGGCGCCCTCCTCGCCGTGGTGGTTTACAGCTTCATCATTGCCAGCGCCGAAGGACATGGCCTCAAGCAGAGCCTGTTCACCTTTGGCGGCGTGATTCTCTGCGGCGCGGTGTTCGGCATTGTCGGTGGCTGGCTGCTCGGCACGGTAATCCGCCGGCAGTGGCTACCGGAGTATCTGCATAACCTCGCATCGTTGGCGGCGGTGCTGGGGATTTTCATCGCTTCGAACGCCGTGATGCACGAGTCGGGACTGTTGGCGGTGACGCTGATGGGCATGTGGCTGGCGAACATGAAGGGCGTGGATGTGCGGCATATCCTGCACTTCAAGGAAAACCTCAGCGTGCTGCTGATTTCCGGCCTGTTCATTTTGCTGGCGGCGCGCCTGGATCTGTACGCGTTGATCGGACTGGGGCCGCTGGTACTGATTCTGCTTTTGGTGATTCAACTGATCGCCCGGCCGTTGAACGTGTTGCTCAGTACAGCGGGATCCAGCCTGAGCTGGCGCGAGCGGGCGTTGCTGTGCTGGATTGCGCCACGCGGGATAGTCGCGGCGGCGGTCTCAGCGATTTTCGCGATTCGCCTGCATGAGGCGGGGCACGAGGGCGCGTTGCTGCTGGTGCCGCTGACCTTCGCGGTGATTATCGGCACCGTCGTGCTGCAGAGCGCCACGGCACGACCGCTGGCTCGCCTGTTGAAGGTTGCAGAACCGGCGCCGAGCGGTTTTCTGATCGTCGGCGCCAACGGTCCTGCGCGGGAGTTGGGCAAGTCGCTGCAGCAACTGGGCAGCCGCGTGCTGCTGACCGATTCAAGCTGGGAGAATATTCGTGCGGCGCGCATGGAAGGTTTGCCGACGTACTTTGGCAATCCGGCTTCGCAGCATGCCGATGCGCATCTGGATCTGGTCGGGCTGGGGCATTTGCTGGCGCTGTCGCCGTCGGGTGAACTCAATACCTTGGCGGCGATGCGGTTCCGTCATGACTTTGGGCATCAGCGTTTGTTTGGCTTGGCGAGTGGACAGGAAAGCCGTCGCAGCGACAAGCACCGGGCGAGTCTTGAGCATCGTGGCAATCAGTTGGGCAGCGAGGCTTTTACCTACGCGAAACTGGCCAGTCAGATGGGCCAGGGCGCCGAGTTGTACAGCACGACGCTGACGGATGGCTTCGGATGGGAGGATTACCGCGCACTGCATGGCAATCGCGCCACGTTGTTGTTCATGCGCGATGACAGTGGCTGGGTGCATGTGGTGACACCGGAGACTGCTTTGAAGCCTGGGGCGGGGTGGACGCTGCTGGCGTTGATTCAGCCTGAGATCAGCGGCGCCTGAGCTGACGCCTTCGCGAGCAGGCTCGCTCCCACAGGGGACCGCGATCCAATGTGGGAGCGAGCCTGCTCGCGAATGGCGCGACTCGGTATCAGATCAAGCCGCAAAACCCGGCAACACCGGCACCGGCCGCTTGTCATCATCAATGGCAACGAAGCTGAACTGGCCATGAATCGCCTTCTCGCGGCCATCACAGCTCATGCTTTCAACAAACACTTCCACCTCGACCTTGAGGCTGGTGTTGCCGACCTTGATCACCTTCCCGACCAACTCGACGATGGAACCGGCCGGGATCGCGTGATTGAAATCGATGCGATCAGTGGACACGGTCACCAGTGGCAAGCGGCAGAAGCGTGTGGCGGTGATGAACGACACTTCGTCCATCCATGCCAGCGCAGTGCCGCCGAACAGGGTGTTGTGGTGGTTGGTGGTCGGCGGGAAGACAGCCTTGGTCACGCGGGTCACCGAGAGTTCGGTACGGCGTTGGATTTCCTGGTCGCGGGGGGTCATGTCGGACAGCTCGTAAACAGTGGATCGCGGATCGAAAGCAAGGTCAAAAGATCGTCTGATCGCAGCCCGAGCCTTCGGCAGCTCCTACAAAGGGGGGAATTTCGGGCAACAAAAAAGCAGCCCGTAGGCTGCTTTTTTCTGCATCGGAAGCTGGACTTAAGCCAGTTTTTCCTTGATGCGAGCTGCTTTACCCGACAGGTCGCGCAGGTAGTACAGCTTGGCTTTACGTACGTCACCGCGACGTTTAACAGCCATGCTGTCGATCTGCGGGGAGTAGGTCTGGAAAGTACGTTCTACGCCAACACCGTTGGAGATTTTACGAACGGTGAACGCACTGTTCACGCCGCGGTTACGCTTGGCGATTACAACGCCTTCGAACGCTTGCAGACGGGAACGATCGCCTTCCTTCACTTTCACCTGAACGACAATAGTGTCGCCTGGGGCGAAGGTAGGGATTTCTTTGGTCATCTGCTCTGCTTCGAGTGCAAGGATGATTTTGTTGGTCATGCTGTGCTCCTAAGGTAAATCGTTCGATCTACCATCGATACGTTGTTAACTATCGTCCCGCTCGCGGATGTATTCCTCGAGCAGCTTCTTCTCTTCTCCAGAAAGCGAGCGGCTTTCCAGAAGATCGGCGCGTCGTTCAAAGGTCCTACCAAGGGACTGCTGTAAACGCCAACGCCGGATATGCGCGTGATTGCCACTCAGCAACACGTCGGGAACACGCTGATCCGCATACACCTCAGGTCGGGTGTAGTGCGGGCAATCCAGCAGACCATCCGTAAAGGAATCTTCCTCAGCGGAATCCGCATGCCCTAAAGCTCCAGGCAGCAGTCGTGTAACCGCATCGATCAGGACCATCGCCGGCAGCTCGCCGCCAGACAGTACATAGTCGCCAATCGACCACTCTTCATCGACATGAGCCTCAATAAAGCGCTCGTCAATGCCTTCATAGCGGCCGGCAATCAGGATCAATGCATCCGATTGTGCCAGCTCGCGTACCGCCGACTGAGTCAGTTGACGGCCTTGGGGGGACAGGTAAATCACCTTCGCCGCCTCCCCGGCTGCTGCCTTGGCCTGAACCAGAGCATCTTCCAGGGGCTTGATCTTCATCACCATGCCCGGACCACCGCCAAACGGGCGATCGTCCACAGTGTGATGCCGATCCGTCGTGTAATCTCGCGGATTCCAACAGGTCAGCTGCAAGAGCCCCTGTTTGACCGCACGACTGGTGATGCCGTAGTCGCCGATGGCGGAAAACATCTCGGGAAACAAACTGATCACTTCTACGCGCAAATTAGCCACGTTTAGAAGTCCGCATCCCAATCCACCTTCATCTCGCCCGCTGCGAGGTCGACGGCCAACACGCATTGCTCCGTATAGGGCAACAGGCGTTCGCGATCATCCAGGCTGCCAGCGCAAGGCTTGACGACCATTACATCATTGGCGCCGGTTTCCAGAAGATGATCGATTTTCCCGAGCAATTGCCCAAGGGTATCGATGACCTTCAGACCTTCCAGCTGGTACCAGTAGTACTCACCGTCGGTCAATTCAGCGAACAGATTGCGCGGCACGCAGATCTCATAACCGGCCAGAAGACGAGCTTCTTCACGATCATCGAGACCCTTGAGCTTCGCGACCAGGAACTTGTCGCTCCCGCGTCCACTGACCAGCTCGACCTGTTTCACATTGCCTTCGCGCTTGAGCGTCCAGGTTTTGTACTGCAACAGGTTTTCAGTCGGATCAGTAAAGGAATAAACCTTCACTTCGCCGCGAACGCCATGAACAGAATAAATTTTGCCAATAACGATCAAATCATCGGCAACAGCAGGCGTCGCGTTCATATTGCTCAGGCCGCAGCCTTGGCAGATTCCTTCAACAACTGAGCAACGCGCTCAGAAGGTTGTGCACCAACGCTCAGCCAGTAGGCTACGCGCTCTTGGTTCACGGACAGACGGGTTTCCTGACCACGGGCAACAGGGTTGAAGAAGCCAACCTGTTCTTTGTGGGAGCCGTCACGCGGGTTACGCGAGTCGGTTACGGTCAGGTGGTAAAACGGGCGCTTTTTGGAGCCGCCAAGGGCAAGACGGATTGTTAGCATGTGAACATCGTTCCTGTAGTCGGTGCTGCAAATCTAAATGCACAGCGGGCATGGGTGCCCGAAAGGCCGCATATTCTAAGGAATATCCGGACTTTTGCAAATGACTTTTTCCGGCGCCTATGGCATGCCGTGCGGATTTGCATATAGAGCCGTCGATGAAAACGGCCAGTCAGCTCCCGCCGAGTGCGGGTTTGCTGTTGATCCTGCATCCTTGCAGGGTCTGCGCCGGTGCGACGACCGGCGAAGTCTTAGTGTCCTGCCTCACCCATTTCGCTCACTTTTGGCGAGCAGAATGGGCGAGACGGGACACCTCACATTTTTGGCATGCCGCCGCCGGGCAACATACCGCCCATGCCGCGCATCATTTTCGCCATACCGCCCTTGGCGGAGAATTTCTTCATCATCTTCTGCATCTGCTTGTGCTGCTTGATCAAGCGACCGATGTCCTGCACCTGAGTGCCGGAACCCATGGCGATCCGACGCTTGCGCGAACCACTGATCAGCTCAGGGTCGCGGCGCTCGGCCGGGGTCATGGAATTGATGATGGCTTCCATCTGTTTGAATTGTTTCTCTGCGGCGTTCTGGGCATTACCCATCTGCGACAGGTTGACGCCGCCGATGCTCGGCAGTTTGTCCATGAGCCCGCCGAGGCCGCCCATGTTCTTCATTTGTTGCAGCTGATCGCGGAAGTCTTCGAGGTCGAAGCCCTTGCCCTTCTTCAGCTTCTTGGCCAGTTTGTCGGCCTTGTCCTTGTCGAGGGTCGCTTCGGCCTGTTCGATCAGGCTGAGCACATCGCCCATGCCGAGGATCCGCGAAGCGATACGCTCAGGGTGGAACGGGTCGAGCGCTTCGCTCTTCTCGCCCATACCGATGAACTTGATCGGCTTGCCGGTGATGGCGCGCACCGACAGTGCAGCACCGCCACGGGCATCGCCGTCGACCTTGGTCAGGATCACACCGGTCAGCGGCAGTGCATCACCGAAGGCCTTGGCCGTGTTGGCCGCGTCCTGACCGGTCATGGCGTCAACCACAAACAGGGTTTCGACCGGGTTGATCGCGGCGTGCAGCGCCTTGATCTCGCCCATCATCTCTTCGTCGATGTGCAGACGACCGGCGGTGTCGACGATGACCACGTCGATGAATTTCAGTTTTGCTTCTTTAATAGCGGCGGTGGCGATGTCCACCGGTTTCTGGCTCAGGTCGGACGGAAAGAACGTCACGCCGATGTCGTTGGCCAGGGTTTCCAGCTGTTTAATAGCTGCCGGGCGGTAAACGTCCGCCGACACGACCATGACCGACTTTTTCTTGCGCTCTTTAAGGAAGCGCGCCAGTTTGCCGGCGGTGGTGGTTTTACCCGCACCTTGCAGACCGGCCATCAGAATCACGGCGGGCGGCACTGCGCTCAGGTTCAGATCTTCGTTGGCCGCGCCCATCAGGCTTTCGAGTTCAGCCTGGACGATCTTCACGAACGCCTGGCCCGGCGTCAGGCTGCGCGACACCTCGGTGCCGACAGCGCGCTCCTTGACCGAATTGACGAAGTCCTTGACCACCGGCAGGGCGACGTCGGCTTCGAGCAACGCCATGCGCACTTCACGCAGGGTGTCTTTGATGTTGTCCTCGGTCAGCTTCGCTTTGCCGGTGACATGGCGCAGCGTCTGCGAGAGACGGTCGGTTAAGTTTTCAAACATTGCGCGATCCTTTCAGGCCCTGTGTAGACCGGGATAATGGCGGCCCAGACCGGAATCAACATGTGCTCGGCGAGCCTGCGGCGTGGGCAGGTCGCGGATTATAGCGAAGACTGCGGCTGGCGGACACCTCGCTGTCAGCTTCCTGAGTCTTTCGTGCCATGGCGGTTCTATGCCAAACTCAGCCCCTTTCGGGCTTGCCTAACAGGATTTATGCTCCCCTTGTCACCCAGTTTATTGACCACCCTCGCCGCCGCCCTTCTATATGCCGCTGCGACCCTTTATCAGAGCACCCGTCTGGCCACCGGCGCCAAGGCGAACAAGCGCCTGCTGGTTACCCTCGGCGTTTTCGCCGTCGTGGCCCACGCTGCCAGCCTGCTCACGCATTTGCTGACGCCGATCGGTCTGGGCCTGGACTTCTTCAGCGCCTCCAGCCTGATCGCCGCAGCGGTGATCGCCTTGACGCTGATCGCCTGCTCGCGCATTCCGGTGGAAAACCTGCTGGTGCTGCTGTTCCCGCTCGGTGCGGTCACGGTGCTGCTGGCGCAGTTCGCGCCGACCGGCACTGTGCAGATCATCGATGAAGAGCCGGGTATCCTCGCGCACATTCTGTTGTCGATCCTCGCCTACGGCATGTTCACCATCGCGGTGTTCCAGGCCTTGCTGCTGCTGGTGCAAGACCACCAGCTCAAGCACAAGCATCCGTCCGGGCTGATCAAGAACTTCCCGCCGCTGCAAACCATGGAAAGCCTGCTGTTCGGCTTCCTCTGGGCCGGCTGGACACTGCTGTCGCTGTCGCTGATTTCCGGCTGGCTGTTCGTCGAGAACCTGTTCGCTCAGCATCTGGTGCACAAGACCCTGCTGGCGTGCCTGGCCTGGATCGTCTTCAGCGTACTGCTCTGGGGCCGTAATCGTCTCGGCTGGCGCGGTCACAAGGCGATTCGCTGGACTCTCGCCGGTTTCTGTCTGCTGATGTTGGCGTATTTCGGCAGCAAACTGGTTCGTGAATACATCCTGCACATCTGACGGGCGGCATAAATGGACGCTTTGCCCATAGGGCCGATGCTCGCGGTATTTGTCCTGCTGATTTTATGGTCAGGGCTGTTTACCGCCGTCGAAATCGCGCAGCAACACCTGCTCGCGCAACGCACCGCCTCGCGCGCCAGCGATAAACCGCTGGCGAAGCTGAGCTTCCCGCTCGACAGCCTGATTCTCTGCAATACCCTTTGCCGCGCCCTCGCCGTGATCATCGCGACGCTGCTGGCGATCTTCCTCTGCGAAGAAAACGGCCCGTGGGCGGCGTGCCTCGGTGCCGGCGCAATTCTGCTGGTGTTTGCCGATTACTTCCCGCGTACCGTCGCCCAGCGTTATCCCGATGCCGTACTGGCGTTCGGCAACACCTTGCTGGCGGTGCCACTGAAGATTGTCTATCCGTTTGCCTGGCTGTTCAGCCGTACCAGCGGTTTGCTGATGACTCCATTTGCGCGCAAGGTTCAGGTCGTGCAGCAAAGCGAAGATGACTCGCCTGCCGATCGCTACGACGATCTAGAACACCCGGTCCGGGCACACCCGGTTTCCGGCATTCATGCGTTGGACAACATCACGGTCAACGACATCCTGGTGCCGCGCAGTGACGTCGACGGCATCAACCTCGACGATTCTCTCGAAGAGATCATTGAGCAACTGCGTCACAACAAACGTACGCGCCTGCCGGTATTTCACAGCGACATCAATCAGGTTGAAGCGGTGCTCAATACCCGGCAGATCCGCCATCTGCTGAGCAACGGAGATCTGACGCTCGAAGCCTTGCTGGCCGCCAGTTACGAGCCGTACTTCGTGCCGGAAAGCACGCCGCTGCAACTGCAACTGCTGAACTTCCACAAGCAACAACGCCGCCTCGGCATGGTGGTCGACGAGTACGGCGAAGTGCTTGGCATCGTCACTCTGGAAGACATTCTCGAAGAAATAGTCGGCGAGTTTGAAAGCGAGCACAGCCTGGATAATCCGCATATTCATCCGCAGGGCGATGGCCGCATGGTGATTGACGGTGCCGCGTCGATCCGCGAGCTGAACAAGTGCCTGGGTTGGCATTTGCCGAGCGATGGGCCGAAAACCCTGAACGGGCTGGTGACTGAAGCACTGGAGACGATTCCCGAGAGTGCGGTTTGCTTGAAGATCGGGCGCTATCGGCTGGAGATTCTCGAGACCGAGGAGAACCGGGTGAGCAAGGTGCTGATTTGGCATACCTCGTCTGTGCCTGCTTTGCTGCCTGCCCGATAAATCAAAAGATCGCAGCCTGCGGCAGCTCCTACAGGGGAACGCATTTCAAATGTAGGAGCTGCCGCAGGCTGCGATCTTTGCTCTTGTTTGATCGTTAGCCCCCTTCCTATAATCGAGGCGCTTACCCAAGCCCCGCCGAACCTCGTGCTTACCCCGCACCTGACAGGTTTCGGCCATTTCTGCATTACACCGGCGACTGTTCCTACCTGAAACAGCGACCGCACCTCATCCCACATCCCTGGGTGCTCGACCATAATAATTCGCTCCAACGGAGCTCATGACTGTCAGGGATCACCGCATGACGACCAGTACCGCTTATAGCGACACCGCGCCTGCCCAACCGACGAATTCCGCTACCCGCGTGGCGACGGCGAGTTTTATCGGCACCGCGATCGAGTTCTACGACTTCTATGTTTACGCCACGGCCGCCGCGCTGGTGATCGGGCCGGTGTTCTTTCCGCAGACGTCGGGCACGGCGCAGATGCTATCGGCGTTTCTTACCTTTGGTATCGCATTTCTGGCGCGACCGCTGGGCTCGGCGTTGTTCGGCCATTTTGGTGACCGTATCGGGCGCAAATCGACGCTGGTGGCCTCGCTGCTGTTGATGGGCGTGTGTACGACGCTGATTGGCGTGCTGCCGGGATACGCCACCATCGGGGCCTGGGCGCCGATTCTGTTATGTGTGCTGCGCTTCGGTCAGGGCTTGGGATTGGGTGGCGAATGGGGCGGTGCCGCCCTGCTCGCCACGGAAAACGCGCCGAAAGGCAAACGTGCCTGGTTTGGCATGTTCCCGCAGCTCGGCCCTTCGATTGGTTTTCTCGCGGCCAACGGTTTGTTCCTGACGCTGGCCATGACCCTTGATGACGAGCAGTTCCGCAGCTGGGGCTGGAGGATTCCGTTCCTGCTCAGTGCCGCGCTGGTGATGGTCGGTCTGTACGTGCGGTTGAAGCTGCACGAAACGCCGGTGTTCGCCAACGCTATCGCCCGCCAGGAACGGGTAAAGGTGCCGCTGGTCGAGCTGTTCAGCCAGTATTGGGCACCGACGCTGCTGGGCGCGGCGGCGATGGTGGTGTGCTATGCGCTGTTCTATATCTCGACGGTGTTTTCCCTGAGCTACGGCGTTTCCACGCTCGGCTATAGCCGCGAAACGTTTCTTGGCTTGCTGTGCTTTGCCGTGTTGTTCATGGCCGCTGCGACGCCGCTGTCGGCTTGGGCGAGCGACCGTTATGGGCGCAAACCGGTGCTGATCATCGGTGGCGTGCTGGCGGTTCTTTCCGGTTTTCTGATGGAGCCGTTGCTGACTCAGGGTTCGACTTGGGGCGTGGCGCTGTTTCTGTGCATCGAGCTGTTCTTGATGGGCGTGACGTTTGCGCCAATGGGGGCACTGTTGCCTGAGCTGTTTCCGACCCATGTGCGTTATACCGGCGCGTCGGCGGCGTATAACCTGGGCGGCATTGTCGGGGCCTCGGCGGCGCCGTTCTTTGCCCAGAAACTGGTGGCGATGGGTGGTTTGAGTTATGTCGGCGGGTATGTGTCGGCGGCGGCGGTGCTGAGTTTGATTGCGGTGCTGTGCCTGAAGGAAACGAAGAATAACGACCTGAATCAGATTGCCTGACAGAAGATCAAAAGCTTCGCGAGCAGGCTCGCTCCCACAGGGTTTTAGGGTTGGTCACAGATTCTGTGTTAACCCAATCCCATGTGGGAGCGAGCCTGCTCGCGAATGTCGCAACTCGGTTTAGAGTTCTACGACAACAGCCTGAGCAGCGCGGGTCGCCTTGGCACGGGCAGCCTCGATCGACTCATCCCGCGCCAGCGCCACACCCATGCGACGCTGACCATTCACTTCTGGCTTACCAAACAGACGCAACGCCGTGTCCGGCTCGCTCAGCGCAGCGCCGAGGTTGGCGAATGCGGTCTGAGTCGACTGCCCTTCCACCAGAATCACCGCCGAAGCCGATGGCCCGAACTGACGAATCAGCGGCACCGGCAGGCCCAGAATTGCCCGGGCGTGCAGAGCGAACTGCGACAGATCCTGGGAAATCAGCGTCACCAGACCGGTGTCATGCGGGCGCGGCGAAACTTCGCTGAACCACACCTGATCACCCTTGATGAACAGCTCAACGCCAAACAGACCACGGCCGCCCAGCGCTTCAGTCACCGCTTTGGCAACGCGCTCGGATTCAGCCAGAGCAATCGGGCTCATGGCTTGTGGCTGCCAGGATTCCTGATAGTCGCCCTTCTCCTGACGGTGACCGACCGGCGCGCAGAACGTGGTGCCGCCGATGTGGCGCACAGTCAGCAGGGTGATTTCATAGTCGAAATCGATAAAGCCTTCGATGATCACCCGACCTTTGCCGGCGCGACCGCCCTCCTGCGCGTAATCCCAGGCTTTCTGCACGTCATCGACGCTGCGCAGCAGGCTCTGACCTTTACCCGACGAACTCATCACCGGTTTGACGACGCAGGGGAAGCCCAGGTCCTCAACGGCCTTGCTGTAGTCCTCGAAGGTGTCGGCAAAGTGGTAAGGCGAGGTCGGCAGGTCCAGCTCTTCGGCGGCCAGACGACGGATGCCTTCGCGGTTCATGGTCAGTTGCGCAGCACGCGCGGTCGGGATCACGGTGAAGCCTTCGGCTTCCAGCTCAACCAGAGTGGCAGTGGCGATGGCTTCGATTTCCGGCACGATAAAGTGCGGCTTCTCGGCTTCGATCACTGCGCGCAGAGCGGCGCCGTCGAGCATGTTGATCACGTGGCTGCGATGCGCAACTTGCATGGCCGGCGCGTTGGCGTAACGGTCGACAGCGATCACTTCAACGCCCAGGCGTTGCAGTTCGATCACCACTTCCTTGCCCAACTCACCACAGCCACACAGCAATACGCGGGTCGCGGTTGGCGACAATGGAGTTCCGATACGGGTCATCTCAGGTCCTCAAAGAAGCGGATCATCGAGGAAAGCAACGCCAGACGCGCTTTCCATGGGGAGAAAGCGCGGCATTTTACATGAACCCGAGGGTTTGGCTTCAGCCGGCGACGGCCTGTTTGCGATCGCGCCAGGCCATGATCAGCCAGACGGCGGTAACCCCGGCGAATTTCGACAGCAAAGCGGTGATGATCACCGGTGGCGTCAGCAAGTCGATCATGCCGAAGAAGATGAAAGTATCGAGGGGAATGCTCAGCGCCGAACTGATCCACAAGCGGTCGCGCAAAGGTCGCTTGGTGATGCTGAACACCAGCCAGTCGATGCACTCGGAGACCGCGAACGCCGTGGCACTGGCCAGCGCGATGGAGGGATCGGAGGTGACGTAGGACAGCACCAGCGCCGCCAGCATTGCCACGATGGCGCCGTGGCCGAAACGGGTTTGCACCATATCGCGCAGCACGAAGACCAAGCCGCCCCAGGCCGACCAGATGATGTCCAGGTGTGGCGCGGTGGAGAAGGCGAAGTTGATCAGCACGACGCTGCTGATGTAGGCGATGAGGAAAATCATGGAGGCGACCTGGCAGATTGGCGCACAGATTACTGGACCGGCAGATCAAGAGCCACCCCCTCACCCCAGCCCTCTCCCCCAAGGGGGGCGAGGGGGAAAGGGAGCAGATCTTCGTTGAATCGAATCCCGAGTTCGACTGGAGAACGCAGGCCGGTACGGACCGAACAATCAACCCGGTCATTCCCTCCCCCTTCAAACGAAGGGAAGGGAGCCTGTTGGGGGCCTTTCAAATCTTGAGGCCGACTCGACATGTCAGGTCGGCGTATAGCGAAAGACACTTCGGTCAGTCCCCTCTCCCCCTGGGAGAGGGCTAGGGTGAGGGCACTCTCAAGCCGATCACGACTTCGAAGGGATCATCCACACCAACCCACTCGCCTTCGCTCGCTCATGACACAACCCCAACACCACACGGCGCTCGTCATTGCTCATACGGCCCCAGCGGGTGATCTCCTCGACCGTACGCTGGCAGCCGGTGCAGATGTCAGCCTCATCCAGCGCACAAATATTCACGCACGGCGAGGCGACCGGTCTTTCGGGCGTGCTCATTCTTCCTGCTCAACCAGATCGCGCGCATAACGCTGTGAGTTATGCACATAGTGCGCGGCGCTGGCTTCGAGCATCTTCTTCTGCGCCTCGGTCAGCTCACGCACGACCTTGCCCGGCGAGCCCATCACCAGCGAGCCGTCAGGAATTTCCTTGCCTTCGCCGATCAGCGAGTTGGCGCCGATGATGCAGTTCTTGCCGATCTTCGCGCCGTTGAGAATCACCGCATTAATACCGATCAAGCTGTAATCACCGACCGTGCAGCCGTGGAGCATGGCGTTATGGCCGATGGTCACGCCGGTGCCAATGGTCAGTGGAAAGCCCATGTCGGTGTGCATCACTGTGCCGTCCTGCACGTTGCTGTTCTTGCCAATCAGGATCAGCTCGTTGTCGCCGCGCAGCACGGCGTTGAACCAGACGTTCGCACCCTCTTCGAGTTTGACCTTGCCCACCAGCACGGCATTGGGGGCGACCCAGCTCTGTGGATGGGTCTCGACACGGGCGTCGCCCAAGCGGTATTTCATCTTGTTTCCCTCAGGGCTCACGGTGAATGACCGTTCGGACGACGGCTTCAGGTATTGATAAAGCTTTTGGGTGGCTCATGCAGGCTGATTTTCGCGTCATAGAGCAGGTTGATCAACTCTACGATCATGATCGCCGTCAGCCCCCAGATCTTGTATTCACCAAATCGATAACTCGGTACGTACCAGCTGCGACCCTGATAGTCGATGCGGTGAGTGTGTTCGCGCGGGTCTTTGCGGAAGAACTCCAGCGGCACACTGAACACGGCTGCGATTTCGGCATCATTGGCACGGTACTCGACAAAATCGGGAATGACGCCGACATACGGTGTGACCTTGATGCCGTGCAGGGAAATCAGGGGGCTGAGTGGACCAATGACTTCTACCAGGCCCGGCGGCAGGCCGATTTCTTCTTCGGCCTCACGTAGCGCGGTAAAGATCAGGTCCGGGTCTTCCGGATCGCGGCGGCCGCCGGGGAAGGCAACTTCGCCACCGTGGGTCGAAAGCCCGCTGGCGCGCAGGGTCAGTACCAGTTCCGGCTCGTCACTGCGGGTGATCGGCACCAGAACGGCGGCCTCGGGGAAACGTGTGTCGGTCTCCAGCGTGCGCGGTGTGTGGTTGCTTACCCTATGCAGTAGCTCGTCCAGCATGAGTGTTCTCGATCAGTGCCTTACCCCGCATCATGCACCAATCAATGCGAGCGCCCAAGCCCCCGAAACCCGTCGTGTCGCGAAACGACAACTTGCCGACCGGCACCGCTGCACGCCAAGATAGGCGCAGCATTCAGGAAGCCCAGCATGAAATTTTGCAGCCACTGCGGTAACCCGGTCACCCAGCGCATTCCCGAAGGCGATTCGCGGCTGCGATTTGTCTGTGACAGCTGTCAGACCATTCACTATCAGAACCCCAATATCGTCGCCGGCTGCGTGCCGACCTGGGGCACCAAAGTGTTGCTCTGCCGTCGTGCCATCGAGCCGCGCCTCGGTTACTGGACATTGCCCGCCGGTTTCATGGAGAACGGCGAAACGATCGAGCAGGCCGTCGTGCGTGAAACTGCCGAAGAAGCCTGCGCCCGTGTGCGCAATCTGAGCATCTACACATTGATCGATGTGCCGCACATCAGTCAGGTGCATGTGTTCTTCCGTGCCGAACTGGTCGATCTGGACTTTGCCGCCGGCCCCGAGAGCCTTGAAGTGCAACTATTCGACGAAGCCGACATTCCCTGGGACGAGCTGGCTTTCCGCACAGTGGGGCGTACCTTAGAATGCTTCTTCGCTGATCGGCGCGTCGAGACGTATCCTGTGCGTTCGGAATCGATTCCGCCGTTGGTGCAGCCGGTGATTGTCGGTTAGAAGATCAAAAGATCGCAGCCTGCGGCAGCTCCTACACAAAACCTGTTTGCTTCACTCCTTGGGGAATCGTTTCAATGCGCTGGTTGCTTGCCCTGTTCTGCCTGTCGTTCGTTACCGTCTCCCAAGCGTCCTTCGTGACCACCGTGACGCCTGCGAATACCCCGCTCATCGAGAAAGTCCTGGTGCTCAAATCGGCGCATCAACTGCAACTGATCGCTGACGGCAAGCCGCTGAAAACCTATCGCATCTCTCTGGGCAAAGGCGCTAAAAAAGGTCCGAAACTGATTGAAGGCGACAAACGCACACCGGAAGGTTTCTATTGGATCGACTGGCGCAAGACCAGCGACAAATTCAATCTGTCGATGCACATTTCCTACCCGAACATCAGCGACTCGGCCCGCGCCCGGCGTGAAGGCGTCGAGCCTGGCGGGATGATCATGATCCATGGCACGCCGGATTCGGAAGAAACCCCGGAAGACCTGTTCCACACCCTCGACTGGACTGACGGCTGCGTCGCCATGCGTAACGTCGACATGCGCGAAGTATGGAATCTGGTGCCGGACGGCACGATGGTCGAAATCCGCCCTTAACTTCCTCACGACCATTGGTCGGCATTAAAAAATAAATCAAAAAGATCGCAGCCTGCGGCAGCGCCTACAAGGGTGATACCACTCTCAACTGTAGGAGCTGCCGCAGGCTGCGATCTTTTGCTTTTCCTAGTCCAGCACTAATACCACTTGAAACCACACCCCCTGAATACCGCCAATTCATTAGACATGGCGCTGTTTCATCGCGTTGACATGGTATTCAAGTGGTATTAATTTCCGCCCCACAAGCGAGCCACAACAATCCTATACTCGCGACGGAAATGCCCTACATGAACGACCTCCACGCCCTACGTCCCGATGACTCCCAGCCGACGCCGCTGTACCTGCAACTGGCACGCAACCTGGAAGCTGCGATTCATGCCGGACAGTGGAAATCCGAGCAGGCGATGCCCTCGGAACGCAATCTCTGCGAGCAACTGGGCATTTCCCGAGTGACTGCACGCAAGGCACTGGAAGTCCTCCTTGATCAAGGCCTGATCCGTCGCCTGCAAGGTTCCGGGACCTTCATCACCCCACGCCTCGAACAACCGCTGTCGCGCCTCTCCGGATTCAGCGAGATGCTGCGTTTGAAGGGTTTCGTGCCTAGCTCGAAATGGCTAGAGCGCGAAATCACCCTGCCGACCCACGAAGAACTGATCCGCCTCAGCCTGTCGCCGAACGACAAGGTCGCGCGCATGAAGCGTCTGCGCAAAGCCGATGACACCGTTATGGCCATCGAAATGAGCACCCTGCCCGCCTCGATCATGCCCAAGCCGCAACTGGTCGGCGATTCGCTCTACGAATACCTCGACGGCATCGGCAAACCGATCGTCCGCGCCTTGCAGCACATCCAGGCAATCAACGCCTCGGACGAGTTCGCCGCACTGGTCGGCATCGCCCCCGGCACTGCGATGCTGCTGATGACTCGCGTCGGCTACCTGGAAGACAACACACCGATCGAAGTCACCGACACCTATTGCCGTAACGACTATTACGACTTTGTTGCAGAGCTGCGCCGCTAGGCGGCCCAAAGCGAGAATCAAAATGTCCGAAGACAACATCCTCACCGCCAGCGGCTGGGTTCGCGGCCGGCTGATCCACGAACACGGCAAAGTCGTGTCGATCGAAGGCGTGCCCTGCGATCCGGCGAGTAATGACTTGCCGTATCTGCTGCCGGGCTTCATCGACCTGCACGTCCATGGCGGCGGCGGCAAAGACATCATGGAAGGCGCCAGCGCCTTCGAAACCATCACCAGAACCCACGTGCGTTTCGGCACCACCTCGCTGCTGGCCACCACCATGACCGCGCCGAGTGCCGAGATCTCCAGCGTTTTGAAAGAAGTCGGAGCATTCTGCGAGCAGCGTCCGAAAGGTACCGCGCGGGTCCTCGGCGTGCACCTCGAAGGCCCGTATATCAACCCCGGCAAACTCGGCGCGCAACCGAATTTCGCCCACACCGCGTTGATGGCCGAAGTCGAAGAATACCTGGCGCTGGCACCGATCCGCGTGATCACCATCGCCCCGGAAATCGCCGGTCATGACGGTTTGATCCGAGAGCTGAGCAGCCGTGGCGTGCGCATGCAGATCGGTCACACCCTCGGCAGTTACGAGGAAGGTGTCGCCGCGCTGGATGCCGGCGCCACCAGTTTCACCCACCTCTACAACGCCATGAGCCCGTTGCATCACCGCGAGCCGGGCATCGTCGGCGCCGCATTGGCTCACGCCAAATACGCCGAGCTGATTCCGGATTTGCTGCACGTGCATCCCGGCGCGATTCGCGTGGCTCTGCGCTCGATCCCGTGCCTGTATTGCGTCACCGATTCGACCGCTGCCGCCGGCATGCCCGACGGTGAATACAAGCTCGGCAGCCACACGGTGACCAAATGCCTGGGCGGCGTACGCCTGCCCGACGGCACCCTGGCCGGCAGCACGCTGACCATGGATCAGGCCCTGCGCAATCTGGTGAAGATCGGTTTGCCGATCAGCGAGGCCTCGCAACGTCTTTCACAATTCCCCGCCGACTACCTCGGCATTACTGAACGCGGGCGTCTGCAACCGGGGGCCTGGGCCGACTGCGTGCGGCTCGATCGCTCACTCACACTGACCGCCGTCATGGTCGAAGGAGAAGACATTGACTTCAAAAATGCTTGAGGAGGCGCTGTCCTCGTTCGAGGCCGTGCAAGCCCAACTGCAACAGCTCGACCCGCAAATGATCGAGATCGCCGGGCGCCTGCGCCGTCAGCCACCACAAGTGGCGATGACCGTTGCGCGCGGCAGCTCCGACCACGCGGCGAGCTACTTCGCCTACCTGACCATGCAGCAACTGGGTGTGCCGGTGGCGTCGTTGCCGATGTCGGTGGTGACCATGCAGCAGGCGCCGTTGAAGGTCAGCGGTCAGGTCGCGTTCGCGTTCTCGCAGTCGGGACAGAGCCCGGATCTGGTCAACAGCCTGCGTCTGTTGCGCAAGCGTGGCGCGCTCAGTGTGTCGATGGTCAACGCTGCCGATTCACCACTGGAAGCTGCCTGTGAATTCAGCGTGCCGCTGCTCGCGGGTACTGAAAGCAGCGTCGCTGCGACCAAGAGTTTTATCGCCACCCTCAGCGCCAGCGCCCGGTTGATCGCGCACTGGAAAGAGGACAGCGAATTGCTCGAAGCCGGCAACGCCCTGCCCGAAGGCCTGCGCGAAGCAGCGAAACAGGACTGGAGCGTGGCCATCGAAGCGCTGCGCGATTGCGAGCGTTTGATGGTCATCGGCCGTGGTGCCGGTTTCGCCATCGCTCAAGAGGCCGCGCTGAAATTCAAGGAAACCTCGGCAATTCAGGCCGAAGCCTTCAGCAGCGCCGAAGTCCGTCACGGCCCGATGGCACTGATCGACGAACACTATCCGCTGCTGGTCTTCGCCCCACGCGGCGCCGAACAGGCTGGTCTGTTGAGTCTGGCGGCAGAAATGCGTCAACGCGGCGCCCGCGTGTTGCTGGCCGCGCCGGACGACGTGAGCGAACGCGATCTGACCCTGACCCGCGCCGAGCACCCGGCCCTCGATCCGATTCTGGCAATTCAGAGTTTCTATGTGATGGCTGCCGGTCTGGCCGTGGCCCGTGGCATGGACCCGGATCAGCCGCGCCACCTGAGCAAAGTGACCCGCACGCACTAATTGAAGCAAGCCTGTAGGAGCTGCCGAAGGCTGCGATCTTTTGATTTTGATCCAAAAAAACAAGATCAAAAGATCGCAGCCTTCGGCAGCTCCTACAGGGACATCGAACCGAGATTTAACCGATGAGACCGAGCCATGCACAACAACAATAAAGAGCTGACCCTCAGCGCCCCGCTCAGCGGCCCGGTGCTCACGCTCGCCAAAGTCCCGGACGCGGTGTTCGCCAGCGGCGCGATGGGCGATGGCATTGCCATCGATCCGATCAACGACACGCTGTATTCGCCGTGCGCCGGGGTGATCATCCATGTCGCGCGCACCGGCCACGCCCTCACCGTGCGTGCCGACAACGGTGCGGAAATCCTTTTGCATCTGGGTCTCGACACCGTTGAACTGAACGGCGAAGGCTTTTCGATGCTGGTCAAGGATGGCACGCGCGTCAGCAAGGGCCAGCCGTTGCTGCGCTATGACCTCGACAAGGTCGGCCAGCAATGCAAAAGCCTGGTCAGCCTGTTGATCCTGACCAACAGCCAGGATTTCCAGGTACGGCCGATCACGTTGAAAGCGGTGAAAGTCGGCGAGCCGCTGCTGCACATTGTGGCGCGCAACGGTTCGGCAGCGCACGCTGAAGTCGTCGGCGGGCCCGAGGTTCATGGTCATGTACTGGTGGCTCATCGCGGTGGTTTGCATGCGCGCCCTGCCGCGCTGATTCGGCAGACTGCGCAAGGTTTCAAGAGCCAGTCGCAACTGCACTTCGCCGGCAAATCGGCACCGTGCAACAGCCTGATCGGTCTGATGGGCCTGGCGGTTGGCGAGCAGGATGAAGTGCAGGTCAGCTGTCAGGGGCCGGATGCCGAAGCGGCGCTGCAGGCGTTGCTAACGGCGTTGGCCACGGCGCTGCCGGATGATCATCACTCTGCTGCGCCGATCCATGTTGCGCCTCTTAAACGTCCGGCCGAAGCAGGTGTGTTGCACGGTGTCTGCGCCGCGCCGGGATTGGTTGGCGGGCCACTGTTTCGCTTGAACGCGATCAGTTTGCCGGTGGATGCGGGCAATCACGATTCGCTGCAACAACAGCAGGTGCTTGAAGCTGCACTGATTCAAGTGCGCAGCGAAATCGACGGCACCCTCACCCAAGCGAAAAAGCACAAGAACACTGATGAAGAAGCAATCTTCGCCGCGCATTTGGCACTGCTGGAAGACCCGGCACTGCTCGATGCCGCGCAGCAATCCATTGAACAAGGCACTGCGGCGACTCACGCCTGGAGCCAGTCGATCGATGTGCAGTGCGAAGTCCTGCAACACACCGGCAGCGCACTGTTGGCGGAACGCGCCAACGATCTGCGCGACCTCAAACAACGCGTGCTGCGCGCGTTGCTCGGTGAGGCCTGGCATTACGATGTGCCGGCCGGCGCCATTGTTGCTGCACATGAGCTGACGCCATCGGATCTGCTGCAACTAAGCGCTCAAGGTGTCGCCGGGTTGTGCATGGCCGAGGGTGGCGCGACTTCACATGTGGCGATTCTGGCGCGCGGTAAAGGCTTGCCGTGCATGGTGGCGCTGGGTTCGACGCTGCTTGATCAGCCGCAAGGTCAATCGGTCGTGCTCGATGCCGACGGCGGTCGCCTGGAACTGACCCCCAACGCTGAACGTCTGGCCGAAGTGCAACAGGCGCAAATCGACCGCCAACAACGCCGCGACGCGCAACAAGCCAAGGCCCATTTGCCGGCCGAAACGCGAAATGGCGTGCACATCGAAGTCGTCGCCAATGTCGCCTCCAGCAGTGAAGCGGCGGACGCCTTCGCCAACGGTGCCGATGGTGTTGGCTTGCTGCGCACTGAGTTTTTGTTCGTCGATCGCCAGACCGCCCCGGACGTCGAAGAACAGCGTGCTGCCTATCAAGGCGTGCTGGATGCAATGGGCGATCACTCGGTAATCATCCGCACCATCGACGTCGGCGGCGACAAGCAACTCGATTACCTGCCGCTGCCGATCGAAGCCAACCCGGTGCTCGGTTTGCGTGGCATTCGTCTGGCTCAGGCGCGTCCGGAAATCCTCGATCAACAATTGCGCGCACTGCTGCAAGTCAGCCCGCTGCACCGCTGCCGGATCCTGCTGCCGATGGTCACCGAAGTGGATGAGCTGCTGCACATCCGCCAGCGCGTCGATGCGTTGTGCATCGAACTGGGTGTGACTCAGCGCCCGGAAATCGGCGTGATGATCGAAGTCCCCGCCGCCGCGCTGCAAGCCGAACAACTGGCCGAACACGCCGACTTCCTCTCGATCGGCACCAACGACCTGTCGCAATACACCCTGGCCATGGATCGCGATCACGCAGGTTTGGCAGCCCGCGTCGATGCCTTGCATCCGGCGCTGCTGCGTTTGATCGCCATGACCTGCGAAGGCGCGGCGGTGCACAAGCGCTGGGTCGGCGTCTGCGGCGCCCTCGCCTCCGACCCGCTCGCCACGCCCGTGCTGATCGGTCTGGGCGTCACCGAACTCTCCGTCAGCCCGGTGCAGATCGGCGAAATCAAGGATCGCGTGCGCCAGGTCCACGAAGCCGAATGTCAGCGCCTCAGCCGCGACCTGCTCAAGCTGAGCAGCGCCGCCGCCGTCCGTCACGCCTGCCACCAGCATTGGCCGCTGCCCTAACAACAAGCTCTCTATAAAGAGCCGGGAGAACCACCATGTACCAACTCTTCATCGAAGGCCTGCAACGCCTCGGCCGCGCGCTGATGCTGCCGATCGCGATCCTGCCGATTGCCGGCCTGTTGCTGCGTCTGGGTGACACTGACCTTTTGAACATCGCGATCATCCACGACGCCGGCCAAGTGATCTTCGCCAACCTGGCGATGATCTTCGCCATCGGTATCGCCGTCGGTTTCGCCAAGGACAACAACGGCACCGCCGGCCTGGCCGGGGTGATCGGTTATCTGGTGATGATCTCCACGCTCAAGGTGCTCGATGCGAGCATCAACATGGGCATGCTCGCCGGGATCGTCAGCGGCCTGATGGCCGGCGCGCTGTACAACCGCTTCAAGGACATCAAGTTGCCGGAGTACCTGGCATTCTTCGGCGGCCGACGGTTCGTGCCGATTGTCACCGGGTTCGCGGCGGTGGGTCTAGGCGTGGTGTTCGGCTACATCTGGCCGCCAATCCAGCACGGCATCAACGCCTTTGGCGCCTTGATGATGGAAAGCGGCAGCATCGGTGCGTTCGTGTTTGGCGTGTTCAACCGCCTGCTGATCGTGACGGGCCTGCACCACATCCTCAACAACATGGCGTGGTTCGTGTTCGGCAACTTCACCGACCCAACCACCGGGGCTCTGGTCACGGGTGACCTGTCGCGCTACTTCGCTGGCGATCCAAAGGGTGGCCAGTTCATGACCGGCATGTTCCCGATGATGATCTTCGGCCTGCCGGCGGCGTGTCTGGCGATGTACCGCAATGCGCTGCCGGAACGCCGCAAGGTCATGGGCGGGATCTTCCTGTCGATGGCGCTGACTTCGTTTTTGACCGGGGTGACCGAGCCGATTGAATTCGCCTTCATGTTTCTGGCGCCGCTGTTGTACCTGCTGCATGCGCTGCTGACCGGGTTGTCGATGGCGATTACCAATGCGTTGAACATTCACCTCGGTTTCACCTTCTCCGGTGGTTTTATCGACATGGTGCTGGGCTGGGGGCGTTCGACCAATGGCTGGTTGGTGATCCCGGTCGGGCTGGCCTATGCCGTGGTGTATTACGCGGTGTTTGATTTCTGTATCCGTCGCTTCAATCTGAAGACGCCGGGGCGCGAAGATGTGGCGGTGAGTGAAAAAACCGTGCTCACGGAAAACCAACGCGCCAGTGCTTACATCAAGGCATTGGGCGGAGCAGAGAATTTGCTCACTGTCGGCGCGTGCACCACGCGGTTGCGCCTGGAGATGATCGATCGCAACAAGGCGTCGGATGCGGATCTGAAAGCGCTAGGTGCGATGGCAGTTGTTCGCCCGGGCAAAGGCGGGAGCTTGCAGGTTGTTGTCGGGCCGATGGCGGACAGCATTGCGGATGAGATTCGCCTGGCGATGCCATCTCTGGGACGTACCGTTCAGGTTGAAACCGCTGTTGTTGCTGATGAGCCAAAAGCCATTGGGATTGCCGGTTCCGAGGCGCAGCAATGGCTGACCGCGTTGGGCGGTGGCGACAATGTGCTGCAACTGGACTGCATCGCGATGACGCGAATTCGCCTGCAATTGGCGAACGGCAAAGCATTGTCTGAAGCACAGTTGAAAGAGTTGGGGTGTCAGGGCGTCAGCCAGCTGGAGGGTGGAGTCTGGCATTTGCTGGTCGGGGACAAGGCGGCGAGTTTGAGTGGGGCGCTGGACAGCCTGATCAATCGCAGCGAAGTCAGCGCCAAGGTCTGACCTGCCATAGCCTCCGTGCAGGAGCTGCCGCAGGCTGCGATCTTTTGACTCTGTTTTTTGGCAGTCAAAAGAAAGATCAAAAGATCGCAGCCTCGTTGCACTCGACAGCTCCTGCAAGAAGTATGAATCACCCTTTGTAATCTGAACCTGTCAACTGTCAGGTCTGACAGTTGACCGACCTTCATGAGGCCATTACGTTAAAAGAATCAGGCCGTTTCAACGCCGTAGCCTTGATGTTCCGACACTGACTGACGGAGGTCTGCAACATGGCAAAGAAAATGACTGATGCAGAGCAGCGTGCGCACCTAGAGGAAAAATATCGGGAGCTTGATCTAGATGGTGACGGCAGCATTACTCTTGAAGAGTTCAGCAAAAATACCCAGGGATTCGCAAAGGAACTCAGAAGGGAAGTTTGGGAATCCTTCAATTTGAACAGGGATGATGGCCTGGATCTGGACGAATACCTCGCTAGCCAAGTTGTAAAACCAAATTGAGCCTTACCGGCTGATTTGAAAAACCCGGTCAATACCGGGTTTTTCGTTTATCAGGTTTGTGGATCGACTCGATCCAGCACCAGGCCTACGGCGGCCTCGCTGGCGTTCTTCAATACATATGTACCACCATCACCTCTGCCACCCTCGCCATGCTGAAGACTCTTCCCACCAGCATGGAGGCTGTGCCGATGAGCACTTCCACTGTAGCCACGCCCGCCGAGATCAGTAACGATCTCAATCAGATCGGCCATCATCTTTTCAATATCGAAACCCCGCTGCTGCCTGAACATTCACCGACGGCCGAGCAGGCTTACCTGAAACGCCTGAACGAACAGCTGAAAACTTACCGCCAGAACTTCCTGCAGCGTAGTCGCGAGCTTTATCAGGCGCTGGAAACCACTGACCTGCACAGCGAAGAAGGAAAGAAGCTGATCGCGACACTGAAAATCAAGCTCGACACGCAATTGATCAATATGGATCTTCGCGATCTGATCGACGACAAACCCGCCAGAACGTTCTTGAAGAACGACGCCGGCTCCACCGCCATCGGCCACGAGGCACGACAGGCCGTCAAGGATCGCCTGCTACCGCCGGAAGCCGGCGTGCTTCTGGAAAAAACGGCACTGGGACCGATGCTGCGTCCGGCCATGTACGCTTTGCAGTTCAGCTACCAGGATGTCACCGTCGAGCTGGCCGGTGCTTTTGTCATCACTGAAAAGGACAGCCACCGGGTCAGCGACCTGCTGACAGATCAGAGCGTCGGCTATGTTGTGTTGTTTACGCCGGCAAGAGGTGTCGAGTACTTCGACTCTCTGGCAGATCTCGATACTCAACTGCTTGAGTACTTCAAACAAAGCACCGGCTCTGGCGAATTCATGCGGATGCTGCCCACGCGCTATCACCATGTCGGCGCAGCCGGGATCTGGCCGTTGCAACTGTCGCCGATCGACAGCAAGCCACTGTTTGAACATACCTGCGATGTGCTGATCGATAAACGCACGCAGGATATCGAGCGCGCGTTGAGCTTCGACGACAATCCGCAACAAGACGCTACCCGGTTGCTCACGGCTCTCGACCGGGCCATTGCCGGAGCACTGCCGGATCTCGCGCAGCGTCTGGAACTGAAAGCGCAAACCTTGTTCGAACGCCACCTGCGTAACAGTGCTCCGGGCTGGTATCGCAGCGCCAGCACCACGAAGCAGACCGAGCTGGCGCAGCTGACAGGCAACTATCATCAGGCACGGCAAAAGCTGCTTGATCTGATGGGGCCGGTGGCCAGCCTGATGACGCTGGCCCGGCAGCAGTGGCTTGAGCGCCTCAGCGATGACCTGGAAATTGATGACCTGGAACCGCAAAACCTGCAGATCAGCACGCAACGTCGGGTCACCGGGTTTGGTGTCTTCAAGCACCAGCGCAACCTGCTCGATCTGTCCTTGCGCGGGCCGCATACCGGGGATGAATTGTCGGGTTCGGAGTTTCTCAGCTATACCACCCTCACTTACAACGACGCCCCCTTGCCGGAGTCGTACTCGGACGTGACGCCGGCATGGCTGGTCGAGCAAGCGCTGAGCCTGCAGCCTCGCATCGACTTCAATCACTTGCAGAAAGCAATGCAGGCGCGGCCTGTCATCAGACCCGCCATCGAGCACATGCTGGATCAACGGATCCTCGCGCTGGCGTATTCGGCTGTGCTGCAAGGCCATCTGCTCGAGAGTGATCTGCAACTGATCCGGGATTTGCGCAGCGGCAGCCACTCACGCCTGCGTGCTTCGACACTGTCCGTGCATGGCGCACAACTTCAGGATTTGTGGGTACTGCGGCAAAGCAACAGCACAGGCGCCATCACCCGGGTATTGCTCTGCACGCCACAAGCACCGCGAGAACGGCAGTTCCAGGCGTTTGCCAGCGAGCTCGAATGCCAGACGCACATTCTGGGTTGGGCCAGCCACAGCGATGATGCCGACAGCATGGCCGGGTATCTGATCAGCCGTGCACCGATGCGTTTTCGCCAAAACCTGCACAAAGTGCTCTCAGGTCTGAGTCTCAAACCTGAGGACCACGAGTATAAAAAGGTCACCTTCGAAAACACCGGCAACCATGTCGTCTGCCTGCGGGCGATGGCGGATCACGTGTTGGCCACGCGGCTCGACGACTATGACTTCAGCACACCGGCATGGTATCGCTCGGCCACGGCAGCCAACCGCAGAAAGCTGTCGACACTGACCGAAGAGGCCGAGGGCGCGTTGCAGGCATTCGACAAACACGAGTTATCGGATAGTCGCTTTCCGACGTTTGAAGCCTTCCTGCATGAGCAAGCCAAAAAAAGTCTGAACCGAGTGCTCAAACGCCCGGCCAACGATGTTGATCCGGACACAGTCTGGGCCTACTCGCCCCTCTCTATGGTGCGTTCATCGACACCGGAACCGCAGAATTATACCCAGCTGTACCGCGATGGGTATGCTGACGGGGTCGGCTTTCTCGATGAAAAATTTTCCCGCTCGGCGCGTTTCAAAGGTCCGCCGGATGTCGATATCAGCAACCTGACTGCGCAGAATGTCGCACGCTCAGTCACCGGGGTCTGGATCGGTGATCAGTACACCACCAAAGTCAAAAACGACCTGCAAAGCCCTGCCAGCAGAGGCTACGATTTCAGGCGCAACACCACGCTGGCCATTACCCAGCGCCAGATGAAAAGCGCGGCGCTGGAGTGCCGTCTGCAAGGCCACATTGCCAGTAGCGATCTGGCATGGCTTGAGCAGAGCATCGACAGCATGGGGGACGCATCGAAGCAGAGGCAAACGAGATACCCGATCCACCGACTGATGGTCGACGGCGAATGGGTGCTCGACAACTGGCTGTTCAGCCATGAAAAAAATCCGGTGCTGCTCTATACCCCCGGCGCCCCCGATGGCGTCGGCTTTCGCGAAGCCAGACTGTTCAATTATCTGCTGAAACAGCAGGACGGTATGGTCGAATACCTCACCCGGCGGGTAGGCGTTCAATCCCAGACGAAGATTCGCAACTACCTTGAAACCGCCAAAAACAAATTGCCCAAGGACCTCGACAGAACCACCTCCAGCACTGCATGTTACGACTCGACCCACGCGGTGGTACCCGTCAGCGACCTGCGCCAGGGTTTGTACAACATGAAATTGCAGCGCAAGATCGACGACGTCAAGGCCACGACGAAAAGCCGTGCCGAGATGATCTCCGGTCTGGCCTGGATGTGCGTCGAATGGTTCACCGCCATCGCCACTGCACCCTTTCCACTGCTGAGTCTGAGCACCGGTCTGTTGCTGGCATTCAAGGACGCCATGCTCGCCCTGCACGCCTATCGTCACGGTGAAAGCAGCGAGGCGCTCAAGCATTTTCTCGGCTATCTGTTCAACAGTACAGGCGCGCTACTGACCGACCTGCGCCCCGCCCTTCGCTCGCTCAACCCCGTCAACCGTCGTTTACGCCTGAGCGCCGGCAGCGTGGACAGCACCAGCACCAGCACCACCAGCGTCGACACCATCGGCAGTACCGTTAGTACCGGCAGCGTCCGCAAAGAACAAGCGCGTGTCATGACCCTGGTTAATCAACTTGAGCCCAACCCGCTGACGTCGGACATGCGACCGGTGGTCTACAGAGGCCAGTCCCTTTGGGCATCAAACAAGACCGACGCCATCGGTCGATATTTGCTGCATCGCCGCGACCCTGAAACCGGCAGATTTCTATCGACCGCCATTCTGGCCGAACCCAACTCCGACGGTGTGATGGTGCGCAGTGGCATTTCCGGCGGTGCGCCGAAATACGAGCAAGTGCATGAGACGCCCGGCCCGCACAAGGACTATGGCATGCCGCCGAAATACCGGGACCGTATCGAGACGATGATGAACCCGCAAACCAGAGAAGACATCCTCATGCGCAGCCAGGATTACGTGGGCGACTCGCCGCAATTGGCAATCGTCGGAGTGATCGAACAACTGGCCTCCACTCGCAAGGTCTACCTGGAAAAGGTCGAACAACTGACCCGGGATGCAGGGCTTCACTTTGCCGGCATGCGTTTGCCCGCGCGCGGCAGCGTACCTGTCGTCGAGCCCGGCACGACATTTCCACAATTGATCGCGAGCGACACGTTTGCCGGCAAAAATCTGGTCATCGGTGCGCTGCCAGAATCCACCGCCAGCAAACAGACCCTGATCACCCATATGGATGCGCTGGTCGACAGTGGCTTCAAGCGCATCTATGTCGAATACCTACCGGGTGACGTCTTCCATCTCAAACTGGAAAAATTCAACAAGGGTAAATCCTGGCGCCACATCAAACGCCATCTGAAGGCCGTCGATAAGGCCCTGGGCCACGGACCCGACGCGCCATTCTCTTACGTGGCCCTGGTGCGCACGGCTCGGGAGAAGGGTTTGAAAGTCAAAGCACTGGACGCGTCTACCAGTTACAAGGTGGACAGCGCCCTGGTGCTGGCCGACGTCTCGCCCTTGACCCCCCGTGGTAACGAAATCAGAAATTTCTACTCGTCCAAGACCCTTGCCGCCGATATTGCCGATGCACCTGAAGAGCGCTGGATCGTCATGACTGACCAGACGCGTATGAACACGTTTGAAAGTACGCCGGGGCTGGCCGACCTGCACGACGCCGTCGCTATTCGCATCGAGGATCTCGCGCCGGGTCAGCCAGCACGCATCGGCGTGGATACACCTGGCAATATCGCCGGCGATACAGCGGCCAAGGGCGATTATCATGTGGCACTGCCCACGTCACACAAGATCCGTCAGACATTGCTTCAATCACCAGAGACTGCAGGCCCCAGCACCTCGCACTTCAGTGAATTCGACGTACCGACGTCGATGCGTGACGATATTGTTCAAATGCGCAGGGAGCGCTACTCATTGGACCCCCGCTACCGTCCGCCTGGAAAAGCGCAGGGGGAGGCATACGATGCCTTTATGGCCAGTCGTGCACGTTTGGAGAAGGTGGCGAGAGACGCTTTCACCGACTTTACGCCACCACCCGCCGTCACGTTGCCACAGGTTGTCGATGGCAGCAATTTCACCGTTTTTTCCAAACAAATGGCCGACGATGGCTTGAACCTGTTGATCGGTGAGGGGCATGCCCATGTATCAAGCAAGGCGCTGCTCAAAGCCTACATGAAGGGGCTCAAGAAGGCCGGGTACAAAACACTGTACATGGAGCACCTGATGACCGATCTGCACCAGGTCGACCTGGATCTTTTTGTTCGCACCCAGCGTATGCCCGAGCGACTCAAAACCTTCCTGAGGGAACAGGACAGCGGCCACATGCCTTTCTACATCGGTAACGATACCTATACAGAGGTGGTTCAGGCCGCCGCCAAATACGAAATACGTATCAGGGCACTCGATTGCACCGCCAGCTACCATCTCAAAGGTCTGAATGACCCGGACCTGTCACGAAACGAGATGTTCAGCTATTTCGCCACCCAAGTCATCGAGGCCGATCAACTGGCGAACGGACCGCACAAATGGGTCGCCCTGATTGGCAGTGCGCACACCAATTACAACCTTGGCGTGCCTGGCCTGGCCGAGACGCTCGGAGCCGTGGGTGTCCATGTGCGTGATACCGCTCCTGAACTGGCCCGCGGTATCCGTCGCGGGGTATGGGAAGTCACGGAGCCTGGTTCCAGTCCTGCTACCCGTGCTTTACGTGCTGACTTCACGATGGAAGTCGCTGTTCCCGGAACCAGCAGGCCCGCGCCGGTTGTATCTCCCGATCGGAGCAAGTTGACCGAGTCCGGACACTTCCTGATCGAACGCCCCGGCACGGCCGAAACCAGGCTGGTGCACAAGTCAAACACCGGCGACATTGTCACCACGCCAATCCAGGTGGATGACAAAGGCTTGTTTTACATTGATCGGTGGGGCAAGAAAGATCTGCGCTTCAAATATTTGCAGAAGCTGATCGATATGCTTGAAGAAGACAAGAATTTGACCGCCGTCGGATAAAAGCTACCCGCAACAAAAAACCCGCTGAGATCACTCTCAGCGGGTTTCATGTTTCAGCAGCAAGGAAGATCAGAAATCTTCCAGCCGCCACACTTCATAAGCGGGCGTCTCGTAGGGATGGCTCAACTTGAGCGCCGCCACAACGGCAACGATCAACTCATCCGCCACCACCAGCTCAACCTTCCATTCCTCAACCCGCTCGATCTGCCCCGCCTCTCCAATAAACGGCTGACTACCGTCCAAAGGTCGAAACTGGCCCAGACCGAGCACCTGCCACGCACAGTGGTCATAGTCACCGATCCGCCCACCACCGGCAGCGAACACAGCGCTTTTGACCACTTCGACATGACTGTCAGGAACAAAAAAACCGAGCTTGTACACAGGCCTTAGTTCACCCAGACGCGCGCATTACGGAACATACGCATCCAAGGTGCATCTTCGTTCCAGTCTTCCGAACGCCACGAGTTCTGCACGGCACGGAACACACGCTCCGGGTGCGGCATCATGATCGTCACACGGCCATCACGGCTGGTGAGACCGGTAATCCCGCGCGGCGAGCCGTTCGGGTTGGCCGGATAACGCTCGGTGACCTTGCCGTGGTTGTCGACGAAACGCATCGCCACGCAACCCGACAGATCGGCTTCCAGCAGTGCCTCTTCGCTGGAGAACTCGGCGTGACCTTCACCGTGAGCAATGGCGATCGGCATACGCGAACCGGCCATGCCCTGCAGGAAGATCGAGTTCGATTCCTGGATCTGCACCATCGCCACACGGGCTTCGAACTGCTCAGAGCGGTTGCGCACGAAGTGCGGCCAGAACTCGCTACCCGGGATCAGCTCGTGCAGGTTGGACATCATCTGGCAACCGTTGCACACGCCGAGGGTGAAGCTGTCGTTACGCTCGAAGAAGCCCTGGAACGCATCGCGGGCGCGGCTGTTGAACAGTGCCGACTTGGCCCAGCCCTCACCGGCGCCGAGAACGTCGCCGTAGGAGAAACCACCGCACGCCACCAGACCTTTGAACTCGTTCAGGTCGACACGGCCAGCCAGAATGTCGCTCATGTGCACGTCGATCGCGTTGAAACCGGCGCGGTCGAACGCGGCAGCCATTTCCACCTGACCGTTGACGCCCTGCTCACGCAGCACGGCAACCTGAGGGCGGATGCCTTTCTTGATGTAAGGCGCGGCGATGTCCTGGTTGACGTCGTAGCTGAGCTTGACGCTCAGGCCCGGGTTGTCCTCTTCCAGCAGCACGTCGAACTCTTGCTCGGCGCAGTCGGCGTTGTCGCGCAGACGCTGGATCTGGTAGCTGGTTTCAGCCCAGGTACGTTGCAGCAGACGACGCTGGCCTTCGAACACGGTGTCACCGTTGAAGGTGATGTTGATCTGGCCATTGTTGATCGGCTGACCGATCACCGACACGCAGTCGCCCAGACCGGCCGCGCTGAATTGCGCGAGGATGTCTGGCGTGGCGTCCTGACGAACCTGGATCACTGCGCCCAGTTCTTCGTTGAACAGGATTGCAGCGATTTCCGCCGAGGACTCGGCAACGCTGTCCAGATTCAGGCTAAGACCGCAGTGACCGGCGAAGGCCATTTCCACTACAGAAGTCAGCAGACCACCGTCGGAACGGTCGTGGTAAGCCAGCAGGTGACCGTCGGCGTTGAGGCCCTGGATCACCGCGAAGAAGGCTTTCAGGTCTTCGGCGTCATCGACGTCCGGCGCGTGTTTGCCGAGTTTGCCGTGTGTCTGAGCAAGGATCGAAGCACCCATACGGTTCTGACCGCGACCGAGGTCGATCAGGATCAGGTCGGTGGTGCCCTTGTCCATGCGCAGTTCCGGGGTCAGGGTCTGACGGATGTCAGCCACTGGCGCGAAACCGGTCACGATCAGCGACATCGGCGAGGTCACGGTTTTTTCTTCGCCGTTATCGTTCCAGCGAGTGGCCATGGACATCGAGTCCTTGCCCACCGGAATGGTGATGCCCAGCTCAGGGCACAGTTCCATACCGACCGCTTTCACGGTGTCGTACAGACGCGCGTCTTCGCCCGGGTGCCCGGCAGCGGACATCCAGTTCGCCGACAGTTTGATGTCGGAGATCTTGTTGATGCGCGAAGCAGCAATGTTGGTCAGGGTTTCGCCGATGGCCATACGGCCCGACGCCGGAGCGTCCAGCAGTGCCAGCGGAGTGCGCTCGCCCATCGCCATTGCTTCACCGGTGTAAACGTCGAAGCTGGTGGCGGTGACGGCAACGTCGGCCACTGGAACCTGCCATGGGCCAACCATCTGGTCACGGGCCACAAGGCCGGTGATGGTGCGGTCGCCGATAGTGATCAGGAAGCTCTTGCTGGCCACGGCCGGGTGATGCAGAACGCGCTCGATGCTTTCGGTGATGTCGAGGTTCGACGGATCGAAGTCATCGCCCAGCTCGGCTTCGCGAACCACCGAACGGTGCATGCGCGGGGCTTTGCCCAGCAACACTTCCAGTGGCATGTCCACCGGGTTGTTGCCGAAGTGGCTGTCGGTCACGGTCAGTTGCGGCTCGGCGGTGGCTTCACCGACTACTGCAAACGGGCAACGCTCGCGTTCGCAGATCGCCTGGAAGCGCTCGAAGTCTTCAGGACCGACGGCCAGAACGTAACGTTCCTGGGATTCGTTGGACCAGATTTCGTGCGGGGCCATGCCCGGCTCGTCGTTTGGAATGTTGCGCAGTTCGAAACGGCCACCGCGGTCGCCGTCGTTGACCAGCTCAGGGAAGGCGTTGGACAGACCGCCCGCACCCACGTCGTGGATGAAGCTGATCGGGTTCTTGTCACCCAGTTGCCAGCAACGGTCGATGACTTCCTGGCAGCGACGCTCCATTTCAGGGTTTTCACGCTGTACGGAAGCGAAGTCGAGATCCGCCGAGCTGGTGCCGGTGGCCATCGAGGAAGCGGCGCCGCCGCCCAGACCGATGAGCATCGCCGGGCCGCCGAGGACGATCAGCTTGGAGCCGACCACGATCTCGCCCTTCTTGACGTGTTCTTCACGGATGTTGCCCATGCCGCCAGCCAGCATGATCGGCTTGTGGTAACCGCGAACTTCGTCACCGTGCGGGGTGGTGATCGACTGTTCGAAGGTACGGAAGTAGCCAGTCAGGGCCGGACGACCGAATTCGTTGTTGAACGCGGCGCCGCCGAGCGGGCCTTCGATCATGATGTCCAGCGCGGTGACGATGCGCTCAGGCTTGCCGTACGGCACTTCCCACGGCTGTTCGAAGCCCGGGATCTGCAGGTTGGAGACGGTGAAACCGGTCAGGCCAGCCTTTGGCTTGGCGCCGCGACCGGTTGCACCTTCGTCACGGATCTCGCCACCGGAACCGGTGGACGCGCCCGGGAACGGAGCGATCGCGGTCGGGTGGTTGTGGGTTTCAACCTTCATCAGGATGTGCACCGGCTCCTGCACCGCGCCGTACTGGCGGGTCTCAGGGTTCGGGAAGAAACGGCCGGCAACGTTGCCGACGATCACCGAGGCGTTGTCCTTATAAGCCGACAGAACGCCTTCGCTGTGCATCACGTAGGTGTTCTTGATCATGCCGAACAGGCTTTTTTCCTGGTTCTCGCCATCAATATCCCAACTGGCGTTGAAGATCTTGTGGCGGCAGTGCTCGGAGTTGGCCTGGGCGAACATCATCAGTTCGATGTCGTGCGGGTTGCGCTTGAGACCGTTGAAGGCGTTGACCAGATAGTCGATTTCGTCTTCAGCCAGGGCCAGGCCCAGCTCGGTGTTGGCTTTTTCCAGCGCGGCGCGACCGCCACCGAGGATGTCGATCGCGGTCAGCGGTTTCGGTTCGGCGTGGCTGAACAGACCGGCGGCCTGTTCGAGATTGGCCAGAACGATTTGCGTCATGCGGTCATGCAATACATCGGCAATCTGCTGGGCTTCGGCTTCGCTGAACTGACCGGCCACGTAGAACGCGATACCGCGCTCCAGACGCTGGATCTTGCTCAGGCCGCAGTTGCGGGCGATATCGCTGGCCTTGCTCGACCATGGCGAGATGGTGCCGAAACGCGGCAACACCAGAAACAGACGACCGGTCGGCTCTTGTACCGGAACGCTTGGACCGTACTTCAGAAGGCGCGCAAGCACCTGCTGTTCGTCGCCGGTCAGGACGCCGGTGACTTCGGCGAAGTGAGCGAATTCAGCATACAGGCCACTGACAGCTGGAACCTTCTGGCTCAGTTGCTCAAGGAGTTTGCTGTGGCGAAAGGCAGAAAGGGCAGGAGCGCCGCGCAGGATCAACATCTTCGGGACAGCCTCGGGAAGGGGTGTGCTTTGAGGCCGTGCATTCTAGCCTAAACCGCCCTCAACATCACCCGAAACGCTACGCACGGTTGCACTCGGACACCAATCTGTGTTTCTGCCTCGAGAGTCAGGTAAATCGACGATGTAACGACGGCTTATTTTTACTGTAACAAAAAGCCGCACAAGCCCATTCCTGTGGGGTTTCGCTCGGTTTTGTGATCTCTAGCAGACTCGTCCTGCGCTGTCGAGATATGGCGCCCGTGGCCGTTTGCGTATACTGCGCAGATGTTTTTTCCAACGGCTTTGCGTCCGCGGTACGCCAAATGGCTGATCGCAACCGGACTCTTCCTGATGCTCAGTGGCTGTGTTGATAAACCCAACACACTGGAGCGCATAAAGGAGGATGGTGTGCTGCGGGTGATTACCCGTAACAGCCCCGCCACCTACTTTCAGGATCGCAGCGGTGAAACCGGCTTCGAATACGAGCTGGTGAAGCGCTTCGCCGACGATTTGGGCGTAGAACTCAAGATCGAGACCGCCGACAACCTCGATGACCTTTTCGATCAGATCGGCAAACCCAACGGCCCGGTGTTGGCTGCCGCCGGTCTGGTCAGCAGCGATCAGCGCAAGCAGCAGGTGCGGTTCTCGCACTCCTACCTTGAAGTCACCCCGCAGATCATCTATCGCAACGGCCAGTCGCGGCCGACCGATCCTGGTGATCTGGTCGGCAAGAAGATCATGGTGCTCAAAGGCAGTACCCATGCCGAACAACTGGCGGAGCTGAAAAAGAAATTCCCCGGCATCGACTATGAAGAGTCCGATGCGGTTGAAGTGGTCGACCTGCTACGCATGGTCGATGAAGGTCAGATTGACCTGACCCTGGTCGACTCCAACGAAGTGGCGATGAACCAGGTTTACTTCACCAATATTCGCGTGGCCTTCGACCTTGGCGATGCGCGCAGCCAGAGCTGGGCGGTCGGCCCGGGCGAAGACAACAGCCTGCTCAACGAAATCAACGCGTATCTGGACAAGGTGCAGAAGAACGGCACCTTGCAACGCTTGAAGGATCGTTATTACGGTCACGTCGATGTGCTTGGCTATATGGGCGCTACGACCTTCGCCCAGCACTTGCAGCAGCGCCTGCCGAAATACGAACAGCACTTCAAGAACTACGCGAAGAAAGAGAAAGTCGACTGGCGCCTGCTGGCGGCGATCGGTTATCAGGAATCATTGTGGCAACCGACCGTCACCTCGAAAACCGGCGTGCGCGGGCTGATGATGCTGACCCAGAACACCGCGCAGGCGATGGGCGTATCCAACCGCCTCGACCCCAAGCAGAGCATCATGGGCGGCGCCAAGTACCTGGCTTACATGAAGGACCAGCTCGACGACTCGATCAAGGAGCCGGATCGCACCTGGTTCGCGCTGGCGGCGTACAACGTCGGCAGCGGCCATCTGGATGACGCGCGCAAGCTGACGGCCAAGGAAGGGTTGAACCCGGACAAATGGCTGGATGTGAAGAAGATCCTGCCGCGCCTGTCGCAAAAGCAGTGGTACAGCAAAACCCGTTATGGCTACGCCCGTGGCGGCGAGCCGGTGCACTTTGTGGCGAACATTCGTCGCTACTACGACATTTTGACCTGGGTGACCCAGCCGCAACTTGAGGGCGACCAGGTGGCTGAAGGCAATTTGCATGTGCCGGCCATCGACAAGTCAAAACCCGCTCAAGAACCTGCCCCGCTTTAAAGCAAAAGATCGCAGCCTTCGGCAGCTCCTACAGGGATACACATTCCAATGCAGGAGCTGCCGAAGGCTGCGATCTCTTGATCTTAACCCTTGAGAGCAGCCGCCAGAATCAGCGCTTTCATCTCGGACACGGCAGACTTGAAGCCGACGAACAACGCATGCGCCACCAGCGCATGGCCGATGTTCAGCTCGTTGATCCCCTTGATCGCCGCCACCGCCTCAACGTTGTGATAGTGCAGGCCATGACCGGCATTGACGATCAGACCTTGGGCCAGACCAAACGCCACACCGTCCGCCACACGCTTCAATTCTTCAGCCACTTCGGTCGGGGTTTCAGCATCGGCATAACGACCGGTGTGCAGCTCGATGGCTGGCGCACCAACACGCTTCGACGCAGCAATCTGGCGCTCGTCGGCATCGATGAACAGCGACACTTCGCTGCCGATCTTCGACAGACGCTCGACCGCTGCCTTGATGCGTTCCTCCTGCCCCGCTACATCCAGACCACCTTCAGTGGTCAGCTCCTGACGGGTTTCCGGTACCAGGCAAATGTGCGCCGGACGGATGCGTTCGGCGAACGCCATCATTTCTTCGGTGACGCCCATTTCGAAGTTCATGCGGGTTTGCAGCACGTCCTTGAGCAGCAGAACATCGCGCTCCTGAATGTGTCGGCGGTCTTCACGCAGGTGCACGGTGATGCCATCGGCGCCCGCCTCTTCCGCGTCCAGTGCAGCCTTGACCGGATCCGGATAGCGCGTGCCACGGGCCTGACGCAGGGTGGCGACGTGGTCGATGTTCACGCCAAGAAGAATGCGATTGCTGGTGGTCACGGATGCGCGCTCCTGAAGGAAAAGATTCGGCGCACAGCATACACGGTGAAGGGTCTGTTTACGTCTGGGCGCGGCGGCAACGGGATGCTGGCTGAGTGCAGGGCAAGGCGCGAGGAACGAAGTTTGGTTGCGCCAAATGAGTTCCGAGCAACGCGGCCCTGCGCGCAGCCAGCGCCCGTTGCGCCACGTCCAGACGTAAACAGACCCTTAGGGCTTGCGAAACAGCTCACGACTGACGAGAGGACGACCGCCCAAATGAACGGCCAATGCCTGGCGCATCAAGCGCTTGGCGGCGGACAGCGCACCGGGCGCGGTCCAGTCGGCTTCGGCCATGGCCAGTAGCTCAACGCCGTTGAACAGGCCCGGTTGCAGCAGGAAGACTCGCTCAAGACCGGCATCCACTTGCAGACGATAGAGACCGTCCGGCGCGACGGGTTCGCCATGGACATCAGTGTTCAACGAAAAGCCGTAACCAAGATCATCCAGCAGCCGCCATTCGAAGGAGCGCAGCAATGGCTCCAGCGGTCGCCCCTCGGCCAGTGCCAGCAAAGTCGCGGCGTAGTGATCAAAGACCCCCGGGTGCGGGTCTTCGGCAGGCAGCAGGCGAATCAGCAATTCATTCAGGTAGAGACCGCTGAACAGCGCCTCGCCATTGAGCCACGCCGAAGTGCCAGAACTCTCCATGCGCCCGACATTCTTCAACTCACCCTTGCCACGGAATTCGACTTCCAGCGACACGAACGGCCGCGCCAATGTCCCGGCCTTGCCCCGCGCACTGCGCAACACCGCCCGCAGCCGCCCTTGCGGCGTGAGGAAATCCACCAACGCACTGGTTTCGCGGTAGGCGCGACTGTGCAGGACGTAGGCGGGTTGGGCGGGAGGCGGGTTTTGCGACATTGAGTTCTCGATGAAGAAACGCAGATTTACACACAACCCAAAACCACTGTGGGAGCGAGTCTGCTCGCGAAAGCGGAGTGACAGTCAACATCAATGCTGAATGTTACATCCTCTTCGCGAGCAGGCTCGCTCCCACAGTGGGTATCGGTGTTCTCTGGAACGGTGATTACAGGTCGCCGTAACCCAGCGAACGCAGCGCACGCTCGTCGTCGGACCAGCCGCCCTTCACCTTGACCCACAGGTTGAGCATGATCTTGGAGTCGAACAGCAGCTCCATGTCCTTGCGCGCTTCGGTACCGATGCGTTTGATGCGCTCGCCCTTGTCGCCAATGATGATCTTCTTCTGGCCGTCACGTTCAACGAGGATCAAAGCGTGGATGTGCAGGGTTTTACCCTGCTGCTTGAACTCTTCGATCTCGACGGTGATCTGGTACGGCAGCTCGGCGCCCATCTGGCGCATGATTTTCTCGCGCACCAGCTCGGCGGCGAGGAAGCGGCTGCTGCGGTCAGTGATCTGGTCTTCCGGGAAGAAGTGATCGTTCTCCGGCAGATGGTCAGCGATGACCTTTTCCAGCGCGTCGAGGTTGTGCCCGTGCTGCGCGGAAATCGGAATGATCTGCGCGTTCGGCAGCTGTTCCTGCAACCAGCTCAGGTGCGGCATCAACTCGGCTTTGTCTTCGATGCGGTCGGTCTTGTTCAGCGCGACGATCAGCGGGCCAGTTACGTATTGCACGCGCTCGAGGACCATCTGGTCTTCGTCGGTCCACTTGGTGCGGTCAACGACGAAGATCACCACGTCGACGTCTTTCAACGCGGCCGAAGCGGTCTTGTTCATGTAACGGTTGAGGGCCTTTTCGCCACCCTTGTGCATGCCCGGGGTGTCGACGTAGATTGCTTGCACGTCACCCTCGGTTTTGATCCCGAGCATGTTGTGGCGAGTGGTCTGCGGCTTGCGCGAAGTGATCGCGAGCTTCTGGCCAAGGATGTGGTTCAGCAGCGTCGACTTACCGACGTTGGGACGGCCGACGATGGCAACATAGCCACAGCGAGTTGCGTTTGTATCAGTCATTGCCATTCTCCACGCCCAGGGCAATCAGTGCTGCGGCGGCCGCTACCTGTTCGGCAATACGACGGCTCACACCCTGACCTCGGCTTTTTTCATTCAGTAAGACAACTTCGCACTCGACGAAGAAGGTTCGGCAGTGCGGCTCGCCCTGGATATCCACCACTTCATAGCGTGGCAGATCGCAACCGCGCGATTGCAGGTGTTCCTGCAGACGGGTTTTCGGGTCCTTGTTGGTGTCGACCAGCGTCAAGCCTTCGAACTCACCAGCCAGCCAGGCCAGTACACGCTCGCGCGCCATATCCATGCCGGCGTCGAGATAGATCGCACCGATCAAGGCTTCGAGGGCATCGGCCAGAATCGATTCACGACGGAAACCGCCGCTCTTCAGCTCACCGGAACCCAGTCGCAAGTAATCACCAAGGTCAAAACCGCGCGCCAGTACGGCCAGCGTCTCACCTTTTACCAAACGTGCGCGCAAACGCGACAACTGGCCTTCGCGGGCCAGCGGGAAGCGATCGAACAGCGCCTCGCCAGCGACGAAGTTGAGGATGGCATCGCCGAGGAATTCCAGGCGTTCGTTGTTGCGCCCGGCAAAACTGCGGTGCGTCAGGGCCAGCAGCATCAGCTCCTGATCCTTGAAGGTGTAACCGAGCTGGCGCTCGAGACGGCTTAGAGAAACGCTCACGGTTTACCCACGCTGAGTTCGTGGCTGGATTCCACTGCCATCGCCGGGATGCGGCGCAGGCCTGGGACAATTAACGCTGTGTTCAAAAATTAAATCCTGGCGATTGCGAAGCCGATTGTGCCGGCTCCAGAAATGCATTCGGCGCTGTGGTCAACAGCGCCGTGTGTAATTACTTGATCAGGCCAACCCGCGAAAAATTCGGCAGGTGACTGAGTTTCGGTTCCGGCCAGCTCATCCAGACCGCGAAGGCCTTGCCGACGATATTCTGGTCGGGAACCATGCCCAGCAGATCCTTGGGAATGTTCGGATCATCCCAATAGCGACTGTCGTTCGAGTTGTCGCGGTTGTCGCCCATCATGAAATAGTGCCCGGCAGGCACTGTCCACGAGCGATCCGGCGTGGCGCGGTAGCGGCTCATTTCCTTGCGGATCAGATGCTCGGCGGCGCCCAGTTTCTCTTTGTACAGTTCGGCGCTGCCCAGTGTGCCCGGCTCGGCGCCGACCATTTGCTCGGCAATCGATTCGCCATTCACAAACAGACGCTTGTCAGCGGTGTAACGCACCGTGTCGCCCGGCAGGCCAACCACACGCTTGATGTAGTTGACGTTCGGATCGCTCGGGTAGCGGAACACCATCACATCGCCACGCTGTGGATCACCGACTTCGATGATTTTCTTGTCGATCACCGGCAGGCGGATCCCGTAAGAAAACTTGTTCACCAGAATGAAGTCGCCGACGTCCAGGGTTGGCTTCATCGAACCGGACGGGATCTGGAACGGTTCCACAAGGAACGAACGCAGCACCAGCACGATGAACAACACCGGGAAGAACGACTTGCCGTATTCAACCAGCAGCGGCTCTTTGTTCAGTTTCTCGACCACCACGACATCGGGCTGACTGACACTGCCTTGATAAGAGGCAATGGCAGCACGCCGACGCGGCGCCAGGATCAACAGATCAAGCAACGCCAACAGGCCGCAGACGAACACGGCGATGACCAGCAACAGCGGGAAATTTAGTGACATAGGACCTAACTATCCAACCTGAGCACTGCAAGGAAGGCTTCTTGTGGAATTTCCACGTTGCCGACCTGCTTCATGCGTTTCTTACCGGCCTTTTGCTTCTCGAGCAGTTTCTTCTTACGGCTGACGTCACCGCCGTAGCATTTGGCCAATACGTTCTTTCTGAGTGCCTTGACGGTGGTCCGGGCAACGATCTGACCACCAATGGCGGCCTGGATGGCTACGTCGAACATCTGACGAGGAATCAGTTCTTTCATTTTCTCGGTCAACTGGCGACCTTTGTAGTGCGAGTTGTCACGGTGCACGATCAACGCCAGGGCATCGACCTTGTCGCCGTTGATCAGCACGTCCAGTTTCACCAGATTAGCCGATTGGTAACGGTCGAAATGGTAATCCAGCGAAGCATAGCCACGGCTGGTGGATTTGAGACGGTCGAAGAAGTCCAGGACCACTTCGTTCATCGGCAGGTCGTAGGTGACTTGCACCTGATTGCCGAGGAACAGCATGTCGACTTGAACGCCGCGCTTCTCGATGCACAGGGTGATGACGTTGCCCAGGTGTTCCTGCGGCACCAGAATGTTGGCGCGCACGATCGGCTCGCGCATGTCTTCGATCGACGAGACATCCGGCAGCTTGGACGGGTTGTCGACGTAAATCGTTTCACCGGTTTTCAGCACCAGTTCGAAAATTACCGTCGGTGCCGTGGTGATCAGGTCCAGGTCGTACTCGCGCTCGAGACGTTCCTGGATGATTTCCATGTGCAGCATGCCGAGGAACCCGCAACGGAAGCCGAAGCCCAGTGCATCGGAGCTTTCCGGGGTGTATTGCAGCGACGAGTCGTTGAGGGTCAGCTTCTGCAGCGCTTCGCGGAAATCCTCGAAGTCGTCGGAGCTGACCGGGAACAGACCGGCGTAAACCTGTGGCTGGATGCGTTTGAAGCCGGGCAGCACTTCAACGTCCGGGGTCGAGCTCAGGGTCAGGGTGTCACCGACCGGTGCACCGTGAATGTCCTTGATGCTGGCGATGATAAAGCCCACTTCACCGGCCTTGAGGTCAGACGTGGCAGTGTGTTTCGGGTTGAACACGCCAACGCTGTCGACCAGATGGATCTTGCCGGTGGACTTGACGAGGATCTTGTCACCCTTCTTCACGCGACCATGACGCACGCGTACCAGGGAGACAACGCCCAGGTAGTTGTCGAACCAGGAGTCGATGATCAACGCTTGCAGCGGATCTTCGATATTGCCGGTCGGCGCAGGAATGGTGTGCACCAGACGCTCGAGCACTTCGTCGACACCCAGGCCGGTCTTGGCGCTGCAGGTGACGGCGTCGGTGGCATCGATGCCAATGATCTTCTCGATTTCGTCTTTGACGCGATCAGGGTCGGCCTGCGGCAGGTCGATCTTGTTCAGCACCGGCATGACCTCAAGGCCCTGCTCGATCGCGGTGTAGCAGTTGGCTACGGACTGAGCTTCAACGCCCTGACCGGCATCCACTACCAGCAAGGCACCTTCACACGCGGCCAGGGAACGGCTGACTTCGTAGGTGAAGTCGACGTGGCCCGGGGTGTCAATGAAGTTCAGCTGATACTTGATGCCATCTTTGGCCGTGTAATAAAGGGTGACGCTGTGGGCCTTGATGGTGATCCCGCGTTCACGCTCCAGATCCATGGAGTCCAGTACCTGGGCTTCCATTTCACGCTCGGCCAGGCCGCCGCACATCTGGATGAAGCGATCGGCCAGCGTCGACTTGCCATGGTCAATGTGGGCGATGATGGAGAAATTGCGGATATGACTCAAATCACTCACGGATCAACACTCAAAAAGGCTGCAGGCATGGCCCGCCGAAAAATAGCCGGGAATTGTACCTGATACACGGCGCAAGCGTCACGTTCGCCTGTCATCCGGATTGCATGCAAAAACGCCCCGATCTGTCGACCGGGGCGTTTTCAAGTTCAAAGCGCGGGTAAAAAAGCGCGCATCAACCGGCTCTTCGCAGCAGCCAGACACCCGCCAGCGCACAGACACCGGCCGGTACCAGCACCGCAAACAGCGGCGAGAAACCGAACACCAGGCTCGACGGGCCGAGCAAATCCTGGACGATACGGAAGGTGAAGCCCACCAGCACGCCGGTGAACACCCGCTGACCGAGGGTCACCGAACGCAGCGGGCCGAAGATGAAGGAGATCGCCATCAGAACCAGCGCGGCAGTGACCAGCGGTTGCAACACCTTGACCCAAAATGCCAGCCAGTAGCGACCATTGCTCAAGCCCTGCTCGGACAAATAGTGGATATAGCCCCACAGACCGCTGATCGACAGCGATTCCGGGGCCATGACCACGGTGCTGAGCAGTTGCGGGCTCAACGCCACGTCCCATTGCTCGCTCGGGGCATTGACGACTTCAGTACTGCGCTCATGGAACAGCGTGGTGGCAACGTCGGTGAGCTGCCATTTATTGCCATCGAATTCGGCCTTCTTGGCGAAGCTCGAACTCAGCAGGTGGCGCTCTTTATCGAAGTGATAGCGCGTCACACCATACAACAGGCCGTTCGGTTGCACGGCGTTGATGTGAATGAACTCTTCTCCCTGACGGTGCCACATACCGTGCTTGGCGCTTTGCGCGTCGCCGCTGCCCTGCGCCAGCGAGCGATTGGCCTGGGCCATGCTTTCGGTCGCTGGAGCGACGTATTCGCCGATCAGCACGCCGGCCAGCATCAGCACCAGCATTGGCTTCATTACAGCCCAGACGATACGGCCGATGGACACGCCCGCAGCGCGCATGACCGTCAGCTCACTGCTGCTGGCCAGACTGCCGAGGCCGATCAGGCAACCGATCAATGCGGCCATTGGCAACATTTCGTAGAGACGGCGCGGCGCGGTCAGCAACACAAAGCTCAGAACATCGACCAGCGTGTAGGTTTCGCTGACGTCACCCATCTCATCGATAAAGGCAAACAAGGTCGCCAGACCGAGAATGATTGCCAGCACAGCAATGATCGCCATGAACACGCTGCTGCCGATGTAGCGATCGAGTTTAACCACGGGCCACCTCCAGCGCTGCGGAGCGACGGCTGGCCATCTTCAGGCGTAGCGGCTCCCAATAGAGCAGGCCAAGGCCGATGAACAAGAAGATCGCATGCACCCACCACAGACCTAGGGCCGGCGGGATCTTGCCCTTCTCGAGGGCACCGCGGGCGGCAATCAGAATGGTCAGGTAAGCCATATAAAGGAGAATCGCCGGCAGCAACTTGAGGAAACGCCCTTGGCGCGGATTGACGCGCGACAGCGGCACCGCCATCAGGGTCACGATAAATACCAGCAGCGGCAGGGACAAACGCCATTGCAGTTCGGTTTTCGAGCGGATGTCATCGCTGCCCAGCAGAGACGAGGTCGGCATGGCGTCACGGTCGGTGACTTCTTCGCTGACGTCCGGCTTGGGCAACAGCACGCCGTAGGTTTCGTAATGAATGGCACGGTAATCGGCCTGACCCGGGCTGCCGTCGTAGCGGTAGCCGTTATCGAGGATCAAATAGCGGTTGCCGTCGGGGCGCACTTCCTGGCGACCGCTTTCGGCCACCAGCACGGAAATCCCGCGATCCTTTTGATCGGCACCGAGGTTCTTCTGCGAAATGAATACGCTGCCCAGATTGACGCGATCGTCACTCAGGGTTTCGGTGTAGGTCACCCGAGTACCGTCACGCAGGGCCTGGAAACGCCCCGGCTCGAGGGTATCGAATTCGGTCAGCGCGTCCTGCTTGTTCAGCAGTAACTGGAACTGGTTGGCGCCTTGCGGGGCCAGGCCCAGACTCAGCCACGCCACGACCAGCGCAACCAGGGTCGCTGGGAACAAGGTCATGCGAAACAGCTTCTGCTGGCTCATGCCGGTGGCCGAAAGCACTGTCATCTCGCTTTCCAGGTACAGGCGACCGTACGCCAGCAGGATCCCGAGGAACAGGCCGAGCGGCAGAATCAGTTGCAGGAAACCCGGCAGACGAAAGCCCATGATCAGGAACAGCGAGCCCGGATCGAGCTGGCCGGCAGCGGCCTGAGCCAGATATTTGATGAAGCGACCGCTCATGATGATGACCAACAGCACGGCACTCACGGCGCTGAGGGTCAACAGGACTTCGCGGGACAGATAACGGAAGACGATCAAACCAGACACTCCAGGGTTGTCAGGCTAAGGCGGCCAAACAAGCAAACACATCGACCGGCCCGCAACGCAGAGCCGTCGAAAAAAGATGCGGCATTATCCTGTGATTGGGGGCGCCTGTCACTGCGCACACTCATCCATGCATGCAATACGTTGAAGATCGTACAACCTAGGGGGAGTTCTCAATTAGTTTTCACACCGCGCCGGGTCTGCTGTTGTGCAGGGCAAGGCGCGAGAAGCGTGGTTTGGTCATTCCAAATAAGCTTCGAGCAACGCAGCCCTGCACAACAGCAGGCCCGGCCCTTCGGGTTGTGCCTTAAAGCCGGCCAGTCTGCGTTGCAGGCATTGGAAAGGGAACAACCATTCCCAGCGGCCTGCGCCTTGCCTGGCTGGCTTTAAGGCGACAACGCGGTGTGAAAACCAATTGAGAACGCCCCCTAGGGTTGTCAGGTGCGGGGAGCGGGGTTCAAACTGCGGCCCTTGTCGCAGGCTTTGGCCTGCGCCTCTTCTATCTATAAGCAGGCGACTGCGGACACCGTCGAACGCCTGCGTGTTGACCATTCATTCAGGGATCCGGACATGGAACTGGTTGTAAAAAGCGTTAGCCCAGAAACGTTGAAAACCGCCACCCTGGTGGTTGCTGTCGGCGAAGGCCGCAAACTCGGCGTCGCCGCCAAACAGGTCGACGAACTGAGCGGTGGCGCGATCAGCGCCGTACTCAAGCGTGGCGACCTGGCTGGTAAAGTCGGTCAAAGCCTGCTGCTGCACAGCCTGCCGAACCTGAAAGCCGAGCGCGTGCTGCTGGTCGGTGTGGGCAAGGATGAAGAACTGGGCGACCGTCCGTTCCGTAAAATCGTGGCCGGCATCCTCAACACCCTGAAGGGTCTGGGCGGCAGCGACGCCGTGCTGGCGCTGGATGAAGTTATTGTCAAAAACCGCGACAGCTACGGCAAAACCCGTCTGCTGGCAGAAACCCTGGTCGATGGCGAATACACCTTCGACCAGTTCAAGAGCCAGAAAGCCGAACCGCGCGCCCTGAAGAAAATCACCCTGCTGACCATCAAGGCCGCCCAGGCCGAAGTGCAACGCGCCGTGAACCACGCGACCGCGATTGCCAATGGTATGGCCTTCACCCGCGATCTGGGCAACCTGCCGCCGAACATCTGCCACCCGACCTTCCTCGGCGAACAAGCGAAGAACCTCGGCAAAGAGTTCAAGGATCTGAAAGTCGAAGTCCTCGACGAGAAGAAGATCAAATCCCTGGGCATGGGCTCGTTCTACGCCGTCGGCCAGGGCAGCGAGCAGCCGCCGCGCCTGATCGTCATGCAATACAACGGCGGCAAGAAATCCGAAAAGCCGTACGCACTGGTCGGTAAAGGCATCACCTTCGACACCGGCGGCATCAGCCTGAAGCCAGGCGCCGGCATGGACGAAATGAAATACGACATGGGCGGCGCTGCCTCCGTGTTCGGCACCCTGCGCGCCGTGCTTGAGCTGAAACTGCCGATCAATCTGGTGTGCATCCTCGCTTGCGCGGAAAACATGCCGAGCGGCAACGCGACCCGTCCGGGCGACATCGTCACCACCATGAGCGGCCAGACCGTGGAAATCCTCAACACCGACGCCGAAGGCCGTCTGGTGCTTTGCGATGCGCTGACCTACTCCGAGCGCTTCAAGCCACAAGCCGTGATCGACATCGCCACCCTGACCGGCGCATGCGTCGTTGCACTGGGCGCGCACACCTCGGGCCTGCTGGGCAACAATGACGAACTGATCGACCAACTGCTCAGCGCCGGTAAAGCCGCTGACGACCGCGCCTGGCAATTGCCGCTGTTCGACGAGTACCAGGAACAACTGGACAGCCCGTTCGCCGACATCGCCAACATTGGCGGGCCGAAAGCCGGCACCATCACGGCTGCATGCTTCCTGTCGCGCTTCACCAAGAACCTCAACTGGGCGCACCTGGACATCGCGGGCACCGCATGGACCAGCGGCGGCAAGGACAAGGGCGCCACTGGCCGTCCAGTACCGCTGCTGACCCAGTACCTGCTGGATCGTGCCAAAGCCTGAACCCGCTGATGGGCGGCGTCACTTTCGGGTGACGCCGCCTGCTGCTCTGGAACCGCAATGACCAAAGTCGACTTCTATATCCTGCCCAGCGCCGATCCGTCGGCTCGCCTGGACTTTGCCTGCAAGCTCACCGAGAAAGCCTGGCGCATGGGGCACCGCATCTACCTGCATTGCAGCGATGCAGCTCAGCGCGACGATCTCGATGCGCGCCTGTGGGCATTCAAGGGCGAAACGTTCGTGCCGCATGGCCCTGCCGACAGTGAGCCGGACGGTTTGATTGTTTTGGGCCTGGGTGACGACTGCGGTCAGCATCAGGATTTACTGGTCAATCTCGACCTGAAAGTCCCGGCCTTCGCCAACAAATTCGCCCGAGTGGCGGAAGTGGTGGTCGAGGACCCGACGATTCGAGCGGCCGCGCGGGAGAGTTTCCGTTTCTACCGCGAACAGGGCTATCCTCTGCAAGATCACCGTTTACAGCGACTCTGAGCATTCCAATGGACACTCCGAAACCGCAGCAAAAGCCAACTCACCTGCTGGACGATCTTGAATCGATCCGCCAGTTGCTCGGCGATGACAACCTGCAACCACCTCTGTTGACCGATACGGTCGACGATGGCGAACAGGAACAGATTCCGATGTTGTTCGATTCGGTTGGCAACGAGCCGGCCGCTGTCGAACCACCACCCGCGCCAGCCCCGACACCCGCCGCCCCCCCGGCTGCGACCGCCGCCAAAGGCCCGGACGCCCTGCTCCACCTCGACAGCGAACTGCGCGCCGCCGCGCAATTGATCATGCAGGACGTGATCGACGACTTCGCGCCGCACATCGAAACCGAAATCAAACGCCGCCTCGATGCACGGATGGAACGGCTGCTCAGCCAGTACGAATAACGCACCCCGTGTAGGAGCTGCCGCAGGCTGCGATCTTTTGACCTTTGTTTTTTAAAGACAAGATCAAAAGATCGCAGCCTGCGGCAGCTCCTACATTTAGATCTCCATCCGGCCCGCCCCGCTCGCCCTCGGCCCCATGCCCCGCTATACTTCCCGGCTTTTCCTGAATAAATGCCAATAGGGTCCCGCCGCGCATGGATAAGACCTACCAGCCGCACGCCATTGAAACTTCCTGGTACAACACCTGGGAGTCCGAGAACTACTTCGCCCCGCAAGGCGCGGGCGACTCCTACACCATCATGATCCCGCCGCCGAACGTCACCGGCAGCTTGCACATGGGTCACGGTTTCAACAACGCGATCATGGACGCCCTGATCCGTTTCCGCCGCATGCAGGGTCGCAACACCCTGTGGCAGCCGGGCACCGACCACGCCGGTATCGCCACGCAGATGCTGGTGGAGCGTCAACTCGAAGCCCAGGGCCAGAATCGCCACGATCTGGGCCGCGAAAAATTCCTCGAGAAAGTCTGGGAATGGAAGGATCAGTCCGGCGGCAACATCAGCCGTCAGATCCGCCGCCTCGGCTCGTCCGTTGACTGGAGCCGCGAGCGCTTCACCATGGACGACGGCCTCTCGGAAGCGGTTAAAGAAGCGTTCGTGCGCCTGCACGAAGACGGTCTGATCTATCGCGGCAAGCGTCTGGTCAACTGGGACACCAAGCTGCACACGGCGATTTCCGACCTCGAAGTGGAAAACCACGACGAGAAAGGTTTCCTGTGGAACCTGAAGTACCCGCTGGCTGACGGCGTGAAAACCGCTGAAGGCAACGATTTCCTGATCGTCGCGACCACCCGTCCGGAAACCATGCTCGGCGACTCCGCCGTTGCGGTGAACCCGAACGATGAGCGCTACCAGGCCCTGATCGGCAAGTTTGTCGAGCTGCCACTGGTTGGCCGCCGCATCCCGATCATCGCCGACGATTACTGCGATCCTGAATTCGGCACCGGTTGCGTGAAAATCACCCCGGCCCACGATTTCAACGACTACGAAGTCGGCAAGCGCCACAACCTGCCGCTGCTGAACATCTTCGACAAGAATGCCAACGTGCTGCCGGCAGCCCAGGTGTTCAACCTCGACGGCACGCTCAACGACAGCATCGACGGCGCGATTCCAGCTGAGTACGCCGGTCTCGAGCGTTTTGAAGCGCGTAAGCAAATCGTTGCTGCGTTCGACGCCGCCGGCCTGCTGGTCAGCGTCAACGACCACGGCCTGAAAGTACCGAAAGGCGATCGCTCCGGCACCATCATCGAGCCGTGGTTGACCGACCAGTGGTACGTGTCGACCAAGCCTTTGGCCGAGCCTGCGATTGCCGCGGTTGAAGACGGTCGTATCCAGTTCGTGCCGAAGCAGTACGAAAACATGTACTTCTCGTGGATGCGCGACATCCAGGACTGGTGCATCAGCCGTCAGCTGTGGTGGGGCCACCGGATTCCGGCCTGGTACGACGAGTCGGGCAAGGTCTACGTCGGTCGCGACGAAGCCGAAGTGCGTGCCAAGCACAACCTCGGTCCGGACGTTGCCCTGCTGCAGGACAACGACGTACTCGACACCTGGTTCAGCTCCGGCCTGTGGACCTTCTCCACCCTCGGCTGGCCTGAGCAGACCGAGTTTCTGAAGAAATTCCACTCCACCGACGTACTGGTGACGGGCTTCGACATCATTTTCTTCTGGGTTGCCCGGATGATCATGCTGACCATGCACCTGATCAAAAACGAGGACGGCACCCCGCAAGTGCCGTTCAAGACCGTTTACGTGCACGGCCTGGTGCGCGATGGCCAGGGCCAGAAGATGTCCAAGTCCAAGGGCAACGTCCTTGACCCGCTGGACATCATCGACGGTATCGAACTGGAAGAACTGGTGCAGAAGCGCACTTCCGGCATGATGCAGCCGAAACTGGCGAAGAAGATCGAGAAGCAGACCCGCGACGAGTTCGCCGACGGCATCGCCAGCTACGGCACCGACGCCCTGCGCTTCACCTTCTGCTCGCTGGCCTCGACCGGTCGCGACATCAAGTTCGACATGGGCCGCGTTGAAGGCTATCGCAACTTCTGCAACAAGATCTGGAACGCAGCGCGCTATGTTCTGGACAAGGGCGAAGACTGCGGCCAGAACGGCGAAGCCTACGAGCTGTCGCTGGCCGATCGCTGGATCATCTCGCAGCTGCAACGCACCGAAGCCGAAGTGACCCGTCAACTCGATCAGTTCCGGTTCGACCTCGCCGCGCAAGCGCTGTACGAATTCATCTGGAACCAGTACTGCGACTGGTACCTGGAACTGTCCAAGCCTGTGCTGTGGGACGAGAACGCACCGGTTGAACGTCAGCGCGGCACCCGCCGTACGCTGGTTCGCGTACTGGAAGTGGCGCTGCGTCTGGCGCATCCGTTCATGCCGTTCATCACTGAAGAAATCTGGCAGCGCATTGCGCCGCTGGCCGGTATTCAGGGCAAGACGATCATGCTGCAAGCGTGGCCAGTGGCCAACGAAGAGCGCATTGATCCGGCCGCCGAAGACGATATCGAATGGCTCAAGGAACTGATGCTCGGCACGCGTAACATCCGTGGCGAAATGAACATCGGCCCGGGCAAGCCGTTGCCGATCTACTTGAAGAACGTCAGCGCTGAAGACCAGCGCCGTCTGACCGAGAACGAAGCGCTGCTGAAGAAACTGGCGCGTCTGGAATCGATCACTGTTCTGAAGGCTGGCGAAGAAGCACCGCTGTCCGCCACCGCACTGGTTGGCGAGATGGAAGTGCTGGTGCCGATGGCCGGCCTGATCGACAAGGGTGCCGAACTGGCACGCCTGGACAAGGAAATCCTGCGTCTGCAGGGCGAAGTCCAGCGCGTTGGCGGCAAACTGTCCAACGCCGGTTTCGTCGACAAGGCCCCGGCCGAAGTCATCGAGAAGGAACGCGCCAAATTGGCCGAGGCGGAACAAGCCTTGGGCAAACTGGCCGAGCAGCACGCGCGGATTGCCAGCCTGTAAGGGCAAATCGCAATGAAAAAGGGAGGCCCCGATGGCCTCCCTTTTTTATGCCCACCACATTTCCCCTGTAGGAGCTGCCGAAGGCTGCGATCTTTTGATCCTGCTCTTGAAAAACAAGATCAAAAGATCGCAGCCTTCGGCAGCTCCTACATGGGTTCGGCGCATGGCCCATCAATGTGGGACAATACCCGCCACTTTCAGCCATACCCGAATCGACCACGCCCATGAACGCCCCCCGCACACCCAAACCTGCGCGCAAGAAGCCTGACTCCGCGACCCCGGCCAAAACCGTCGAGCCGCGTGAAAAGGCCAGCCTGCACCCGCGCAATCGCCACCAGGGTCGTTACGACTTCCCGGCGCTGATCAAGACCACGCCGGAACTGGCGAAGTTCGTGATCACCAACCCGTACGGCAAGGAAAGCATCGACTTCGCCAGCCCCGACGCGGTACGCGTGTTCAACCGGGCGCTGCTCAAGTCGTTTTATGGCATCCAGCATTGGGACATTCCGGCGGACTACCTCTGCCCACCAGTACCGGGCCGTGCCGATTATGTGCACTTCCTCGCTGACCTGCTGGCCAGCATGAACGACGGCAAGGTCCCGCGCGGCGCGATCGTCAACGTGCTGGACATCGGCATGGGTGCCAACTGCGTGTATCCGCTGATCGGTAACAGCGAATACCGCTGGCACTTCCTCGGTTCGGAGATCGATCCGACCGCCGTGGCCGCAGCCAAAGCCATCGTCCAGTCCAACGATCTGAGCAAGGTGATCCAGCTGCGCCAGCAGGAAAACCGCAAGCACATCCTGATCGGCTTGCTGGAGCCGGGCGAGCGCTTTGACCTGACCATGTGCAATCCGCCGTTCCACGCCTCGATGGACGAAGCGACCAAGGGCAGCGAGCGCAAATGGCGCGCACTGGGCAAGGCCGACCCGAAACGCAAACTGCCAGTGTTGAACTTCGGCGGGCAGTCGGCAGAGCTGTGGTGTGAAGGTGGCGAAGCGCGATTCGTGACGCAACTGATCGCCGAGAGCGCGAACTTTCAGCATAAGGTGCTGTGGTTCAGCACCTTGGTGTCGAAAGCGTCGAACCTGCCGGCCATCGAAACCGCGCTGAAAAAGGCCGGCGTGCTGGAGAGTCAGGTCGTGGAGATGTCTCAGGGCCAGAAGCAAAGCCGTTTCGTCGCCTGGACTTTCCAGACCAAGTCCGAGCAGCAGATCTGGCGCCGCGAGCGCTGGGTTCGCTGATAGCTGCGCAGATGCCCCTGTAGGAGCTGCGGCACGCTGCGATCTTTTGATCTTGATCCTGTGAAGAACAAGATCAAAAGATCGCAGCCTCGTTTCACTCGACAGCTCCTACAAGGCGGTGTTATTCCTCGCCAAATCGCAGACACAAAAAAACCGTGCCCGGATCGCTCCGGAGCACGGTTTTTTTTCGCAGCGTCTTACTTGTTCACAGCGTCGGTCAGGCCTTTGGCCACAACCAGCTTGATCACTTTCTTCGCAGGGATTTCGATGGCAGCGCCAGTCGAAGGGTTACGGCCAGTGCGGGCAGGACGCTCGGTCACTTTCAGCTTGCCGATACCTGGCAAGGTGATTTCGCCGCCGTTTTCCAGCTGATCGGCAACGATTTGGCCCAGTTGGTCCAGAGCGTTACGCGCGGTGGTTTTCGGCGCGTCGATAGCTTCAGCGATGTCGGCGATCAGTTGGTCTTTAGTAAGAGCCATGTAGTGTTCCTTCCCTATCAAATTCATATGGATTGCAGAGTGCAGTGTCAGCCATCGAGCCCGATCTTCTGGATCTGGCACCCTCGGCGATAACCACGACGAGTCGGGTTATAGATACCGAAATCAGGGTTTGGTTCGACCTGACAAATGCTGATTGCACGCTTAACGCAGTGACTTCGCGTAAGACCGGGCAAAACTAGCACAGAGACGGGGAAATATCCGCCTCTAGCTACCCATTTGGTCAGCTTTATTGCGCTAAATCGGTAAAAAACTGCATATGCGTCAGTGCGCGCCCCGGTTTTGCCCTACAACCCCCTGTAGGAGCTGCCGAAGGCTGCGATCTTTTGATCTGGCTTTTCAAGAAAACAAGTTCAAAAGATCGCAGCCTTCGGCAGCTCCTACGGAGAGTCTCGACCGGAGATTCGGGTACACTTAGCGCTTTTTCGGGGGAGCCTGCCCTCCTCCCTTCCAACAGCCGAGAAGCCCATGCCGATCCGTCATTGCATCGTCCACCTGATCGACAAAAAACCCGACGGCACACCCGCAGTTCTGCACGCCCGTGACACGGAACTGGCCGAGTCTGCAGCCATCGAGAACATGCTCGCCGACCTCAACGAGAGCTATAACGCCAAACAGGGCAAAGCCTGGGGCCTGTTCCATCCGGAATCCGGCGCGTTCCCGTTCAGCGGCTGGCTGAAGGAATACATGGAAGGCAGCAAGGATTTCACCGCGTTCAGCAAAGTCGCGGTCGAACATCTGCAAAAACTGATGGAAGAGTCGAATCTGTCGGTCGGCGGACACGTGCTGTTCGCTCACTATCAACAAGGCATGACCGATTACCTGGCGATCGCCCTGCTGCACCACAGCGAAGGCGTGGCAGTGACCGATGAGCTGGACGTGACCCCGTCGCGCCACCTCGACCTCGGCCAATTGCATCTGGCGGCGCGGATCAACGTTTCCGAGTGGCAGAACAACAAGCAATCCAAGCAGTACATCTCGTTCATCAAGGGCAAGAACGGTAAAAAGGTTTCGGAATACTTCCGCGACTTCATCGGCTGCCAGGAAGGCGTCGACGGCCCGGGCGAGACGCGCACGCTGCTCAAGGCTTTCAGCGACTTCGTAGAAAGCGAAGACCTGCCGGAAGAATCCGCCCGCGAAAAGACCAAGACCTTGGTGGATTACGCCAGCAGCCAGGCCAAACTCGGCGAGCCGATGGGTCTGGAAGAACTCTCGGAGCTGATCGACGAGGAGCGCCCGAAAGCCTTCTACGATCACATCCGCAACAAGGACTACGGCCTGTCGCCGGAAATTCCGGCGGACAAACGCACCCTCAACCAGTTCCGCCGCTTCACCGGACGCGCCGAAGGCCTGTCGATCAGCTTTGAAGCGCACCTGCTGGGTTCGAAGATCGAGTACGACGAAGAAGCTGGGACCTTGGTAATCAAAGGCCTGCCAACGTCGCTGACCGATCAGCTGAAGCGGCGCAACTGATGCTCGGCAATGTGCTGAAGAAGGTGGCGCTGGTTCTGCTGGTGGTCGTGGTCTATCAGAACTGGGGCAAGATCGAGCGGGTGTTCAATCCGTCGCAGATGGTTGCAGAGCAGACACGCGCGCAGGCGAATGTCGTGCTCTACGCCACCGACTGGTGCGGCTACTGCAAGCAGACCAAACGTTTTCTCGACAGCAAAGGGATTGCGTTCAAGGAGTTCGATATCGAGAAGGATGCCGAAGCGCGCAAGGCGTATGAGGCATTGGGTGGGCGCGGGATTCCGCTGATTGACGTGAATGGCACGTTGATTCGCGGTTTTGACCCGGACGAAATCCTCGCCGCCCTGAAGTAACAACAAGATCAAAAGATCGCAGCCTGCGGCAGCTCCTACATGAGATTTGTGTAGGAGCTGCCGCAGGCTGCGATCTTTTGCTTTTAGCGGGCTTCGATGCGGAAACCAAAACGCGGGAAGTGCACATGCACCACGCCACCGCGCTCGTCTTCACGACGAATGATCAGCTCTTCACTGCCGGCAAACAGCAACTCCCCCACCACCGGATCAACTCCATAATCCGTCGCGGCAATCGCCACTTGCTGGCCAGCCTTGAAGCCGTTCGGATCAACAAACTGCTCATCCGGCAATGCCGCCGGTGTCGCGTTGCGTGCAACCTCAAGCGCCTCTTCCGACGTCATCGCACTGGCTGCGCCATGGCCAAAGCCCAGCACTCGGCCCAACCAGGCCGAGATAGCCGGATACTCATCCACCAGCGGTGCAGTGACGTGAGTGGCCTTGAGGAACCACAGCGGATGCGCCAGCGCGAAGTCGGCAATCGACGGCTCGCCGAACAGGTAGTCGCCCTGTTCGCGCTGCAACTGCTGCTCAAGGCGGGCCATGATCGTCGGCCATTGATGCTTGGCCTGTTCGGCAGACAAACGCGTGGCGCTGCCACCACTGAACAGACCGGCGCGGTCGGCGATAAAAGCTTTGATCGCTTCCGGCGGTAACTTGGCAAAACGCACCGCCACCGATTCCGGTTGGAACACCAGACTAACGGCATGCTGGAACACCACCGAATCAGCCCATGTGGCAAAACTCGCTGCGGTGAATTCCTGGCCCTCGGGAAAGAACGCCGGCAAGGCCTTTTCCTGCTCCAGGCGACGGGCGATTAAAGATGTGTCGCAATAGATATCAGCGCCAATCTGCAGCACCGGGGTTTTGCGATAGCCGCCAGTGAGGGCGGTCAGATCCGGTTTCGGCATCACCGGCGAAATATGCACCGAGCGCCACGACAAGCCTTTGAAGCCCAGTAGCAGACGGGCCTTCTCGGCAAATGGGGAGGTCGGGTAGTGATGCAGAATCAACTCGGACATGCTCGGCTCCGCCGCTCAGATAGTGAGCCAGCAGCTTAGCGTGCATTTGCTTAGCAGCCTACAGATCTGCCTGATGGGAACCAATCAGTCAGATTGATAAGACGCTACCAGACATTCCTTGGCGCTCTTCCTGAGTTTTTTGATTAACCGTTCCTGGCGCAACGCATCGCTCTTGTCGCGACACAGTTCGGTGTAGACCAGCGCCATCGCCGGGCTGGAGAGGAAGAACCGTGCGCCTTTGCCGCTTTGATGCTTGGCGAAACGACGCACCGGGTCATCGCTGATCCCGCAGTACAACGAACCATTGGCGGCGCGAACGAGGTAGACGAACCAGGACTTGCTCACCGGTTCGGCCACATCGACAGATTTTTCGCTAAGGCTGGTCACTTCGGGATTAAGACGTGTAGGAAACATGCGGCGATCTTATCAGCGACCGGCCTGAAATGCCTTCAGTCCCTTCAATGCCTGAGCGCGTACGGCGTTGCGCACCAGCGGTGTCCAGCCCAGCAGCAGGCCCTTGAAACCCAGCGCCTGACGCGACCAGCGCCACAGGTCAAAGTGGTCGTGGTGCTCGCAGATCTTGCCGTCACGGAACACGAAGCGGGCCTGGATATCGTTGATGACGATGTTGCCGGTCTGGCTGAACAGATAAGTCGCGACCCAATGCGCGCCGCCGCTGCGCTCGTCGGCGCGAACGTTGTCGAAGGTCAGCGAGAAGTCTTTGGCGCGGGTGGTGAGCATGCGCCACATGTCGCCGGCATCGCGCCCGCGCAGCTCACCGAAGGCCGGGTCGCTGAATACGATGTCGTCGGTGTAGCAGGCGGCCATGGCTTCGGCGTCCAGGCGCTGGAAGGCCTGGTAGAAGCGGGTGATCAACGCGGCGTGGGCTTCGCTCATGGGCAATCTCCAAGATAGGTACAGATTGCCAGCACGATAATCTGCAATGCGCAGAAACACTATCGGCATTCGCAGAACGAATACCGGCAACACACGAAACCAATGTGGGAGCGAGCCTGCTCGCGAAAGCGGAGTGTCAGCCAACACAGATGTTGAATGTTCAATGGCCTTCGCGAGCAGGCTCGCTCCCACAGTCATAAGCGGTGTTTAGATCTTCTCGCTTTGCACTTGCACGTACAGCGCACGCCCGGCGCCAAGCCCGGCGATGATCGCGCCTGTACCAATGATGCCGAAGATCCAGCCCACGGCATTCCAGCCGCCGGTCCAGTCATGCACCACGCCGACCGCAAACGGCCCCATCGACGCCAGCGTGTAGCCGAAGCCCTGAGACATGCTCGACAGGTTCGCCGCGACATGTGAATCCCGCGAACGCAGCACAATCAACGTCAACGCCAGACTGAACGTACCGCCCTGCCCCAGACCCAGCAAGATAGCCCAGCCCCAAAGCCCTTCGATCGGCGCATACAGGCAGCCGAACAGACCGCCGAGGGTCAGCGCCATGACCACGACGATGGCCAGACGCTGATCCTTGCCACGCGTCGCCAGCCACGGCGCAGCCAACGAGCTGGCCAGTTGAATGATCACCGAACCGGACAACACCAGACCGGCCTGCGTCGGCGTCAGGCCACGACCGATCAGGATCGACGGCAACCAGCCGAACACGATGTAGGCCAGCGACGATTGCAGGCCCATGTACAAGGTCACCTGCCAGGCCAGCGGATCACGTAATAACCCGCGAACGCGATAGGCGACGTTGTGCGCGCCATGCTTCTGCCCGACTTGCGGCAACCAGAACACCGCCGCAACCAACGCCGGAATGACCCAGAAGCCCAGGCCCATCGCCCAGCTACCACCGAAGTGCTCACTGAGCGGCACACTGGAACCCGCTGCCATCGCCGCGCCCAGACACAGCGCCATGGTGTAGACGCCGGTCATGGTGCCGGCATGTTTAGCGAAATCGCGTTTGACGATCCCCGGCAGCAGAACACCGATGATGCCAATGCTCGCGCCGCCCAATACGCTACCGGCGAACAAGCCGATCTCGCCAAAGTTGCTGCGCAAAATGATTCCGCCTGCCAGTGTCAGCAGAATCCCCAGCACCACCCGCTCAGCGCCAAAACGCCGCGCCAGAATCGGCGCCAGTGGTGCGAACAAACCGAGGCACAACACCGGCAGTGTGGTCAGCAAACCGGCCTGGGCCGCCGACAAGCCAAGACTTTTCGACACATCGCTGAGCAACGGCGCCATGCTCGACAACGCCGGACGCAAGTTCAGCGCCACCAGAATCAGCCCCAGCAGCAACAGCCACGGCCGGCGCACCAGCGGATGGCTTTGTTGCACTTGTTCGTCATCGGCCTCGGCGTCGATCAGCAGTTCTTCAAGCTCTGCCGTGCGCTTCGGGGCTGTGGATATCTTACTGCGGGACATGGTTTTCTCGGTTTCAAGGTTCATTGATCAACTGCCTCGACAAGGCTTTGGCCCGTTCCGGGTCGCGTTGCTCGACCGCATCGAGCAACGCGATGTGCAGGTCGAACACTTCCTGACGGCGCGGGACGATGTTCAGCGTCTGGCGCAACTGCGCGCCGACGATGCTGGAGAAATAGCGATACAACTCGCTGAGGGTCGGGTTGTGCGCGGCGTCGACCAAGCGACGGTGGAACACCAGATCGCAGGCGATGTAGGTGTCGAGATCGCCGTGGTAGTGAGTGCCGCTGGTGCCGAGCGCCTCGCGCAATGCGACGAGGTCTTCGTCGGTGCGGCGTAGCGCTGCCAAGCCGATGGCCTCGACTTCGAGGATGTGCCGGGTTTCCCGTGCCTGCTCCAGCGAGCAGCGTGACAACGCCTTTAGCGTATCGAGCGGATCGACCACCGCGCGCAAATAACTGCCGTCGCCCTGGCGAATTTCGATAAGTCCGGAAAACGCCAGCACGCGCATGGCTTCGCGCACGGTGTTGCGGCTGATGCCCAGCTCGGCGCAGAGCTCGGGTTCGGTCGGCAACCGCTCGCCAACCCGCCAGGCGCCGCTGTTGATGCGCTGACGGAGTTGATCCAAGGCCTGATCGACCAGGGATCGTTTAATGAGTGGAGAAATGTCTGACATAGGATTCGCCCTTTCATCCAATCATAGGATGAATTTCCTGGCATGTTAGTCAGACCCGTGTAGGACGGCAACCACCTAGGGTCAACCGGAGACACATGAAGCGGTATTTTCGATTGGTGAAAATTACCCTTTAAGGGTAATTTCAGGGACAGGGTTTTGGTTTCTTATGGAAAAGAACACACCCCATTACGACTTGGCGGTGATCAAGGCGGATGTCAGGCGACTTGGCTGGAGGGCTTTCACGCACACGACAAGAAAAACGGGCACTGCACTCAAACTCACTCTCGAAGAGTGCAAGAAATCGTTCTCAAGCTGCAGCGCGGCATGTTGTACAAATCGATGACGACTTATGACGATCACCGTATTTGGCAAGACGTCTATCACATCCAATCACATGGTTTGGAGATTTACATCAAGGTGTCATATCACTACGACAGGCGCCCACCCGTGATCTCTTTCAAGGAGAACCATTCATGAATACGCAGCAGTGTGTCAGTTGCGGCGCTCCGGAAGGCATGGTGCATTTCAAGGGTCGAGGCGAAACCGTGAGCGCCAAGGGAATGGAGCGTCGGATCGACGATTTGTCGGGCTGGGAGTGCCAGAAGTGCGGTGAGGTCGAATTGGACGATGAGTGCGGGCAGCGATATTCCGACGCATGCGATGAACTCGTTATCGCCTGTAGAAAAATGGTAGGTGACGAAATGAAAAAGATCCGTCGCAAACTGCACCTGACGCAAAAGGAAACGGTGCAATTGCTTTCAGGGGGCGGGCACAACGCATTTTCACGATACGAGCGCGGCGAGGTACTTCCGCCGAAAGCATTGATGCTGCTTATGCGTCTGCTGGATCGCTATCCACACTTGCTTGCCGACGCGAGAGTCTTGGCTGAAGGGGCTGATTTAAGAGGCGCATTCAAGTTCACTGAGCACAAAGAACAAGAACCTCTCACCGCCTCCTGACCCACAAAAAACAAACCCGGCACAAGGCCGGGTTGTTTTTACACACAAACCATCAATGCAAAATCTGACTCAAGAACAACTTCGTCCGCTCATTCTGCGGATTATCGAAGAAGTCATTCGGCGCCGCCTGCTCAACGATTTCACCTTTATCCATGAAGATCACGCGGTTCGCCACGGTGCGGGCAAAGCCCATTTCGTGAGTCACGCACAGCATGGTCATGCCGTCTTCAGCCAGACCGATCATGGTGTCGAGCACTTCCTTCACCATCTCCGGATCGAGCGCTGAAGTCGGCTCATCGAAGAGCATGATTTTCGGCTTCATGCACAGGGCTCGGGCGATCGCCACACGCTGTTGCTGACCGCCGGACAGTTGCCCCGGGAATTTATGCGCCTGCTCCGGAATGCGTACGCGTTCCAGGTAGTGCATGGCGATTTCCTCGGCCTTGCGCTTGGGCATCTTGCGCACCCACATCGGTGCCAGGGTGCAGTTCTGCAAAATGGTCAGGTGCGGGAACAGGTTGAAATGCTGGAACACCATGCCGACTTCACGGCGGATCGCTTCGATCTGCTTGAGGTCGTTGGTCAGTTCCACGCCGTCGACGACGATGCGGCCCTGCTGGTGTTCTTCCAGACGATTGAGGCAACGAATCGTTGTCGACTTGCCGGAACCCGACGGCCCGCACAGGACGATACGCTCGCCCTGTTTGACGTTGAGGTTGATGTCTTTGAGCACGTGGAACTGGCCGTACCACTTGTTGACGCCCTGCATCTGAATAATGCCTTCAGGACCTGCAGGCTTTTTGATTGCTTCACTCATTTACAGAACTCCTAACGCTTGTGGCCAGTGTCGAGCTTGCGTTCCAGATGCATGGAATAGCGCGACATACCAAAACAGAAAATCCAGAACACCAGGGCGGCGAACACGTAGCCTTCGGTGGCCATGCCCAGCCATTTCGGATCGGCAGCGGCTTGCTTGACGCTGTTGAGCAGATCAAACAGGCCGATGATGATCACCAGACTGGTGTCCTTGAACAGCGCAATGAAGGTGTTGACGATGCCGGGAATGACCAGCTTCAGGGCTTGCGGCAGAATCACCAGGCCCATCGAGCGCCAGTAACCGAGGCCCATCGCCGCCGCCGCTTCGTACTGACCTTTAGGGATCGCTTGCAGACCGCCGCGCACCACTTCGGCGACATAGGCCGACTGGAACAGGATCACGCCGATCAGCGCCCGCAGCAGCTTGTCGAAGTTCATGCCTTCAGGCAGGAACAGCGGCAGCATCACCGAAGACATGAACAGCACCGTGATCAACGGCACGCCGCGCCAGAATTCGATAAAGGTCACGCAGACCACACGAATTGCCGGCATGTTCGAGCGACGACCCAGCGCCAGCACAATCCCCAGCGGCAAAGCACCGGCGATACCGACGGTGGCGATCACCAGGGTCAGCATCAGGCCGCCCCACTGGCTGGTTGCTACCGGGGTCAGACCGAAACCGCCGTGCAGCAGGGTGAAGGCAATGATCGGGTACAGCACCAGAAAGCTCAGCCCGTACACCGCTTTACGCGGCACGCGCGAGATGAACAATGGCGCCGCGCCGATCACCGCCAGCCACACGGTCAGGTCGACACGCCAGCGCAGTTCCGTCGGGTAGTAGCCGTACATGAACTGGCCGAAACGCTGCTGAATGAACACCCAGCAGGCGCCCTCCTTGGTGCAGTCGGCGCGGGTGGTGCCGACCCAGTTGGCATCGACAATCGCCCAACTGAGGATCGGTGGCACCACGAGATAAATCAGGTAAAACGCAAACAGCGTCAGCAGGGTGTTGAGCCAGCTGGAGAACATGTTCGCGCGCATCCACGCCACCACGCCGATGCTGCTGTTCGGTGGGGGCATGTCGGGTTTGAAAGTATGAGTACTCATGCGCTTTTCCTTACCGCTCGATCAGCGCAATGCGCTTGTTGTACCAGTTCATCAGCAGGGAAATGCTGATACTGATCGCCAGGTACACGCTCATGGTGATGGCAATCACTTCGATCGCCTGACCGGTCTGGTTAAGCACGGTGCCGGCGAACAGCGAAACCATTTCCGGGTAACCGATACCGGCTGCCAGCGAGGAGTTCTTCGCCAGGTTGAGGTATTGGCTGGTCAGCGGCGGAATGATCACGCGCAGGGCTTGCGGAATGATCACCTTGCGCAGGGTCGGGCCGTTGCGCAGGCCGAGCGAACGCGCCGCTTCGGTCTGGCCGTGGCTGACCGACTTGATCCCGGAGCGCACGATCTCGGCGATAAACGCCGCGGTGTACACCGTCAGGGCCAGAGTCAAGGCGAGCAGTTCCGGGATCAGCACCCAGCCGCCAACAAAGTTGAAGCCTTTGAGCTCAGGCATTTCCCAATGCAGCGGAGCGCCGAAGATCAGTGCGCACAAGGTCGGGATCACCAGCAGAATCGCCAGACCGACCCAGAACTTGTGGAACGGCACGCCGGTTTCTTCAAAGCGCTTGTTGGCCCAGCGGGTCATCAGCACGATGCCGACGATGGCCACCACGATGCTGATCACGAACGCCCAGAAACCATCAGCCGCCAGCGCGGCCGGCATGTTCAGGCCACGGCTGCTGACGAAGAAAGTGTCGCCGAAGTTATGGCTGTTGCGCGGCCCCGGCATGGTCAGGAAAACCGCGAAGTACCAGAACAGGATTTGCAGCAGCGGCGGAATGTTGCGGAACACTTCCACATACACAGTCGCCAGTTTGCTGATGATCCAGTTCTGCGACAGCCGCGCTACACCGATGATGAAACCGAGGATCGTCGCCAGAACCACGCCGATGACGGTCACCAACAAGGTGTTGAGCAGGCCGATGACAAAGACGCGGGCATAGCTGTCCGCTTCGGTGTAGTCGATCAGGTGTTGAGCGATGCCGAACCCGGCACTGCGCTCCAGAAAGCCGAAACCGGAGGTAATGCCCCGGTGCTGAAGGTTGGTTTGCGTGTTGTCGAACAGGTACCAGCCCAGCGAGACCACCGCCACAACGGTGATGATCTGAAATAGCCACGCACGCACTCGTGGATCGCTGAGGCTGAGCCTCTGCTTTGGTGCGCCGATTGAATTTTGCATGAAGTGCCCCGGAAAAAATGGAACAAGAACATCACCCGGCGGTTGGCCCGCCGGGCGATAGAACCATTAGCGCACTGGTGGTGCGTACTGAATGCCGCCGTTGTTCCACAGGGCGTTCAAGCCGCGGTCGATTTCCAGCGGAGTGCTCTTGCCGAGGTTTTTCTCGAAGATTTCGCCGTAGTTGCCGACTTGTTTGACGATCTGCACCACCCAGTCTTTCGGCAGTTTCAGGTCTTTGCCGTACTCGCCGTCAGCGCCGAGCATACGGGCCACGTCCGGGTTCTTGGTCGACTTGGCTTCAGCTTCGACGTTCTTCGACGTGATGCCGGCTTCTTCGGTGTTGAGCAGCGCGTAGCCAACCCAACGCACGATGGCCAGCCACTCGTCGTCGCCATTACGCACGACCGGGCCCAGCGGTTCTTTGGAAATGGTTTCCGGCAGAACCACGTAGTCCTTCGGCGATGCCAGCTTGGAGCGCTGGGCGAACAGCTGGGACTTGTCGGAGGTCAGCACGTCGCAACGACCGGATTCCAGCGACTTGGCGCTTTCATCGGAGGTGTCGAAAGTGATCGGGGTGTATTTCAGACCGTTGCCACGGAAGTAGTCGGAAACGTTCAGCTCGGTGGTGGTACCGGCCTGGATGCAGATGGTTGCACCGTCCAGCTCTTTGGCGCTTTTCACGCCCAGCTTGTTGTTCACCAGGAAGCCGATGCCGTCGTAGTAGGTAATGAAGCCCGGGAATTTCAGGCCCATGCCCGCGTCACGCGAACTGGTCATGGTGGTGTTGCGCGACAGGATGTCGATCTCGCCCGATTGCAGCGCGGTGAAGCGCTCTTTGGCGTTCAACTGACTGAACTTGACCTTGGTCGCGTCGCCGAATACGGCAGCGGCCACAGCGCGGCAGACGTCAGCGTCGATCCCGAGGATCTTGCCGGTAGCGTCCGGTACCGAGAAGCCCGGCAGACCGTCGCTCACGCCACACTGCACGAAACCTTTCTTCTGCACTGCATCCAGGGTTGCACCCGCCTGAGCGAACCCGCTGACACCGAGTACTGTTGCTGCAGTCACGATGGCCAGGGTGGATTTCAACATCTTCATTCAAACCTCCAGTTTTGCTCTTGTTGTGTCGGAGCTTGAGTCCAGTCGCACCCTTTTGAGGCGTTGTTGACCCGTGTTGGCTTTTTTTGGGGTCAACCGACGTAAGACCTTCGCTATGAGTCTAGTAGGAGAAAATCCACATCATGGACAACTCACTTCTCACCAATCGGCCGAACGGGCTGTAGCCCTTTCACGTTCGCTGAGCCCGTAGCGGCCATTGGCGAACATCCATCACCGGATTCTTTGTCATCCCGTCGCGGGTCGTACACTGATAGTGTTACCGCCACGCGTAGGATGCTTCGTACAGAACCTTCCATAGCAAAGCCCGTACCACACCTGTCGCGGAATCGATTCGGCGACAGGTCAATAGCAAAACTTGTAACCTTGCGACATCTTCTTAACGGATCAACCGGGCGCGCACTCGAATCACGCACTCAATGAGAGCGCCCGCACATATTTGGAGCAGACATGACCGAGCCCTTGATTCTTCAGCCTGTTAAGCCCGCAGACGCCTGCGTGATCTGGCTGCACGGCCTCGGCGCCGATCGCTACGATTTCTTGCCGGTGGCCGAAGCGTTGCAGGAAAGCCTGCTCAGCACACGCTTCGTGCTGCCGCAGGCGCCCACACTTCCAGTGACGATAAATGGCGGATATGCCATGCCGAGCTGGTACGACATTAAAGCCATGAGCCCGGCGCGGGCGATTGACCTTGACCAGCTGGAAGCGTCGGCGGATCGCATCATCGAATTGATCGAAAACGAGCGCGCCAGCGGAATAGACGCCTCGCGGATTTTCCTTGCCGGTTTTTCCCAGGGTGGCGCTGTCGTTCTGCACACCGCTTTTGTGAAATGGCAAGGCGCACTGGGTGGCGTACTTGCTCTGTCGACGTATGCGCCGACGTTCAGCGATGACATGCAGCTTTCAGCCAGTCAGCAGCGAATTCCGGCGCTGTGTCTGCACGGCCAGTTCGATGGCGTGGTGCAGAACTCGATGGGCCGCAGCGCCTACGAGCATTTGCTGAAGCATGGTGTCACCGTGACATGGCAGGAATACCCAATGGAGCACGAAGTGTTACCCGAGGAAATTCGCGATATCGGCGTCTGGTTGAGCGAACGTCTGCGCTAAGCGTCGAGATTAAAATCGCCCTTTGATCCCTCCCCCTACGCCGCGCCCGTTTCTTGCATTACACTGGCCGGCGTACATTCCTTAACCAATTGATGAGATGACCGTGCTCAAAGCACTCAAGAAAATGTTCGGTAAAAGCGAGGCTGAGCAGCTCGCGCCAGTTCCCAGTGCGCCGTCGCACGCCCCCGGTCATCGCAACGATGCGCCCCAGGCCGACCGCCCCGCTCACGTAGCGGCACCGAAGGCAGAACCGCAACCGGCACCGGCCGCGTCAATCGCCGCCGAACCTGCCCGCAGCGAAACGCCGAAACCGGCCAGACCGCGCCGCGAACCGAAGCCCAAGGCGCCGGTTATTCCGTGGAAACTCGAAGATTTCGTCGTCGAGCCACAGGAAGGCAAAACCCGCTTCCACGATTTCAAGCTGTCTCCAGAACTGATGCACGCCATTCAGGACCTGGGCTTTCCTTATTGCACGCCGATCCAGGCGCAGGTGCTGGGTTTCACCCTCGCTGGCAAAGACGCCATCGGCCGCGCACAGACCGGCACCGGTAAAACCGCCGCGTTCCTGATCTCGATCATCACCCAGCTGTTGCAAACGCCGCCGCCGAAAGAACGCTACATGGGCGAACCCCGTGCGCTGATCATCGCGCCGACCCGTGAGCTGGTGGTGCAGATCGCCAAGGACGCCGCTGACCTGACCAAGTACACCGGCCTCAACGTCATGACGTTCGTCGGCGGCATGGACTTCGACAAGCAGCTCAAGCACCTCGAAGCGCGCCACTGCGACATTCTTGTCGCTACCCCGGGCCGCCTGCTCGACTTCAACCAGCGCGGCGACGTGCATCTGGACATGGTCGAAGTGATGGTGCTGGACGAAGCCGACCGCATGCTCGACATGGGCTTCATCCCTCAAGTACGCCAGATCATTCGCCAGACGCCGCCGAAGTCCGAGCGCCAGACCTTGCTGTTCTCCGCGACCTTCACCGAAGACGTGATGAACCTCGCCAAGCAGTGGACCACCGATCCTGCGATCGTCGAAATCGAAATCACCAACGTGGCCAACGAAAACGTCGAGCAGCACATCTATGCGGTGGCCGGTGCCGACAAATACAAACTGCTCTACAACCTGGTCAACGATAACGGCTGGGAACGCGTGATCGTGTTTGCCAACCGCAAAGACGAAGTGCGTCGCATCGAAGAGCGTCTGGTGCGCGACGGCATCAACGCCGCGCAACTGTCCGGCGATGTGCCGCAGCACAAGCGCATCAAGACCCTGGAAGGTTTCCGCGAAGGCAAGATTCGCGTGCTGGTCGCCACCGATGTGGCCGGTCGCGGCATCCACATCGACGGCATCAGCCACGTGATCAACTTCACCCTGCCGGAAGTCCCGGACGACTACGTGCACCGCATCGGCCGGACCGGTCGTGCTGGCGCCGATGGCGTGTCGATCAGCTTCGCCGGTGAGGACGACTCCTACCAGTTGCCGTCCATCGAAGAGAAGCTCGGTCGCAAGATCAGCTGTGAAACGCCGCCGACGCATCTGTTGCGCGCGGTTGAGCGCAAGCGTCCGCAGTAAGCGACGCGATCAAAAAAGCGCAGCCGGCAACGGACTGCGCTTTTTTTTGCCTGGCATTTGTTCAGATGCTTGCGAGAGAAAACTAAAAGTCCATAATGGACAAATTAGTTTAAATGCAGACTCCGGAGCCAGACATGTCCAGTACGCCCTACGTGATCGATCAACATCAGGCCCGCGAGCTGCTGGCGCGCATCGATGTGCCGCAGATCCTGCGCAAGCTGTTCCGGGATCTTGCGGCGGGTAATGCTGTGCAACCGGCGCAACAATTGGTGGAATTCCCCCAAGGTGCCGGCGACTTCATCAATTATCTGGGTGTGCTGGCTGAGGACGGCGTGTACGGCGTAAAGACTTCGCCGTACATCGTTCGCGAGCAAGGTGCGCTGGTGACGGCATGGACCTTGTTGATGTCGATGAAAACCGGTCAACCGCTGCTGCTCTGCGATGCGGGTGAACTGACCACCGCGCGCACCGCCGCGACCACGGCCGTGGCGGTCGACGCCCTCGCTCCGGTGAATGCCACGCGACTGGCAATCATCGGCAGCGGCAAGGTTGCCCAGGCGCATTTGCATTACGTCAGGTCGCTGCGTGACTGGCAGAGCATCAGTTTGTACTCGCCGAGCTTGTCCGCCGACGCGCAAACCCAATCCCTGTTGAAAGCCATCACGCCCAATCTGAAGATCGCTGACAGCCGCGAAGCCGCCCTCGCCGAGGCTGACGTGATCATGCTCTGCACCTCGTCCGCAGGGCCGGTGATCGATCCGGACACATTGAGCAAGCCGGCCCTGATCACCTCGATCAGCACCAACGCCCCACGCGCCCACGAAGTCCCGCCGCAGAGCCTCAACGACATGCAGGTGTTCTGCGACTATCGTCTGACCACGCCGGGGTCGGCGGGTGAGATGTTGATTGCCGCGGAACAGCATGGCTGGAGCAAGGATTCGATTGTTGGTGACCTCGCCGACTTGCTCAGCGAGAAAGTCCAGCGCCCGGGTTACAACCGTCACGTGTTCTTCCGTTCAATCGGCCTGGGCCTGGAAGACATCGCCCTCGCCAATGCGATTTATCACTTAACCCACTAACACCACCAATCCCCTGTAGGAGCTGCCGAAGGCAGCGCTCTTTTGTTCGGGTGTTTTAATGCCAATGACAGATCCCCAGAGAACCCCGATAATTTTGGAGTTTTTCCATGAGCCAGGCAGATTTCATCATCATCGGCGGCGGGATTGCCGGCGCTTCCACCGGTTTCTGGCTGTCGCCGCACGGCAAAGTGATCGTGCTCGAACGTGAATCCCACCCGGCCTATCACTCCACCGGCCGCTCCGCCGCGCTGTTCACCGCGGCGTACGGCACACCGCAAGTACGCGCGCTGACCCAGGCCAGTCGTGAGTTTTTCGACCATCCGCCTGCCGGTTTCTGCGAACACCCACTGCTGACCCCGCGCGGCGAAATGACCGTGGATTTCACCGGCGACGCTGCCGAACTGAACAACCAATACCTCAGCGCCAAAGCCACCGTGCCGCAGATGCAACTGCTCAGCGCCGACGAAGCCTGTGCGCGACTGCCGATCCTGCGTCGGGAAAAAGTCCACGGCGCGATCTACGACCCGAGCGCCAGCGACATCGACACCGATGCCTTGCATCAGGGTTACCTGCGCGGAATCCGCCGCAACAACGGCGAAGTGCACACCGATTGCGAAGTGCTCGGCCTGAGCCGCGATGCCGAAGGCCATTGGCACGTGCAGACCAACGGCCAGACCTTTAGCGCCCCCGTGATCATCAACGCCGCCGGGGCCTGGGCCGACAAGATCGGCGCACTGGCCGGCGCCAAGCCGCTGGGCCTGCAACCGAAACGCCGCGCCGCATTCATCTTCGCCGGCCCCGAAGGCGTCGATATCCATCACTGGCCGATGCTGGTCAGCCTCGACGAATCCTTCTATATGAAGCCTGACGCCGGCATGTTCCTCGGCTCGCCCGCCAACGCCGACCCGGTTGAACCCCACGATGTGCAGCCGGAAGAACTGGACATCGCCATGGGCATTTACCAGATCGAAGAAGCCACGACGCTGACCATCCGCCGCCCGACCCGCACCTGGGCCGGCCTGCGCAGTTTCGTCGCCGACGGTGATCTGCTCAGTGGTTTCGATCAGCAGGTGCCGGGGCTGTTCTGGGTCGCGGCGCAAGGTGGTTATGGCATCCAGACTTCGCCAGCCATGGGCCAGGCCAGCGCGGCATTGGTGCGCGGCGAGCCTTTGCCCGAGCACTTGCGTGACTTCGGCCTGAGCAGCGCCATGCTCTCCCCTGCCCGCCTCGCCTGAACGTCCGCCCGGATGACGCGCCCAACGGATTGCGGCACACTCGCACCGCCTCCTGATCACGGGGGCGTTGACGCTGCCTGGAGCTCCACTGTCATGACCGCCCCTGAATTCGACCCGGCGCTGGATAACTTCCGTGCCATCGCCGATGCCATCGCCACACTGTTCTTTCCCCACGCCGAAGTGGTGCTGCACGACCTGCGTACGCAGAAGGTCGATTACATCGCCAACAACCTGTCCAAGCGTGAAATCGGTGACGACTCCTCACTGGAGGACATGCTCAGCGAGGATGTCAGTGACCGCAATATCGGTCCGTACGAAAAGCTCAATTGGGACGGCCAGAAGATTCGCAGCCTGAGCAGCGTCCTGCGCGACAGCGAAGGCCTGCCGCTGGCGGTGCTGTGCATCAATCTGAATATTTCGCTGTTCGAGAATGCCAAGGCAGCGCTGGACCTGTTCCTCTCACCGAGCAAACTGATACCGCAACCGGATTCACTGTTTCGCGATGACTGGCAGGAACGCATCAACACCTTCCTCCACGCCTGGCTGCGCGAGCGGCAACTGAGCCTGAATGTGCTGACTCGCGATCACAAGCGTGAACTGGTGCTGGCGCTGCACGCCGAGGGTGCGTTCAAGGGCAAGAGCGCCTCGAACTATGTGGCCAATGTGCTGAACATGGGGCGGGCGACGGTGTACAAACATTTGAAAGAGCTGAAGGGCTGAAGATCAAAAGATCGCAGCCTGCGGCAGCTCCTACAGGAGCACGCATTCCCCTGTAGGAGCTGCCGAAGGCTGCGATCTTTTCTATCAGTCGCCGTAGATATCGGACTTGAAATACTTCTCGGAAATCTTCTGGTACTCGCCACTCGCGCGAATGCCATCAATGGCGCCATTCAACTGGCTGACCAGTTCGGCATTGCCCTTGCGCACCGCAATCCCCGCACCCTCGCCCACGTATTTGGGATCCTTCAACTCAGGCCCGACAAACGCGTAACCCTTGCCACGCGGCATCGACAGGAAATCATTCAGCGGAATGGTGTCGGCAAAAATCGCATCGAGCCGTCCCGCCGCCAGGTCCATGTAGATCTCTTCGTTGTTGCTGTAGCGCTTGACGTTGATGCCCTTCGGCTCGAACACCTCAGTGGCATAACGATCGGTCGTGGTCGCACGCTGCACGCCGACATTCTTGCCCTTGAGGCTGGCGTATTGATCGTCGACGGTGGCGCCTTCCTTCATCACCAGTCGTGACGAAGTGAAGTAGTACTTGTGGGTGAAATCCACCGACTTCTTGCGGTCTTCGTTGATGGTCATCGATGACAGCGCCATGTCGATCTTCTTCACTTTCAGCGAAGGAATCAGACCGTCGAACTCACCTTCGACCCACACACACTTGACCTTCATCTGCGCGCACAGGGCGTTGCCGATGTCGTAATCGAAACCGACTATTTCACCTTTATCGGTTTTCGAGGCGAATGGCGGGTAAGCGGCTTCGATACCGATGCGCAGGGTTTGCTCAGCGGCGAACACGCTGGCGGAGGCCAACAGGCTGAAGGCCAGACCGGTGATGAGGGGGAGTTTCTTCATGTTCGTTCTCTCGCGGGTTGTTGTTGGTTTGGCAAGATGAAGAAGAGCAGCTGCTAGCGGGGCGCTACGAGCGGCAAGACTGAAGCTGTTTTTTTGTACTTGGAAATCCATATTGGACTTATAGGTACAAGCCGTCAATCCGCGAGAAGAGAGTGCCTGCGCGTTTTTTGCTGTTGCAGATGGCCTCATCGCTGGCAAGCCAGCTCCCACAGTTTCAGTGGTGCACAAAAATATGTGCACGACGCAAAACCCTGTGGGAGCTGGCTTGCCAGCGATGGCGGATTGGAAGGCTCTAGAGAACTTATTTCTTCCAGCGATCCGCGGCGGCATGATCACTGTCCCGCCCTTCAACCCATCGCGGCCCGTCGCTGGTGTTTTCCTTCTTCCAGAACGGTGCGCGGGTTTTCAGGTAGTCCATGACGAAGGCGCAGGCATCGAAGGCAGCCTGGCGATGGGCACTGGCGGCGCCGACGAACACGATCGGCTCGCCCGGTTCCAGCGCGCCGATGCGGTGCAGCACTTCCAGCTTCAACAGTGGCCAGCGCTGTTCGGCTTCGATGGCAATCTTGCCGAGGGCTTTTTCGGTCATGCCCGGATAGTGCTCGAGGAACATCCCCGCTACATCCAGTCCGTCGTTGAAGTCGCGCACGTAGCCGACAAAACTCACCACCGCGCCGACGCCGACATTGGCCGCGTGCATCGCGTTGACTTCAGCGCCCGGATCGAACGGCGTGGCCTGCACGCGAATCGCCATGGCTCAGCCTCCGGTCACGGTAGGGAAAAACGCCACTTCGTCGCCGTCGACCACCGGCTCGTCGAGCTGGCAGAGGTCTTCGTTGCGTGCGCACATCAGGTTCTGCTCGCTCAGCACTTCAGCGCCATCACGTTGCGCCAACAGCGCACGCACGTCGTCAACAGTGGCGAAATCGCCCTCAACCTTCAGCGAATCCACACCCAGCGCTTCACGGTAACGGGCAAAAAACTTCACTGTCAGGTTCATGGCTGCTCCGCCTGAAAGTGCCCGCTCTTGCCACCGACTTTCTCCAGCAGGCGCACGCTTTCGATGGTCATGCCGCGATCGACGGCTTTACACATGTCGTAAATGGTCAGGGCGGCGACGCTGGCAGCGGTCAGCGCTTCCATCTCGACGCCGGTCTGCCCGGAGAGTTTGCAGCGGGCGACGATGCGTACGGTGTCTTCACCGTCGGCACTGAGTTCGACTTTGACGCCGGTGAGCATCAGCGGATGGCACAGGGGAATCAGATCACTGGTTTTCTTCGCCGCTTGAATGCCGGCAATGCGCGCCACGGCAAACACGTCGCCCTTGGGATGGCCGCCGCTGACGATCATCTGCAGCGTTTCGGGGAGCATGCGCACCAGCGCTTGGGCCGTCGCTTCACGGAACGTCACAGCTTTTTCGGTGACGTCGACCATGTTGGCGCGACCTTGGGAATCGAGATGAGTCAGCACGGGATTACTCCTGATCAGGAGCGTGGATTGTAAACCTGCGGGTCAAATTTCCGCACGCACGAATATGGTGTTCATCGTGTAGGAGCTGCCGAAGGCTGCGATCTTTTGACTTTGATTTTTAAAAACAAGATCAAAAGATCGCAGCCTTCGGCAGCTCCTACATTGGGATTTGTGCAGGGGCATAAAAAACCGGACGGCTTTTGGGGCCGCCCGGTTTTGGGTGAAGGGTTACAAATGCGATTCGGCGTATTCAGCCAGAATCGAGCGAGGCACCCCTTGCAGGGTGATGTGCACACCGTTGGGGAAATCCTTGAAGCGTTCGGTCAGGTAGGTCAGCCCGGAGCTGGTCGCGGACAGGTAAGGGGTGTCGATCTGTGCGAGGTTGCCCAGGCACACCACTTTGGAACCGGCGCCGGCACGGGTGATGATGGTTTTCATCTGGTGCGGCGTGAGGTTCTGGCATTCGTCGATCAGGATCAGGCTCTGCTGGAAGCTGCGACCGCGAATGTAGTTGAGCGATTTGAACTGCAACGGCACTTTGCTGAGGATGTAATCGACGCTGCCATGGGTGTTTTCGTCATCCATGTGCAAGGCTTCGAGGTTGTCGGTGATGGCGCCCAGCCAAGGCTCCATTTTTTCCGCTTCGGTGCCGGGCAGGAAGCCGATTTCCTGGTCCAGACCCTGCACGCTGCGGGTGGCAATGATGCGGCGATAACGCTTGCTGACCATGGTCTGCTCGATCGCCGCGGCCAGCGCCAGAATGGTTTTACCGGAGCCTGCGGCCCCCGATAGATTGACCAGATGAATGTCCGGATCCAGCAACGCGTACAGCGCCAGACTCTGATAAATGTCGCGAGGCTTGAGACCCCAGGCTTCTTGATGCAGCAGCGGTTCCTGATGCAGGTCGAGGATCAGCAGCTTGGCCTCATCGATCTCCTTGATCCAGCCGACAAAGCCCTGTTCGTCAATGATGAACTCGTTGATGTGCACCGCCGGCAGGTTGTCGATCAGTTGCACTTGATGCCAGGTGCGGCCGTGATCCTGACGGGTGTCGACCTTGCTCACGCGGTCCCAGAACGAGCCGGTCATGTTGTGGTAGCCGTTGGGCAGCAGGGACACGTCATCGACCAGTTGGTCGGTGCTGTAATCCTCGGCATCGATGCCGCAGGCGCGCGCCTTGAGGCGCATGTTGATGTCTTTGGTGACCAGCACCACCGGTTTTTTCGGGTCGCGGGTGTGCAGATCGATCAGTTGGTTGATGATTTTGTTGTCGTTCAGATGCTCGGGCAGAATCAGGTTCGATTCGGCCTGTTTGCTCATCAGAATCGACAGCAAGCCCTTCGGCCCGCCTTTACCGCGCTGGATCGGCACGCCCAGTTCGACATCTTCCGGGGACGCATCGCCCAGGGTCTTGTCGATCAGCCGGATGGCCTGACGGCATTCAGCGGCCACGCTGTGATGCCCGCTCTTGAGCTTGTCCAGCTCTTCAAGCACGGTCATCGGGATCGCGACGTGGTGTTCTTCGAAATTCAGCAGGGCGTTTGGATCGTGAATCAATACGTTGGTATCGAGTACATAAAGGATTGGCTGGTTGGAGGAAGGGCTACGTCCGTGATCATCCATACTCGGTCACCTTTGTCAGAGCCAGTAGACGCAATACCTGAGCGGTGCTGCGCCTCGAAGTGACTGCCGAAATCTCACCTGCGGAGATTCAAGTGACTGCAAACAAACGGGTCTTGGAAGACGCCACCTGTGTTGCAGGTTTCGGCGGTCTGTCTTCGTAATACTCCAAAACCGATGACATAAAAAAGTACTTTGACGGTTTTTTTAAGTTTATTTTGCAGAGTGACGAAAAGCCCTTGGCGGACTGTCCATAGCCCGCTAAAGTCGGAAGTCCGCCTGCACCGAAATCCCGTAAAAAATCGCCCCAAGCCCAATGTTTCCGGGCTTTTGCCGTTTCTCAGCGAAACGCGTCCTGACAGTCTTCCCAGCCGATACCGCTCTGCGCGGTTTGCGTGATCAACCACGGCAACGAAGTCTTCACCGCGTCCTGTTTCATGTTGAAATTGATCACCCCGTGCCGCCACAACAGCATCAGGGTCAGCACCCGCTGCGCGCTCGCTGAGCCCTTGAGTTTGCCCGCGCCGTCCTGGGCGTCTATGTCCCATAACGCGACGTGCAAGCCTTGGGTGTTGAAGAAACCTTGGGCGTCGCTGCGCCGCTGTCCTTCCGGCGGGCGGAACAGCGGCACATAGTTTTCCGGCAACTTGTTCTTCACCAGATCAGCGCTGCGCCGCACCGAATCCTGCCAGTCCTGCCAGTGGCTGTGGGAACGGAACTCCCAACCCTGCACGCCGACGCACTGTTTCGAGAACCCGGCTTGCAGGCTGCTGACCGAACGATCGGCCAGCCGCGCCTGAATATCCTTGCCCAACACGAAGAACGTGCCGCTCAGGTTCGACTTGCGCAGGTATTCGGTGAGCCAGTCGGTGTTGTCCGGTTGCACGTTGGCGGCGCTGTCGAAGGTCAGCAGAAACAGCCGGTCATGCATCTCGTCGCCATTGCGCTCGTAGTCGCCGAAACGATCGACTTCGCTGCTGGTCTGCGGGAACAACGCGGCCTTGCGCATCAATTCGTCCAGATACTGCAGATGGAAGATCCGGCTCGGCTCGGCCCACTTGGTGTAATAGCTGTCGTCACTGACCACGAACTTGGCAGCTTGCTCACGCAGGGTCGGCAGGTCTTCGACGAGGAAACAGAACGAGGCGTCCTGATCGCAGCTTTGCTGGGCGTAGTTGTAGTTCGCCAACAGCCGCTGCCAGAGACGCTGGCGCAGGCTGTTGATCGCGTCGATGTTGATCGTGCGCAGGCCCAGACGCTGGGCCAGTGCGGCTTCGTCCATCGATTCGGTGCCGAGCAGGCCACGGGCGAACATAAGGATTTCCGCCCGTGAGGCGACGTCAAACAGCGTCGGATTGCTGAGCTGCTCTGGCCAGGTGCTGCGATCCAGCGTCGCCACATCACCCGGCGCCGCCACGGCACCAAAGCTCAACAGCCACGCGGTGAATAAAAGAACAATGCGCAAAAGGGATGTCTCCATAACAAAACCCGCGCGGCACTATATCGCGGGTGGATCAAAAGAAAGATCAAAAGATCGCAGCCTTCGGCAGCTCCTACCTGTGCCTCCATTGAATCATTGCGATTTCATGTCGAGCACAATCTGTAGGAGCTGCCGAAGGCTGCGATCTTGTTCCATGACACCACCGATCACCTATCACGCTCATAGCTGGAGTCAACACCGACAACCCCCTAGAATCGCCCCCACGATTAAAGGAGACGACTTCATGCTGATGGTGATTTCCCCCGCCAAGACCCTCGATTACGAAACACCGCCGGCGACCCAGCGCTTCACCCAGCCGCAATACCTCGACCATTCCCAGGAACTGATCCAGCAACTGCGCGACCTGACGCCGGCGCAGATCAGCGAACTGATGCACGTGTCAGACAAGATCGGCGGGCTCAACGCCGCGCGTTTCGGCAGCTGGACGCCTGCGTTCACCCCGGACAACGCCAAACAGGCGCTGCTCGCCTTCAAGGGCGACGTCTATACCGGCCTCGACGCACAGTCCTTCAGCGAAGCCGATTTCGACTACGCGCAAAAACACCTGCGCATGCTCTCCGGTCTGTACGGCTTGCTGCGCCCGCTCGACCTCATGCAACCGTACCGTCTGGAAATGGGCACCAAACTGGCCAACGCTCGCGGCAAAGACCTTTATGCCTTCTGGGGCACCCGCATCAGCGAATGGCTGAACGAAGCGCTGGTCGATCAGGGCGACGATGTGCTGCTCAACCTGGCCTCCAACGAGTACTTCTCGGCGGTCAAACGCACGGCATTGAACGCACGAATCATCAACACCGAGTTCAAGGACCAGAAGAACGGCCAGTACAAGATCATCAGCTTCTACGCGAAGAAAGCGCGGGGCCTGATGAGCCGTTTCGTGATTCAGGAAAAGATCAACGATCCGGCCCTGCTCAAGCAGTTCGATGTACAGGGTTATCGCTACAGCGCCGAACAGTCGAAACCGGACAATCTGGTGTTTTTGCGCGACCACGCCCCCGAATAAAGCATGCCCAATGCACGACTCTTTCTATAAAGAGTCGTGCAGCTCGCACGATGTCAAAAAACCCTCGCTACATTTCGCCATTTTACTGGCGCCAGAAAAACCTCCCTGCCTTTTCTAAGATTAGTTTCACTCGACACTGATCATTTTTTTCAGTAGTGGCACCTAAATTTTTTCACCGTAGTGGCACAAAACTATCTAACGTGATTTTTCGCCTGTTATTAAAGGTCGAAAACGAAAGTGCTATCAAATTGAGACTAGTGCCATCTCTGACAATATTTCAAGAAATTTCAGATTTCGCGATGAGCGGACAGGAACTTCGTCCGAATGCATAGCTCATACCACCGGTAACGATTCTCGCCGAGTTTGTACGAGATAACTTACGCAGAGCAGATAGCCATGTAACCAAGTTGTCACAGCAACTTGCCTAGATGACTAACTAGTCTCAAAACAGACGATGGACAGGAGATACGCACCATTTATATCCCCTACAAAGGCCATGGCCGCGCCCTTATAAACGTGCTCGCCTGAGCACCCAACCGCTTGATTCACAGGACTTTCATCCTGACATCGAGCGCGCAAGACGATTGCACAAGAGTCTTCTCCAAAGAAGATCGGCTGCATAACAGGGCAAGTCATAACAACAAGGCCTGGTTGCGCACATCTTGAGTGCACTTATTTAGACACTCGGAACTTAGTATGCCTGCACACGGCATTGTGGCGCCTGTATGCCGCACTTTCGAGTGCACTAATGAACGCTGAACACCATTAACTCCGGCTTTCTAAGGCCTGATATATACAGAGGTAATTGCGATGCGCATCAGCATATTTGGTTTGGGTTACGTTGGCGCAGTATGTGCCGGTTGCCTGTCTGCACGGGGCCATGACGTAGTTGGCGTCGATGTTGCCAAAGACAAGATCGACATGATCAACGCCGGCAAGTCGCCAATTGTTGAACCGGGCCTGGGCGAACTTCTGCAACAGGGTATCCAGACCGGTCGTCTGCGTGGCACGACCAACTTCGCCGAAGCGATTCGTGACACCGACCTGTCGATGATTTGCGTCGGCACGCCGAGCAAGAAGAACGGCGACCTCGAACTGAACTACATCGAAGCGGTATGCCGCGAGATCGGTTTTGTTCTGCGTGAAAAAACCACTCGCCACACCATCGTCGTGCGCAGCACCGTGTTGCCGGGTACCGTGGCCAACGTGGTGATCCCGATTCTCGAAGACTGCTCGGGCAAGAAGGCCGGTGTCGACTTCGGCGTTGCGGTCAACCCGGAATTCCTGCGTGAATCCACCGCCATTGCCGACTACGACCTGCCACCGATGACCGTTATCGGCGAGTTCGACAAGGCCTCGGGCGACGTTCTGCAATCGCTGTACGAAGAACTCGACGCACCGATCATCCGCAAGGACATCGCCGTTGCCGAGATGATCAAGTACACCTGCAACGTCTGGCACGCGACCAAAGTGACCTTCGCCAACGAGATCGGCAACATCGCCAAAGCGGTCGGCGTCGATGGCCGTGAAGTGATGGAAGTGGTCTGCCAGGACAAGACCCTCAACCTGTCCCAGTACTACATGCGCCCGGGCTTCGCCTTCGGCGGTTCGTGCCTGCCGAAAGACGTGCGTGCCCTGACCTACCGCGCCGGTTCGCTGGACGTCGAAGCGCCGCTGCTCAACTCGCTGATGCGCAGCAACGAATCGCAAGTGCAGAACGCCTTCGACATCGTTGAAAGCCACGACAAACGCAAAGTCGCCCTGCTCGGCCTGAGCTTCAAGGCCGGCACCGATGACCTGCGCGAAAGCCCGCTGGTGGAACTGGCCGAGATGCTGATCGGCAAGGGTTACGACCTGAGCATCTACGACAGCAACGTCGAGTACGCCCGTGTTCACGGCGCGAACAAAGACTACATAGAGTCGAAAATCCCGCACGTGTCGTCCCTGCTCAATTCGGACTTCGATTCGGTGATCGACAACTCCGACGTGATCATCCTCGGCAACCGCGACGAGAAATTCCGCTCGCTGGCTCAACAAGCGCCGCACGGCAAACAGGTCATCGACCTGGTCGGCTTCATGGCCAAAGCCACCGACGCTGGTACTCGCACCGAAGGTATTTGCTGGTAAAGCAGCCCTGTAGGAGCTGTCGAGTGAAACGAGGCTGCGATCTTTTCGGGAACTCCAAAATCCCAAGCGAAAGATCAAAAGATCGCAGCCTTCGGCAGCTCCTACATGTCCTTGCAAGTTTTTGTAAGCCTGCCTTAACCCCATCGGGCCCGGCCCGAGATACAGACGGATGCAGATTATGCACAGGCTAAAACACGGCCTACTTCAGGCCGCCGGTTGGCTGTTCTACCTAAGTTTGTTGATGGGCCTGGCCTTGATGCTGCCCACGTCCACATTCGACTCCGAGTCGAAGGACTTCATTTTCCTGATTGGCGCCGTGGGTATCTGGCGCTACTCGATGGGTGCAACGCACTTTGTGCGCGGCATGATTTTCCTCTACATCGTTTACCCGCACCTGCGCCGCAAAGTGCGCAAGCTGGGTAAAGCGGCGGACCCGTCGCATGTGTTCCTGATGGTCACCAGTTTCCGTATCGACGCGCTCACCACCGCGCAGGTCTACAGCTCGGTGATCCGCGAAGCCATCGACTGCGAACTGCCAACCACCGTGGTCTGCTCGATCGTCGAAATGTCCGATGAGCTGCTGGTCAAGGCGCTGTGGGCACGGATGAATCCGCCCGACCGCGTGAAGCTCGACTTCGTGCGCATTCCCGGCACCGGCAAACGTGATGGCCTGGCCTACGGTTTCCGCGCGATCTCCCGCCACCTGCCGGACGACCGCGCCGTGGTGGCCGTGATCGATGGCGACACCGTGCTCGGCGAAGGCACCGTGCGCAAGACCGTGCCGTGGTTCCAGCTGTTCGGCAACGTCGGCGGCCTGACCACCAACGAATTCTGCGAAGTGCGCGGCGGCTACATCATGAGCGAATGGCACAAGCTGCGTTTCGCCCAGCGCCACATCAACATGTGCTCGATGGCCCTGTCCAAACGCGTGCTGACCATGACTGGCCGTATGTCGGTATTCAAAGCGTCTGTGGTCACCAACCCGGAATTCATCGCCGACGTTGAAAGCGACTCGCTGCAACACTGGCGTCTGGGCCGCTTCAAGTTTTTGACCGGCGACGACAAGTCGAGCTGGTTCAGCCTGATGCGCCTCGGTTACGACACCTTCTACGTGCCTGACGCGGCGATCAACACCGTTGAACACCCGCCGGAAAAGAGCTTCATCAAGGCCAGCCGCAAACTGATGTTCCGCTGGTACGGCAACAACCTGCGGCAGAACTCGCGAGCGCTGGGCCTGGGTGTGAAACGTCTCGGCGCGTTCACCTCGGTGGTGCTGTTCGATCAACGCGTATCGATGTGGACGTCCTTGCTCGGCCTGACCGTGGCGCTCATCGCCAGCTTCAAATACGGCACCGCGTTCATCCTCGTTTACCTGCTGTGGATCGGCATCACCCGCCTGATCCTGACCTTGCTGTTGTCGTGTTCCGGTCACCGCATCGGCCCGGCTTACCCAGCGATTCTGTATTACAACCAGATCGTCGGTGCGCTGGTGAAGATCTACGTGTTCTTCCGCCTCGACCAACAATCCTGGACTCGCCAACCCACTTCCCTGACCCGTGATCTCGCCAGCTTTCAACGTTGGTTCAACACCTGGTCGTCTCGGACCATGACCTTCTCCGCCGGCAGCATTTTTGTCGCCGTGCTGCTGATGATGGTCTGACCCGCCCCTATTGAATTAACAAGGAAATCGCCCCTATGAATACCGCCGTCAACGCCAACGTAGTGCATGAATCCGAAGCCCAGCGCCAACACGCCCGCGTGAAAATCCCGGCCAAACTGCGCTTCTTCGGCCCCGACCGGACGCCGGTCGAAGCGCGGGTCCTGGACCTCTCGGCCGGTGGTCTGGCGTTCAACGCCGGGCAAATGCCACTGACCATCGGCGAGGTGTACAAGGCGCGCCTGCAATTCGTCATCGACAACCTCGGCCTGGCCATGGACGTTGAACTGCAAGTGCGCTCCTACGACCGCCAGACTGGCCGCGTCGGCTGCCAGTTCCAGAACCTCGAGCAGCAGGACATTTCCACCCTGCGCCATCTGATCACTTCGCACCTGGCCGGCGACATCGTCAGCATCGGCGAAGTGCTGGCGACCCTGCAGCGCGACAACTTCACCAAGGCGCGCAAGGTCAAGGACGGCGGCTCCGGCATGACCCCGTTCGGTCGTTTGAAGGCCGTGACGTTCAGCGCCGGCATCTTCGCGGTTGGCCTGGTCGCGGCGGGTTTCATTTTCAAATCGGTGTATGGCATGTACTTCGTCAGCCACGCGCAGGCCGGTCTGGTCAGCGTGCCGGGGATGAACATCACCATGCCGCGCGACGGCACCGTGCAGAGCCTGATCAAGTCCGACGGCGTGGCTGCCAAAGGCGCGCCACTGGCGACCTTCAGCACCAGCATGCTCGACGTGCTCAAGGGCCATCTGGAAGAAGATCAACTGTCGCCGGCCAAGGTTGAAGAACTGTTCGGCAAGCAAATGACCGGCACCCTGACTTCGCCGTGCGATTGCACCGTGGCCCAGCAACTGGTGGCTGACGGTCAATACGCGAGCAAAGGCGATGTGATCTTCCAGCTGGTACCGCGCAACACCCAGGCCACCGTCGATGCGCGCTTCTCCTATCGCCAGTTCGGCGACGTGCGTCCGGGCACCCCGGTGAGCTTCCAGATTGCCGGCGAAGACAAGACCCGCACCGGCAAGATCGTCAGCAGCACCAGCCTGAAAAGCGCCGACCTGTCCTCCGACATCCGCGTGCAGATCCAGCCTGACGAGCCGCTCGACAGCAGCCTCGCCGGCCGCCCGGTGGAAGTGAACAGCGACCGTGGCCCGAACCTGAACTGGCTGATCGACAAAGCCATGGCTGCCGGTCTTTAAGTCGAGGACATGCCTGTGACTACTCCACCCATCCTGAAAACACCGCGATCCCTGTGGGAGCTGGCTTGCCAGCGATTGGATCACAGTGGTTTTACTGGAATACCGAGTCGCCTGAATCGCTGGCAAGCCAGCTCCCACAGAGTTCATGTGGTGTGCTCGCTGGCGCTGGCAGTGTCTCTGGCCGGTTGTGCCGGCCTGCCCGATCAGCGTCTGGCCAACGAAGCGCTCAAGCGTGGCGACACCGCCACCGCCGCGCAGAACTATCAGCAACTGGCCGATCTGGGTTACAGCGAGGCGCAAGTCGGTCTCGCCGACATCCAGGTCGACAGCCGCGATCCTGCGCAAATGAAACAGGCCGAGGCGACTTACCGCGCCGCCGCCAGTGTTTCGCCGCGCGCGCAGGCGCGTCTCGGCCGCTTGCTGGTGGCCAAGCCGGGTTCCACCGAAGCCGAGCACCACGAAGCCGAAACCCTGCTGAAAAAAGCCGCCGCCAATGGCGAAGGCAACACGTTGATCCCGCTGGCGATGCTGTACCTGCAATACCCGCACAGCTTCCCGAATATCAACGCACAGCAGCAGATCGATCAGTGGCGCAAATCCGGCTACCCGGAAGCAGGTCTGGCGCAAGTGCTGCTGTATCGCACCCAAGGCACCTACGACCAGCACCTGGATGACGTGGAAAAAATCTGCAAAGCCGCGCTCAACACCACCGATATTTGCTACGTCGAACTGGCCACTGTTTACCAGAAACGCGCGCAGCCTGAGCAACAAGCCGAGTTGATCAAGCAGATGCAGGCTGGTTACAGCCGTGGCACCGTCACCGCACAGCGCGTCGATTCCGTGGCCCGTGTATTGGCCGATTCAACCTTGGGCAAGACCGACGAGAAAACCGCGCAGTCGCTGCTCGAGCCGATCGCTCCAGGCTATCCGGCATCGTGGGTAACCCTCGCGCAATTGCTTTACGACTACCCGGAACTGGGCGACGTCGACCAGATGATGAAGTACCTCGACAACGGCCGCGCCGCCGACCAGCCGCGCGCCGAGCTGTTGCTGGGCAAGCTCTACTACGAAGGGAAAATGGTCCCGGCCGACGCGAAAGTCGCCGAAGAACATTTCCAGAAAGCCGTTGGCCGCGAAGTCGCCGCCGACTACTACCTCGGCCAGATCTATCGCCGTGGTTACCTGGGTAAGGTCTACCCGCAGAAGGCCCTCGACCACCTGCTGACCGCTGCGCGCAACGGCCAGAACAGCGCCGACTTCGCCATCGCCCAACTGTTTTCCCAAGGCAAGGGCACTAAACCCGACCCGCTCAACGCCTACGTGTTCAGCCAATTGGCCAAGGCGCAAAACACCCCGCAAGCCGATGAGCTGGCGACCACCCTCGCCGCGCAACTGCCGCCCGAGCGCCTGGCCGAAGCCCAACGTCTGCTGCAACAAGAGCAAGCCAGCCGTGGCGCTCTGAACCCGAACACGCTGCAACTGCACGCCCTGCAAGAAGAAGACGGCGAGGAAAAATTATGAAGTTGAATCCATTCGTGAAGGCCGGCATTGGCCTTTCGTTCGCGCTGATCTGGTCTTGCCCGACACTGGCCGCGATGACTGAAACCAAGAACTTCGGCCTCGAAGTGAAAGTCACCGGCCAGTCCGAAGACGACCGTGACCTCGGCACCGCCAGCGGCGGCGACGTCAACGGTGTCGGCCTCGACCTGCGTCCGTGGATCTATGGTGAAAGCGGCGCGTGGAGCGCCTACGCCATGGGCCAGGCCGTGACCTCGACCGACATCATCGAAACCGACACCCTGCAACAATCCGACGGTGAACAAGCCACCGACAACAGTGATCGCAAAACCAAGAAAAACTACCTGGCGATGCGCGAGTTCTGGGTCGGTTACAGCGGCCTCACCCCGTACCCGGGCGAGATGCTCAAGTTCGGTCGTCAGCGTTTGCGCAATGACGATGGCCAGTGGCGCGACACCAACATCGAAGCGCTGAACTGGACCTTCGACACCACCCTGTTGCGCGCCAACGCCGGTGTCGCCGAACGCTTCAGCGAATACCGCACCGACCTCAAAGAGCTGGCGCCGAAAGACAAGGATCGCCTGCATGCCTACGCCGATGCCGCCTACCAGTGGACGCCGGGCAACTGGGTCGGCATTCGTGGTCACCACACCCACGATGACGGCAAGCTCGATTACGCCGAACCGGGCGTGCCGCGCGACTCGCTGGACAAGACCGAGAATGGCGACATCAGCTGGATCGGCCTGACCGCCGACAGCGACGCCTACAACTGGCGCAACACCAACACCGTCAACTACTGGGGCAGCATCACCGGTATGAGCGGCGACCGCGACACGGTCAACGCGCTGAACGCCGATGGCTCGCGCCCGGCGCAAGCCAAGCGCAGCGATGACGTCAACGGCTGGGCCACCGACATCGGTGTACGTCTGCGCCTCGATCCGCAATGGCAAGTCGGCGGTGCCTATGCCCGCGCCAGCGCTGATTACGAGCAGACCGGTCTGGAGAGCAACCGCTCCAACTACACCGGTACCCGCTCGCGGGTTCACCGTTTCGGCGAAGCCTTCCGTGGCGAAATGAACAACATGCAGACCGCGACCCTGTTCGGTTCGTGGATGGTCAACGACGAGTACGACGCCAGCCTGATCTACCACAAGTTCTGGCGCGTCGACGGCAATAAGCCGGTGGGCAGCAACGGCATCAACGCCGTGGAAAACAACACCGACGACGCCACCGGCGCGATCCTTTCCAGCACCTCGCTGCCGCTTGAAGACGGCAACAAGGATCTGGGTCAGGAGATGGACCTGGTCGTCACCAAGTACTTCAAGCAAGGCCTGTTGCCGGCGGCGTTGAGCCAGTCGATCGACGAGCCTTCGGCCCTGGTGCGCTTCCGTGGCGGTGTGTTCAAACCGGGCGATGCCTACGGCAAGCAGGTTGATTCGTACATGCACCGCGCGTTCATCGACGTGATCTGGCGCTTCTGATGCAAACCGCCAAGGGAGTGCCCGACATGATCAGCACCAGGACAGGCTCACTCAGCCTGCTGGCCGGCGCGATGCTGCTGGCCAGCGCCAGCGCCTTCGCGACTGTGGAGCCGGTTAAACCGGTGACCACCGCCAAAGAGCTGCAACAAGCCAAGACCTACACCGTCAGCAGCGCGCCGACCGAAGCGCTGAACCTGGCCGCGCCGAAACTGCCGGACATTTCCGGCTACACCGCCGAAGCCGCTGCGGCGAAAATCAACCGCAGCAAAGCGGGCAAGATCAGCGTGCGCCGGATGATGCAGGAAGACGCGCTGAAGGACTTCATCGGCGGCGACAACAAGATGGCCGAATGGGTGGTGCGTCAGCACGGCATCCCGCAGGCGATCTTCGTCGATGACGGCTACATGAACCTCAAGGACCTGGCGCAGAAACTGCCCAAGCAGTATTTCAGCGAGACCTCGCCGGGCGTGTACCTGTCGAAGCTGCCGATCGTGGTTGGCCGTAAAGGCATCCTCGAAATCGACGGCCAGACCCAGGAACTGCGCCTGTCGCAAGAGGCCGGTGCGTTCATGGTCAACGACGGCCAACTGTTCGTGCGCGACACCAAAGTCACCGGCTGGCGCGAGAAGGAAAACGGCCCGGCGACCTTCCGTTCGCCGAAGGAATTCCGTCCGTTCCTGCTCGCCTGGGGCGGCACCGAGACCTACATCGTCAACAGCAAGATGGCCAGTTTCGGTTACGCCAACAGTAAGTCGTACGGGGTGAGTATTTCCCAGTACACGCCGAACATGGCCAAGGTCCTCAAGCGCTCTGAACCGACTGGCTGGATCGTCGGCTCCGAGTTCTCCGACATGTGGTACGGCTTCTACTGCTACGAGACCCGCGACTTCGTGGTCAAGGGCAACACCTACAAAGACAACATCGTCTACGGCATCGACCCGCACGACCGTTCCCACGGTCTGATCATTGCCGAGAACACCGTTTACGGTACGAAGAAGAAGCACGGGATCATTATTTCCCGTGAGGTCAACGACAGCTTCATCTTCAACAACAAGAGCTTCGACAACCACCTCTCGGGCCTGGTGATCGACCGTAACAGCGTCAACAACATCATTGCCTACAACGAGATCTACAAGAACCACACCGACGGCATCACCCTCTACGAGTCCGCCGACAACCTGCTGTGGGGCAACAAGGTCATCAGCAACAAGCGCCACGGCATCCGCATTCGTAACAGCGTGAACATCCGCCTTTACGAGAACGTCGCCATGGCCAACGGTTTGACCGGCGTCTACGGCCACATCAAGGACCTCACCGACACCGACCGTGACATCAAGCTCGACCCGTTCGATGCCCAGGTGTCGCTGATCGTCGTTGGCGGTGAACTGGCGGCCAATGGCAGCGGCCCGCTGTCGATCGATTCGCCCTTGAGCGTCGAGCTGTATCGCGTGTCGATGCTGGCGCCGACCAAATCAAGCGGCATCAGCTTCAACGGCATCCTTGGCGAGCGCCAGGATGAAATTCTCGACCTGCTGGTGCGCCAGCAGAAAGCCGTGCTGATCGACCCTGTCGAACGCCAGACCGAAATGCAGGACTGAGGATAATTTTATGCACCCACACTTGATCAAATTACTCAGCCTGTCGGCCCTGACCGTGGGCATTCTCGCGGCCAGCAACGGTGCGCGCGCCGATGAAGGCGCCGCTGCCACGCCACCGAAGTTCAGCGCCGAACCGTGCTGCAACCTGTGCCCGGCCGCCCATGACGCGAAGAACTACACCACGCGTTATCAGCAAAACTTCACCACCCTGGTGCAGGCGCAAGGTGACTGGCTGTTCCGGACGCAGGAAGACCTGCGCACCGAGTTCAACACAACCCCGGCCGGCTACAAACGTCTGCAACAACTGCACGATGCGTTCAAGGCCAAAGGCGTTGAGCTGGTGATCGTTTACCAGCCGACCCGTGGTCTGGTGAACCGCAACAAGCTCAACCCGCAGGAAAAAGCCGCGTTCGATTACGAGAAAGCGCTGGGCAACTACAAGACCATGCTCGGCCGTTTCGCCAAGATGGGTTACGTGGTGCCGGACCTGTCGCCGCTGACCAACGAATCGCTGCCGGACACCCTGCCCGCCCACGATTTCTACTTCCGCGGCGACCAACACTGGACGCCATACGGTGCACAGCGCACGGCGAAAATCGTCGCCGAGAAGGTCAAGCAGATCCCGGCCTTCGCCGACGTGCCCAAGCGTGAATTCGAGACCAAGCGCTCCGGGCGCATGGGCAAGACCGGCACCCTGCACAACATGGCCGGGCAACTGTGCGGCACCAGTTACGCGATCCAGTACATGGATCAATTCACCACCGAGCCTAAGGGCGAGGCCGGTGACGGCGACCTGTTCGGTGATTCCGGCAATCCACAAATCACCTTGGTCGGCACCTCGCACAGCGGCAAGAACTACAACTTCGCCGGCTTCCTCGAAGAAGCCATCGGCGCTGACATTCTCAACGTCGCCTTCCCCGGCGGTGGTCTGGAAGGTTCGATGTTGCAGTACCTGGGCAGCGACGAATTCCAGAAGACGCCGCCGAAAATTCTCATCTGGGAATTCTCGCCGCTGTACCGCCTCGACCAGGAAACCATCTATCGCCAGATGATGTCTCTTCTCGACAACGGCTGCGAAGGCAAAGACGCGCAAATGTCCGCGAGCACCACGCTCAAGCCGGGCAGCAAACAAGAACTGCTGGTCAACAGCAAGAACCTGAACCTGCAGAACAGCAGCCATCAGGTCGACATCCGCTTCGCCGACCCTTCGGTGAAAACCCTGCAAGCCACCCTCTGGTACATGAACGGTCGCCACGAGGACATCAAGATCGAGAAACCGGAAACCTCCGACACCGACGGTCGTTTCGCCTTTGAGTTGCGCACGGACGAAGACTGGGCCTCGCAAAACCTGCTGGCGGTCGAAGTCCAGGGCCCGGAAGCGGGCACCGCGCCACAGAAAGTCGAAGCGAAAATCTGCAAACGCAACGTATTCCCGGGCGCTGGGCAACAAACCGCTCAGGTCGGGCAATGAGGTCTGCTATGCGAAACTCGAAACTGAAAACCCTTTTAGCGCCGACGCTGCTCGGGCTGGCGATCTTCGCCGGCACCGCGCAGGCCGCCGCACCACTGCGTCCACCTCAGGGCTATTTCGCGCCTGTGGATAAATTCAAGACCGGTGACAAAAGCGAAGGCTGCGATGCAATGCCGGCGCCGTACACCGGGCCGCTGCAATTTCGCAGCAAATACGAAGGTTCGGACAAGGCCCGTTCAACCCTGAACGTGCAGTCGGAAAAAGCCTTCCGCGACACCACCAAAGACATCACCACGCTGGAACGCGGCACCGCCAAACGGGTGATGCAGTTCATGCGCGACGGTCGTCCGGAACAGCTCGAATGCACGCTGAACTGGCTGACCGCGTGGGCCAAGGCCGATGCGTTGATGTCGAAAGACTTCAACCACACCGGCAAATCGATGCGCAAATGGGCGCTGGGCAGCATGGCCTCTTCGTACATTCGCCTGAAGTTCTCTGACTCGCATCCGCTGGCGCAGCATCAGCAGGAAGCGCAGTTGATCGAGGCGTGGTTCAGCAAAATGGCCGATCAGGTGGTCAGCGACTGGGACAACCTGCCGCTGGAAAAAACCAACAACCACTCGTACTGGGCAGCGTGGTCGGTGATGGCGACGTCGGTCGCGACCAACCGCCGCGACCTGTTTGACTGGGCGGTGAAGGAATACAAGGTTGGCGTCAATCAAGTCGATGCCGACGGCTTCCTGCCGAACGAACTCAAGCGCCAGCAACGCGCCCTCGCCTATCACAACTACGCCCTGCCGCCGCTGGCGATGATCGCCAGTTTTGCTCAGGTCAACGGCGTGGATTTGCGTCAGGAAAACAACGGCGCGCTGAAGCGTCTGGGTGATCGGGTGTTGGCGGGGGTGAAAGACCCGGATGAATTCGAGAAGAAGAACGGCAAAGAGCAGGACATGACCGATCTGAAAGAGGACATGAAATTCGCCTGGCTCGAACCGTTTTGCACGCTCTACACCTGCCCGGCGGATGTGATCGAGAAGAAGCGCGGCATGCAGCCGTTCAAGACCTTCCGCCTCGGTGGCGACCTGACCAAGGTCTACGACCCGTCGCATGAGAAGGGCAACAAAGGCTCATAAAGCAAAAAGCCCCTCACCCTAACCCTCTCCCAAAGGGAGAGGGGACTGACCGAGGTGGCTGTACGAGTTACGCCGAAATGAAATACCGAGTTGATCTCAGGTGTTGAAAAACAATCGAGATCAGGCTGCACAGAAATACCGAGCCGATCTCAGGTGTTGAAAAACAATCGAGATCAGGCGGCACAGCAATACCGAGTTGATCTCAGGTGTTGAAAAACAACCGAGATCAGGCTGCACGGAAATATCGGGTCGATCTCCTTTTCTGAAAACCATGGAGATCAGGCTCCCTCTCCCTCCGGGAGAGGGCGGGGGGTGAGGGCAGGTTTTCAAGGCCCGGCACAACCCTGACAGAAACACCGTTTCACCCCTCCACTACCACGGGGGGTTTGGGGGGGCTTTGGCCCTTGACTGTTGGTTCAAACATGGAGAGATCGGGATGGTATTTTCATCCAACGTGTTCCTGTTTCTGTTCTTGCCGATCTTTCTCGGCTTGTACTACTTGAGCGGGCAACGCTATCGCAACCTACTGCTGCTGATCGCCAGCTACGTGTTCTATGCCTGGTGGCGCGTGGACTTCCTCGCGCTGTTCGCGGCCGTCACGCTGTGGAACTACTGGATCGGCCTCAAAGTCGGTGCCGCCGGCGTCAGAACCAAACCGGCCCAGCGCTGGCTGTTGCTCGGTGTGGCAGTCGATTTGTGCATCCTCGGCTACTTCAAGTACGCCAACTTCGGCGTCGACAGCATCAACGCGATGATGACGTCGGTCGGTCTCGAACCGTTCATCCTCACCCACGTGCTGCTGCCGATCGGGATCTCGTTCTACATCTTCGAGTCGATCAGCTACATCATCGACGTGTATCGCGGCGACACCCCGGCGACGCGCAACCTGATCGACTTCGCGGCATTCGTGGCGATCTTCCCGCACTTGATTGCCGGCCCGGTTCTGCGTTTCCGTGACCTCGCCGACCAGTTCAACAACCGCACGCACACCCTCGATAAATTCTCCGAGGGCTGCACGCGGTTCATGCAGGGTTTCATCAAGAAGGTCTTTATCGCTGACACCCTCGCGGTGGTCGCCGACCATTGCTTCGCCCTGCAAAACCCGACCACCGGCGATGCCTGGCTCGGCGCACTGGCCTACACCGCGCAGCTGTATTTCGACTTCTCCGGTTACAGCGACATGGCCATCGGTCTGGGCTTGATGATGGGTTTCCGCTTCATGGAAAACTTCAAACAGCCGTACATCAGCCAGTCGATCACCGAGTTCTGGCGCCGCTGGCACATCAGCCTTTCCACCTGGCTGCGTGACTACCTGTACATCACCCTCGGCGGTAACCGTAAAGGCACGCTGATGACCTATCGCAACCTGTTCCTGACCATGCTCCTCGGTGGTCTGTGGCACGGCGCGAACATCACCTACATCGTCTGGGGCGCCTGGCACGGCATGTGGCTGGCGATTGAGAAAGCGCTGGGCCTGAACACTTCGCCGCGCAGCCTCAACCCGATCCGCTGGGCGCTGACCTTCCTGCTGGTGGTCATGGGCTGGGTGATCTTCCGCGCCGAGAACCTGCACGTTGCCGGCCGTATGTACGGCGCGATGTTCAGCTTCGGTGAATGGTCGTTGTCGGAACTCAATCAGGCCAGCCTCACCGGTCTGCAAGTCGCAACTCTGGTGGTGGCGTACGTGACGCTGGCGTTCTTCGGCCTGCGCGATCTGTACACCAATCAGCCGCCGGCCAAGAGCAAACCTGAAGTCAACGTCGAGGCCAATGGCCCTGCCACCGCGACCCCGGGAATGATCAAGGCAGCACCCGGCGAAAACCCGGCGAGCATCCATGAGCCTGGCTACACCGTCGGCGTCGAAGCCCAGGTGCAACCGGCCTATTGGAGCGCGGACTGGTCGCGCTACGTGATGCGCGGCTTGATCCTGCTGCTGTTCATCGCCTCGATTCTCAAACTCTCGGCGCAAAGCTTCTCGCCGTTCCTTTACTTCCAGTTCTGAGGGATCTGACATGACCCGCTCATTACGCATCTTCTACATCGCCCTGTTCCTGGTGACCCTGTTGGTCCTCGGTCTGTGGTCGGTTCGCAGCTTCTTCGGCTTCAGCACCAACGCCGATGCGACGGTACTCAACGGCCGCTGGACCAAGGCTGTGGAAACCCATTACGACGAAGAATTCCCGATCAAGCGTCTGGGCACCAACCTCTGGGCCGCGCTGGATTTCAAACTGTTCAACGAAGGTCGTCCGGGCGTGGTGCTCGGTCGCGATCAGTGGTTGTACAGCGACGAGGAATTCAACCCGATCGTCAACGAAGAGCTGAACCTGCAAGGCAACTACGCGCTGGTCGAAGGCGTGCGCCAGACCCTGAAAGCGAAAGGCGTGAAACTGGTGATGGCGATCGTGCCGGCCAAGGTTCGCCTGTACCCGGAGCATCTGGGTGAAGTGAAACCGGCGAGCATCCACGAAAACCTTTATGAGGATTTCCACCACCGCGTCGCGGCCGACAAGATCCTCGCCCCTGACCTGCTCAAGCCATTGCAACAGGCCAAGCAGAACGGTCAGCAAGTGTTCCTGCGCACCGACACGCACTGGACGCCTGAGGGCGCCGAGATCGCCGCCAACACCCTGGCGAAAACCATCGCCGACAAGTTCCCGCTCAGCGGCGAGCCACAGCGTTTCGTTACCACGCCAGCGGAGAAGGTCACGCACAAGGGCGATCTGCGCTTGTTTCTGCCGCTCGATCCGTTGTTCGAAAACCTGATGCCGGCGCAAGAGCCGCTGCAAAAGCGCAACACCGTCGCGGCCGGCGAGCAGCCTGCCGGTGACGACGCACTGTTCGCCAGCAATGAAGTGCCGGTGGCACTGGTCGGCACCAGCTACAGCGCCAACCCCAACTGGAACTTCGTCGGTGCACTGAAACAAGCGCTGCACAGCGACGTGGTGAGCTACGCCGAAGACGGCCACGGCCCGATCCTGCCGATGCTCAGCTACCTGAAAAGCGATGACTTCAAGAACAGCCCGCCACAGGTGCTGATCTGGGAGTTTCCTGAACGTTATCTGCCTGTGAACAACGAAATCGGCGACGCCGACCCGCAGTGGGTCGCAGAGCTTAAACAAGCCGGCGCGCGCCAACAAAACGTAGCAATCAACACTAAATCCGAGACGCCCGATCGGGCGCAAAACTGAAAGAGAGGTACACCATGACTTTCACTACTACTCCTCGTCGTCTCGCTAAAAGCTTCGCTCTGGTTGCTGGCCTCAGCGTGCTTTCCGTGCCTGCCTTTGCCGGTGGCGACGCCGCGCTGTACGGCCCGACCGCACCGAAAGGCTCGACCTTCGTGCGTGTCTACAACGCCAGCAACGCTGAAGTCAGCGCGACTGTCGGCAGCACCAATCTGAGCGACGTTGCGCCACTGGCCAGCAGCGACTTCAGCTTCATGCCGGGCGGCGATTACAGCGCCAAGGTCGGCAGCCAGACCCTGCCGGTGAAACTCGCCGGTGACCACTACTACACCCTGGTCAACAACGCGTCCGGCGCGCCGCAACTGATCGAAGAGCCGCCGTTCAAGAACAAGCAGAAATCCCTGGTGCGCGTGCAGAACCTCAGCGACAAGCCGCTGACCCTGAAGACCGCCGACGGCAAGACCGACGTGGTGCCGAACGTGGCCGCCAAGGGCCGTGGCGAACGTGAAATCAACCCGGTGAAAGTCAGCCTGGCGCTGTACGAAGGTGACAAGAAAGTCGGCGACGTAAAACCAGTCGCCCTGGAACGCGGTGAAGCCGCAGTGCTGTACGTCACCGGCAGCGGCAGCAGCCTGTCGCCAGTCTGGGTGAAACGCCCGGTATCGACTCGCTAACAAATTTCCCGAAGAGACGCTGACCCCTGTAGTAGCTGCGGCACGCTGCGATCTTTTGACTTTGTTTTTGAAGATCAAGATCACCAGATCGCAGCCTTCGGCAGCTCCTACAGGGGAATGCGGCGGCCTCTCGGTACGAGACAAAAACAAGAGTGAAACGACACAGCGTTCGTGCCTCTAACCAATCGATTTTATGGAGTAAACATTATGATTCCGGTGATCTTGTCAGGTGGTAGCGGTTCGCGTCTCTGGCCGCTTTCGCGTAAGCAGTTCCCTAAACAGTTCCTCGCCCTGACCGGCGAACACACTCTATTCCAGCAGACCCTCGAGCGCCTGGTGTTCGAAGGCATGGACACCCCGATCGTGGTCTGCAACAAGGATCACCGCTTCATCGTCAACGAGCAGTTGGCCAATCGTAAGCTGGAATGCCAGCGCATCCTCATGGAACCGTTCGGCCGCAACACTGCGCCAGCCGTAGCGCTGACCGCGATGATGCTGGTCAATGAAGGTCGTGACGAGTTGATGCTGGTGCTGCCGGCCGACCACGTGCTGGAAGACCAGAAAGCCCTGCAGCGCGCATTGGCTCTGGCCACCGTCGCTGCCGAAAACGGCGAAATGGTCCTGTTCGGCGTGCCGGCGACCAAACCGGAAACCGGTTACGGCTACATCAAATCCACCGGCGATTCGCTGCTGCCCGAAGGCGTCAGCCGCGTCTCGCACTTCGTCGAAAAACCTGACGTCAAACGTGCCACCGAGTACGTCGAATCCGGCGGTTACTACTGGAACAGCGGCATGTTCCTGTTCCGCGCCAGCCGCTTCCTTGAAGAGCTGAAAAAGCACGATCCGGACATCTACGACACCTGCCTGCTGACCCTCGAGCGCAGCCAGCAGGACGCCGACACCATCACCTTCGACGAAGCCACCTTCGCCTGCTGCCCGGACAATTCCATCGACTACTCCGTCATGGAAAAAACCCAGCGCGCCTGCGTGGTGCCGCTGACCGCTGGCTGGAGCGATGTCGGTTGCTGGTCGTCGCTGTGGGAAGTCAACGAGAAAGACGCCAACGGTAACGTCACCAAAGGCGACGTGGTCATCCAGGACAGCAAGAACTGCATGATCCACGGCAACGGCAAACTGGTGTCGGTGATCGGTCTGGAAAACATCGTCGTGGTCGAAACCAAAGACGCCATGATGATCGCCCACAAAGACAAGGTTCAGGGCGTCAAGCAAATGGTCAACACGCTCAATGAGCAGGGCCGCAGCGAAACCCAGAACCACTGTGAAGTCTATCGTCCGTGGGGCTCGTATGACTCGGTAGACATGGGCGGGCGTTTCCAGGTCAAGCACATCTCGGTAAAACCGGGCGCGTGCCTGTCGCTGCAGATGCACCACCACCGCGCCGAACACTGGATCGTGGTCAGCGGCACTGCTGAAGTGACCTGCGATGAAAACGTGTTCCTGCTCTGCGAAAACCAGTCGACCTACATCCCGATCGCCTCGGTGCATCGCCTGCGCAACCCGGGCAAGATCCCGCTGGAAATCATCGAAGTGCAATCGGGCAGCTACCTGGGTGAAGACGATATCGAACGTTTTGAAGATATCTACGGCCGCTCCACCCCGATCGAACGCGGCGTGTCGGTGAAAACCATCGCGCAGTAACTGATCGATAAAACAAGAAGCCCCCGTCCAGCCCGCTGCGTCCCCTATCCGCAGCGGGTTGGGCGGGGGCTTTTTTTTAGAATCAGAAGATCGCAGCCTGCGGCAGCTCCTACAGGACAAACGCGTTCCAACTGTAGGAGCTGCCGCAGGCTGCGATCTTTTGACTTTGCCCTGCCCATCGCCAAGCTCACCTACGCTTAGGTAGGATGACCCTCTCTCTCCTCGAGGTTGTGCGCATGTTCATCGGCATTCTGCTGGTCATCACCTGGTTGATCCTGCTGCTGCGCTATCCGGCCAAGGCCTTGCCGGTTTCGGTGGCGGCGGCGATTGGCCTGGGTTTTGTCGCCATGTGGGTGGTGTGGCTGGACAACCGCGAGGTCAAGCAACTGGCGCGTCTTGAGATGCGTATCGCTTACGCCCCGGAACAATGCCCGGCCGATCGTCCGCTGCAACTGAAAATGAAAAACGGCAACGACGTTCCGCTGACTGAACTGCGCTGGCGCATCGCTGCCTACGCGCCGGGCGACACGGTCAATCTGGCCGACAACCAATACACCGCCCCGCGCTATCGCGGCCCCGGCGAATTGCAGGCCGGCGGCGAATGGGAAGACTGCCTGCCGATACCGCCGCTGCGCCCCGGTTATCGCCCGCAAACCCTGGAGTTTCGCGCCGAGCGATTGCAGGGTAGTTTCTCCGACTGATCCCCCTCCCCCATTTGTTGCACAAGGAATGCGCCATGCCCGTTGCGTTGATTACCGGTTGTTCCAGCGGCATCGGCCGCGCCCTCGCCGATGCGTTCAAAGCCGCCGGTTACGAAGTCTGGGCCAGTGCGCGCAAGGCTGAAGATGTCGCTTTGCTGGCGTCAGCCGGGTTCTCCGCCGTGCAACTCGACGTCAACGACAATGCGGCGCTGGAGCAACTCGGCGAGCGGATCAACCAGCAACACGGCGGCCTCGATGTGCTGATCAATAATGCCGGCTACGGCGCCATGGGGCCGCTGCTCGATGGCGGTGTTCCGGCGATGCAACGGCAGTTCGAAACCAATGTGTTTTCGATTGTCGGCGTCACCCGCGCACTGTTTCCGGTATTGCGCCGGGCCAAGGGGCTGGTGGTGAATATCGGCAGTGTGTCCGGGGTTTTGGTTACGCCGTTCGCTGGTGCGTATTGCGCATCGAAGGCGGCAGTGCATGCGTTGAGCGATGCCTTGCGCATGGAACTCGCGCCGTTTGGTGTACGCGTCATGGAAGTTCAACCGGGGGCGATTCAATCAAGTTTCGCCAAGAACGCCGGGCATGAAGCCGAACAGTTGATCAATGAACAATCACCGTGGTTTCCGCTGCGTGAAGGCATCCGCGCACGGGCCAAGGCGTCGCAGGACAAACCGACGCCGGCCAGTGAGTTTGCGGCGGTGTTGCTCAAGGCTGTGCAACAGAGCAAACCGCCGCGGTTGATCCGCATTGGTAATGGCAGCCGGGCATTGCCGTTGTTGGCGGCGTTGTTGCCCAAGGGCTTGCTCGAATCGACGTTGATGAAGCGGTTCGGATTGCGCGCAAAGCTCTGAGACCGGGTTGACGCTTTCGCGAGCAGGCTCGCTCCCACATTGGATCTCTGTGTGGGAGCGAGCCTGCTCGCGAAGAGGCCAGATCAGCCAACACTCATCCCCAGCCCTTCATGAAATCAATGAACGCCCGCACTTTCAGCGGCAAATGCCGGGTGTCCGGGTACAGCGCATACACGCCTTGCGGCGCAAACCGGTAATCCACCAGCAAACGCTGTAGCCGCCCCGCATCAAGATCGTCCTGAATCAGCCATTGCGGCAAAATCGCCACGCCTTGCCCGGTCAACGCAAATGCCCGCAGCGTCGCCGAGTTATCCGCGACGATGGCGTTGGTTCCCGGTTTCGGCTGGTAGAAATGCTCCACGCCGTGCGGATCGGTCACGGTCATTTCCGGCACCCGCCCATGCCCTAACGTCGGCATCGACTCCAGGGTTGCCAACGTGGCCACCGGTGCAAAGCGTTCAACCAACCCCGGCGCCGCCACGGCAAATACCTCGAACGTCGACAACTGCACCGCACGCAGATTGGAGTCGTGCATGCGCCCCAGCCGAATCGCCATGTCAAAGCGCTCGGAAATCAGATCGGCATGGGTCGAAGACGTCGACAAATGAATGTTCAGCTGCGGTTGCTGCTGGCGAAACACTTCCAGCGCCGGCACCACCTGGGCCAGGGCAAACTCGACCGTCGTGGTGATGCGCAATGTGCCTTTGAGCTGTGCGTGCTCCGAACGCGCCTCTTCGATGGCCAGCCGCGCCTCATCCAGTGTGCGCAAACAGCGTCGATAAAAGCGCTCACCGGCATCGGTCAGCGCCAGTTGCCGGGTATTGCGCGTGAGCAAGGTCACGCCCAGTTCTTCCTCCAGGCGCTTGAGGTTGAAGCTGACCACCGCGCGCGTCTGCCCCAGCGTATCGGCAGCAGCGGTCAACGAACCGGCCTCGACCACGGCTTTGAAGGTGTCAAAACGATCCAGGCTGACCATATCCACGGCACTCTTTGTCAAAATAATTTTGACAAACTAGCAGCCAAACCAGTGTTTTTCTATGACCAGAAGCGCCCTACCCTGCACGTCTCATCACAGGGAAGCTGCCATGGCTTATCGCTCGAAAGTCGCGCTGGTGTATTTGTTGGGCTTCGCGCTCGACCTGCTGAACATGTTCGTCGCCAGCATCGCTTACCCCGACATCGCTCAACAACTGCACGCCTCGGTGACGCAACTGGCGTGGATCAGCAACGCCTACATGCTCGGCCTGACGCTGATCATTCCGCTGAGCGTGTGGCTGGCGACCCGGGTCGGTGAGCGGCGGCTGATTCTTGCTTCGCTGTTGTTGTTCGGGATTGGCTCGGCACTGGTGGCGCAGGCGGGATCGATTGAAAGCCTGATTGCCTGGCGATTGTTGCAAGGGCTCGGTGGCGGATTGTTGCTGCCAGTGGGTCAGGCGTTGGCGTATCGACAGTTTCCGCCGACGCAACGCGCGCACTTCACCGGTGTGGTGTTGCTGGTGGCGCTGCTGGTGCCGGCACTGTCGCCGGCGGCCGGCGGGTTGATCGTTCAGGCGTTGTCGTGGCGCTGGATTTTTTACCTGAATCTGCCGCTGACACTGCTCGCATTCGGGCTCGGCCTGCTCTGGTTGAAAGCCGATCAACCGTTGACTGAACGCCCGACGCTGGACGCGCGCGGCCTGCTGCTGGCAGCCTCGGCGCTCAGTTTACTGTTGATCGCCATCAGTCTGTTGAGCGACGCCGACACCCGTAACCTCGGCATCGCTGGCCTGCTGCTGAGCCTTCTGACCCTGTGCATTTACCTGCGCGATGGCTGGCGCAAACCCGGCGCGATTCTCGACCTGCAACTGATCAAGCACCCGTCGCTGCGCCTGGCGATGCTGATCTACCTGTGCGTGCCGGGGGTGTTCACCGGCACCCACATGATTGCCGTGCTGTACCTGCACAACCTCGGTGTCGGCGCGGCGCAGACCGGCGCATTGATGCTGCCATGGGCCGTCGGTTCGGGGGTGGCGATCATGCTTGGCAAACGCAGTTTCAACCGCATCGGCCCCAAGCCATTGCTCAGCGCCGGCATGCTCCTGCAATGCGTCGGCATCGTGTTGCTGATGCGCATCGAACAACCGGCGAGCACGCCGCTGATCATCGCCTACGCCCTGATGGGGCTGGGCGGCAGCCTGTGCAGCGTCACCGCCCAGACCTTGGCCTTCGTCGGCATTAAGCCAGAAAAAATGGGCCACTCCAGCGCCCTGTGGAACATCAATCGCCAACTCGGTTTCTGCCTCGCGGCGGCGCTGCTCAGTTCACTGCTGGGCGCGTTGGGTGGTGACGGTTTCAGTGCCTGCTTTATCGCCGCCGCGCTGCTGACCCTGTTGCCAATGGTCGCCGTCCTGGGTTTCGACTCGACCCACGTGCTCGCACTATTGAACCCACCTGCCCTTGAGGAAAAAACCGCATGAATGACGCCACGCCCTACCTGGACGAAGTGATCCAGGCGCACGAAGCCATCGAACGATGGTTTGCCGTCGAAGAAGATGACGCCGCGCTGCAGCGATTGCTGGCGCGTTTTTCACCGCGTTTCTCCATGGTGACGCCGTTGGGCCGAGCGCTGGATATCGATGCCTTGCGCCTGCTGTTCCGAGCCGCAGGCGGGCAGAAGAAAGGTTTCAGAATCCAGCTCAGTGAGTTACGCGTGATTGCCCTGCATCAGCGCGGCGCGACCGTGAGTTACCGCGAACAGCAGAGCGATGCGAGCGGTGTGCACACGGATCGGCGCTCGACGGTGGTGTTTGAAAAACTCGAATCCGGGCGGGTGTTCTGGCTGCATTTGCAGGAGACGTTTTGCGCTGAGTGAGTGCTTACGGTATTGGTCTGATACACCGGGTTGTCCTTATCGCGAGCAGGCTCACTCCTACAGGGGATCTCCGGTGTGACACAGATCCAGTGTAGGAGTGAGCCTGCTCGCGATGCAGACGACACGGTCTGTCAGTTATCCACCGTGCTCTGATTCACCACCACCGTGCAAGTAATCCCCGCCGCCAAAAGAACACCTTCCGGCACTTCATCAATATGAATCCGCACCGGCACCCGCTGCGCCAGCCGCACCCAGTTGAAGGTCGGATTCACATCGGCAATCAGCTCGCGGCTTTCCGGGTTGTCGCGGTCGTAGATGCCGCGGGAAATGCTTTCCACATGGCCCTTGAGCACTTCGCCGCTCATCAACTGCATATCGGCCTTGTCACCGACTTTCACGTGGGGCAGTTTGGTCTCTTCGAAGAAGCCGTAGACCCAGAACGAGTTCATGTCGACCACGGCCATTTTTGCCTCGCCGATGCGTGCGTAGTCACCGCGATGCACGTTGAGGTTGGTCACATAACCGTCGACCGCCGCGCGCACTTCGGTGCGTTTCAGGTTGAGTTCGGCAGCTTCCAGTTGCGCCTGCGCGTGTTGGTAATCGGCCAGGGCGGCGTCGGCGATGTTGCTGGCGTCGTCGCGGTTTTCCTTGGAGATCACCAGGTTGTCCAGATCAGCGCGGCGATGGGCGTTGACCTTGCGCATCTCCCACGTCGACTTGCGCGAGGCGACCAGCGACTGCGCCTGCTTCACCGCGATGCGGTAGTGCTCGGGGTCGATCTGCATGAGCAAATCGCCTTTCTTGACCAGTTGGTTGTCACGCACCGGCACGTCGATCACTTCACCGGTAACATCGGCGGCAACGTTGATAATGTCGGCGCGCACGCGGCCATCGCGGGTCCACGGCGTATTCATGTAGTGCTCCCACAACGTGCGGCCGATCCACAACGCCAGGGCCAGCACCAGCAGGGTCGCGAGCAGGCTGAAAAACTTTTTCATCGGGACGTTCTCAACGGTAGACAGTCAGCGCCATGGCGCCGAACAGACAGGTAAACAGACTCAGACGCAGCAGCGCCGGGTGCCAGAAGAAGCGGTACAGATCGAACCCGGACAAGAACCGGTCCACCGCCCAGGCCAGTGCCGCAGCGATGAAAAACATCAGGGTCATGGTCGGCATGTACACGCCGTGGAAGGCGATTTCACGAGGCATGGGCAAGTCCTTCGGGCTTGGCGATGGCGTAGGCAGCAAGCGGTGATTGCGGGTCGAGCAGCGAAGTGCGGATGAAGTGCAGATAGCTCTTCACCCGGCGCAAGGCCGAGGTATCGAAGTGCGGCGCGAACGGCTCATCGGTGGCCGCGACACGGCTGATCGCGTGATCAACGGCGACCAGTGCGCGCTCGAGATTGCTGGAGTTCGGCTGCAAAAACAGTCGCACCAACGCGCGGCCCATCACACGGATTGCCTGGCGCCACGGCTGTGATTCGGCATAGGCCGGGTGCACCGGCAAAATCGCCTGCTCTTTGCGCAGCTCGATGATCGCGTGGCCGACTTCCAGTACCACGAACATCCAGCGCAGCAGGTGCTTTTGCACCTTCGGCTGCCCGGCCGCGAGACCGTAGGCCTGATGCAGCAAATCGCGGGTACGGCTCTCGAAGCTCGAAGCGAGGCCTTTGAGCTTGCCACTGATCGCGTAGACCACTTGCCCGCGCAGATCCTGCTCCAGACGTTTCCACAACCAGCGGCTGTTCGGCGGCAGAATAATCGCCCCGGCAGCCGCGCAGACCAGCATGCCCATGACCATGGCGATGTAGTCGTTGATGAAGGTGTAAGGGTTGTAAATGGTCAGGTTGTCCGGCACCGAACCAGTGCTGAAGAAGATCAGTAAACCCAGACCAACACCGGCGTATTGCGGCCGTGACGTGAGAAACGAACCAAGCACGATCACCGGCGCGAGCATCACGCACAGCAGCGGAAAACCATCGATCCACGGGAAGATGAAAAACATCTCGACGAAGCCGATCAGCGCACCGAGGAAGGTCCCGCACGCCATCTGAAAGGCCATGCGTTTCGGGTTCGGTGTGGCGGCGGAGAGGCCTACGGTGGCGGCGGCGATCAGGGTCATCGTCGCGCCGCTTGGCCACGCTGTCGCGACCCAGTAACTGCCCAATACAACGAGGATGAACGAGGCGCGAATGCCCGAGGCAGCGGCGGCCCACCAGTTGGTTTGCGGGGTGAACGGCTCGTCCCAGCGCTCGCGTTCGTGGCGGTGATCGGCCAAGGATGCGTGGGTCTGTGCATAACTGTGCAGGTCGTCGACGAAGCGATAGAGCAATTCATACGCGGTGTGAAAATCCAGCTGTTCGGCGTCGCTCGGCTCGCTCTCCTGGAAGATGGCGCGCAGGCTGCGCACGCGAGCCGGCAGGCCTTCCTTATAGCTCGCCAGCGCAGTCGCCAAGCGCGCGGCATCGGGGCTGGTCAGGGCGCGGCCACTGAAGCCGTCGAGTACTTCGGCCAAGTCCTGCAAGCCCGGTCTGATCGCCGCGACCACATGTTCTTCGCCATTGCCGCGCAATCGTTCGAGTAATTGATGCAGGGCGTTGAACCGGGTGGTGATGCCCATGAACTCGCTGTTCAAACGACGCAGGCGACCGTTGCGCCGACGCATGTGCGGGTCTTCGAACACGGTGACGCTGCGCAGCCCTTCCAGCCCCACGGCCTCAGCAATGAAGCGCACGTTGCTCGCCTCGAAAGACTCGGCTTTGCTGCGTCCGCGCAAGCCATCGGTAACGAACAGCGCGAACACGCCGAAGCGCTGATACAAGGCATTGCGCATGGCGGCGCTGGCGGTTTGCGGCAAGATTGCGGCGCTGATCAGGGTCGAGCAGAGAATCCCCAGCGAGATTTCCAGCACCCGCCACACCGCCGCCATAAATGCGCCGTCCGGGTGCGCCAGCGCCGGCAGCCCGACCATCGCCGCGGTGTAGCCCGCCAGCACAAAACCGTAAGCGCGAAAGTTACGGCAGCGCGCAGCACCGGCCGAGCAGATGCCGACCCAAATCGCCAGTGAGCCGAGGAACAGTTCGGTGTTCTGCGCGAACAACGCGATCAGCGTGACCATCATCGCCGACCCGGCCAGCGTGCCGAGGAAGCGATAGAAACTCTTGGCAAACACCTGGCCGCTCTGCGGCTGCATGACGATGAACACGGTGATCATCGCAGTACGCGGTTGCGGCAGTTCCAGACGCATGGCCAGCCACAGGGTGAGGAATGCGGCGAGCAACACCTTGAAGATGTAGACCCAGGTCACGCCATCGCTGCGCGCCCAGTCGAAGAAGCCGCGGCGCCATTCCAGGGAGTAGAGCCAGCGCAGCGGTGCGGGCAAGGGAGTCATTCAAATGTGCTCAATGAGATTCGGTCTGGTCGCAGAACCTGTGGGAGCGAGCCTGCTCGCGAATGCGTTTTCATATTCAACGTTGATGTCGACTGATAAACCGCTTTCGCGAGCAGGCTCGCTCCCACATTGGGTTGTGTGTTCAACGCAGGAGTGCCGGGGTTTTCGGCGCTTGGGTTTTCTCGGCCGCCGGCACATCGTTGCCAGCGCCGAGGCCACCACCCAGCGCAGTCACCAGCTCGGCATGCGCACTCAACCGCGCCGCCTGCACCTGCTGCTGCACCTGCTGCTGCTTGAACAGCAACGTCTGCGCATTGAGCACGTTGAGGTAATCGGTGAGGCCGCGCTGATACGCGATCATCGCGATGTCGTAGGTCTTCTGCGCCGTGGCCACCGACTCGGCGGCAAAACCTTGCTGTTTGTCCATCGACTCGCGGCGGATCAACTGGTCGGAGATATTCTTCAGCGCATTCACCAGCGTCTGGTTGTAATGCGCGACAGCGATGTCGTAACCGGCGGAGGCTTCACCCAGCTCTGAGCGCAATCGACCACCGTCGAAGATTGGCAATGAGATCGCCGGGCCGACGTTGTAGTTGAGTTTCTTGCCGGTCAAAAACTCCAGCGCGCCACCGCCGGTGGCCATGTAACCGAGGCTGCCCACCAGATCGACGTTGGGGTAAAACCCGGCGTGCGCCACATCAATCCCACGCGCCTGCGCCGCTACCTGCCAGCGACTGGCAACCACATCGGGACGCTGGCCAAGCAACTCGGCGGGCAATGCCGATGGCAGTGTCAGCGCAGCACCGAGGGACAATGTCGGGCGCTGCAACTGTGCGCCCTCGCCTGGCCCTTTACCCGCCAGAGCGGCAAGCTGATTGCGGCTCAGGGCAATTTCTTCATCCAGCGCATCGATCTGGCGGTGGGTTTCCGGCAACGGCGTTTCGGCCTGACTGACTTCGAAATGTGTGCCGATGCCACCATTCAGACGCTTCTGCGCCAGATCGAGAATCTGCTGTTGCTGCTTGAGCGTCGCCGCGACGATGTCGCGTTGCGCGTAATGCAGCGACAATTCGATGTAGGCGCGAACGATGTTGTTCTGCAATTCAAGCTGCGCCAATCGCGCCTCGGCCGCGCTCATGTGCGCAAGATCCACCGCACGTTCGCTGGCGTTGCTTTCACGGCCCCAGAGGTCGAGGGCGTAACTGAAACCCAGCGCCGCGTTGTTATCCCAAGTGGTGGTGTTGGCCAGCTCGCCGGGGCCGTAGAACTGATCGGTCGGCCAGTTGTGCCGCTTGAGTGTCGACTCGCCATTGATCTGCAATGACTCGGCGGATTCGGCGACGCCGGCCATGGCTTTGGCTTGACGCACTCGAGCAGCGGCCATGGCCATGGTCGGGCTGCCTTGCACGGCGAGGTCGATCCAGCGATTGAGTTGCGGGTCGCCGTAGGCTTGCCACCATTGCGCGGTAGGCCAGTTGGCGTCACGGGCGGCGTGGGCGATGGCGTCATCGGTGGCCAGTGAATTGGCCTCCATTGCCGTGCCCTGTGGGGCAATTCCGTCCGTTGAGATGCAGCCGCCAAGACCCAGGGTAAAAGCCAGAACACTGAGCGGCAAAAGCGCTCTGTTGATGCGACGCGGCACAGCTGCGAATTCCTGAGAGAGGGGTAGATCGAGGACCCGTGCAGGAGCTGCCGCAGGCTGCGATCTTTTGATCTTGATTCCCTTAAAACAAAATCAAAAGATCGCAGCCTTCGGCAGCTCCTACCGGGATCGGCGCAATTCTATGGAACGCCCTGTACGGCGATAAGCTGGGATTTCTGTGAATCTTTGTTACGGTTAACGAGATAATCCCTTGGTCGGGGGTCTCGCCCCCGAAACTTCGTGTCACAATTTGCCATCTCCCTTGAGAGCACCCCATGGACACTTTGCAAAACATGCGCGCCTTCAGTTGTGTCGCCGAAGCCGGCAGCTTCACTGCCGCCGCCGTGCAACTCGACACCACCACCGCCAACGTCTCGCGCGCGGTCTCCAACCTGGAAGCCCACCTGCAAACCCGCTTGCTCAACCGCACCACGCGGCGCATTGCCCTGACCGAAGCGGGCAAACGCTACCTGCTGCGCTGCGAACAGATCCTCGCCTACGTCGAAGAGGCCGAAGCCGAGGCCAGCGACGCCCACGCGCGCCCGGCCGGGCAACTGAAAGTGCACACTATGACCGGCATCGGCCAGCACTTCGTTATCGACGCCATCGCCCGCTACCGCAAAACCCACCCGGACGTCACCTTCGACCTGACCCTGGCCAACCGCGTGCCGGACCTGCTCGACGAGGGCTACGACGTGTCCATCGTGCTCGCCAGCGAATTGCCGGACTCGGGTTTCGTCTCGCAACGGCTGGGCATCACCTACAGCATCGTCTGCGCCTCACCCGCCTACGTGAAAGCCAACGGCGCCGCGCAAAAACCCAGCGACCTGCTCAACCACGCCTGCCTGCGCCTGGTCAGCCCGGTGATCCCCCTGGAAAAATGGGCCTTCGACGGCCCGGAAGGCCAGGAAATGGTCACCATCAACAGCTCACCGTTTCTGGTGAACTCCGCCGACGCGATGAAAACCGCGATCACCAGCGGCATGGGCGTGGGCGTGTTGCCGGTGTATGCCGCGATCGAAGGTCTTCGCAACGGCACGCTGGTGCGGGTCATGCCGAACTACCGCTCGCAAGAGCTGAACCTGTATGCGATCTACCCGTCGCGGCAATATCTGGACGCGAAGATCAAGACGTGGGTTGAGTATTTGCGTGGATCGTTGCCAGAGATTCTTGCGGCGCATCAAGCCGAATTGGCCGCCTATGAGTTAAGTGGCAGCCTCGCCGGCGCGCGCGTCGCCAACTGATTTTTAAACACAATGCGTCTTCTGTAGGAGCTGCCGCAGGCTGCGATCTTTTGATCTTGCTGTTTAAAAATCAAAAGATCGCAGCCTACGGCAGCTCCTACAGAATGGGGATTTCGCGGATGTTTCCGACAGGTTTTGCAGGTTGTCCGTCGGAAGTGCGCTGGCTAGGATTTGGGTGTCGCTGACGCATCAGCGACCGGGTCTGGAAAACCCGCAGGATCACAGCACATGACATAATGCCGCGCTTTTCTCGGCGCCGAAGTTTTGTTATGGCGGCTGTACGTTGGAGACCTTCGGGTCTGCCGGGTTTGATCCTTTGCCGGTTTTTCCAGTCCGCGTACAGCTGCCACCCCTTTCGCCTGGAAAACGAAACATGGCAGCTCCATTTTCTTAAAAGGATATTTGCCATGATCAAACACAGTCCCAATCCGCCCGAAGCGGATGACACCACCCCCTACGAATTCCCCGGCTCGAAGAAATTTCACGAAGCCGCCGAACGCGCCCTCGACCACTACCTCAAACCCAACGCCCTCACCCTGCGCTTCCACAAACCCAGCACCATGTTCCAGGTCGCCCCGGAACAGGACAGCGAAAGCCTGCTGGTCCACGCCTGCGAATCACTGGCACAAGCCAGCCTGATGACCAGCGACATCGCCGCCTACATCGACCTGCCGCAACGGCGGACGATCTTGGCGATTCAGCAGATCATCATGCTGGCTGAACTGGCGGTGAATCGCGTGCTGGATAACCACGAAATCCCGAAATCCCCGGCACACAGCTAAAAGCCCCTCACCCTAGCCCTCTCCCAGAGGGAGAGGGGACTGATCGAGGTGTTTGGGTGAGCTACGCCGACGTGCGATACCGAGTCGAATTCAGATTTTTAATCAGATCAAAAGCCCCTCACCCTAACCCTCTCCCGGAGGGAGAGGGGACTGACCGAGGTGTTTGGGAGAGTTACGCCGACGTGAAATACCGAGGCGAACTCAGGTTCTGAAACAGATCAAAAGCCCCTCACCCTAGCCCTCTCCCGGAGGGAGAGGGGACTGACGGTGGCGTTTGGGAGAGTTACGCCGACGTGCAATACCGCGTTGAACTCCGGCCTTGATAAGACCACAAATCGGCTCCCTCTCCCTCGGGAGAGGGCTGGGGTGAGGGGCAGCAACAACGCAAATCAAAAGCCGAACACCCACGCTCTTCACCACTCAATAGGCCGAGTGCCAGCTCGCCTGCTCTTGATCTTGATCCACGGGCGACGTCGGAAGGCTGAGTGGAGGGATTGATGCGGGCGTGGGAGCGCAGCGACCGCGTAGGCGCTGCGCCCGGATCGATCCCGCAGCGAAGGAACCCCGAGCCCCAGCGAGCGGGCCGCACGTAGGAGCAAGCGTTTTTTTGCTTACTTTTTTGAGGCGTTTGTCAAAAAAGTGAGTCGCCGTAAGGGCGAAACCCTAAGCCGCCGTTACCGCAGCGACGGATATACACCCAAAACCCCAAGAACATGGCCGGCCCAAAGGCCGCCAAGACACCCCAAAACAAAAATGTTAGCTTGCTAGGTATCAAGCCCGAACAAGAGCCAAAAACGATGAAAAAGACTGTCCTGGCCTTCAGCCGCATCACCCCGCCCATGATCGAAAACCTGCAACAGGAATTCGACGTCATCGTCCCCAACCCAAAAGCCGGCGACATCAACGCCCAATTCAACGAAGCCCTGCCCCACGCCCACGGCCTCATCGGCGTCGGCCGCAAACTCGGCCAGGCCCAACTCGAAACCGCGACAAAACTCGAAGTAGTCTCCAGCGTCTCCGTCGGCTACGACAACTACGACCTCGACTACTTCAACCAACGCGGAATCATGCTCACCAACACCCCGGATGTGCTCACCGAAAGCACCGCCGACCTCGCCTTCGCCCTGATCATGAGCAGCGCCCGCCGCGTCGCCGAACTCGACGCCTGGACCAAGGCCGGGCAATGGCAAGCCAGCGTCGGCGCGCCACTATTCGGCTGCGACGTCCACGGCAAAACCCTCGGCATCGTCGGCATGGGCAACATCGGCGCCGCCGTCGCCCGCCGTGGCCGCTTCGGTTTCAACATGCCGATCATCTACAGCGGCAACAGCCGCAAGACCGACCTGGAGCAAGAACTCGGCGCGCAATTTCGCAGCCTCGATCAACTGCTCGCCGAAGCCGATTTCGTCTGCCTGGTGGTGCCACTCAGCGACAAGACCCGCCACCTGATCAGCCATCGCGAACTGGCGCTGATGAAACCCGACGCCATCCTGGTGAACATCTCACGTGGCCCGGTCGTCGATGAACCGGCCCTGATCGAAGCCCTGCAAAACAAGCGCATTCGTGGCGCTGGTCTCGACGTCTACGAAAAAGAACCGCTGGCCGAATCGCCGCTGTTCCAATTGAGTAACGCCGTGACGCTGCCGCACATCGGCTCGGCGACGAATGAAACCCGCGAAGCCATGGCCAATCGTGCGCTGGCCAATCTGCGCAGCGCCTTGCTCGGTGAACGTCCGCAGGATCTGGTCAACCCGCAAGTCTGGCGCGGATAAAAAAGTACGGGCAAGTGCAACATCGTACTTGCCCGTTAGTTATTGCCATACACAACTTGAAATTGAACAACAAACCAATTTAAACAACAGCATTATAAGCTCTGCCTGGCTGCCGAATAATCGACAAGCGCTATGGAGAGCCAAAACATTGAACACCCTGACCACCGACAAACTTATCCGATACAGCAAAGTTATATTGATGGCCTACATCAGTTTCTTTGGCCTGCTGGTGATGATCCACAACTTCACCGACTATGACTCAAACTACACTTACGTGGCGCACATCCTGAGCATGGACACCACCACTGCCAGTGAAACCATCAAGTATCGGGCCATCGAGTCGCCGATGATTCATCACCGGATCTACTGGTTTATCATCACCCTTGAAGTTACATACACAGTGTTGTGCCTGATCGGCACCTATCAGCTGTATCGCAATATCAACGCCTCCGCAGAAGCATTTCACGAGGCGAAGAAGTTTTCGATCATGGGCATACTCGCAGCCATCTTCATTTATTACGTGTGCCTGCAAACCGTAGGTGTGGAGTGGTTTGATATGGACACTTCGCAATCATGGAATGCCAAGGACTGGGCACGGCATATTGTTGATTTCATCTTCCCTGTGATGATCTACATCACCTTGAAAGTCGAGCGCTGAAGTTCAGCGCTCGTTTATTTCAAGCCAACTTTCCCTGCACCGGCGCCGCCACTGCTTTCGGTTTACGAAAAACCAGTACATTGCCCAGCATCACTAACACCAGCCCGACCAGAGCCGGCGCTGTCCATTGGTAACCTTCAGCAAACGCCGAGACGTTCAGCGCCACCACTGGAAACAACACCGTGCAGTAAGCCGCCCGCTCCGGCCCCATGCGCCCGACCAGCGTCAGATACGCGGTGAAACCAATGACGGAACCGGGGATCACCAGATACAGCAGCGCACCGACGTAACGCGGGCTCCAATCCATGTCGAATGGAATGCCTTTGAACAGGCACCACACCGACAACATCGCCGCGCCATAGGCCATGCCCCAGGCGTTGGTGGTCAGCGGCTTGAGACCGGCCTTCTGCTGCAGACTCGAGAGCATGTTGCCCGCCGAGAAACACAAGGTGCCGCACAAGGCCAGGCCGAGACCGAGCAAGGTTTGCGGGCTGGCCTGATGCCCGGCCAATTCCGGCCAGAACAGCATGCCCAGGCCAAACAGGCCCAATGCACCACCCATCAGCACATTGCGCGCGATGCGCTGGCCGAAGAACACTCGCGCATTCAGCGCGTTCCACAGGGTTGCGGTAGAAAACACCACCGCGACCAGACCACTGGGGATCCACTGACTGGCGGTCAGGAAGCACATGAAGTTGACGCAGAACAGACACAAACCCTGAGCCACGCAGATCAAATGCCCGCGACGGTTCATCGGTTGCAGACGCCGGCTGAGCAGCAACAACGCAAACAGCACCAGTGCGGCAAGGCCGAAGCGATAGACGATCGACACCGGAATAGCCACCACGCCCAGCTGCCATTTCAGGGCAATCCAGGTGGTGCCCCAGATCAGCACGGTCAACAAATACAACGACAGGTTCATGGCACACACTCCTCGGTAGGCCTTGAGTGTCTGCCCGGGCCTGGCCTGTGCGCTTGCAGATTCTTGCGCTTTTGTCTGGCGGGAGGCTGGCAGCGCGGCGCCCACGGAGTAGGATGCAAGGCGTTGAAGAGAACCGACCATGGCCGCCATCGATACCCTGCAAGTCTTTCAAGCGTTGAACAGCTCGCCAAACGCACGCCTTGTGCACAGCGCCGAGCTCGGTGACGGCTTGTCTGCCGCTTTGTGGACCAATCACCATGATGCGCAGGATTATGAAGCGCCGAGCCACCACACGTTGTCCTGCTACATCGCCGGTGGCACCGGTACCTTTCGTCGCGATCAACCCGGTCAGAAAGGCGGGCCGGACAAGCTGTGCATCCTGCCGGCCGATCATGAATCGGGCTGGGTGATCAACGGCGATATCCGCCTGGCGCATCTGTATTTCAGCGCCGAACAATTTGCCCTCGGTTGCGTCACCTTGCTCGATCGTGAACCGCGTGAGATGCAGTTGCGCGAGCAGACGTTTCTCGAAGACCCACAACAGGCGCAGCGCTTTCGGCAATTGCTGACGCTGAATTGGGACGAGCCTGCTGAACGTTTGCTGACCAGCAGCATTGCTCACGAATTGATCAGCCACACCTTGCTCAGCCAGGTCGGCGCGCGTCAGGGTCTGCGTTTGAAGGGCGGATTGGCGCCGCACCAGCGTCGGCAACTGGTGGATTTTATCGACACCCAGTTGGCCGAGCCGATCAGCCTGGGTCAATTGGCCGGATTGTGTGCGCTTTCGGAATACCATTTTGCGCGGATGTTTCGCGTGAGCTTCGGCCTGCCGCCGCATCAGTATGTGCTGGCGCGGCGCTTGAGCCGGGCACGGGAGTTGTTGCGCGGGACGGCGTTGCCATTGGGTGAGATTGCGCTGGCGTGCGGGTTTGCCAGCGCGAGTCATTTCACTAATCGGTTCAAGCAGGTGTTGGGCGGGACGCCGGGAGAGTATCGGCAGGCGTTTTTGCGTTGAGCCCTTTTTCCCTCACCCCAGCCCTCTCCCAGAGGGAGAGGGGGCCGACCGAGGTGTCTGGCGCTATACGTCGACCTGAATGACCGAGTCGATTATGGATTCGGTAAAGATCGATCACGTCGGCGGAGCTCTCCAATATCCCCCGGTCAGTCCCCTCTCCCTCGGGGAGAGGGTTAGGGTGAGGGGCTTCTGATCTTGCCTTAAAACTCCAAAGTGCTGGACAGCGACACCTGCCGCGAATCCCCCATCGACACAAAGAACCGGCTCGCCGCCGAGGTGTAGTAAGTGCGATCAAACAGGTTTTTCACATTGAGCTGAAACTTGACCTTCTGCCCCTCAACCCTGGTGTCGTAAGTGGCAAACGCATCCGCCACGGTGTAGCTCGGCAGATCAAAATCATTCACCGCGTTACCCGCGCGCTCACCGACATAACGCGCTCCAGCCCCCACGCGCAACTGGTCACCACCGATCACACTGCCGAAGTCATACACCGCCGACAACGAACCGGAATTCTTTGCCACGTTTTGCAGACGCTTGCCTTTGTAATCCGGGTCTTCAGTCACCTCCGCGTCGGTGTAGGCGTAGCTGCCGATCATGCTCCAGTGATCGCTCAACTGCCCGGTCAGGTCCATTTCCAGACCGCGCGAACGCACCTCGCCGGCCGCGCTGTAGATCGTCGTCGGGCCTTCAGAGTTGGCCACCAGCACATTACGTTTTTTGATGTCGAACAACGCGATGTTGCCAGTGACGCGCCCCGGCATGTCCAGGCGCGCGCCGAGCTCCCATGACTTGGCTTCTTCCGGCGCGATGCTGCCGTCGAGCACGGTGCTGCTGCCGCTCAGCGGGGCGATGGTCGAGTTGGGTTTGAACGATTCGGTGTAGCTGCCGTAAAACGACAAGGCGTCGGTATAGCGATACACCAGACCGGCGCGCGGCACCCACTTCTGCCCGTTGCTGTCGGTGTTGGCCTTGAACGGCACGCCTTTGCCGGCGTACTGGTCGTACTCCTGGAAGCGCCCGCCGGCGACCAGAATCCACTGGTCGTTGAGGTGAATCGAGTCCTGCATGAACACCGAATCGCTGCGCAGTTCATCGGTCTGCGCGCTGTCGGAGGCGCTAACGGTGGTGCCGGCGACTTCGCGGCCATACACCGGATTGACGTAGCTGAAGGTGGTCAGGCTTTTCTGCCGGATCAAGTCCTCGCGGTAGATCTTGCGGTACTCGTCATCGACGCCGAACACCAGGTCATGCTGCATGCCCAGCACGTTGACCTTGCCTTCGAGACTGGCGGTGGTGAAACGGTCGGTGCTGATCGCGTTCTGGGTACCGTCCATGCTGCGGGTCAGCGTGCCTTTTTTGGTGTCGATGGCGGTCACGCGAACCTGGCTGGCGTCGTAGGTTTCGCGGTTCCAGCTGTAGCCGAAGTGCGCTTTCCAGTCGTCGTTGAGGTCGTGGTCGGCTTCAAAGTGGTACAGATCCGAGCGGCCTTCCATGTTGTTGAACGGCTCGTCCAGACGCTCCTTGCGCGAGATATCCAGCGGGTGATTGGTGCGCGGATCGATCAGCGTGCCACGGTCGAACGGCGTGAGAAATTCACGGTGCTCGTAGGCGAACAACAGCTTGGTGCTCTCGCCGAACCAGGCCAGCGACGGCGCGATCAGGGTTTCACGGTGGGTGCCGAAGTTGCGCCAGTAATCTTCGTCTTCGTGGTCGAGCACCATGCGATAGGCCAGCCCGGAATCGCCCAACGGGCCGGTGCTGTCAAGGGTGCCGCCGCTGCCGTTCTTGCCGTCACCGTAGGTCGAACCGCGCAAGGTCAGGGCATTGTATTGCGTCAGTTCAGGCTTCTTGCTGACCAGGTTGACCACGCCGCCCGGGTCTTGAATGCCATACAGCAACGAGGCCGGGCCTTTAAGCACTTCGACGCGATCCACCGTGGCGTTCATGCCGCGCCCCTGCACGATCGGCATGCCGTCGCGCATGATCGAGCCGTTACGGTTGTCACCGAAACCGCGGGTCATCACCGAATCCTGAGTGCTGCCCAAGGTGTTGCCTTGGGTGATGCCGCTGACATTGGCCAGCGCGTCATCCAGATTGCGCGGCGCCTGATCGCGGATGACCTGCGCCGGGATAACGTTGACGGTCTGCGGGACTTCCTGCAACGACGCCGAAGAGCGCATCACCGAACTGGTTTCCGGCGGCTGGTAGCTCATCGATTCGTCGCGCATCGAAGTGATGGTCGTGGCGCCGAGGTTCAGCGCGCCTTCGGTGGGTTTTGGCTCCAGCGCCAGCGTGTGGCTATCGGTGCGGCGGAAATTGAGGCCGGAGCCACTGAGCAGACGTTGCAGCGCCTGTTCGGCACTCATCTGGCCATTGACGGCCGGCGCGGTGAGGCCGTACGGCGCTTCGTCGGTGTAGACCACGCTCTGCCCGGTGACGCGGCTGAAGTCGCTCAAGGCTTGCGGCAGCGGTTTGGCGGCCAGGGAAAAATTGAACTGCTTTTGCGCCTGGCTGCTGACGGTTTCAGCGGCCAGAGACACGCTTATCGGCAGCAATGCCAATGCCGAAAAACTCAATGCCGACATGCCCAACCACTGTTTGACCGAACCCGATTTTGCCCTGGACTTCATGACTCAATGACCTGTGTAGAACCGCAACGGATGCGAATGAATCGCAGTTTCAGTCACTACACGGATGGGGCTCGGGTTTACCTCACCACAAATCTGAAAATATTTTTGCAGATCAAAAGATCGCAGCCTTCGGCAGCTCCTACACTGGAATGCGATCCCTGTAGGAGCTGCCGAAGGCTGCGATCTTTTGACTTTGCCTCAACGCAAAATAATCAGATGCCCCAACACCTGATGCTGCTCAAATCCCATCACCCCTTGCAGGGAACTGAGCACCGCCTGCGGATCCTTGCTCGGAAAACTGCCACTGACCTTGCGCGCCGCCAGCTCATCGTTGAGCAACATAATCCGTCCCGGGTAGTAACGGCGCAGATCCTCCACCACATCGGCCAGCGTCGACTTGTAGTAAGTCAGCCAGCCCTGACGCCAGGCCAACTGCGCCTCACTGTCCACCGCATGGAGTTTTTCTGCCGTGCCTTCAGCGTAAGCAACTTGCTGGCCGGCGCTTAGAATCTGTTGTTCACCACCACGCTCCGCCGTCACCCCGACGCGCCCGGACAACACCGTCACCTGCGCGCCATGGGGTTGCAGTCGCACTTCGAATTGCGTGCCGAGCACCCGCGCCTGACCTTTCTCGGCCTCGACCACAAACGGCTCGCCGGTGTGCGTAACCGTGAAAAATCCGGCACCGCGACGCAACTGGACATGCCGCTCGCCACGGCTGAAATCCACGGCAATCGCACTGTCAGCATCCAGCGTTACTTGCGATTGATCAGCCAAGGTCACGGTGCGAATTTCCCCCGGCGCTGAAACGTAATCCGCGCCCAGATCATCGATCCAGCGCTGCGGCTGCCAGCCGGTGCCGAGGCTGACCATCAACAACAGACACGCCGCCATCGCCAGCGCCCCCGACCATCGCAACAGCGCTGGACGACGCGGGTGATCCATCGCATCGAGATAACCCTGCAACGCCACAGCCTCTTCATCGGCCAGCGTGCGCGCCGGGCCTTCGCTCAATTCCCAGACCACTTGCGCCTGCGCATAGGCCTCGGCATGCGCAGGATCGGCGCGCAGCCATTGGCTGAAGGTCAGTTGGTCACCCGTGCTCGGCCGGTCATGCAGCAGGCTCAGCCAAGCAAATGCGGCCTGTTCTTGAGCGGGCGTCGGGGTGATGGAGTCGGATGGCTTCACGGTGCTTTCCCTGGCAGGCGTGGCGCGGGTTCGCGCAGGCTGGCCTTGCAGGCCTCGAGGGCGCGCATCATATGTTTTTCCACGGCACTTTGGGACAGGCCCATGGCTTTGGCGATTTCCGCATACTTGCGGCCGTGAATGCGATTGAGCAAAAAGATCTGCCGGGTGCGCTCGGGCAAGGCGCGCAACGCCGCTTCGACATGCTTCAGATCATTGCCCGCTTCCAGCGCTGCTTGTGGTTCGCTGCCGTGGCTGTGCGGCTCGTCCGGTTGCCAGCCTTCGTTGACCCGCGTGCGCGTGCCTTCGCTGCGCAAATGGTCGATGGCGATGTTGCCGGCGCAGCGCAAAAGATAGGTGCTGAGTTCTTCGACCTGCACCAGCGGTCGCCGCCAAAAACGCAGAAACAGATCCTGGACCAGATCCGCCGCCGTCGCCCGACAACCGACGCGGCGGTTCACCAGCGCTTCCATTTGCGAACGCTGGGACAGGAACACCTGCAGAAAATGCGCACGCGCCCCGCGCGGCTCGTCGTCGCGGGATTCCGGCGGCAGACCGATCAGCACCTCAGCACTGCGCCCATGCGGCGACCGGGCTGGCCAACAGGCTGACCCCGGCCAGCGCCAACGCCAGACGCGGGCGATACGGCAGCAGCAATACCAACGCCAGGGCGCTGAGCATCAGTACGGCGAACCAGTCGACCAGACCGAAGCTCCAGCCATTGGCAGAAACGGCAGCCCACAGCGACAAACCCAATAAAAACCACCCGGCCAGTTTCAGGCACTGACGACGACGCGTGGAAACTTTGCGGCTGAGCAATTCATCGTGGTGCCGAGGCATCGACAGGCACAACGCGGTGAATCCGGCGTATGTGAGCAACAGTGCCAGCAGCATCAGTTAACCCCTTGCTCAAGAATGATCGGCCGAGGCGTTTCGCGCCGTGGCTTTTTAACGCTGACGGTGCTGCCGGCGCGCTGCATTTTCCATGCGGCCCACGCCAGAAACAGACCTGTGGCGAGGCAGGTCAGATCAAAACCGGCCAACGCCCAATCGCCCTCCATCAAAGCCACGCCGAGGTTCCAAGGGGTGGTCAGCGCATTGATCAGCGGCACCGCAACAAACAGCGCAGCACCGAAAACAAGCTGTTCAACCCAGGCTTTGCGCCCCGGTCGCAACATCGCGTGCAGCACGCTCAAGCCCCAGGCCATGAAGAACGCGTTCACTTCCCAATCTGCACGTTCGGCAAGGCTCACCGGCAACAGACGATTGGCCAGGAAAAATACCGCCACCGCAGACACCAGCCCGGCCATGCTGGCGATATTCAGTACTTCCACCAGCCGCAGTTCGAACGGCATCACGCCGCTCTTGGCATGTTTGAGTTGCCGCTTGCCGAGCCAGATAACCAGCCCGGTGCCGATCATCGCGGTGCCGGCCAGCCCACAGATGAAATACAGCCAGCGCAACACCGACCCGGCAAAGTGGCCCATGTGCAAACCATAGAACGCGCCCCCCACCGCCATCGCCAGCGGTTGCTCCGGTGTGCTGCCGAGCATCTGCCCGGTCACACCGTTGAAGGTCACGGCGCGGCCGAAATCATGCACCACACGGTCACCAGCACGGGACAGCACCACCGTCGCATTGGCATCGCCCGGATTGCTCACCGACAGGCGCGCCGTGTGGCCGCCCGACCATTGCTCGCTGGCCTTGCTCAACAGCGGTGCCATGGCCGACAGCGGTGCCGCAATGTCGGCGCGCTCCGGTGTTTTCGATGCCGGGAAAACTTCGTCATAGAACTTGCGCACGTCACTGCCGTATGAAGCGACGATGCTCGCCGGCATGACCATCGACATGAAAATCACCAGGCTGCTGTAGGTGATCATCAAGTGAAACGGCAACACCAGCACACCCACCGCGTTATGCCCGTCGAGCCAGGAGCGCTGGCCCTTGCGCGGGCGGAAGGTGAAGAAGTCCTTGAAGATTTTCTTGTGGGTGATGATCCCGGTGATCAGCGCGACAAACATCACCATGGCAGCGATGGTCGATAGCCAACGGCCCCACGGGTAAGGCATTTGCAGCTGAAAGTGGAAGCGATAAAAGAACTCGCCGCCCATGCTGTCGCGGCCCTGCACTTCGGCGCCGGTTTGCGCATCAAGGGTTTTCGCTTCGAAGCGGCCGCGCTCGCCGGGATTCGCTGGTGCTTGCTGCCAGCGCACGGTCAGGCCCGGGTCGCGGGCATCAGGCAAATCGATCAGCCAGCGTGAGGCGCCCGCAGCGTGTTGCTGCAGATAATTCTGGGCCAGCGTCAGGCTCGTCTCGGCACTCACCGAACGCGCGTGGATTTCCGGCTGCATCCAGTGGCTGATCTCATCCTTGAAGTACGCCAGCGTCCCGGTCAGAAAAATCGCGAACAGCAACCAGCCGAACACCAGTCCGGTCCAGGTGTGCAGCCAGGCCATCGCCTGACGAAAGCCCTCTTTCATGCCAGGCCCAAGCCGCGCGCCGCGCCGGAAATGGTCGCCAGAATCACACTCGGCACCAGCAATCCGACCCAGGCCGACCACGCCGTACGACAGGCGAAACACCAGAGCACGGCCACCAGATAGACCAGAAACGAGATGGTCATGCCGGTCACCACCGCTTCGGCACGGCTCAACGGCAGCCACAGCGTCAGGGTGACACTGGCCAGCGCCGCGACCAGATAGCCGCCAAACACCGCGGCCAGCACCCGTGAGGTGACGGCCAGACGATAGGACATGGGAAGTGTGGCGAGTTTGCCTTTCATGTTTCGACCCTGAAACGAAAAACGTCCGACCGATCAGCCGAACCTATAGGCGAGCAATATTAATGATAAATATTCTCATACGCAAAAGCATCTGATTGCCGGTTGAGCACTTCGCCCCCTACAATGCGAACAGTTCTTGTTCTCTAACGCACACTCTCTACCGCGTCAAGAAAGCGCCCGGAGTTCACCGTTGTCGTCCGCCCATCCCGTCGAATCGCTGTATCAGGCCCATCACGGCTGGCTCACTGGCTGGTTGCGGCGCAAACTCGGTTGCCCGGACAGCGCGGCGGACTTGGCCCAAGACACCTTCATCAAGGTGCTGACCGCCCGCGAACCGCCGGTGATTATCGAGCCGCGCGCCTTTCTGACGACGTTGGCCAAGCGCGTTCTGTTCAATCATTACCGCCGTCAGGATCTGGAACGCGCTTACCTCGATACCCTGGCGCAGATGCCGGAAATGGTTGCGCCGTCGGAAGAAGACAAAGCGATCATCCTGCAGACCCTGATGGAACTGGATCAGTTACTCGACGGTTTGCCGCGTCAGGTCAAACGCGCCTTTTTGCTGGCGCAGGTCGATGGCCTGACTTATCCACAGATCGCCGCTGAACTGGGTATATCCGTGGCCACGGTCAAACGTCACCTGAATAAAGCCGCCATGCGCTGCTACTTCGCCCTATGAGCCGCGCACCGGATTTCTCCTCTCAGGTTGCCGAGCAGGCGGTGCACTGGCTGATGGAAATGCAGCAAGGCGCACTGTCACCACGCCAGCGATTGGCAATGCAACAGTGGCTGGATGCGCACAGCGAGCATCGGCGGGCGTGGGAGCATATTCAGCGGGTCAACCAGAGGTTGCGCGGCGTGTCTTCGCCGCTGGCACACGCGGCGTTGAACGGGCCGAAGTCCGGCAGCCGTCGTCAGGCAATGAAACTGCTGCTGATTCTTGGCGCGGGCACGGCGGTCACTTGGGGCATGCGCGAGCACAATCCTGTGCCGTCGCTGCTCGCCGATTACCGCAGCCCGCTGGGGCAGCGACGCAAAATTTCCCTGGGTGGCGGTGATAAGTTGCAACTCAATACCGCCAGTGCCGTGGACGTCGACGGTGCGCAGCGATTGATCCGCTTGCTCGAAGGCGAAATCCTCCTGACGGCCGCGCAATCTTTCGAAGTGCACACGGCTCAGGGCCTGCTGAAAACTCAGGGCGCGCGCCTCAATGTGCGCCAGTTTGCCGATCGCACGCAGATTGCGCTGTTCGACGGTCGAGTCGAACTGAACAGCAATGGACGCGCGCCGCTGTTGCTGCCGCTCGCGCGTCAGTTGAGTTTCACCTCGACGTCCGTCAGCGCAGCCAAACCTCTGGACGCGAACAGCGGCGCCTGGGCTGACGGCATGCTGGTGGCGGCGCACATGCGTCTCGGCGATTTCCTCGATGAACTCGGCCGCTATCGTCGCGGCCAGCTCAATTGCGACCGGAAAGTCGCCGATCTGCTGATCTCCGGGACTTATCCACTGGACGACAGCGAGCGGATTCTCGATCTGCTGGAAATCAGTTTGCCGGTGAAGGTGAAGCGCTTTACCCGCTACTGGGTGAGCGTCGAAGCGCGGGTTTAAAGCAGCAGAATCAAAAGATCGGACGATCCTTTGATCTTGAAAAATAAATGAGCCGTTTTTCAGATCTGGCGTGACAGAGAAGGAAAGCCCCCTTGATTCAACCTTCTCAGGATCATCCGACATGCACTCCACCCGCCTCACGCCACTGGCTCGCACCCTGCGCAATCTTGTCCTCGGCGCCAGCCTGAGCCTCTGCGTCCTGCCCGCCGCGCTGGCCGCTGATGCCAAGGCGTACCACATCGCGCCGTCGACGCTGGAAAACGCTCTCAACCAGTTTGGCCGTGAAGCAGGCGTGCTGATTTCATTCGGTTCGCAAGTCACCAGTGGTGTGCAAAGTCGAGGTCTGGAGGGCAGCTACACGCCTGAACAGGGTTTGAATGCGCTGCTCGAAGGCACCGGCCTGCAAGCGCGCGCCGAGGGCAACAATGCGTTCAGTCTGCAACCGGTGGCGGATGCCGCGCTGGAGCTGGACACTTCGAAAGTCGTCGGCGACTGGCTGGGCGACGCCGCGCAAATCAACGTGTTTGAACATCCCGGTGCTCGCGACGTGATCCGCCGCGAAGAATTCGAACGTCAGGGCGCGACTCAGGCGCGCGATGTGCTCAACCGTATCCCCGGCGTCAACGCCCCGGAAAACAACGGCACCGGCAGCCACGATATGGCGCTGAATTTCGGTATCCGTGGCTTGAACCCGCGACTGGCCGCGCGCTCGACGGTGCTGATGGACGGGATTCCGGTGCCGTTCGCGCCTTATGGCCAACCGCAGTTATCGTTCGCGCCGATCAGCATGGGCAACATGGATGCCGTGGACGTGGTGCGTGGCGGTGGCGCAGTGCGTTACGGGCCGCAGAACGTCGGCGGCGTGGTCAACTTCGTGACGCGGGCCATTCCCGACGAGCCAACGGTCAAGGGCGGCTTCCAGACCGAAACCAGCCCATCCTCGAGCCACGACGGCTTCAAGACCAGCGCCAACCTGCTGGCCGGCGGCACCAATGAAAATGGTCTCGGCGGCGCGTTGCTCTACTCCGGGACGCGCGGCGGCGACTGGCGTGAACACAGCGACACCGAGATCGACGACCTGATCCTCAAGGGCCAATACCAGCTCGACGAGGCCAACAGCTTCAACGCCATGGCCCAGTATTACGAAGGCAAGGCCGACATGCCCGGCGGTCTGAATGTTGCCGATTACGACGCCGATCCGTACCAGTCGACACGGCCAAAAGACCAGTTCTGGGGCCGTCGCACGATGTTCAATTTCGGCTATCGCTATCAGGATGATCGCCGCGAATTCACCGCCAACACTTTCTTCACCAAGACCTTGCGCAGCGGTTATCTCGATCAGGGCACGTTCCTCTCGCTGTCGCCGCGCGAGTATTGGGTGCGCGGTCTGGAAACCCGCTTCGCCCAAGGCTTCGACCTCGGCCCGACCAGCCATGAAGTCGGCGTCGGCTATCGCTACATCAACGAGGCTGGCCACGAACTGCGCTATCGCACGCCGATCAGCAGCAACGAATACCCGACCACCGCCAGCCGCAATGACCGTGATACCCGTGGCGGCACCGAAGCCAATGCGTTCTTCGTCGACGACCGCATCGACATCGGCAAATGGACAATCACCCCGGGCGTGCGCTACGAGATGATCGAGTCGCAGCAGACCAACAACCTGACCAACGTCAAATACAAGGGCGATTACAACACCGCGTTGCCGGCGCTGAACGTGCTCTATCACCTGACCGACAGCTGGAACCTGTACGCCAACACCGAAGGCTCGTTCGGCAGCGTGCAGTACAGTCAGATGCCCAACCGTGTAACCAGCGGTGAAGTGAAACCGGAGAAGGCGCGCACCTGGGAGCTCGGCACGCGCTATGACAATGGCGCATTGCGCGCGGAGATCGGCGCGTTCCTGATCAACTTCGACAACCAGTACGAAAGCAACCAGACCAACGACTCGGTGATCGCCCGTGGTGAAACCCGTCATCAGGGTATCGAGACCAGCGTCAATTACGCACTGGATGACTTGAGCCCGGCGCTCGCCGGTTTCGATGTCTACGCCAGCTACGCCTACGTTGACGCGACCATCCGCGAAGACGGACCGAACAAAGGCAATCGCGTGCCGTTCTCGTCGAAACACAAAGGCACGATTGGCGTCGGTTACACCGAAGGCCCGTGGAAGCTGAATCTGGACAGCAGCTTCCAGAGCGACCAGTTCGCCGACAACGCCAACACCTCGAAGGAAAGTGCCGATGGCAGCACCGGCAAGATCCCCGGGTACATGCTGTTCAGCAGCCGTGCGGGTTACGACTTCGGGCCGCAGTTGTCGGATCTGAACGTGGCGGTGGGCGTGAAGAACATCTTCAACACGCAGTACTTCACGCGTTCGTTTGATGACAATAACAAGGGTAAGTATGTGGGTGAGCCGCGGACGGTTTATGTGCAGACTTCTGTGGCGTTCTGAGGATTGAAAAAACCCTCACCCTAACCCTCCCGAAACGTCGGACCGCCCAGAGGGAGAGGGGACTGATTGGGGGATGCTTGCGAAGTACGCCGACCTGAACGTGCTGTGCCGAATCCATAATCTACTCGACCTGAAACCGCTTCGCCGAATCTATAATCGACTCGGTCTTTCAGGTCGATGTACCCCGCAAGACACCTCGGTCGGCCCCCTCTCCCTCCGGGAGAGGGCTGGGGTGAGGGTCAGCAGGTCAGCAGGTCAGCAGGTCAGCAGGTCAGCAGGTCAGCAGGTCATGGTCTAAAGTAAAACTTCAAACCAACTTCACAAGGATCGTGAAGCATGCAAACCCGCCCCACCCTCGCCCAATTCGCCCGCCAGCTCCGCGTCAACCAAACCGATTGCGAACAGCTGCTCTGGCAAAAACTCCGCTCCCGCCAAATCGCCAATCTGAAATTTCGCCGGCAGTTTCCGTGTCCGCCTTACGTGCTGGATTTTTACTGTGCGGAGCTGAAATTGGCGATTGAGCTGGACGGTGGGCAGCATTTTGAAACAGCGGGATTGATTCATGACCAGCGCCGGACACGCTATCTGAACCAAAAGGGCATTGAAGTCGTGCGTTTCAGTAATCTTGAGGTAGCTCAGCAGATGGATGACGTACTGGAGCAGATCATAAGAATTGCGGCGAATCGAAAAATGCCCTCACCCTAACCCTCTCCCAAAGGGAGAGGGGACTGATTGTGGGATGCTTGAGAAATACATCGACCTGAAATTATTGGGCTGAATCCATAACCGACTCGGTCAGCGTTCTCCCGGAGAGAGGAGGAACTGATTGGGAGATGCTTGCGAGGCACGCCGACCTGAAGCTGCTTTGCCGAATCCATAATCGACTCGGTCGTTCAGGTCGGTGTACCCCGCAAGACACCTCGGTCGGCCCTCTCCCGGAGAGTGGCGGGACTGATCGGGGAATGCCTGAGAAATACACCGATCTGAAAGTACTGTGTCGAATCCATAATCGAATCGGTTTTCCAGGTCGATGTACCCCGCGATACCCCTCGGTCGGCCCCCTCTCCCTCCGGGAGAGGGCTGGGGTGAGGGGCCGCGATCTTGTGCCCGGCGCAAAAAATTGCCACAAACAAAAACGGGCCTGCTTCCGCAGGCCCGTTCTCATTGGGTGGTTTATAAAGTCAGCGCATCAACTGTTGATCGCTGCCTGTTCGTTCTCAAGAAATTCTTCCTCCAGCAGAGCGTCATTCGCCTTGCTAAATGGCACCACAGCGGCACGTGGCTTACCTCGCAGTTTGCCAAAAAGGTGCTCAAGAGCGTGCTCGAGTTTTTCGGCTGCACCGTCGATCGCCTGTTCCAGCGAATCGGCCTTGTGGGTCACGGAAATCGGTTGATGGCCTTTTGGCCGCGCTTCCAGTTGGCAGCGCATGTCATGGGGACCTGGTTTGTCACCGTTCTCGTCAGCCAGATGGACTTCGACGCGGGTCAGGTCTTCTTCATAACGTTCGAGCGTGCTCTCAATGGTTGTACGTACCCACTCCTCCAGTCGTTGACTACTTTGAATATGGTTATCGCTGTTGACTTGGATTTGCATAGTTCATCCCTTATTTCAGCTAGCTCGTGAGAGGCCTTGAGTTGAATTTCCTGACCTCCTGGTTACAACAATCGGCCCGACTGACGAACATTTCAACCCCTGAAAAAAGATAAATATTCATTCGCAAAAAAAGCCGGACAATCGAGCAAAGCACTGGTAAGGTCGGGAGTTGGGTCGCCTCGCAACCCGGCAAAATCTGCTCACAATTGCCCGTCATTCAACGGGTGCAAGCTGCGAAAAATCCCCGCTTCCTCCACCAGCCAGTCATGCACCGCACGCACGCCCGGATGGCTCAGCGCCCCCGGCGCATATAGCAACACATAGCGTTTGTGATTGGGCACCGACAGGCCAAATGGCACGATCAACGTTCCCCGCTCCAGCTCATCGTTGAGCAATGTACGACGGGCAATCGCCACGCCCATGCCGGCAATCGCCGCTTCGATGGTCAGGTGATTGCGATTGAAGGTATGCCCACGCCGTACGTCGGCGCCTTCAAAGCCGATCGCGTTTAAATAGAACTCCCACTCCGCGTATTCATAACTGCCACGCCAGGCGGTGATGTCGTGCAGCAGCGGAAAATGCACCAGATCCGCCGGGCCATGCAGTGGCGGCCGCCCGCGCAACAGGCTCGGCGCACACACCGGGAAAATCTGCTCATCGAGCAAGGCTGTGGATAACAATCCCGGGTAACTGCCGTCGTTCAAATCGATCGCCAGATCAAAGTCGCCTTCGTGCAACGGCACGCTACTGTCCTCGGCGACCAGCCGCAGCTGAATATCCGGATAGCGCTGTTGCAGGCGCGGTAGACGCGGCGTCAGCCACTTGCTGAGAAACGACGGAATCGAACGCACGCGCAAAATCCCGCTGATCATTCCCGCGTCCAGTCGACGCAATTCGGCATCGATGCTGCCGTACGCCTCGTTGACGGTGATCGCCAACCGCTGCCCTTCTGCGCTCAACTCGACGCCCCGCGCGCGCCGGTGAAACAGGCGAAAACCCAGGCGCTCTTCCAACTGACGAATCTGCTGACTGACCGCCCCCGGGGTGATGTGCAGCTCTTCGGCACAACGGGTGAACGACAGGTGCCGCGCGGCACAGGAAAACACCTGCAGCCAGACGTAGGTCTGGGCATGCAATTGACGACTCATTGTTTAGTCCTGCTAAAGGCTTACTTAGGAAGTTTCGTTAGTCACGTAGGACCGAGGTAGGCAGTATCGCCGACATTGCGCTTGTCCTACAAAAAATGGCAGCGATTCGTACTCCATTGCTTGTAAGGGTTTAGCATGGCTATCAGTGTTTTCGATCTATTCAAAGTCGGTATCGGTCCGTCCAGTTCCCACACCGTCGGCCCGATGCGGGCGGCAGCGACCTTCGCTCAGGCGCTCATTGATCAGCATTTGTTGAACGATGTGCGTCGTGTGGAAATCCGTTTATATGGCTCGCTGTCAGCCACCGGCGTCGGTCACGCCACCGACCGCGCCACGGTCATGGGCCTGATGGGCGAATGGCCGGACAGCATCGATCCGGCGACCATCGATCCCCGCATCCAGCAACTACGCGAGACAGGCCAACTGTCCCTCGCCGGTCAGAGAGAAATTGCCTTCGACTGGCAGCGTGATCTCCTGCTGCTGGACGAGAGCCTGCCCTACCACCCCAACGCCATGTCGCTGACAGCCTTTGGCGAAACCGCCGAGTTGTTCGAGCAGACGTACTACTCGGTTGGCGGCGGTTTCATCATCGAAGCGGCGGAAGCCGAGTCCGGTGTCGCACCGGCCGGCGACGTGGTGTTGCCGTACGATTTCTCCAGCGCCGCCGAACTGCTGTCGCTGTGCAAACAGCACAACCTGCGCGTGTCCGAACTGATGATGGCCAACGAGCGCGCCTGGCGTAGCGACGCCGAAATCCGTCAGGGTCTGCTGCACATCTGGTCGGTGATGCGTGAGTGCGTCGAACAAGGCCTGCGCCATGAAGGCATCCTGCCCGGCGGTCTGAATGTGCCACGCCGCGCCGCGAAATTGCATCGCAGCCTGCTGGAAATCGGCAAGCCCAACGTGATCAGTTCGACGCTGTCGGCAATGGAATGGGTCAACCTGTTCGCCCTCGCCGTCAACGAAGAGAATGCTGCAGGCGGGCGCATGGTCACTGCGCCGACCAACGGTGCAGCCGGGATCATCCCGGCGGTTCTGCACTACTACATGAAATTCAATCCCGACGCGTCTGACGATGACGTGGTCGCTTTCTTTCTCGGTGCGGCCGCCGTAGGCATTCTGTGTAAGAAAAATGCCTCGATCTCCGGCGCCGAAGTCGGCTGTCAGGGTGAAGTCGGTTCGGCCTGCGCAATGGCGGCGGCTGGCTTGGCCGACGTGCTCGGCGCCACCCCTGAGCAATTGGAAAACGCCGCCGAAATCGGCCTGGAACACAACCTTGGCCTGACCTGCGACCCGGTCGGAGGCCTCGTACAAGTGCCGTGCATCGAGCGCAACGCCATCGCCGCCGTGAAAGCGATCAACGCCACACAAATGGCCCTGCGCGGCGACGGCAACCATTTCATTTCCCTCGACCGGGTGATCCGCACCATGCGCGATACCGGCGCCGACATGCATGACAAATACAAAGAGACTTCACGGGGCGGCCTGGCTGTGAACTGGGTGGAGTGCTGACGCGCATTCCCTGACCGCCCCGGCAGACCGCACAGAGCGGTCTGCCAACCGTGAGCCCGAGCAAAAATAATAACGAGGCGATACCGATGACCGATGTACGTACACCTGCTGCCGAAAATCCCGCTGTAGACCGCACACGCAATCAAGAAACAGCCCACAAGGGCTGGAGCAAATTCGACACCACCTGGATGCTTGGCCTGTACGGCACGGCCATCGGTGCCGGGACATTGTTCCTGCCAATCAACGCCGGTGTCGGTGGTTTCTGGCCGTTGCTGATTCTCGCCGTACTGGCCTTCCCGATGACGTTTTTTGCCCACCGTGGCCTGACCCGATTCGTGCTGTCCGGGCGCTCCGGGGATATCACCGAAGTGGTCGAAGAACACTTCGGCATCGGTGCCGGCAAGCTGATCACGCTGCTGTATTTCTTTGCGATCTTCCCGATCCTGCTGGTGTACAGCGTGGCGCTGACCAACACCCTGAGCAGCTTTCTCGAACACCAATTGCACATCGCCCCGCCGCCTCGGGCGATCCTTTCGCTGGCGCTGATCCTCGGTTTGATGGCGATTGTTCGTTGCGGTCAGAGCGTGATCGTCAAAGCCATGAGCGTGTTGGTGTATCCATTCGTCGCCGCATTGCTGCTGCTCGCGGTCAGCCTGATTCCGAACTGGAACGGCGCGTTTTTCGCCAGTGCTCAAGAAGCCATGCCAATGTCCGTATTTCTCAAGACGCTGTGGCTGGCAATCCCGGTGATGGTGTTCTCGTTCAACCATTCGCCGATCATCTCCGCGTTTGCGGTTGACCAAAAACAACGCTATGGCGAGCAGGCCGAACGCAAGAGCAGCGGCATCCTCGCCATGGCGCACGGCATGATGGTCGTCACGGTGATGTTCTTCTGCTTCAGTTGTGTACTGGCGTTGTCGCCGGCGGATCTGGCAGCGGCCAAGGCGCAGAACATTTCGATCCTGTCGTACCTGGCCAACCACTTCCAGACCCCGGTCATCGCTTACGCCGCGCCGCTGATTGCGCTGGTGGCGATCACCAAATCCTTCCTCGGCCACTACATCGGCGCCAGCGAAGGCTTTCAAGGCATGATCGTGAAAAGCCTGCGCAGCCGTGGCCGGGTCATGTCAGCGAGCTGGCTGAACCGCGCAACCGCCGTGTTCATGATCCTCAGCTGCTGGGCCGTAGCGACCTTCAACCCGAGCATCCTCGGGATGATCGAGGCTTTCGGTGGGCCAGTGATAGCCTGCCTGCTGTTCTTGATGCCGATGTACGCCATCCGCCGCGTGCCAGCCTTGCGCCAGTATTCGGGCCAGGTGTCCAACGTGTTTGTGGTGTTGATCGGCCTGATTGCACTGTCAGCGATCATCTACACGGTTCTGCCCTGAAAACGCGCCATAAAAAAAGGCGAGCCCTGTGGCTCGCCTTTTTTATCCCCGTGTTCATTGTTCGACAATTTTCCCGGCACAGGCCTTGCTATACCACTGCAGGAGCAGCCTCGTTTCACTCGACAGCTCCTACATGAAGCAACAAATACAGGCCACGGAATCGCCGATGATCCGGTGGGGCGAACCAACCCGATCACGGCCGGTCAACAACTGCACGTTCAATCAGGCGGTGACGCATCATGGACAATCCTTTTCAGATCATTACCGATGCCTTTGCGCCGGACTATCAGATCAACCTGAGCATTCAGGGCCTGGACGGCAGCATCATGCTGACCCTGTCCAACAGCGGCCGAATCGTGGCCAAACGCATGATCAGTGCCGAACAACGCAATGACCCCGCGCGTCTCAAGCGCCTGGTGCAAAGCATTCAGTTCGGCATCGCCATCGAACAGGGCCACAGCGCCATGGCGATCCTCGAAGCCATGACCAGCGGCAGCGGGCTGACGCCGCCACCGCCACGTGTCAGCGGTCAGCCACGACCAGCGGCCGGGCTTTAAAGCTCACCCTTCTCGACTTCAGGATGTTCGCTGGAACCCGTGCCCAGCGTGCGCTGTGGTTTTTCGATCTTCACCGACGGAAATTGTGACGAGGCGTAACGCACCACCAGAATCGCCAGCGCCAGCAGCAGAATCCCGCCGCACAGGTAGATAATGCCCATGTCCGGCGGGTTGTGGTGCGAGACGTTGGAGATCAGCAGACGGGTCAACGCGGTGATCGCCACGTAGATCAGGAAGCGCACCGGCATGTGGTTGGTCTTGAAATAAATCCCGACCATCGCCCCCAGTTCGAGATAGATGAACAGCAGCAGAATGTCATCGATCTTGATGTGGCCTTCCTCGAGCATCCCGAGAAACTCCATCACCGCCGCGTATGCCGTCACCGCACCGATGGCAAACAGCGCCAGATAGTGGAAGGTTTCGACGAACAGGTTGCCCAGGGACTCGGCCAGTTGATGCACGTTTTGCCGCAGTTTCTCGGCCCAGTTTATTTTCACGATGATGTTCCTTAGCTCGAATGCGAGCGGATGATGCGTGTTGGACGTGACGGTTTTCTGCACGTAACGGGTTTTCATGCAGAAAAGAGGCCACGCCATCATGGCGAGACGCCGCCAAACCCGCGCCGTGGCGTTTGGTCGCACCGCTGTGCTTTTGTGGGAGCGAGCCTGCTCGCGAATGCAGCAACACGATCTCCTGACAAACCCGAAATCCGGTCTACATTGAAAAGCCACTACCCATGGCGCAGGGATTCGCTTATCCTTTTCGCTGTATATGGATACAGTAGTCGTCAAGACAACTTAATGTGAAGGCATGTGAGGTGGTGAATGGCCGTCGAAGTGGTATACCGCAGCAGCCGAGATCTGGAGCGCTTGTTCATGGATAAAGCCGAAGCTGACCGTCATGACAAAATGCTCGAACTGGCCGAATATCTGGCCGATGTGCTGCAAAAAGCCGTTCCGTCCCTGACTGAGCAGCAAGTGGAAGAAGCCGGGATCTACATGGCGAAGAATCGCGATGTGTTCGCCCGGGCGTTCAAGAGCCAGCCGGATGCACTGTCCGAGCTGCTCAATGCACCGGCAGAACCGGTCGATAATGCGGAAGCAGCGGAACCTGCTGAAACGCCAGCGAAGCCAGCCAAAGCGGCAAAAGCTGCGAAGTAAGCAGCGCCCTAAAAGATCGCAGCCTTCGGCAGCTCCTACATTGGAATACGTATTTCCTGTAGGAGCTGCCGAAGGCTGCGATCTTTTGCTTTTTCAGCGATACAAAACTTTTTCTGCCAACTCATCCGCCACCCGCGCTGGCGAGCGTTTTTCCGCCTGCGCGTGAGCGAATACTTCGGTCAGCCGTGAACTGATCTTCGACAAATGCGCGGTAATGGTGGTCAGTTCTTCGCCGCGATGCTTGAGCGAGACATAGATCAAGCCCCCGGCATTGATCACATAATCCGGCGCATACAGAATCCCGCGCCGCTCCAGTTGATCGGCGACATCCAGATGCGTCAGTTGATTGTTCGCCGAACCCGCCACGGCCGAACACCGCAGTTGCGTGACGCTGTGGCTGTTCAGCACACCGCCCAGACCGCACGGTGCAAGGATGTCGCACGGGGTGCTGAGTAACGCGTCGTTGGCGATCGGATGGGCGTTGAGTTGCTCCATCGCCAGTTGCACCTTGCCGTGGTCGATATCGCTGACCAGCAGTTCAGCACCGGCAGCGTGCAGTTGCTCGGCCAAGGCAAAACCGACATTGCCCAGGCCCTGAATAGCAATGCGCAAGCCTTCGAGATTATCGCTGCCCAGCCGGGCCATCGCCGTTGCGCGAATGCCGGCAAACACGCCCATTGCCGCGTGCGGTGCCGGGTCGCCGGCCGAGGTGGTGCTGGTGACATGTTGGGTCTGCTGGGCGATGCAATCCATGTCCGCCACCGAGGTGCCGCTGTCGATGGCGGTGATGTAGCGACCGTCAAGCTGATCGATGCAGCGGCCAAAGGCCTCGAACAGCGCGCCACGACTCTCCACATGGACCGGACGCACGATCACCGCGACGCCACCGCCCTGAGCCAGCCCTGCCAGTGCGGCTTTGTAGCTCATGCCCTGAGCAAGGCGAATGGCATCTTCGACGGCGGATTCGTCATTGGGATAGGCAAGATAACGACATCCGCCCAAGGCTGGCCCGAGGCGACTGTTATGGATGGCAATGACCGCCTTCAACCCGGTGACCGGATCAACGCTAAGGTGCAGCGATTCCAGGCGAGTGCTTTGCATGAGCGCAAACATCGTTGGGCTCCCGAATCACTTCTTGTAGAACGCCAGTATAGGCCTGCGCCTGAAAATTGCTGGAGCGCACCGGAATAAGCGCCCGCGCAGACAACGGCTTTACGGCATAACCCGACACCTGCGCAGCGGGACACTGGACGAATCTCGCGGAGCGGGCTAAAACGAGGCATTCCCCGGAGATTTCGATGAGTGCGCGTCAACGTTTTTTCGAATGCCTGCACCGCTCACCGCCCGCGCTGTTCGAAGCCGCGCTGTGGATGGCGGCCGAGCACGAAAAAGCGGTCGACCCCGACGCGCTGTTGGAGGAATTCAAAGAGCTGCAACAGCGGGTCAGTTACGGTTTGCCAATGCTGCCGGTGAGTGAGCTGGCGCAACCGTTGTTACGCCGCATGACCGATCTGGGTTTTGCTCAGGACGATTTTCTGCCACTGCGCCCGCAGGCTGCGCTGCTGCACAAAGTGTTGCAGACCCGGCGCGGCCAGCCGCTGGCATTGGCGCTGATTGCTCTGGAGTTGGCGCGACGGCTGGAGATCCCGCTGGTCGGGGTCAACTTCCCCGGGCACTTCCTGCTGCGGGTGCCCGGCGCCGATCACCTGCTTGATCCCTGTGGTGGCCGGCGGTTGTATCCCAATGATTGTCGCGAGCTGTTGCAGCGCCAATACGGGCCGAACATGAAGCTCAATGCCGAGCATCTGCTGACCGCCACACCCCAGCAGATGCTCCAGCGCCTGTCGCGCAACCTGCGCCAGTTGTACCTGACCCATGATGACTTCATCGCCGCGCTGATCGACGCCGAACGCGTGCTCGAGCTGGGTGACGCCGGCGCCGCCGATTACTTGGCCCGGGCCAGTCTTTATCAGCGGCTCGACTGCCCGAACGCCGAGCGCTTTGATCTGGAGCATGCGCTGATGCTCAGCGACGATCCGATTCAACGCCTGCGCCTGACCGAGCGCCTCGGGCACCTGCCGCCCAATTCAGTCGTCCATTAAACGCAAAAGATCGCAGCCTTCGGCAGCTCCTGCATTGAAATATGCATTCCCATGTAGGAGCTGCCGAAGGCTGCGATCTTTTGCTCTTCAGGATTTCACAGATATCCCCATTCCAACTGTCGAATTTCCTTCGGAGGGCGAACGCACCTGAATGATCAGCAGCGCGGCAATCACCGCCGGGATCGCGCAGAAGAAGAAAATCTGTGCCACCGGAATGTGCATCGCCAGCAGCAGGCTGCCAAACAGCGGCCCGAGAATCGAACCAAAACGCCCCACGCCCAACGCCCAACCCGTGCCAGTCGCGCGGACATGCGCCGGGTAGAAATTACTGGCAAACGCATTCAGCGTCAGTTGCCCGCCGATGATGCAGAACCCGGCGGCGAACACGCAGGCCACCAGATAACGCGGATTGTCGTGATTGAGCCCAAGCAGAATCGTGCACAACGCCGCACCTGCCAACACCGCCGACAGCAAACGAACCTTGCGTTTCAAACGGTCGGCAAACCAGGCCATGCAGATCGCGCCGAGGGTGCCGGCGAACAGGAACATCGACGTCACCAGATTGGCTTCGTTGAGTTTCAGGCCACTTTCCAGGAGCAGGGTCGGCAGCCAGCTGATCATGAAATACAACAGAATCAGGCTGACGAAAAACGTCGCCCAGATCAGCAAGGTCGGCCGTGCGTAGCCATTGCGGAACAGCTCGACCACGGTCAGTTTGCTGCCCTGCTCGCGTTCGTTCTGTTCGACGCTGGCAACGGGCGGCTGCCAATCCGGCAGCATGCGCGCGGTGACTTTGCGCAGTCGTGCATACGGCGGTGCATCACGCAGCAGACGCGGCAGCGATTCCGGCAGCATCCACCAGAGAAACGGAAACAGCAGCAGCGGCGTGACGCCACCGGCGAGGAACACCGCCTGCCAGCCGAACCGGTCGATGAACCCGGCGGCGACAAAACCACCCGCTGCCCCGCCGAACGAGAAGCCACAGGCCGCCAGCGTCACCATCAAAGTGCGCAAACGCGGTGGCGAGTATTCCGACATCAACGCCATGGCACTGGGCATCGCTCCACCCATGCCGATGCCGCAGATGAAACGCGCGATCATCAGTGTGTTCAGCGAATCGGCGAAGACCATCAGCACCGTCAGTGTGGCGTAGATCAATACGCAGGCGAGCAGAATCCGGCGCACGCCAAAGCGGTCAGCCAGCGGCGTGACCGCCAGTGAACCAAGGGTGAGACCGAGCAGATTGGCGCTGAACACAGGCCCGAACGCAGACTTTTCCAGGCCCCAGTCCTGCGCCAGCGCGGGCACCACGTAACCGAGCACCTGGGCGTCGTAGCCGTCGGTGACCAGCAGCAAGGCAAGCAGGATCAAGAGTAACCACTGATAGCGGGACACAGGACGGGCGTCGAGTGCCGCGCGGAAGCTGGCAATCTGGTTGTGCATCGCAAGGTACCTGTTTTGTTTTTATGATTTTTAGGAGGCTCAACGCCGAACCTTGTGGGAGCGAGCCTGCTCGCGAATGCGCTGTGTCAGCCAAATGAATGGTGACTGACCCTCAGCCTTCGCGAGCAGGCTCGCTCCCACAGGGGAATTACGGGGTATCGGGTTGGTTGGCAGGATGGGCCTTGATGAACGCTGGATGTTCAGCCGCCAGTGCGGCGACCCGACGAATGTTCGGATACGCCTCAAGGCTGACGTTAAAGCGCTCAGCCGCATACAACTGCGGAATCAGGTACACATCCGCCACACACGGCCACTCGCCGAAACAAAAGCCCTCATCGCCAATCAACTGCTCCACCGTCGCCAGTCCTTGGCTGATCCAGTGACTGATCCACTCCACCACCTGCGGCTCGTCGTGCCCCAGTTGGCGCAGACGATTGAGCACGCTGACGTTGTGCAGCGGATGCACGTCGCAACCGATCACCGCCGCCACACCGCGCACCTGCGCACGGGCGAGCAGATCTTCAGGCAGCAGCGGCACCTGTGGATAACGTTCTTCCAGATACTCGATGATGGCCGGCGACTGAATCAGCAAACCGCCTTCGTCAGTGCGCAGGGCCGGCACCCGCCCCTGTGGATTGATCGCCAGATACGCCGCTTGCCGATGCTCGCCACCCGGCGGCGCGATCAAGTTGACCGGCAGCGCCTGGTAGTCGAGACCCTTCAGCGCCAGCGCGATTCGCACCCGGTACGACGAGGTCGAACGATAGTAGGTATACAGATCCATAAGCCGCTCCTGTCAGCGCGCCGGCAACACTTTGCCGCGGCATTCGCCGAAGCCGATCGAAGCAAAACCATCACGAGCACAGCGCGCGCGCAGGATGATTTCGTCGCCGTCCTCAAGGAATTTACGCACCTCGCCAGAGGCCAGTTCGATCGGCTTTTTGCCGCCCTCGGTGATTTCCAGCAGGCTGCCGAACTGACCGCTCTCAGGGCCGGACAAAGTGCCCGAACCGAACAGGTCACCGGCCTGCAACTGGCAGCCGTTGACGCTGTGGTGTGCGACCATTTGCGCGACGGTCCAGTACATGTAGCGGGTGTTGCTCAGGGTCAGACGATGAGCCGGCAGGTTCTGCTCGCGCATGGCTTCGGTGAGCAGCAGCACTTCCAGTTCGATGTCAAAGGCTCCGCCGTCCTGATCACGCTTGTCGAACAGATACGGCAGCGGCTGCGGATCACCTTCAGGGCGCGCCGGTTGCGCGGTGCGGAACGGCTCCAGAGCTTCCGCCGTGACCACCCAAGGCGACACGCTGGTGATGAAACTCTTCGACAGGAACGGACCCAGCGGCTGGTATTCCCAGGCCTGAATGTCGCGCGCCGACCAGTCGTTGAGCAGGCAGAAACCGGCGATGTGATCAGCGGCGTCACCGATGGCGATCGAATCGCCCATCTCGTTGCCCTGACCGATCCAGATGCCCAGCTCCAGTTCATAGTCCAGGCGTGCGCACGGACCAAAAGTGGGTTCGGTCTGACCGGCCGGCAAGGTCTGGCCTTTCGGACGCCGCACGTCGGTACCGGAGGCGCGCACAGTGGAAGCGCGACCGTGATAACCGATCGGCACGTGCTTGTAGTTCGGCAGCAACGGGTTATCCGGACGGAACAGTTTGCCGACGTTCTGCGCGTGCTCGATGCCCACGTAGAAGTCGGTGTAATCGCTGATGCGTGCCGGCAGATGCAGTTGGCAATCGGCGGCCAGTGGCAGCAGTTTCGCGCCTTGGGCTTCGATGTTGCCACGGTGAGTGCTGCCTTCAATGAACAGTTCCAGCAGACGCGAACGCAGAGCCACACGTGCCTCGCGACCGAGTTCGAAGAACGCGTTCAACTGGCCGCCGTGCATGGCTTCGACCGCACTGCGCGCGACGCCGTCGAACAGCCCGGCTTCCAGCGCCACTTGCAGATCGAAGATGTGTTCGCCAATCGCCACGCCAGCGCGCGGCGCCGCACCGTTGCTGCTGAACACACCCAGCGGCAGGTTCTGCAGCGGGAAATCAGCGTGGCCATTGGCCGAAGCGACCCAACTGCGGGTGATGGAATTCTGCGTCATGGGTTATCTCCGGGTCGGGTCGAACGTGGCGGGCAGCGTGGCCCAGCAAGCGTCGTAAGTGGATTGCAGTTGCGGGCAGTCGAGGGCGAAGCGGCTTGGGCGCAGCACCTGACTGGTCTCAAACATGAAGGCCATGGTGTTGTCGATTTTTGCCGGTTTGAGTTCGGCATTGACCGCTTTGATGCAGGTCTCGCCATCCGGGCCGTGGGCGCTCATGCAGCTGTGCAGCGACGCACCGCCGGGCACAAAACCTTCGGCCTTGGCGTCATATTCGCCCTGGATCAGGCCCATGAATTCATTCATCAGATTGCGGTGAAACCACGGCGGACGGAAGGTGTTCTCGGCGACCATCCAGCGCGGCGGGAAAATCACGAAGTCGAGGTTGGCCAGGCCGTGCACGCTGGTCGGCGAGGTCAGCACGGTGAAGATCGACGGATCCGGGTGATCGAAACTCACCGTACCGATGGTGTTGAAACGGCGCAGATCGTATTTGTACGGCACGTTGTTACCGTGCCAGGCGACCACGTTCAGGGGCGAGTGATTGAGTTCGGTGGCCCACAACTGGCCGAGGAATTTCTGCACCAGTGTGGTCGGTTGCTGCAGGTTCTCGTAAGCGGCGACCGGGGTCAGGAAGTCGCGCGGATTGGCCAGACCGTTACTGCCGATCGGCCCCAGATCCGGCAGGCGCAGCGGCGCGCCGTGGTTCTCGGCGACGTAACCGCGGGCTTGCGGGTCGAGCAATTCAACGCGGAATTTCAGGCCACGTGGCAGCACGACGATTTCCAGCGGTGCCACGTCCAGCACACCCAATTCGGTAGCAATGCGCAGACGCCCGAGTTGCGGCACCAGCAGCAGTTCGCCGTCGGCGTTGAAGAATACGCGCTCCATCGAACGGTTGGCGACGTAGTTGTAGATGCTGATGCCGGACGGCTTTTCCGCGCCAGCGTTGGCGACCATGCTCACTAGACCGTCGATGAAATCGGTCGGCTCGGCCGGGATCTCCAGCGGATTCCAGCGCAGGCGATTAGGCGTCACTTCGCCCAACGGGCCACCGGCCAGTTGCCGTTCCAGTTTGACGAAGGCCGGGTGATTGGCCGACGGCTGAATGCGGTACATCCAGGTGCGCCGCGCTTCACTGCGGGTCATGGTGAACGCGGTACCGGAAAACAATTCGGTATAGAGGCCGTACGGAGCTTTTTGCGGCGAGTTCTGGCCGACGGGCAGCGCACCGGGCAACGCTTCAGAGCTGAATTCGTTACCGAAACCGGACTGATACGCCAGCGCCTGAGCGGTTGAATCGAGGTTCATGGAGCCTCCTGAACAGGGAGTCGGCAGTGGCCCATCGCTCTGGCTCAGAGGTTTCGGCACGCCGGGTTTGTTTTTATCGTAATTCGATTACGCATAACGTAATTTGCTCGCTATCCAGCGTCAAGCTATAAAGACGCCCAATCGTTTCGGAACCCGGCCGCACCATGGAAAAAACCAGCGACAGCAACGGCAAACAGAAAGTCCGCTCCGCCGAAGTCGGCACCGACATCCTCAAGGCCCTGGCTGAGTTGTCGCCGTCCACTTCGTTGTCGCGTCTGGCCGAACATGTGCAAATGCCGGCGAGCAAGGTTCATCGCTATTTACAGGCGTTGATCGCCTCGGGATTTGCCGAGCAGAACACCGCGACCAACCATTACGGCCTCGGCCGGGAAGCACTGCGCGTGGGCCTCGCCGCACTCAACAGTATGGACGTGCTGAAAGTCGCCGCACTGCCACTGGCCGAACTGCGCGACGAACTCAACGAAACCTGCTTTCTGGCGGTGTGGGGCAACCAGGGCGCAACCGTTGTGCACATCGAACCGGCGGTGCGTGCAGTGACGGTGGTGACGCAATTGGGTTCGGTACTGCCGTTGCTCAGTTCATCAACCGGGTTGGTATTCAGCGCTTATCTGCCACATCGCGAAACCGATGATTTGCGCGTCCAGGAGATTGCCGCTGCCGACCATCCGCTGAAAGACGAGAAAACTTACGCAACGCTGTGCGAACAGATTCGCGAACGCGGTCTGCATCATGTGCATGGTTTGCTGATGCCGGGTGTGGACGCGTTGTCCGCGCCGGTATTCAACGCCGTCGGCCAGGTCGCCGCCGTGCTGACCATTGTGGGGCCGACCTCTCTGTTCCACGCCGACGAAAACGGCCCGGCGGCGCAGCGGTTGCTGGCGGCGACACGGGCCGTGAGTTGGCGGATGGGTTATGAGCCTCTGCAGGCCTGAACTGCGCCAATCGAGCGAGTAACGAGGGCCGTTACTCGCGCGGTTTCACCTGTCAGTTGAGCAGGCGAGTGGTGCTGTTCACGACCGCAGGACGTGCCGTGACTGCGGTCACGTAGCTGATGCTGACTTCAACGCCGGTGACGCCTTTCACCACGTCAGCAAAGTCCCTGACGCTCGATAGCAGCGCAATCGGGTTGACGGGCGCGCCGATCGCCGCCACTTTGCCAACGTACAACAGAATCGCCCCTCTCCACGCCGATGCAAAGTGTGCTTTCGCAGCCTCATCGGAACCCTGACTGGAAGCCACAATGCCCTGCACAACCGACTGAGTAATGCGCAATACGGTCAGTGCGAGACCAAGTGGCGCAATGAACATCGAAGCCACATCCAGGGCAAATTCGGCCAGTACCCTCACATCTTTCCACAGCGCTTCCAGATAACTGGTTGTCTGGAAACCCACATCGGCGACGAGCTGCCCGATTTTAGCCAGGTACTCCTTTTTGAAAGCCAGTATTGGATAACTGTTGGTCAATTCCGGAGTGCCGGTCGCTACCGGGATCGAGTCCCAGTAAGTGTCCAGGAGATTTTTCACTTCCTGCTGATGTTCCAGACGAGCGAGGCTCAAGACCTTTTTGTTGAAGGTCACGCTTTTCAACCGACCCGCAAGTTCCTGCACAGGGAAGAAATCCTTGCCATCAGGCGTGTCGGGAATATAGACAAAAAACTCATCACGCCCGCTGACTTTGCGCCCAAAAACGTAAGCGCCGACAAGGGCGCGTCCCCTAAGGGTGAACTCATAAACACCAATGCCCGGCTTACCACCCGTGGTGACGGTGCCCTGACGAGGCAGATCCCGATCAAATCCGTTAATGAGTCCCTGCAACCAGTTGTATTGGTCGACCGACAGTTCGCCTTTGATTTTCTGTATCAATGCAGCGCGAAGCATTTCGTTTTGTTTTGTTTTTCGATACAGGTTTGACTTCAGGTCAACATCGGACGCATTGAGGAATTTGTCCTTCAGATATTGAAGATACTTTTCACCGGGTCTCAGATCGATCAGATTATTGATAACACTGGCATTCAGCTGGTCAATGCGCTGACCGGTAAACGTCCAGAAAGTGGCTTTTCTGAGCTGCTCTCTCAATTCACCAGGCCCGGCCAACAGAGGGTTCACCCAAGTGAAAAATTTCTCAAACGCGCTTACGTCACTGCGCCACGTTTGCCACTGAATAAACAGATCGGTGAGGCTGATTTTCGAATCGGCGTGAAAGTTGACCCAGATCTCATCAGGGTTAATGTCCACAGATGAACCTGTCCGAGCAAAATATTGCTTCAGCTCCTTCTTCACCAGCTGACTGGCAAACTGTTTGAACGGCTCGACCGCCAGTGTCTCCCGGGAATGATGATGAATAGCCTTGAAATCATGATTCAGACGATTGAGTAGTTGCTGATCGCTCGAATTAGCCTTTCTGTACCATTGGGGGGTAGCGACTTCGGTTTGATCGATATTCCACATGATGTGATTTTCAACGGCGCCGAACAAAGGCCCCTTCTCGGCTAAATCAACCAGCTTAATCTTCGACCACCACCGTTCGTCCAGCATCTCAAAGGGTTTTTTGCTTAGATAATCACGTTGCAACTCGGCACTGTCGCTGGCGTGTGCCTGACTCAGCATGTACGCCCAGGTTTCAGGTTTGGCCGCCCATTGCGCCAACTTGTTCTGCAAGCTTTTCAGGTCAGCGAATTCGAACCAGTCCTGCCCGACTGGCGAACCCGGCATATGAAGGACATGAGCGCTACGATCGGCTGCCACACCTTTCCTGCGATAAACCAGCAAACCATTGAAGGGTTTGAACCAGTTTTTGAGTGCCACGCCCAGCGTTTCAATCGAAACGTCACCGAGGTTGTAACGCGTCACCAGATCCTGCGCAGCCGGACTCACGTGCTTCTGCAGGATCGCCGAGAACATGGATAGCGCAGTTCGGCGACCAAAGACCTCTCGAAGAGATTCGGAAAACTCTTCTGTCGAATGAAGAAGGCGTTGCGCCGAAGTATAAGCAACACGAACATTCAACGTCTGGATGGCACGGAGGATGCTGGAAGGGCTCAGTTTTGGAAGACTGCTGGGGACTTCCGGAACGATCTGATATTGCCCTGCCAAATCGTGAGTACCGTGCATAAAGGCCTGAGTCAGTGTTTTGCGCTCGATGAGCTCCACTTTCTTGCCATCCGCCAGAGGCACGGTATGGGTGACCTTCACGAATAAGGTGTCCGGGTCGATTCGTTCATCTTTACCCGGCGATATGAAGTCCTCTACGACTAACCGCGCATAGTCTTTCAGGGAAGAAACACCGTGAGTGACATCGTGGTGTTTGACCTCGGATTCCAGCAACTGCTTTTTCAGAGAAACATAGACTTCCTGATTGACATCGGAGCTACTCTTCAACCAGTGAGGCCAAGCATTGCGGTCTATATGCTTTAGCAGTTGTATCTGGCGTTGCTTCGCTTGGCGAATAACAGCTGGCAAGGATTGTGCGTTTTCTACAGCGACAACAACTTTATCAAAATCCGTACTTGGCATACCGACGGATTGAAGATACCCAGTGACGTCGCTGTACATCGTCTGAAGCCTTTTATCCACGAAGCGCTCAAACAAATTCGCGCGGACTTTCAAAAAGCGAATGGCGGGAACATAGGCAAATCCCGCTCGTTCACTAAGCGGTAGCGCTTGCAGAAATTCATCCTGAGTCTCCAGAGTGCCCAGTCGTTTTAGTAGCGTCTGTTCGAGTGTTGACGTGGAGGAAAACACCTCAAGACCGCGACTTGCGCTATACAGCACAACAGCGCCCTGCTCACCTGAAACCAATTGTTCGTAAACAGGTTTTTTAAGGGGCAGTACAAACATCGCGTTCTGCTCAATGTATTTGCCATTCTGGCCTTCAATAAAAACCCCGTAACAAGTGCCTGTCAGACCAGCTTGCACTGTTGTACTGATTAGCGCCCTTTCTTGCGCAGTGATGAGGCCCTGAATCGCCAACGCCTCCAGCTCGCGAGTGAAAAGGCCAGCTTCGAGAACACCCAGAGCAGACTTGCGCGATAACTGGGGATAAGCCCCGCCAGCTTTTTGAACAGTCGGGTTTTCCCAGTACTTGCGCACAGAAGCCGTGTAATCAACTGCAAGCTGCTTCAGCAAATCTGCTAGCAGTTTTTCAACTGCCAGGATCGGCACTTGCGCAAGCAAGTCTTCACGACGGGTAAAACTCGGGTGATCGAAAACGCCATAATCATTGACATCATAGTTTGGCGCCCGACCTCTTCGCAGGCACTCAAGCGCGACATCCAGCAAACGTCCGACTGGCTGTTTATTTTTCGGCCTGGCGCCCGCCACGACATTGACAAACAGGCTGCTTAGTCGCGCGCCTTCCGAGAATTTCCATAACGCTTCACGCAAAGTGTCCTGCAGTACTACCGAGAATGACGGAGCAAGCTTCAACTCTTGCGAGATACTTTCCAGGGCTTTCCCCACTTCACGCAGACTTTCACCTTCGACTTCTTTATTCATTTCCACAATAAAATCTCTATCAGCTTGATTATGACAAGTGACCAACTACAACTTGCCTCGCCAAATCAAACTAATTCAGATGCAGAGCAGAAAGATACCCACCGCACTGTTTCCAACAGTGTTTAACCACAACAGCAACAACCCCTGACGTTACAACCACAAATACTTAACAACCTCACACCAACATCAAACCCAATGTTCTAGCCTTCGCCACCGCATGAGTTCTACGCACCACCCCCAACTTTATATAAATCCTTCGGACATGTGTTTTAACGGTATGCAATGAAAGGAAAAGTTTTTCTGCGATCTGTTGATTGGAGTCACCTGTCGCAATTAACGCCAACACCTGCAACTCTCGCTGACTCAGTGAACTTTCAGCTTCAGATCCAGCTATGACTTGCTGCTTTTCGTCCGGAATAATTGTCGGATCAAATATTTTCGGTGAGCGCAGGGTGACCTGACGTATCAGCCATTGCGCCCCCGAGCGCCGGACGATCTTCAATGCGGATTCCACATGATCAACTACCCGTAGCAAATCATTGTGCAGCAATGCCACCTCGGCCAAGGCGAAATGCAGCTCTGCCTCGAGTGTCTGCGCCCCGCACTTGCGTGCTTTATCCAGTAACACCTGAAGTTGCTCTGGCAGATCACTACCCCGTTGCAAAGATGCCGCGGCCAATATCAGCAAATACTGGATACGTGCAATCAATTGAACTGTCGCCGGCGGTGCCTGCAAGGCGTTCGGGGCTTGATAGTGGCGCAGCACCCGGCTCAGCGCCTCATGAGCCAATTGCGCCCGCCCCTGTTGCAGCCAGATCTGACTACTGATCTGTAACAACACACCGCGATAAACCGTATCCGGGATGCGTCGCTGCTGCATCAACCGTTCAGCCTCGTGCAAGCGCTCAAATGCCTGCGCATATTCACAATGATTGGCCTCAATCTGTGCCAGCCCCAAATAGCCGTACAGCACACGTTTATCGTGACTGCGCAGACAATCCTCCAGGCCACGCTTGAACAGCGCAGCAGCTTGCTCCTCCAGCCCCATGCTCAAGGTCAACTGGCCACGGCGTAAAGCGATACGCCCCAATAGCGGTGATGGCCGCTCGGCGCGCTGGCCGAGCAATTGCTCGACGCTCATCAACAGATTGTCAGCGCGGGCGGGAGCACCACGCTGCTCTAGCAACTGCGCGTGATCCAGTTCCAGCAAGCCTTCAAACAGCAAGGAGCCTTGTGCTCGCGCCAGACACAACGCTTCGCGACTGATGGCGTGCGCTTGTTCGAGTTCATCACAAAGCAAGGCTTGTTGCGTCAGCCCTGACAGGCACAACAGTCTTATGGCCCAGGCATCGCCATCAAGGACGCTCAGCGCTTGTTGAAAGAATTCGCGCGCAGGCGTCATACGCCCCTGCAAATGCATCAGCCAACCTTGTTGCGCTTGCCAGCGCGCAATCAGTTGTCGCTCCAGTGCCGCCGAAGGTTGCGGCATGAATCTCACCAAGTGCGCGATGCACTGCGTGGCCTGTTCGAACCGCCCGGCGAACAGCAGCGCTGCGGTAATCAACCCGACCAATTGCGGTGAAGCCAGGGTCACTCCTTCGCCCTGAGATTCATGCAGGCGCAACAACAGCACAACGGTCTGCTCTTCAAAAAGATGTTCGAAGTTGAAGTGTTGCAACAGACTCACTGCCGTTTCGAACTCCTCGGCAAGCAGCGCTTGCTCGAAAGCCGAGCGCCAGTCCTCGGCAGCTGCGAACCATTGGCACGCCCGACGGTGCCATGAACGGGCTGCGGGCCAGCGCTCATCGCGCATCACCTGGGCCAGAGGTGCAAAGATCTGCAACCACTGCGACGAGTCGTTCCATGGCTCGATAAAACAACCCAGCGTTTGCAGGGTCCGCAGGTAATCCGCCCCCTCTCCGGCCCCAAACAAGTGCTCACACAGCTCAGCGTTGAAGCGCGGCAGATTCGCCAAAACCCGCCAGACTTCCGCCAACTCCGGCGTCAGACCGCTGAACAATTCGTGCTGCAGATAATCCAGCAACGTTTCCACCCGTTGCTGCGGTTGGGTGCTTTGCGACCAGTCGCATTTTTGCATCAAGGCCATGCGCACTCCGGCGCACCAGCCACCGGTTCGATGGACGATCCGCGCAGCAACACTGGCAGCCTGCTCCGCTGACAAGTGCTTCAACGCTTGGGCGATTTCGTCCGGAGCCAGTGCCAGCGTAGCGCTCTCGCATTCATACAATTCGTCGTCGAGCAGCAACCGCGGCCAATTGCATTGCGGCCGTCGACGCGTGCCGATCCACCAGACCAATGTCGGGCTGCTGAGCGCCAGCAAGCGGTCGAGCAATGCATCGAGTGCCGGCGCGGGGAGCCGGCAGTAATCGTCGATAAACAGCCAGGTCGGTGTCGACCAGCGAGCCAACACCGCAGCCAACTGCGCTTCATCCATCTCTGCCAGCCCCAACGCCTGACTCAGCCGCCGACAGAACGCCTCGCTACTCAACGACACGCCCATCAGTGGCAGCCAGTGCACTACACAGTCTGCCGGTGCCTGTGACAGGCATTCGGAGAGCAACGCGCTTTTGCCACTGCCGGCCGGTGCGCAGACCAGCCTGATCCGCGCCACAGCCGTCAGTAGCGGCTCACTCAGTCGAGGGCGAAGTTGATGATGGGAAGAAAGCCTGGGCAAAAATCCGGGTCGATCCAGGCACGGGGTCATGGCAGTCATCGAGTGAGCCTTCTTATCGTTGTGCGCTCACCCTAGCCCTCTCCCGCGCGCTTGTTGACGAGTATTCAGCGCGCTGATTGACGCCCATAAAAAAGGCGACCGAGCGGTCGCCTTTTGCCCTGCCGATGTATCAGAACCGTTACCGCACGCCCTCGGCGCGCAAGGCCGATGGTGTGTAATCGGCAGCCTTGGCTTCGAAGCCGAATTCGAAGCTGTGCTTCTCTTCGTTCTTCATGCCCAACGCAATGTAGCGACCGGCGATGATGTCGTAGAGCGCTTCCAGCGTGTAGGCCTGGGCCTGGTGATCGTAGTAGTACTGCGCGTGACCTTCGGCGACGCGCCAAAGTTGTCCGCGACCGTCATAGTGATCGGCCAGCGCTACTTGCCAGCTGTCCTCGTCGATGTACATGTGGCGCTTGGCGTAGATGTGCCGCTCGTTCGGTTTCACCGTGCCGATCACTTCCCACACCCGGTGCAGTTCGTAACGTGTCAGGTCCTGATTGATGTGTCCGGCCTTGACGATGTCGTCGTATTTGAGCTTCGGTGAGTCGAGCTTGTAACTGTTGTAGGGAATGTACATTTCCTTTTTGCCGACCAGTTTCCAGTCGTAGCGATCCGGAGCGCCGGAGAACATGTCGAAGTTGTCCGACGTGCGCAGGCCATCGGCGGCGGTGCCCGGGCCGTCATAGGCCACTTGCGGCGCGCGACGTACGCGACGCTGGCCGGCGTTGTAGATCCACGCCAGACGCGGTTCCTTCACTTGATCGAGGGTCTCGTGCACCAGCAACACGTTACCGGCCAGACGCGCTGGCGCAGTCACCGATTGCTTGAAGAAGGTCAGCACGTTGGCAGCTTTTTCCGGGTCGAGATCTTTCATCAGTTGCGGCACGGCGATCTCTTCTTCGAAGCGGATCGGCGTGTAGCTGCCGTTGGTCTGCGGCGTGACCTGGGTGATGATGCGTTTGACGTTGCCGCCGTGATAACGGGTGATGTGGTTCCACAGCACTTCAACGCCGTTCTTCGGAATCGGAAAAGCGTAGTAGCGATTGCCAGTGAAATTGGCCAGGCCGTTACCGTCGTTGATGGTGGTCACGTTGAGCGCACTGCGTTTGGCCGACTCATAGATCTCCGCCGGTGCGGCGACCGTGCGGTGGGTCGGGTAGACCGGGATCTTGTAGGTTTCCGGGTAGCGTTTGAACATCGCCACCTGGCCGTCTGAGAGCTTGTCCTTGTACTTGTCGACGTTGGCCGCAGTGATGGTGAACAGCGGTTTTTCATTGGCGAACGGGTCGGCGAGGAAGCCTTTGCTGTCCACCGCCCCGGCATTTTTCGGGATGCCGCCAGTCCACGCCGGAATCGAACCATCAGCGTTGCCAGCCTTCTCGGCCCCCAGCGGCGTCAGGCTGGTGCCGAGCTTGTTGGCCTCGTCCGGCGACACCGCCGCCATCACGTTGGCTGCCAGCAGACTCAGGGCCAGCACACCACATTGCAGAATCATTTTGCGCATTGCAGTCATCCTTCTCGGGCAGATCAGAAGTTCACGCCGAAGCTCAGTGCGACGAAGTCACGGTCTTCGAGGACGTTGTAGTCGCCACCGAAAAAGTCGGTGTAACTGAGGCTCGCGGTGTAGGTATTGCGGTAGTCGGCATCGACGCCGAGGCTGATCGCTTTCGCGCCTTCATTGAACAGACCGTTGGGTCCGTAACCGGCGACGTCGTGCGACCACGACAGGTTGGGTTTGAGGTTGATCCCGCCGATCACGTTGGCGTAATCAAGGATCGCCCGGGCGCGGTAGCCCCAAGAGGTCGAGGTGACAAAGCCGTCGGTGTCGCCGCCGAAACCGTATTGGCCATACACCGAGTCGCGGCCATAACGCAGCTTGTCGCGCGACTCCAGACCGCCGACCCGCACCACCGCCGCTTCACCGACCAGAGTCAAACGCTGAGCGCCCCAGACCTGATCGAAGAAGTGCGTGAGGGTGCTCTGGATTTGCGTAACTTCTTTGCGCCGATAGCCTTTGTTGTCCGCACCCGGTGACGTCGTCAGTGGCGAAGCAGCGCCGCCGGCAATCGGGTTGAGCAGCGCCAGCGTCAGATCGTTGGTATTGACCTGCACCGGAGCGTTCGGTCGGTAGCTGATCTCACCGGTCCACGCGGTACCGGTGGGCAATGTGGTGGAAAAACTCGCGCCGTACAGACGGATGTCTTCCGGATATTCGAGGTAGTACTGACCGCGTCCGAGCATGACGCTCTGCGCCAGACCGGAACCGCTGCCGGGTGCCAGGCCATTGGCGATCCCGACCATGCCCGGCAATGCAGCCAGCGTCGACAGGCCGGCCGTGGTGGTGCCGACGGTCGGCGTACGGCTGTGGTAGTTCATGAAGTAGAGACCGTATTCAGTGTCGTCACCGAGCCAGCGCAACGCCGTACCCCACTGCCCGGAGTCCCGTGCATCGCGGTCGCCACCACGGGGGATCACCACGCCTTCGCGAGTCACCTGAATGCCTTGGCCAAAGGCCTGAGTCAGCGGGACAAACGGTGCGATCGCCGGGTTGCCGACGGTGTAGCCGTTGTTGCACCCGTCCGCCGCCACATCGACGCCGAAGAAGGTGCCGCAGTTGTCGAGAACGGTCTGGTCCCATTCCAGTTGATAGAAACCTTCAACGGTCAGTTGATCGGTCAGGCCTTGCGAGCCAAACAGCATGTTGACCGGAATCAGACCCTCCTTGATCTCCGCTCCGGGGCGACGAAACGCTGAAACGTCGATCGGGTTGATGCTGTTGATCGAGTTGCCGATAAACGTACTTTCGCCCCAGCTCACCACTTGTTTACCGGCGCGCACGGTGCCCGGCAGATCGGCGATGGAATAGTTGTGATAGACGAACGCATCGAGAATTTGTGCGCCGGAGGATTTCGCTCCTTCCTTACGCCCGCTGTCGCTGATCGGCTTGAACTCGCGGTCTTCGTCCTTCAGCTCGAAGTCATACCAGTACTTGCCGCGCACGAAGACACCGGTGTCGCCGTACTTGAGTTCGAGGTCGTGAATGCCTTTGAAGATCTTCGAAAACGTCTCACCCTTCTTGAAATTCAAACGCCCGTCATCACCGGTCGAAGATTGCCCGGTACCACCATTGACCGTGCCGACCAGCGACTTGTCGGCATCGCGCATGCCCCAGCTCGCACCGATCGACAGCGATGAGTCGAAGGTGCCCTCGATCTCGCCAATGTTGAACGCAACCGCTTGCGCCTGGGCGCAGCAACCCAGAGCCACCGCGGCTGCCAGCGCCTGCGGTGTGAAGATGGCGCGCATTGTTGTTTTTGTCATGCGTCTTCCCCGGTGAGTGACAGAAGGCCCCACCCTACTGCCGGGCAACCGCGTCGATAAGCGCACCAAGGAGGTATTCGTGTTGTCGCTCGAAAGGATGAATAGCCTTGCGGGACGGGGCTTTGCGCCGTTCATGGATCGGCTGGATGGAGGATCATCAGTGCAGCGCATGGCGTACATCGGATCACGGGACTGTTGCATGCCCCGCAACAGTGCATGTCCGGAATCGGTATTTTTCCTACGCGTTCAAGACCTTATTCTGAACGCGCTTTCACGGGACACGCCGCAAAGCACGAAGCACTGGCCTTTGAGCAACTCAGGCCATTGCTGACAGATTTCAGATAAATCGAAGACTTCGGTTTATCGCCCCGATGTTCACTGACGTTGATTTGTAGCTCCTTGATCCAACGTCTTACCTTGGCCGCTGCGTTTGCAGCGGCCTTTTTTATGGCTGTTGAAAAGTCCCCCCTCACCCTGCAATCAACTTCCTAGAACAGCGTCGGACGTTTCCTGGTGTTTAGAAGATTTCTCCGCGCTTTGTTATTAATCGGCGAAACCCCTCTCAAAACAACGCCCTGTTACTGACGGGCTTCTCGGATTTTGCAACAGCAAGTCTGTTGTAACTTGAAACACCTCAACCCTTCGCTGGCGACACGGACGTCACCAACCGGCCGTGCTGACTTGCCAGCGATTTATCACGCACATTCAAAAGGACATGAATATGCAAAAGCCTCCACCCTTTGTGTTAACCGAAGCTGTTCATACGACAGCAACAGCGCCTCCAAACACAACGTTAATCAGGGGAACCGCTACCAACCTCCCCAACAGCGGCACGTTTGGCATTCCCAACAATGTGGGAGCAATTTCCCGGGCATTTACTGCTCACAGCGTGAAAACTGCTCACGAATTTCAAACCCGTGTTGAACAACTACCCCAAACAATTGAACAGGAGCTGGCTGCAATACGTCTGGAAGGGTCCAGTCATCCGCTACCTCCTGCTGAAACCGTCACCCGAGAATTGGGAGTACGCCATACGCTAATTCTTAGAAAAACCGCTCAACACCGACAAAAAACTCTAAATTCCAATCAATTTTTCGGAGCTTCCCCGCTCAATAAAAGCTTTCACGATTTTTTTCAAAGAGCACAACGCATCGATAGCTCGGTCCATCCGCACGGATTGGCTATGCAGGCTTGGGGCGCTTCATACCGAGCGGCTCACGAAGCGAATTTGCTTTCGCAGTCAATTCAGATACTCAACCAACAGCAGGTCGAAGTGCACAAGTGGCTGGCTTTGGTGCAAACCAATGATCAAGCGCATGCAGCAGCGGCAGAAGCTCAGCGACTGGCTGACGAACGAGCACGGATCGCGGCCGAACAACAACAACAACAACAACAACAACAACAACAACAACAACAACAACAACATCAGAGAGACATTGCCGAAGCTGCACGTGCGGAGCAGGTACGACTAGCTGAAATGGCTGAGAGTCAGCGCTTGGCTCAAGAACGTGCTCGTATCTCATCCGAGCAACATTTGAAGGAACTCGCTGGCGCCGCGCAGCGCGAACATGGACATCACTGGGCACGGAAAAAAGCACGGATCGCAGCATTGGCAAAGTCTCGGCGCTCAGCGGCCGAACAGGCTCGGATAGCTGTCGATGCTGCAGCAAAACGAACGGGCGCAGAACGTGCACGGTTTGAAGCAAAAGCAGAAACATTACGCCGTACTGAGGCCGCAAGAGTACTTGATGAAAAAGCGCACCGTACCCAAAAGCAAGAGCAGTGGCGCCTGCGCGAAAGAGCGTTGCGCGCAGAGGAGGCGTTGTATCGCGCATACGCTGCAAAAGCGCGCCGCGAGAGGATATTGCAAGGCGTTTTAGAGGCTCAGGAAAAAAACCGCCAACAAGCATTGCTGGATGCTCAGACTGAGCCCGCGCGACGAGTAGAGAATGCTCGCTTGAGAGCCCAGTGGCAGGCGCAAACAGAGGAACGCTGGAAAAACCCTATATTTGCCAACGTGGGCTCAACGGCCGCGTTTGGCCCGACGTTCGCCGGAACACTCGGCGCTTTAGGCAGCAACCCTACGACCGCTCTGGCACTCAAGACCGCCCTTCGCTCAGCGGTATCCATTGCCGTCGCAACGATTTCGACCGCCGCTGCCCCCGTCCTCGTGGGCTTCGCGGCTCTGCTGGTTCCCTCAGAGCTGGGGAATGGTGACCTTTACTCCGCAAGCGTTCCACTGTCAGACCTTGCGCCCGTTCTGGAAGCAGATCTGTATGAGTTGGCAGCCGCCGAGGCTGAAGTCGATCTGCCAGTCAGACTCGGCTCCAGAGCCGTAGGAAACCGCGTAGAAATTGCCGTCGTCACCACTGATGGCGTAACAGTCCCCAGCAATGTGCCGGTGAGACTTGCCCGTTTCGACGCTCGGAAAAATGTTTACGTTTCCACGACAACGGACCCCGGCTCCAGAGGCCCTGTCGTCACCTGGACACCACTGGTTGAACCGCAGAATCCCTCAACCGATTTCCCGTTGGCAGACACTGATTTACCGTTTTATGACGGTGCCGAGGTAAGACCAGATAGCGGACGGATTGATCCCCATCCGCAGTTGGATCTATACGGGTTTGGCGGATGGATCACAGTCTTTCCAATCGAATCCGGAATACCACCGGTCTTCACGATGTTTCGGGATCGACGGCAAGATCCCGGCGTTGCGAGCGGGATGGGGCAGCCGGTTTCAGGTAGGTGGTTAGGAGCAGCTGCCACGGCGGAAGGCGCGCCGATTCCTGAGCAGATTGCGGATAAACTTCGGGGGAGGGAATTTTCGAGCTTTAAAGCGTTTCGAAGAGCGTTCTGGAAAGCGGTAGCAGGTGATGAGGATTTATTTCAGCTATTCAACCGCGTCGATCAGACAAGCCTACGCCGAGGATTGTCACCAAAGCCTCATCAATCCGAGCACGTCGGTCAACGGCGAAAATACGAACTGCATCATGTAGAGCCTATTGAGCTTGGCGGAGCGGTTTACGAAATGGACAACCTGAAAATACTTACTCCTAAGCGACACATTAAGATCCATCACCCAAAAAAGGCGCAGGGGAATGAATAAAAATCTTAAAGCAAGATTTGAAGACTACACCGAGCGCGAATATATAGAGCTCATAAATTCCTTATTCGAAGGTGACTACTCATCTGAGTACGAACATGATCGTATTTTTGAAACGATCATCAGCACTTCCGAGCATCCAAATGCTTCTGATGTCTTATGCCATCCGGAAGAAGGCGTTGAAGACAGTCCGATAGGCGTGATCGGCATTTTCAAGGAATGGCGAGCAGCCAACGGAAAAGCCGGATTCAAAATCGAAGAGTAAAAAAGCGAGCAGGCATTCATGCCTGCTCGCTTTTCTTTGCTGTTACAACGAATACTTCTGCAAATTCGCCATCATTTCCTTCAGCGCCTCGATATTGTCCTTCGGATGCGCCGCCCCTTCGAAATCACAAATCTGCTGCCAGTGCGCCGCGACATCTTCCGGCGAGAAACCCGCCCGTGGATCAAACCCGGCGCCGAGGCTGCGCTCCCAACGCACCTTGCCCATCCAGCCACCACCGACCTCGAACAACCCGGAAGTCTCCTGGCATTGTTCGCTGGCCAGATACACCACCAGCGGACTGACCAGCTCCGGCTTCAATTGCTCGAAGACTTGCGGTGGGATCAGGCCCTCAGTCATGCGTGTGCCGCCAGTAGGTGCAATGGCATTGACGAGGATGTTGTTCTTGCGGCCTTCGATGGCCAGAGTGCGGGTCAAACCGTAAAGACCCAGTTTGGCCATGCCGTAGTTGGACTGGCCGAAGTTGCCGTAGATGCCGGAGGTCGAGGCGGTGAAGATCACTCGGCCGTAGTTTTGCTCACGCAGGTGTGGCCACGCGGCGCGGGTGACTTTGTAGGCGCCTTCGACGTGGACGCGGTAAACCAGGTCCCAGTCGGCGTCGTCCATTTTGTGGAAGGTCTTGTCGCGCAGGATGCCGGCGTTGTTGACGACGACGTCGACACGGCCGAAGACGTCGAGGGCGTTCTGCACCAGTTTGTCGCCGTCGGTGACCGAGTCGTGGTTGGCTTCGGCGATACCGCCGGCTTCGCGGATTTCCGCCACCACGCGATCAGCGGCGGAGGCGTTGGCGCCTTCGCCCTGGGTCGAGCCGCCGAGATCGTTGACCAGCACTTTCGCGCCGTGTCTGGCGAACAACAATGCGTGGGCGCGTCCGAGGCCACCACCGGCTCCGGTGACGATGACGACTTTATCTTCGAAACGCACAGACTCATTCATCGCAGCAACTCCAGCAGGCCAGTAGTGATCCCGAGTGTCAGGCACAGGGCTTTGAGTCACAACGAACACGGCTGAGGCTGAATGGTGTGCAATAAGGTTGCGCGATGATGAGGGCGTCAAAGAAACAAAAGATCGCAGCCTGCGGCAGCGCCTACATTGGATTTGTGTAGGCGCTGCCGCAGGCTGCGATCTTTTGATCTTCAGGAGCAGGCGACTTTGCGCGGCGGCAATACAAACCGCTCACGAAACTCCAGGTAATGCTTGAGCACCTGTACCGGCGCTTCGGTCTGTGGATAGTGGCCGATGCCCGGCAGCAACACCGTGTCGGCGTCGGGGATCAATTCACGGTAACGCTCGACCATGTGCGCCCCGGAAATCGGATCGACTTCGCCATCGATCACCCGTAACGGGATTTCGCCGCGCTGCATCGCCGTCACCCAGCGATCACGCTGCACCCGGCGTTCGGGAATGTAGCTGATCAATTTATGCATGATCCGAGGCCCGCGATTGCTGTCGACCAGGCTCCAGAAATCATCCAGTTCGCTTTCGCTCGGCCGGGTTTGCGGACCGAAGATCTGCCGGAAGCTTTTCACCAGCGCATCGCGAGTGAACGCACGACCGATCATCCAGCCCAACGGGCTGAGCAGGAGTTTCTGCATCAACACGGGACGATGAGTTTCCGGGAACAATCCACCGTTGAGAAACACGCAACTGGCGACCTCGATCTTGTCTTCGTAGTGCCGGGCGAGCAGTTCCTGCGCAACGCTGTCACCGTAATCATGCGCCAGCACATGCACGGGTTGTTCGACCTGCAGATGCGCGAGCAACGCCTGCTGTAGATCAGCCTGTTCCAGCAGGCTGTACGTGTGATTGAGCGGTTTCGCCGAATCGCCAAAGCCGAGCATGTCACAGGCAATCACGCGATAACGCTGGGCCAGTGGTTGCCACAGGTAATGCCAATCCCAACTGGCGGTCGGGAAACCGTGGATCAGCAGCAGCGGCTCACCCTGCCCGGCCGTCCAGTAACGGATCGGCTGGCCACGAAAGACAAACGTCTGGCTGCGTTTGCGCCAGACACACAGAGGAATCTCGGCAAGAGGCATTAGAGTTTATATCCGGGGTCTTGTTTATCGAGTTTGCGCAGCAACGCCGGCCAGGCCAGCGCACCACCCATGCCTTGAGCACTTTTGGTGACGCCGGCGATCATCGCTTTGGCGCCCGCCAGAATTTGCGGTTCGATGGCGATGAGTTCAGCGCCACCGGTTTGCGCCATGACCTGAATGTCGCAGGCGCGCTGGAAGGTGAACATCATCAGAAACGTGTCGGCGATGGTGCCGCCACAGGTCAGCAGACCGTGGTTGTGCAGCATCAGGAAATTGTTCTCGCCAAGGTCGGCCTGCAGGCGCGCTTTCTCTTCGTGGTTCAGCGCCACCCCTTCATAGGCGTGATAAGCCAGGCTCGAGAGCACGAACAGCGACTGCTGACTGATCGGCAACACACCCTGCTTTTGCGCCGACACCGCGACACCGGAAGCGGTGTGCGTATGCAGCACGCAAACCACATCGTGCCGCACTTCGTGCACGGCGCTGTGGATGGTGTAGCCGGCGGGGTTGATTTCGTAAGGGCTGTCCATGAGTTTGTTGCCGGCCTGATCGACTTTCACCAGGCTCGACGCGGTGATCTCATGGAACATCAGACCGAACGGATTGATCAGGAAATCTTCGGTGCCCGGCACCTTGGCGGAAATATGCGTGAAAATCAGATCGTCCCAGCCATGCAGCGCGACCAGACGATAACAAGCGGCGAGATCGACACGGGCCTGCCACTCTGCGGCGCTGACCTGGTCTTTGACATTAAGGGACGATTGGACGGGGGCTACGCTCACTGTATGCACCTCTGCGTTCTTATTGTTCTGCTCGTGTCAGCAGTCTAGTCAGGCGCAGAGGATCGCGTAGTTGCATTGGCAGCCAGCTTGATGACTGACCGAGTCAGCGATGCAAACAGCTTGGATCCATGTCAAAGCAACGACGCCAACAAAGGCGCGGCAAACAGATTGAGCAACCCGGTCAAGACCATCACCAGCCCGGCGACCGAACCTTCTTCGCCGCCCACTTCATGGGCGCGACTGACCCCGGCGCCATGCGCGCCAACCCCGAACAGCGCACCGCGGGCCAAGGCACTGCGTAGCGGCAACCACTTCAACAACATGCCGCCGAGCATCGCGCCAAACACACCGGTGAACATCACGAAGACTGCCGTCAATTCCGGCACACCGCCGAGATTTTGCGCCAGCGGCATGGCGAATGGCGTGGTGATCGAGCGCGGCACCAGTGACATCGTCACGGAGCTGTCGAGCGCCAGCGCCTTGGCCAATCCGAAGGACGTGCCGATCGACGCTGCGCTGCCGGCAATCATCCCCAGCAGGAGTGCCGACCAGTGCCGCATCAACAAACGGCGTTGCTGCCAGATCGGCACGGCAAAAGCCACGGTGACCGGGCCGAGTACCAGCATCAGCCAGTGGGTGTTGCTGGAATATTCGGCATAGGCAGTGTGCAGGGGCACGGCGAGCGCCAGCAGCAACGCCGGCACCAGAATCAATGGTGACAAGACGTAGCGCCCGGTGCGCCGATACAACCAGCGGCTGAACAGATACGCCAACAGGGTGAAGGCCAGCCAGAACATCGGCATCCATTCAAGCTTCATGGGACCGCCTCATGCGCACCGCAAGCTCGACGGTGAACGCCGTTACCAGCATCACCATCAAGGTGCTGGCAGCAATCACCAACAAGATCCGCCAGCCGTCATTGCGCAACAGCGCGCCGTAATCGAGCAGACTCATCAGCGCCGGGATGAAGAACAACAGCATCTCGGCCATCAGCAGTCCCGCGCCCATTTGCAGGGCTGCCGGTTTGACCCAGCCAAAGGCAAATGCCAGCAGCAACAGCGCCATACCGATGACGCCGCCGGGGATTGGCCACACCAGCCAGGCCGCCAGTTGGCAGCCGAGCAGGTAGAGACCGAGCAGTACCGCGAGTTCGGCGAATAAACGAGAAAGGTGCTTGAGGGTGACGGCGTTCATGATTTTGCTCCTGACAGGGGCTTATTTTACGAAGCACCCTGCCATCGCCGAAGCGAATTGTTAGACTCAAAGCCATTCCAAAATGGAATCAGGCAATGGAATTCAAACAGCTGCGCAGTTTTGTCGAAGTCATGCATCAGGGCGGTTTCACCCAGGCCGCAAAAACCCTGCACATCAGTCAATCAGCGGTCAGCAAACAGATCGCGCAACTTGAGCAGAGTCTCGGCACACCCTTGCTCGAACGGCTCGGCTCGCAATTGCGCCTGACCGCCGCGGGCAGCGTGGTATTGCAACGGGCCGAGGGCATGCTGCGTTTGCGCAACGAACTGCTCGCGGAGCTGGACGACCTCAGTCATATAGCTCGTGGAGAGCTGCGCCTCGGCCTGCCATTACTCGGCAGCGACGCGCTATTCGCCGAACTGTTTGCTGAATACCGGCGGCGCTATCCGAATATCAGTATCCAGTTGCTCGAGGGCGGTAGCCGCAATATCGAGCAGGCTGTGCTGAGCGGCGAACTGGAGTTGGGCGGCAGTCTGTTGCCAAAGGATCCGCAATTCGACTGTCAGCCGTTTTGCGATGAGCCACTCGACGCCCTGCTACCGGTGGATCATCCACTGGCCGAGCGGGGTGAGATCGGTCTGGAGGAGTTGGCCGAGACGCCCTTTCTGCTCTATCAGCGCAGCTTCGTGCTCAACGACCGCTTGCTGCAGGCATGCCAGCAAATGGGCTTCACGCCGAAGGAAGGCGGACGCAGCGGTCAGGCCGATTTTCTTGCGGCGCTGGTCGCCGCCGGGCAAGGCGTGGTGCTGTTGCCCAGCGTGGTCGCACGCGGACTGGTACGGCCAGGCGTGGTTCGCCTGACCTTGCGCGCGCCGGACTATCTGCGTTGGGACATCGCCTTCATCTGGCGTCGCGGCGCCTATCTGTCGAAAGCGGCACAGGCATGGCTGGCGCTGTTGCGCGAGCGCGGGATCAGCCCTTGAGGGCTTCGATCAACTGCGCCAGCCAAGGCTCGGCGTCGGTTTCCGGGGTGACGCTTTCGCTGGCGTCGATGCGCAGCATCTCTTGCACTTCACGTACGCCCAGTTCGCCAAACAGTTCCCGCATTTGCTCGCCACCGCCGCAGAAGGTGTCGCCATAACTGGCGTCGCCCAAGGCAATCACTGCGCCCGGCAAACCGAGCAATGCCGCTGGCAACTGGTCGCGAATCGCCGAATACAGCGGTTGCAGGTTGTCGGGCAATTCGCCCATGCCGGTGGTCGAGGTCACTGCGAGCAATGCTTCGGGGCCGAACGCCTGAATGTCGGCGAGGCTCGCACGCGAGTTGTAGAAGGTTTCGAAGCCGGCGGCTTTCAACAGGTTCTGGGCGTGACGGGCGACTTCTTCGGCGGTGCCGTAGACCGAACCGGAGAGGATGGCGACTTTCATCAATCTGATCCTGAAACTGAAAAAAAGAGCGGCGATAGTAACAGCCTCCAGCGCAAAGCTGCGATTGGATCTCAATTGGCGGTAATGGCCAGTAGACAGCGCCTACGGTTCTTCTAGAATGCGTGCCACTGACAACTCTGAAAGGATTCAAAGATGATCAACGCCAGCCTGCTGCAAATGGTGATCAACGCGTCGAATGACGGCATCGTGGTCGCCGAAAAGGAAGGTGAACAGAACGATATCCTGATCTATGTGAACCCGGCCTTTGAACGACTGACCGGCTACACCAGTGAGGAAATCCTCTATCAGGACTGCCGCTTTCTGCAGTCTGGAGACCGAGATCAGGACAGCCTGAAACTGATTCGCGAAACGCTGGATAACGGCGGCTCGTGCCGGGAAATCCTGCGCAACTATCGCAAGGACGGTACGCCGTTCTGGAATGAACTGTCGATTTCGACGGTGAAAAACGTTGACGACGGGCAAACGTATTTCGTTGGCGTGCAGAAGGACGTCACCGTTCAGGTCAAGGCGCAACAGCGCGTTGTTCAACTGGAAGCTGAAGTCGCTGCCCTCAAAGCAGAATTGGCTGCACTGAAAGCGACAAACGGTCAAAACAAAATCGCGAACTAAGTGTCATTAACTACAATCACCAATGACTTTGTATCTATATCTTTCGAGTTAGCCATGCAGCGCGACGCCCTCCTCACTCAGGATGAGCTGGATTTCATCCAGACCATGCAGCACAACCCGCAACTGAACGTGCGGGATGCGACGTCGAGTCTGCTGGTTAATGGCGGTTCGCAGATCCGTGATTTGCTCACGCGCCTGGCCGCTCATGAACAAGTGACCATTCAGGCCAACTTCGAAAATCAGCAGATGACCTTTCCGTTGCATCTGGTGGAGGACGAGTTTCACGCGCTGCATCTGCGCCTCGGCGTGCCAAGCATTTATGAAGACGGCCCGATGGTGCGGCCATGGCGACTGACTCTCGAAGAGCCGGTAGCCCTGGAAAACGCCAAGGGTCAGCCGGGCACGTTGTGGGTCCACGAGGTTTCGCACAAAGGCGTGTTGCTGGAAGTACGCAACAAGACCAAACCACCCAAGCATTTCGCGTTGTGGTTCAGCCCTTCGGGTTACGAGCGGATTTCACTGCGCGGCAATTTCGAACGGGAAACCGAGAGCGGTTTCTACGCCTACGAACTGAGCCAGACCGACACCGATGAAACCGAGCGCCTGCGCCAGTTCATCCTGCAGCAACATCGCCTCACGCATCCCGCCCTTCACACCTGAGTTTCAGGTATCCAGATTGCCGGCCAGAAACTGCAACATGCGCTGACGCATGTTCGCCCCTTCATTGCCCAGACAAGCAACAGAGGATCCGGCCAGGCTGTCCTGCGCCAGATCTGAAGCATCGCCCGCCAGCATCAACTGACAATCGAGGCTCAACGCCAACCGGTTCAGACGTCGAGGCAATTCGGTGCTGGGCGCGTGATTGGAAAACAGGACGAGTGCATCAGGTTTGATCTTTTCGCACACCAACGTCAGCTCATCGAACGGCTGACCTGTCGTCAGCACGCGAACACCGGAATTGCTGTCGCTGAGAAACAGCGCCGCCACCAGCAACTCCAGCTCTCGACATTGCCCGGCCAGCGCGCTGACGATCACACGGCGCGGTTGGGTGCCACGCAGCATGACGATCCGTTGCAACACCCGCGCCCGCAGGAATCCATCGAAGAACAGCCATTCGCTGGTTTGCCCGAACGCCTCCTGGCGCTGCAACAATTGCAGCCACAGCGGCATGAGGATGTCCTGAAACACCACCGGCAATGAGTAACAAGAGAAAATCTGGCCATAGACGCGGTCCAGTTGCTGATCATCGAATGCGCTGACCGCCTGCTGAATCTGTTCCTGCCACTGCAGGTAATCAGCCTGCACCAGATCATCGGGGATGATGTGCGCCAGCACTTTCATCGGTTCGGTCTTGGCGAGGATCTTGCCGACTTTGCTCACGGCGACACCGCGATCAATCCAGTCGACGATGCTGCGCACCCGCTCGATATCGGTCATCGAATAGAGCCGATGCCCACTTTCGGTGCGTGTCGGCTGAATCAAACCATAGCGGCGCTCCCAGGCGCGCAAGGTCACCGGGTTTACACCGGTGAGGCGCGCAACCTCGCGGATCGGGAACAGATCGGCGCGCTCAAGCGCGACAGATGCCTCCAAAGCAGGGCTTGCGTCGGTGATCACAGGCATATGGCGCTCAACTTCCATGTCGGTTCAATTGGATCCCATTCTAACGCTTATGCCCCGATCGGTTTCAAGTGATGAAATGCGACGAAAGTCGCTGGTTTAATCGTGAAAAACCGGAATAATCCTTGCTTGTTGAAAAACGCAGGCCTCTACCCCGGCCCTGCGTCAGGCGAAACTCCTACCCGGAGCAACGCAATAGAAATACGGAGATACATAATGTCTACTTCCCCCGTCACGCTGATGGTAGCGCGTCGCGTCGCCGATGGTCGCTATCAGGATCTGATCGCCTGGCTGCGCGAAGGCGAACAACTGGCCACAGATTTCCCCGGTTACCTGGGTTCTGGCGTGCTTGCACCGCCACCCGGCGATAACGAATTCCAGATCATTTTCCGCTTTGTCGATGAGCAGACGTTGCATGCGTGGGAGCATTCGGTTTCACGCACCGCGTGGTTGAGCCGTGGCAGTGATCTGTTTGCCCACCCGAAAGAGCATCGGGTCAGTGGCATCGAAGGCTGGTTCGGCGCCGCCGGTCAGCGTCCACCGCGCTGGAAGCAGGCTGTCGCGATCTGGCTGGCGTTTTTTCCGGTGTCACTGTTGTTCAACTTTGTCCTCGGCCCGTTGCTCGCTGACATGAGTTTGTTGCCGCGCGTACTGATCAGCACGGCGTGCCTGACGCCGCTGATGGTTTACTTCTTTATTCCGCTGTCGACGCGCTTGCTGGCGAACTGGCTGAACAGCACCCCGGTGCGCCTGCCTGTTTCGGCGACACCTCAGAAACATTAAAGATCGCAGCCTCCTTGCACTCGACAGCTCCTACAGGACTGAACACAGACCAGGGTAGGAGCTGCCGCAGGCTGCAATCTTTTCAGGCTCGTCGCTGTTATAGTTTTTGCTCCCACCGCGATGCGAGCCGTTCATGCCTGATTCCTCAGCCCCGATCCTCATCACCGGTGCCGGCCAGCGTGTCGGCCTGCATTGCGCGCAGCGGTTACTCGAAGAAGGCTATCGCGTCATCTTCACCTACCGTAGCGAACGCCCCGGCGTGCAGACACTGCGCGATCTGGGCGCCATCGGCCTGTTCGCCGACTTCTCCAGCGAAGCCGGGATTCTCGCCTTCATCGAAACACTGAAAACCCACACCGAGAGCTTGCGCGCCATCGTGCACAATGCTTCCGAGTGGCTGGCCGAAACCCCGGACAGCGAGGCCGAAGCCTTCACGCGCATGTTCAATCTGCACATGCTCGCGCCGTACCTGATCAACCTGCACTGTGGCGAATTGCTGCAACGCTCGACGCCCGCCGACATCATCCACATCAGCGACGATGTCACCCGCAAAGGCAGCAGCAAGCACATCGGCTATTGCGCGACCAAGGCCGGGCTCGACAACCTGACGTTGTCCTTCGCCGCCCGCTATGCGCCGGCCATCAAGGTCAACGGCATCGCCCCCGCCCTGCTATTGTTCAATCCCGACGACGACGCGGCGTACCGCGCCAAGGCCCTGGCCAAATCCGCGCTGGGCATCGAACCCGGCAGCGAAGTGATCTATCAAAGCCTGCGCTATCTGCTCGACAACCCTTATGTCACTGGTACGACCCTGACCGTCAACGGCGGACGGCACGTCAAATAAGCCGATTCGCGAGGATTTCCATGACCCGTTCACTGCCCGAGAACTACCGCGAAATCCTCATCGGCCTTGGTGAAGACCCAGACCGTGAAGGACTGCTCGATACGCCAGTGCGCGCGGCCAAGGCCATGCAATACCTGTGTCATGGCTATGAGCAGAGCGTCGACGAGATCGTCAATGGCGCGCTGTTTGCCTCGGACAGCGACGAGATGATCATCGTCGCCGACATCGAGTTGTACTCGTTGTGCGAACATCACCTGCTGCCCTTCATCGGCAAGGCCCATGTGGCTTATATTCCGACAGGCAAGGTGCTGGGCCTGTCGAAAATCGCGCGACTGGTGGACATGTTCGCCCGGCGCCTGCAGATTCAGGAAAACCTCACCCGGCAAATCGCCGACGCAGTGCAAAAAGTCACCGATGCTGCGGGCGTCGCGGTCGTCATTGAGGCCAGACACATGTGCATGATGATGCGCGGTGTCGAAAAACAGAATTCGACCATGAACACCTCGGTCATGCTCGGCGCCTTTCGCGAGTCGAGCAACACCCGTCAGGAGTTCCTGCAATTGATTGGACGGAGCAAATAAATGTCACAACTTCAACCGGGAATGGCGCGCATCCGGGTCAAGGATCTGCGCTTGCGCACCTTTATCGGGATCAACGAGGACGAAATCCTCAACAAACAGGATGTGCTGATCAACCTGACCATTTTGTATGCCGCGCAGGAAGCGGTGCGTGACAACGACATCGACCACGCGCTGAATTACCGCACCATCACCAAAGCGATCATCGCGCACGTCGAGGGCAACCGCTTTGCGCTGCTCGAACGGCTGACTCAGGAATTGCTCGATCTGGTGATGAGCAACGGTTCGGTGCTGTACGCCGAAGTCGAAGTCGACAAGCCCCATGCGCTGCGTTTTGCCGAATCGGTGTCGATTACGCTCGCGGCAAGCCGCTGAGCTTCAAGCTTCAAGCTTCAAGCTTCAAGCTTCAAGCTTCAAGCGGTAAGCTAACGGCCGACCCCGATCCAATCTTGCAGCTTGAAGCTTGCCGCTCAAAGCTGTCTCGCAGAGACCCCCATGACTGATCAACAACGCCTCGAACTCGAAGCCGCCGCTTTCCGCCGGTTGGTCGCCCACCTGGACAGCCGCAAGGATGTGCAGAACATCGACTTGATGAACCTCGCCGGGTTCTGCCGCAACTGCCTGTCGAAGTGGTACAAGGCCGAAGCCGACGAGCGCCAGATCGAGGTCAGCCTCGATGACGCCCGCGAAGTGGTTTACGGCATGCCGTACGCCGAGTGGAAAGCCCAATATCAGCAAGAAGCCAACGCCGACCAGCAAGCGGCGTTCGCCAAAGGAAAAACCCATGAGTGACCTGAACACCCTGCGCGCCAGCCTCAACAGCGGCGAACACGCTTTCGCCGACACCCTGGCGTTCATCGCCGCCGGTTACGACTACCAGCCGCAAGCCTTCAACAACGGTGGCGTGGAAAACGCCGCCGGGCAGAACGAAGGCTCGTGCAAGACGCTGGGTCTGGCGTTGCTGGAAGGTCTGAGCGACGAAGAAGCGCTGTTGGCGTTCGGCGAGCATTACCGCTCGGTAGTGGCAACGCCTGAGGGCAGCGATCACGGCAACATTCGTGCGTTGATCCAGCATGGCCTCGCCGGCGTGAAGTTCACCACCCAGCCCCTGACCCGCCGCTGATTCCATAGCCAACCACAATCCCCTGTGGGAGCGAGCCTGCTCGCGAATACGGACTGACATTCAACATTGATGTCGATTGATATACCGCTTTCGCGAGCAGGCTCGCTCCCACATTCGATGTGTGATGGCTGTGAATAATGGGCACAAAAAAACCGGCCAATCTCTGGCCGGTTTTTTTTATGCCTGCAATCTTAGAACGAAGCGTTCTGCAGACCGTCTAGGTAACGCTCGGTGTCCAGTGCCGCCATGCAGCCCGCGCCGGCCGAGGTGATCGCCTGGCGGTAAACGTGGTCAGCCACGTCACCGGCGGCGAAGATGCCTTCGACGCTGGTCGCGGTAGCGTTGCCGTCACGGCCGCCGTGCACCACCAGATAACCGTCTTTCAGGGTCAACTGGCCTTCGAACAGCGAGGTGTTCGGGGTGTGGCCGATGGCGATGAATACGCCGTCGACGGTGATTTCGTCGAAGCTGCCGTCGTTGTTCTTCAGACGCGCACCGGTCACGCCCATGTTGTCGCCCAGCACTTCGTCGAGGTTGGCGTTCAACTTGAGGATGATCTTGCCCTCGGCGACGCGAGCGTTGAGCTTGTCGATCAGGATCTTCTCGGCGCGGAAGGTTTCGCGACGGTGGATCAGGGTCACGGTGCTGGCGATGTTGGCCAGGTACAGCGCTTCTTCAACGGCAGTGTTGCCGCCGCCGACCACTGCAACAGGCTTGTTGCGATAGAAGAAACCGTCACAGGTCGCGCAGGCCGAAACGCCTTTGCCCATGAACGCTTCTTCCGACGGCAGACCCAGGTAACGCGCGCTGGCGCCGGTGGCGATGATCAGGGCGTCGCAGGTGTAAGTCGCGCTGTCACCGGTCAGGGTGTAAGGCTTGGCGGCGAAGTCGACGGCGTTGATGTGATCGAAAACGATCTCGGTTTCAAAACGCTCGGCGTGCTCGCGCATACGCTCCATCAGTGCAGGACCGGTCAGGCCATGGACGTCGCCCGGCCAGTTGTCGACTTCGGTGGTGGTGGTCAGTTGACCGCCAGCCTGCATGCCGGTGATCAGCAGTGGCTTGAGGTTGGCGCGGGCCGCGTATACCGCAGCGCTGTAACCGGCAGGGCCGGAACCGAGAATAATCACTCGCGAATGACGGACTTCAGACATGACCTGCTCCTGTTGACCGGGCCGAAAAACAGGCCCGGATCGCCGGACTGCCGGCGGGAATAAAAAAGGACCGTGGAAAACCTTGGGGAAGGCTTGAGCTCGACAGTCCTGTAAAAAGTTGGGTGCAGCGTATCGAGGGGGGCAAGATTAAGGAAATACGGTTTAACAATCCAGCTCATAGGTGGTCTCTATGCCGACACACTGACGAGATGGACGTCTTTGTTACAGTGAATGTCGATCGCTCTACCGCGCTTTCGCCGCCGTGGCAAAGTCGGTAAGGTCGGCGCGTTTTCCCTTGCTCGGAGCACCTTATGCCCGCCCCCGTTCTGTCCGGCCCGCAATACCTGCGCGAAGGCCTCAAACTGGTTCTCAGCCCTGGCTTGCGCCTGTTCGTGTTATTGCCGCTGGCGATCAACCTGGTGCTGTTCGTCGGATTGATCTATCTGGCCGGCCATCAGTTCAGCCTGTGGGTCGACACGCTGATGCCGTCGCTGCCGGAATGGCTGAGTTTCCTCAGCTACGTGCTCTGGCCGTTGTTTGTGGTGCTGGTGGCGTTGATGGTGTTCTTCACCTTCACCATGCTGGCCAACGTGATCGCCGCACCGTTCAACGGCTTCCTCGCGGAAAAAGTCGAAGTAGTAGTGCGCGGCACTGATGACTTCCCGGCGTTCAGTTGGGGAGAATTGATCGCGATGGTCCCGCGCACCCTCGCCCGGGAAATGCGCAAACTCGGTTACTTCCTGCCCCGCGCCATCGGCCTGTTCATCCTCTCGTTCATCCCCGTGGTTAACATCATCGCCGCGCCACTGTGGCTGCTGTTCGGTGTGTGGATGATGGCGATCCAGTACATCGACTACCCGGCGGACAACCACAAACTCGGCTGGAACGAAATGCTCGCCTGGCTGCGCCAGAAGCGCTGGCAGAGCATGAGTTTTGGCGGGATCGTCTACCTGGTGCTGCTGATTCCGGTGGTCAACATCCTGATGATGCCGGCCGCCGTGGCCGGGGCAACGTTGTTCTGGGTGCGTGAGCGTGGCGCCGAGAATCTGGTAACGCAACGCTAGGCCGCTGACCAGGCGCGTCACAAATCCATCATCCGAACGTCACAAGCACGACATGGCCTCAGCCGACACTGAGGCCATGACGACAGCTCTAAACATCACTCTGATCAGCGAAACCTTTCCACCGGAAATCAACGGCGTGGCCAATACCCTTGGCCGCTTGTGCGATGGACTGCGCGCGCGCGGGCATCAGGTGGAACTGGTGCGCCCGCGTCAGCCCGGTGATCCGCAGCGCAGCGAAGATGATGCGCTTCTGCTGTGCCGAGGCTGGCCGCTGCCGGGGTATCCGGGGCTGCAATGGGGTCAGTCGTCGATGCACAAACTGCTGCGACGCTGGAAACGTCAGCGTCCCGATGTGCTGTACATCGCCACGGAAGGCCCGCTCGGGTTATCGGCCCTGCGTGCGGCGCGGCGTCTGGGCATTTCGGTGGTCAGCGGGTTTCACACCAACTTTCAGCAATACACCAGTCAGTACGGTCTGGGCCTGCTGACGCGGATGCTCACGCACTATCTGCGCTGGTTTCACAATCGCTCGGCGCTGACGTTAGTGCCGAGTGTCAGTCAGCGCCTGGAGCTGGAGCGGCGGCATTTCGAGCGGTTGGCGTTGTTGTCGCGAGGTGTGGACAGTCAGTTGTTTCATCCAAGCAAACGGTTGAATGCCTTGCGTGAGCAATGGGGACTGAGCGAGCGCGACGTCGCCGTGATTCACGTAGGACGTTTGGCTCCGGAGAAAAACCTGGGCCTGCTCAAGCGCAGCTTTGCAACCCTGCGCGAGACTTATCCACAGCGTAATCTGAAACTGATCGTGGTCGGTGACGGGCCGCAACGGCTCGCGCTGGAAAAGGAATTGCCCGAGGAAATCTTCTGCGGCGCACAGCGCGGTGAGGCGTTGGCGGCGCACTACGCATCAGGCGATGTATTTCTGTTTCCGAGCCTGACCGAAACCTTCGGCAATGTCGTGCTCGAAGCTTTGGCGTCGGGCCTCGGTGTGGTGGCTTACGATCAAGCGGCAGCGGCGCAACATATTCGCCATGGCTACAACGGCGTGCTGGCGATGCCCGGTGATGAACAGGCGTTTTGCGAGGCGGCGGCGTGGTTGCTGGAAGAGGACGAGACCTTGCGTTGCGTGCGTTTGAATGCGCGGCAGCATGCGAGTCGCCAAGGCTGGCCGGCGGTTATCGAGCAGTTTGAAAAACACTTGCGCGGGGCTTGTGTAGGCGAGCAGGTTGTCCCGAATGCGCAGACATTGCCTTGAATCCTTGCTGACCTTAGACGCGCTTTCGCGAGCAGGCTCGCTCCCACAGGGGATCTTCGGTGAACACACATTTTGTGAACACCAGAGATACCGGTGGGAGCGAGCCTGCTCGCGAAGGGGCCAGTGAAAGCGCTGCTTAAACCAGCGTCATCAACGCCTCACGGCTGAACGGCAGAATATCCTGCTCACGCCCTTCGCGGACTTTCTGCGCCCAGTCCGGATCGACCAGCAGCGCGCGGCCCACCGCGACCAGATCAAATTCCTCTTTGTTCAAACGCTCCAGCAGGTTTTCCAGACTGGCCGGTTGCGCGACCTTGTCGGTGTTGACCATGAATTGCAGAAACTCACCATCGAGACCGACGCTACCGACGGTGATGGTCGGCTTGCCGGTGAGCTTGCGGGTCCAGCCTGCCAGGTTCAGCTCGGAACCATCGAACTCCGGCTCCCAGAAACGCCGCGTCGAGCAGTGGAAAATATCCACGCCAGCGTCGGACAGCGGCTTGAGAAACTCACCCAACGCTTCCGGGGTTTGCACCAGACGCGCGGTGTAATCCTGCTGCTTCCACTGCGAGAAACGGAAGATGATCGGGAAACCTTCGCCTACGGCCGCACGCACCGCTTGAATCAGCTCGATGGCGAAACGCGAACGGTTAGCCAGGCTGCCGCCGTATTCGTCGCTGCGCTGGTTGCTGCCTTCCCAGAAAAACTGGTCGATCAGGTAACCGTGCGCACCGTGGATTTCCACGCCGTCCATGCCGATGCTTTGTGCGTCTTTGGCCGCTTGAGCGAAGGCTGCGATCACGTCCTGGATGTCTTGCTTGGTCATGCCGTGCACCACGACCTGACCGTCCTTGAGTTTTTCCGACGGGCCGTAAGCCGGCACGCTGGCGTCCGGCTCGGTGCCGATGCGGCGTACGCTACCCACGTGCCAGAGTTGCGGCACGATCTTGCCGCCTTCAGCGTGAACAGCGTCGACAACTTTTTTCCAGCCGGCCAATGGCGCGTCACCAAAGAACTGCGGCACGTTCGGATAACCGTTGGAGGCGATGTGGCCGACGGTGGTGCCTTCGGTGATGATCAGGCCAACGCCGGCTGCTGCGCGACGACGGTAGTACTCGATGACTTTCGAATTAGGCACGCCGCCCGGGGAAAACGAGCGGGTCATTGGTGCCATGACCACGCGGGTCGGCAGTTCGAGGGCACCGAGGTGGAACGGTTTGAACAAGGCTTGAACGGGCATCGAAGGGCTCCACAGAGAAGGCTTTATGACGGCGATAATATGGAGGCGCGCACCCTTTGAACAGCACTATTGATTTGGGTGATTAAGGATTAAAAGACGCCAAGCAAAAGATCGCAGCCTTCGGCAGCTCCTACATGGGGTTTTGAGGCCACCTGTAGGAGCTGCCGAAGGCTGCGATCTTTTGATCTTGCTGTTTCAGCTCAGCGCTTTTTCAATCGCATGCACAATGGTCGGATCATCCGGTGCCGTGCGCGGAGAGAACCGGGCCAGCACACGGCCGTCCTTGCCGAGCAGGAACTTCTCGAAATTCCAGGTGATGTCACCGGGAAACTCCGCGCCCTCGCCCGCCAGCAGACGGTAGAGCTGATGACGATCATGACCGTTGACTTCGAGCTTGCTCGACAACGGAAACGTCACGCCATAGTTGAGGCTACAGAAATCCTGAATTTCCTGTTCGCTGCCAGGTTCCTGGCCGGCAAACTGGTTGCACGGCAGGCCCAGCACACTGAAGCCTTTGCCTTTGAACTGCTGATAGAGGTTTTCCAGCGCCGCGTACTGTGGGGTCAAGCCGCATTTGGAGGCGACGTTGACCACCAGCACGACTTGGCCCTTGAACGGCGCCAGCGGTAGCTCCTGACCATCCAGGGCTGTCAACTTAAGGTCGTGAAAAGCACTCATGACGAACTCCAAGATTCCCGTGTTCTACTCGAAACAGCCACTTGGCGAAGTCACCAAGGACAGCCGCGGACTAAAAAGGCGCCCGCAGGCGCCTCTCCAGTACTCGAAGCTTAGCGCAGAAAATCAGTGGTGATGGCCACCTTCGCCATGGACGTGGCCATGAGCGATTTCTTCCTGGCTGGCGTCACGGATGTCAACGATCTTCACTTTGAAGTTCAGGCGCTGACCGGCCAGTGGGTGGTTGCCGTCGACTGTTACGTCGTCGCCGTCGAGGTCACGGATGGTGACGATTTGCATCTGGCCGTCCGGCGCCGAAGCGTGGAACTGCATGCCGACTTCCAGCTCGTCAACGCCTTCGAACATGCTGCGGCTCAGGGTGCTGACCAGCTCGGCGGCGTATTCGCCGTAAGCGTCTTCCGGTTCAACGGAAACTTCCAGCTCGTCACCAACAGCTTTGCCTTCCAGAGCTTTTTCCAGGCCCGGGATGATGTTGCCTGCGCCTTGCAGGTAGACCAGCGGAGCGCCGCCGGCGGAGCTGTCGATGACCTCACCAGCGTCGTTGGTCAGGGTATAGTCGATGGAGACAGCCTTATTGGCGGCGATCAGCATGGGGCGAGACCTTTTGCATAAGAATATAGAAAGGCCAAGTTTAGCGAAGCAATCGCGCGAAAGCGAACACAACCCGGACAAACGGGTTTCGACGATCACCGGCTTCCATCAGGACGAAGAAGGTCATTGGGTCGCCGAGCTTTCCTGTGGCCACACCCAGCACCTGCGCCATCAACCGCCATGGCAATCACGCGCCTGGGTGCTCGACGCGGCGCAACGTATTGAAAAAATAGGCCAACCCTTTGCCTGCGGTTGGTGCGCACAAGGCTCGGTTAGCGATAACCTTGGCGACTGAATTTCGGTAGTCAGCCAGACATAAGCTGACACCATTGCCATGCAACTTTAGAGAATTCGCATGCAAACTTTTTTTATCGCACCCACCGATTTTGGTGTGGGTCTGACCTCCATCAGCCTCGGACTGGTACGTACGCTTGAGCGCGCCGGGCTGAAAGTCGGTTTCTTCAAACCGATTGCGCAGCCGCATCCGGGTGACACCGGCCCTGAGCGTTCCACCGAACTGGTGGCGCGCACCCACGGTCTGAAACCGCCGCAACCGCTCGGCCTGGCCCACGTCGAGCGGATGCTCGGCGATGGTCAGCTCGATGAACTGCTCGAAGAAATCATCACTCTGTATCAGCAAGCGGCCATTGGCAAAGACGTGCTGGTCGTCGAAGGCATGGTGCCGACCCGCAGCGCCAGTTATGCCGCACGGGTCAACCTGCACTTGGCCAAGAGCCTCGATGCCGAGGTGATTCTGGTCTCGGCGCCGGAAAACGAAGTACTCGCCGAACTGTCCGGCCGGGTTGAATTGCAGGCGCAATTGTTTGGCGGGCCGAAAGACCCGAAAGTCCTCGGGGTGATCCTCAACAAGGTCAAGACCGACGAGAGCATGGACGCCTTCGCCACGCGTCTGAAGGAACATTCGCCGTTGCTGCGCAGCGGTGATTTCCGCTTGCTCGGCTGCATTCCCTATCAGCCGGAACTCAACGCACCGCGCACCCGCGACGTCGCCGATCTGATGGGCGCGCAAGTGCTCAATGCCGGTGATTACGAAACCCGGCGCATGACCAAAATCATCATCTGCGCGCGGACCATGCGCAACACCGTCGAACTGCTCAAGCCCGGTGTGCTGGTGGTGACCCCGGGCGATCGCGACGACATCATCCTCGCCGTCAGCCTCGCGGCGATCAACGGCGTGCCGCTGGCCGGCCTGCTGCTGACCAGCGACACCCTGCCGGATCCGCGCATCATGGATCTGTGCCGTGGCGCATTGCAGGCCGGTTTGCCAGTGCTGTCGGTGAGCACCGGTTCCTACGACACCGCCAACCTGCTCAATGGTCTGAACAAGGAAATCCCGATCGACGACCGCGAACGTGCGGAAATCATCACCGACTTCGTCGCCAGCCACCTCGACGCCAAGTGGCTGCACCAGCGCTGTGGTACGCCTCGGGAAATGCGCCTGTCGCCGGCAGTATTCCGCTATCAGTTGATTCAGCGCGCGCAGGCGGCGAACAAGCGCATCGTCCTGCCCGAAGGCAGCGAGCCGTTCACCGTGCAAGCGGCGGCGATCTGTCAGGAACGCGGGATTGCCCGCTGTGTGTTGCTGGCCAAACCGGAGGACGTCGAAGCGGTGGCCCGCGCTCAAGGCATCGTGTTGCCGCCGGGCCTGGAAATTCTCGATCCGGACCTGATCCGCGAGCGCTACGTCGAGCCGATGGTCGCCCTGCGCAAGACCAAAAGCCTCAATGCGCCAATGGCCGAGCAGCAACTGGAAGACACCGTGGTGATCGGCACCATGATGCTCGCGCTGGATGAAGTCGACGGATTGGTCTCCGGCGTGATCAACACCACCGCCAATACCATCCGCCCGGCTCTGCAATTGATCAAGACCGCGCCGGGCTGCACGCTGGTGTCGTCGGTGTTCTTCATGCTCTTCCCGGAGGAAGTACTGGTCTACGGCGACTGCGTGATGAACCCGCATCCAAGCGCCACCGAACTGGCCGAGATTGCCCTGCAAAGCGCCGACTCGGCCGCAGCGTTCGGCATCACCCCGCGCGTGGCGATGATCAGTTACTCCAGCGGGGAATCGGCCACCGGCGAAGAAGTCGAGAAAGTGCGCGAAGCCACCCTGCTCGCCCACGAACAACAGCACTCACTGCTGATCGACGGCCCGCTGCAATACGACGCCGCGGCCAACGCCGAAGTCGCCCGGCAACTGGCACCGAACAGTCAGGTGGCCGGACGCGCCACCGTGTTCGTGTTCCCGGATCTGAACACCGGCAACACCACGCACAAAGCCGTGCAACGGAGCGCTGATTGCGTCAGCCTCGGCCCAATGCTGCAAGGCCTGCGTAAACCGGTGAATGACTTGCCGCGTGGTGCGCAAGTCGATGACATCGTCTACACCATCGCCCTCACCGCGATTCAAGCCGCCAACCGACCTATGGATGTGTAAATGCTGGACTTTCTACCTGCACCGTTGCGCGGCGTGATCGCCTCGCTGCTGTTGGCACTCAACACCATTCTGCTGTGCTCGTTTCTGTTCTGCGTAGCGTTGATCAAAGTGCTGCCGTTCGACCTCGCCCGACGCGCCTCGCTGTGGCTGATGAGCCACACCCACGAAGCGTGGATCAGCAACAACAAGGGCTGGATGAATCTGGTGCGGCGCACGCGCTGGCACATCAGCGGTCTGCAAGGCCTCGACTATCAGCACTCGTACCTGATCACCAGCAACCACCAGAGCTGGGTCGATATTCTGGTGCTGCAGTACGTGCTCAACCGCCGGATTCAGCCGCTGAAATTCTTCCTCAAGCAGGAGCTGATCTGGGTCCCGGTGATTGGTCTGGCCTGGTGGGCGCTGGGCTTTCCGTTCATGAAGCGTTACTCCAAGGCCTACCTCGCCAAGCACCCGGAGAAGAAAGGCAAAGACCTCGAAACCACGCGCAAGACCTGCGCGAAGTTTCGCAATAATCCGGTGGGGATTTTCAACTTCGTCGAGGGCACGCGCTTCACCGAAGGCAAGCATGCGCAGCAGCAGTCACCGTTCAAATATCTGCTCAAGCCCAAAGCGGGCGGCATTGCCTTTGTGCTGGATGCGATGGGTGAACAGCTGGAGTCGATCGTCAACGTGACGATTCACTACCCGGCCGGACGTCCGGGGTTCTGGGATTTGCTCTGCGGCAATGTGCGCGATGTAGTGGTGCACTTTGAAGAGCTGAAGATTCCGCAGCAGTTCATTGGCAAGAATTACGATCAGGACGGCGAGTATCGATTGCAGTTTCAGGGCTGGATCAACCAGCTGTGGCTGGACAAGGATGCGTTGCTCGAACAGATGCACCGCGAATATCCTTCCGTATGATCGTTCCCATGCTCCGCGTGGGAATGCCTCACTGGACGCTCTGCGTCCGCTTTAGATGGGACGCGGAGCGTCCCGGGCTGCATTCCCACGCAGCGGCAGCTCCTACATTGGATCGACGTACATCCTGTAGGAGCTGCCGAAGGCTGCGATCTTTTGACTTTTAAAGGTCACAAAAAAGCCCGCCGATGATCACTCATCGGCGGGCTTTTTCTTGCAGCTTGAAGCTAGAAGCTTGCCGCTGCTTCAGTGCTTAGATCGCGCCACGCTTGCGCAGCAGATCCAGCACTTGCTTGACGCTGTCTTCCAGACTCAGCGTCTGCGTGTCGATCACCAGATCGGCATTCAGCGGCACGTCGTACGGGAAGGATTCGCCCGGGATGTTGTCGCCAGCGGCGGCATACAGACCTTGCGGATCACGCTCGGCGCAAACAGCCGGCGAGGCCTGCACGTAGACCGTCAGCAGACGATCCTTGCCGATCAGTTCCCTGGCCTGCTCGCGCCCTTCAGCACTTGGTGCGACGAACGCGGCCAGAGTCAGCAGACCGGCTTCGTTGAACTGACGCGCAACATGCGCGGCACGACGCCAGTTCTCGGTACGCCCGGCGCGATCCTGTGGCAGACCTTTGTTGAGGTCGTGACGCAGGTTCTGGCCATCCAGCACAAACACCGCACGGCCCAGGTCGAACAGCTTGCGCTCGACCGCATAAGCCAGGGTGCTTTTGCCAGCACCCGACAGGCCGCTGAACAACACGGTAGCCGGTTGCTGGCCGAAGCGCTGGGCGCGCTCTTCAGTGGCCACGTGCGCCAGTTTGCCGTGATGCGTAGCGGTGCCGTGGGTCACTGGCTGGGCGACGATCATGCCTGCGCCAACGGTGCCGTTGGTCAAACGGTCAATGACGATGAACGCGCCGGTGGTGCGGTTGCTCTCGTAACCGTCGAGGGCGATCGGCGCGTCGAGCGCGATCTTCACCTTGCCGATTTCGTTGAGCTGCAACGCGCTCGCCGGGCCTTCTTCGAGGGTATTCACATCGACCTTGTTGACGATGCTGGCGATCGAGCCCGGCACGTAACTGGTGGCGCGTTTGATGTCGTATTTCTTGCCCGGCAGCATCGGCTCTTCAGCCATCCACACCAGCATCGCTTCAAAGCTGTCGGTAACCGGCGGCACGTTGTCGGCATGCACCAACAGGTCGCCACGGGAGATGTCGATTTCGTCTTCCATGGTCAGCGTCACAGCCTGACCTGGACCGGCGTGCTCCAGCTCACCTTCGAAGGTGACGATGGACTTCACGCGGCTGCTCTTGCCCGACGGCAGCACCACGACTTCGTCGCCCTTGTGCACGATGCCGCTGGCCAGGGTGCCGGCGAAACCACGGAAGTTCAGGTTCGGACGGTTGACGTACTGCACCGGGAAACGCAGATCGGTGAAGTTGCGGTCACCCGCGACTTCCACGGTCTCGAGGATTTCCATCAGCGACTGGCCTGTGTACCAAGGCGAGCGCTCGGACTTGTTCACCACGTTGTCGCCCTTGAGGGCAGACATCGGCACGAAGTGCATGCTGGTCGGCTTCATCTTCAAGCCTTCAGCGAACTTCAGGTAGTCAGCCTTGATCGACTCGAACACGCCTTCATCGAAGTCTTTCAGGTCCATCTTGTTGATGGCGACGACGATGTGTTTGATCCCCAAAAGGGAGGCGATGAAGCTGTGGCGACGGGTCTGGGTCTGCACGCCATAACGCGCGTCGACAAGGATGATCGCCAGGTCACAGGTGGATGCACCGGTGGCCATGTTGCGGGTGTACTGCTCATGGCCGGGAGTGTCGGCGATGATGAATTTGCGCTTGGCGGTGGAGAAATAGCGGTAGGCGACATCGATGGTGATGCCCTGCTCACGCTCGGCCTGCAGGCCGTCGACCAGCAACGCCAGGTCGATGTCGTCACCGGTGGTGCCGACTTTTTTCGAGTCGCGGGTGATCGCTTCGAGGTGATCTTCGTAGATCATTTTCGAGTCGTGCAGCAGGCGCCCGATCAGGGTGCTCTTGCCGTCGTCGACGTTACCGCAAGTCAAAAAGCGCAGCAGTTCTTTACGTTCGTGCTGGCCCAGGTAGGCGAGGATGTCCTCGCTGATCAAATCAGATACGTGCGACATGACAACCCCTTAGAAATAACCCTGACGTTTTTTGTCTTCCATCGAGCCGGCACCATCGTGATCGATGACACGGCCCTGGCGCTCGGAAGTTCGCGTCAGGAGCATTTCCTGGATGATGTCCGTAAGGCTTTCGGCTTCGGACTCCACGGCGCCCGTCAACGGGTAGCAGCCAAGGGTGCGGAAACGCACTTTCTTTTTGACGATCCGCGCTTTGTCTTCATCGGACAGGTGCTCGAGGATGCGCTCGTCGTCGATCATGATCAGCGTGCCGTTCTTCTCGATCACTTCGCGTTCGGCGGCGAAGTACAGCGGCACAATCGGGATGCCTTCGAGGTAGATGTACTGCCAGATGTCCAGTTCGGTCCAGTTCGACAACGGGAATACGCGGATGGATTCGCCCTTGTTGACCTTGCCGTTGTAGACGTTCCACAGCTCTGGACGCTGGTTTTTCGGGTCCCAGCGGTGCTTGCTGTCGCGGAACGAGTACACGCGCTCTTTGGCACGGGATTTCTCTTCATCGCGACGGGCGCCGCCGAACGCTGCGTCGAAACCATGCTTGTCGAGTGCCTGTTTCAGGCCCTCGGTTTTCATGATGTCGGTGTGCTTGGCGCTGCCGTGGGTGAACGGGTTGATGTTCTGCGCCACGCCATCGGGGTTGATGTGGGTGATCAGGTCCAGGCCCAGTTCTTCGACCATCTTGTCGCGGAACTTGTACATCTCCTGGAATTTCCAGCGGGTGTCGACGTGCATCACCGGAAACGGCAGTTTGCCCGGGAAGAACGCCTTGCGTGCCAGGTGCAGCATCACGGCGGAGTCTTTACCGATGGAGTACAGCATCACCGGGTTATCGAACTCGGCGGCCACCTCGCGGATGATGTGGATGCTTTCCGCCTCCAGCTGTTTCAGATGCGTCAGTTTGTCGACCATGGCTACTCACGAAAACTTTCTTATGAACGGCCAGCGGGCCGTGTTCGAGCGGGAAATCCTAGCACAGCGGCCTCTTCTAATCAGGACGCCAACTAGATCGAAAGGGTATATGAATATGCCCACTCGTTTGGGCGCCGCCTCCTGTAGGAGCTGCCGAAGGCTGCGATCTTTTTGATCTGGTCTGTTAAAAAACAAGATCAAAAGATCGCAGCCTTCGGCAGCTCCTACACAGGGAACGGCGTGGAGTCAGATCGGGTTCGGGCAGTCGATGAAGATGTGTTCGACGGCAAAGCGTTTCGCCAGGTAGTCGCCCAGCGCCTGTACGCCGTAGCGCTCGGTGGCGTGGTGGCCGGCGGCGATGAAGCTGATGTCGTTCTCACGGGCGCTGTGGAAGGTCTGCTCGGACGCTTCACCGCTCAGGTACAGATCGACGCCTGCAGCAACGGCTTGATCGATATAACCCTGACCGCCGCCGGTGCACCAGCCAACCCGACGAATCATCGGATTACCCTCAATCAGCAACGGTTCGCGGCCCATGACTTCCTGCACCTTGCGGGCGAAATCGCGAGCGGTCAGCGGTTCTTTCAGCGAACCGACCAGACCGACGATTTTCAGATTATCCGGGGCCAGCGGGCCTTCAACAGTGATGTCCAATTGCCGAGCAAGCTGCACGTTATTGCCAACGTCCGGGTGCAGATCCAGCGGCAAGTGATAGGCCAGCAGACTGATGTCGTGTTTGAGCAAGGTCTTCAGTCGACGTTGCTTCATGCCGGTGACGCACGGGTTCTCGCCCTTCCAGAAGTAACCGTGGTGCACCAGCACCAGATCGGCCCCGGCCTCGACGGCGGCATCGAGCAAGGCCTGACTGGCCGTGACGCCGCTGACGATGCGCATCACTTGCGGACGGCCCTCGACCTGCAATCCATTCGGGCAATAATCGGCAATTTTTGCACTGCCAAGGTAACGGTCGGCTTCTTCGACGAGGGTGCTGAGGGCAACGGCCATGAAAGACTCCTAAATATCCCGTTCAGAGGCACGCGCGGCCTCGTATAATGCGCGACATTATGGGCGGTCTGACCCCGCCTGCAACTTTTCCAGGACGTGCTTAATGCTCAAGGCGCTGCGTTTTTTCGGCTGGCCGTTGTTGGCCGGTGTGCTTATCGCTCTGTTGATTATTCAGCGTTACCCGCAATGGGTGGGGCTTCCGAGCCTCGACGTCAACCTGCAACAGGCCCCGCAAACCACCAGCGTGCAGCAGGGGCCGGTGTCCTATGCGGACGCGGTGACCATTGCCGCGCCTTCGGTGGTCAACCTCTACACCACCAAAGTCATCAACAAACCGGCGCATCCGCTGTTTGAGGATCCACAGTTCCGCCGTTTCTTTGGTGACAACTCGCCGAAGCAGAAACGCATGGAATCGAGCCTCGGCTCCGGCGTGATCATGAGCCCGGAAGGCTACATTCTGACCAACAACCACGTAACCAGCGGCGCGGATCAGATTGTCGTGGCGTTGAAGGATGGCCGCGAAACCCTCGCCCGCGTCATCGGCAGCGACCCGGAAACCGACCTCGCGGTGTTGAAGATTGATCTGAAAACCCTGCCAGCGATCACCGTTGGCCGCTCTGACAACATTCGCATCGGCGACGTCGCACTGGCCATCGGCAACCCGTTTGGCGTCGGCCAGACCGTGACCATGGGCATCATCAGCGCCACCGGGCGTAATCAGTTGGGCCTGAACAACTACGAAGACTTTATCCAGACCGACGCGGCGATCAACCCGGGCAACTCCGGCGGTGCGCTGGTCGATGCCAACGGCAATCTGACTGGCATCAACACGGCGATCTTCTCCAAGTCCGGCGGCTCGCAGGGCATCGGTTTTGCCATTCCGGTGAAACTGGCGATGGAAGTGATGAAGTCGATCATCGAACACGGTCAGGTGATTCGTGGCTGGCTGGGCATTGAAGTGCAGCCGCTGACCCAGGAACTGGCTGAGTCGTTTGGTCTGTCCGGGCGTCCGGGAATTGTCGTTGCGGGGATCTTCCGCGATGGCCCGGCACAGAAGGCAGGCCTGCAATTGGGCGACGTGATTCTGAGCATTGATGGCGAGCCTGCGGGCGATGGCCGTCGTTCAATGAATCAGGTTGCACGGATCAAACCGACGGACAAAGTGACGATTCAGGTGATGCGCAACGGCAAAGAGCTGAAGCTCACGGCTGAAATCGGCCTGCGCCCACCACCGGCGCCGGTGAAAGAAAAAGAAGAATAAAACTTTTTTCGCGCCAAGCGCGCGAATAAAAGACATTCTCAACAGGCATGTTATATTGTTTCAATTCTAAGAATTGGAACAACATAACATGTCGTCTCGAACAAAGGCTTCCCTGCTCGGCCTCAGCCTTGGCTTGCTGGCCGATCCAGCCTTCGCCGAAGAACCCAAACCCCTCGAACTCGACGCCATCAGCGTCGTCTCCGACTACGAATCGCCGACCGGACCGGTCAAAGGCTACCGCGCCACGCGCTCGTCCAGCGCGACCAAGACCGACACGGCGATCCGCGATATCCCGCAGGCGATCAGCGTAGTGCCCGCCAGCGTGCTCAAGGATCTGGGCAGCACCAGTGTCGAGCGCGCGCTGGATTTCGCCGGTGGCGTGTCGAAGCAGAACAACTTCGGCGGCCTGACGCTATACGAATACAGCGTGCGCGGCTTCACCACCTCGGAGTTCTACAAGGACGGTTTCAGCGCCAATCGCGGTTACCCGAGCACACCCGACGCGGCCAACATCGAGCGCATCGAAGTGCTTAAAGGCCCCGCCGCCAGTCTGTACGGCCGTGGCGACCCCGGCGGCACAGTGAACATCGTCACCAAGAAACCGCAGCCCGAAGCCTTCACCACGTTGCAAACCAGCGCCGGCAGCTGGGACAGCTATCGCACTGCACTGGACGTCAACACACCGCTCGACGAACAGGGCGATGTGCTCTCGCGAATCAACCTCGCAGTCGAAGACAACAACAGTTTTCGCGACCACGTTGACAGCAAACGTGTGTTCGTCGCGCCGTCGATCAGTTGGCAATTGAACCCGGACACTTCGCTGTTGGTGGAAAGCGAAATCGTCCGTCACAGCTCCACGTTCGATCGCGGCATCGTCGCCCCCAACAATAAATGGAGCGGCGTGTCGCGCTCGACCTTCCTCGGCGAACCCAACGACGGCAACATCGACAACCACAACAATCTGCTCCAGGCCACGCTGGAACATCATCTCAACGACAACTGGAAGTTGCGCCTGGCCAGCCATTACAAGGAAGGCAAACTCTGGGGCGACGCCTCGGAACAACGAGCGCTGAACGCCGACGGGCACACGGTCAACCGACGCTATCGCGAACGCGATACCAACTGGCATGACAGCATCACCCAACTGGAACTGCGCGGTCTGTTCGACCTCGGCCCGTGGCAGCACGAACTGCTGATCGGCAGCGAATACGAAAACTTCCGCAAGAACGAGCGCGTCACCACGATTGCTGGCGGCCCGTACGCCATCGACATCTATAAACCGATCTACGGTCAGCCGAAACCCAACGGGGCACGCTCGGGTACCGACACTTTCGAACACGTCGAAAGCCACGCGCTGAACCTGCAGGATCAAATCATCTTCACCGACAAACTGCGCGGGATGATCGGCGCGCGCTTCGAGCATTTCGACCAGCGCATCGACGATCACAGCCGTAATGCGAAAAGCCAGCAGCGCCACGACGCTCTGACTCAACGCGCCGGACTGCTCTATCAACTGACGCCAGACACCGGCCTGTTCGCCAACGCCTCGACCTCATTCAAACCGAACAATGGCCTCGACGCCGCCGGCAAATCCTTCGATCCGGAGGAAGGCGTCGGCTATGAAGTCGGGATCAAGAACGAACTGTTCGACGAGCGCCTTAGCAGCACCCTCGCCTTCTTCCACATCGACAAGGAAAACGTCCTCGCCCTCGACCCGGCCACCGACACCAGCCGCGCCATGGGCAAGGCACGCAGTCGTGGTTTCGATTGGCAGGTCAGCGGGCAAGTCACCGATGCGGTGCGAGTCATCGGCGCCTTCGCCTACATCGACGCCGAAGTGACCAAGGGCGACGCGGTGATTGCCACCGGCAGCCGCATCCTCGGCGTGGCCAAACGCAGCGGCAGCCTGCTCGGCGTTTATGAGTTTCAGGATGGGCATTTACGCGGCTCGGACGTTGGTGCGGCGTTCACCTATGTCGGTGATCGCTCGGGAGAATCCGGCAGCGACTTCGAATTGCCGGCCTACCAGACCGTCGACCTGCTCGCGCATTACAAGGCTAGCGACAACGTCACCGTCGGCCTGAACCTGAACAACCTCTTCGACGAGAAGTATTACGAGCGCTCCTACAGCAACTACTGGGTCAATCCCGGCGAGCCGCGCAATTTCACTGTCAGCCTGACTCTCAACCTGTAAAAGGACGTCACCATGCAATACGGCAAATCCATTGTGCTTATCGCCGCGCTGTTCGCCGGTCAGGTCTCAGCCCATGGCCTGTGGACAGAACAACGGCGCGGCAATATCGAAGTGGTCTACGGCCATGGCGCTGAGGACAACGCGTTCAAAGCGCAGAAGGTCAGCGGTGCCTGGGCCTACGACGTTGCTGGCAAGATGATTCCGGTGAGCGTCGAGCGCCTGGCGGATCACGCGCGCTTGAAACCACTGAAAACCCCGGCCGTATTGGCCGTGGCGCTGAACAACGGCATGTGGTCGCAGACCGCTGACAAGAAGTGGATCAACCAAGGTCGCAGCAAAGTGCCGGGCGCCATTGAGGCCACCGAGACGTTCAAGTACAGCCTGGCGATTTATCAGCCGGGGGCGAAGTTGCCGAAGCTCGATCAGATCAAGTTGCTGATTCTGCCGGAGGTCGATCCGCTGACCGTTGGACCGGGCAAGTCATTGCCGGTGCGGGTATTGCTCGATGGCAAACCGGCGGCGGGTGTGAAGTTGATTGGCGATTATCGCAGTGCGCCGAACACGTTGAGCACCGAGACTGACAAGGAGGGTCGGGCGCAGGTGTTGGTGAGGAATGAAGGGTTGAATGTGATTGCGGCGCAGGTTGAAGTGCCGGTGAAGGACAGTGTGGATGTGGATAGTCGTGGGTTGTTTACCTCACTGACGTTCCTCGGCGAACCGCATCACGAGTAAAAGCGCACCCTCATCGGAAACGCCGCCCGCCCAGCCCTCTCCCGGAGGGAGAGGGGGCCGACCGAGGTGTCTTGTGAGGTACATCGACCTGAAAGACCGAGTCGATTATGGATTCGGTAAAGCAGCATCAGGTCGGTGCAGTTCAACAGCATCCCCCATTCAGTCACCTCTCCCTTTGGGCGGTCCGACGTTTCGGGAGGGTTAGGGTGAGGGGCTTTTGTTTTTAGAGGTCGTCAAGCCCGTCGATCAGCGCCTGATTCTGCTCCGGCGTACCAATCGAAATCCGCAAAAATTGCGCAATCCGCTCCTGCTTGAAGTGCCGCACGATCACGCCCTGCTCACGCAATTTAGCCGCCAGCCCTGCCGCATCATGCTGCGGATGCCGGGCGAAAATGAAGTTCGCCGCCGACGGCAGCACTTCAAACCCCTTGGCCTGCAACTGTGCAATCACCCACTCACGGCTCTCGATGACCAGACGGCAAGTCTTGTCGAAATACTCACGATCTTCGAACGCCGCTGCCGCACCGACAATCGCCAGACGATCCAGTGGATAGGAGTTGAAGCTGTTCTTGATCCGCTCCAGCGCCTCGATGAGATCGGGATGGCCGACCGCAAAACCAACGCGCAAACCAGCCAGCGAACGCGACTTGGACAACGTCTGCGTCACCAGCAGGTTCGGATAACGGTCCACCAGACTGATCGCCGTTTCGCCGCCGAAGTCGATGTACGCCTCATCCACAACCACTACCGAATCCGGGCTGGCCTTGAGGATTTGTTCAACCGCGTCCAACGCCAGCAGGCAACCGGTTGGCGCATTCGGATTCGGGAAAATGATCCCGCCGTTCGGCTTGGCGTAGTCGGCCGGGTCGATCTGGAACTGCGCGTCCAGCGGCACCGCATCGAACTTGATGCCGTACAAACCGCAGTAAACCGGATAGAAGCTGTAGCTGATGTCCGGGAACAACAACGGCTGATCGTGTTGCAGCAAACCGTGGAAAATGTGCGCGAGCACTTCATCCGAACCGTTGCCGAGGAACACCTGATTGCTCTGCACGCCGTAATACTGGGCGACGGCGGTTTTCAGCAGATCGCTGTTCGGGTCCGGGTACAGACGCAGGTTGTCATTCAGTTCGGTCTGCATCGCTGCCAAGGCTTTTGGCGACGGGCCGTACGGGTTTTCATTGGTGTTGAGCTTGACCAGTTTGGTCAGCTTCGGTTGTTCGCCCGGCACGTAGGGCACCAGATCCTTGACGAACGGGCTCCAGAATTTACTCATCGCTCAGTTCCCCTGCCCTTTTAGAAAGTCTTCGTCTTTGATGCGGTATTCGGCACTGCGCGCGTGAGCGCTCAGCGATTCGCCACGGGCCAATACCGATGCCGTTTTACCCAGCTCGGAAGCACCGGCCTCGGAGCAAAAGATGATCGACGAACGCTTCTGGAAGTCGTACACGCCCAGCGGCGAGGAAAACCGCGCGGTGCCCGAGGTCGGCAGCACGTGATTCGGGCCTGCGCAGTAATCGCCCAAGGCTTCGGAGGTGTGACGGCCCATGAAGATCGCACCGGCGTGGCGGATTTGCGGCAGCCAGGCTTGCGGATCAGCCACCGACAACTCCAGGTGTTCCGGGGCGATGCGGTTGGCGACTTCGATGGCCTGCGCCATGTCCTTCACGTGAATCAGCGCACCACGGCCATTGATCGAGGTTTCGATGATGGTCGCGCGATCCATGGTCGGCAGCAGTTTGTCGATGCTCGCCGCAACCTTGTCGAGGAACTCGGCATCCGGGCTGACCAGAATCGCCTGGGCGTCTTCGTCGTGCTCGGCTTGCGAGAACAGGTCCATGGCGATCCAGTCCGGATCGGTCTGGCCGTCGCACACCACGAGGATTTCCGAAGGGCCGGCGATCATGTCGATACCGACCTGACCGAACACGTGGCGCTTGGCAGTGGCGACATAGATGTTGCCCGGGCCAACCACTTTGTCGACTTTCGGCACGCTTTCGGTGCCGTAAGCCAAGGCAGCGACAGCTTGTGCGCCACCGATGGTGAACACCCGGTCGACGCCAGCGATGCACGCAGCCGCCAGCACCAGCTCATTGATTTCACCGCGTGGTGTCGGCACGACCATGACCACTTCGGTCACGCCGGCGACCTTGGCCGGAATCGCGTTCATCAATACCGACGACGGATACGACGCCTTGCCGCCCGGCACGTACAAACCGGCGCGATCCAGCGGTGTGACCTTCTGGCCGAGCACGGTGCCGTCAGCCTCGGTGTAGCTCCAGGAATCCTGCTTCTGTTTTTCGTGGTAGCTGCGCACGCGAGCAGCGGCTTTTTCCAGTGCTTCGCGCTGTGGCACAGTGATGCGGGTCAGCGCCAGTTCCAGGCGCTCGCGCGGCAGGATCAGGTCAGCCATCGACGCGACTTCGAGGCCGTCGAATTTCTGGGTGAACTCGACCAGCGCCGCGTCACCGCGCTCGCGCACAGCCTTGATGATGTCCAGCACGCGCTGATTGACCGAGTCGTCAGACACACTTTCCCAGCTCAGCAGATGATCCAGATGATGCGCGAAATCCGGGTCAGCAGCGTTGAGTCGGCGAATTGCAGTCGGTGCGGTCATAGCGAGAGCCTCATAGGAATGGCAAAAAACTCAGGCGCCCGAAACTATCATTCGATCCGCTTAGGCACCTGAGAATTCTGGCTATGAGGCGGATAGACGGCGCGACCTGGGGCCGCGCAGGTAAATCAGCCGCGGTGTCGCGATTCCACTGCGTTGCGCAGGGTATCGATCAACGCCTGGATTCGGGCGTGTTGCATTTTCATCGAAGCTTTATTGACGACCAGGCGCGAGCTGATCGTGGCGATCAGTTCCTGAGGTTCCAGGCCGTTGGCGCGCAGGGTGTTGCCGGTGTCGACCACGTCGATGATCTTGTCGGCCAGACCGATCAGCGGCGCCAGCTCCATCGAGCCGTAGAGCTTGATGATATCGACCTGACGGCCCTGCTCGGCGTAGTAGCGCTTGGCGACGTTGACGAACTTGGTCGCCACGCGCAAGCGGCCCTTGGGCTCAGGCGCGCCGATTTTGCCGGCGGTCATCAGCTTGCACTGGGCGATCTGCAGATCCAGCGGCTCGTACAGGCCCTGGCCGGTGTATTCCATCAACACGTCTTTACCGGCAACGCCGAGGTCAGCCGCGCCATGCTCGACGTAAGTCGGCACATCGGTGGCACGCACGATCAGCAGACGGACGTCGTCCTGCGTCGTGGGAATGATCAGCTTGCGGCTCTTGTCCGGATTCTCGGTCGGCACGATGCCCGCTTCGGCGAGAAGCGGCAGGGTGTCGTCAAGGATGCGGCCCTTGGACAGTGCGATGGTCAACATGGGAAACGTCAGTCCTTATCAAGGTACTCATGTCCGGTCGCAATCGGCGCCGGACACACATCGAGCCGGAAACCGGCTCGACTCTTAAAATCAGTGGACACGTCCCTGTGTCCCAATGCAGCAATCAGCCCGGAACGCGACGGATCTTGGCGCCCAGCATCTGCAGTTTTTCTTCGATGCACTCGTAACCACGGTCAATGTGGTAGATGCGGTCGATCAGCGTGTCGCCTTCGGCAACCAGTGCCGAGATCACCAGGCTGGCCGAAGCCCGCAGGTCGGTGGCCATGACTGGCGCGCCCTTGAGGACTTCAGTACCGGTAACGATGGCAGTGTTGCCTTCGACCTGGATCTTGGCGCCCATGCGGTGCAGTTCGTATACGTGCATGAAACGGTTTTCGAAGATCGTCTCGATTACCGCACCGGTGCCTTCAGCAATGGCGTTGAGCGAGATGAACTGCGCTTGCATGTCGGTCGGGAATGCAGGGTACGGCGCGGTGCGCACGTTGACTGCTTTCGGACGCTTGCCGTGCATGTTCAGCTCGATCCAGTCTTCACCGCAGGTGATTTCTGCACCGGCTTCACGGAGTTTTTCCAGAACGGCTTCAAGGATGGTCGGATCAGTGTCCTTGACCTTGACGCGACCACCGGTAACGGCAGCGGCAACCAGGTAGGTGCCGGTTTCGATACGGTCAGGCATGACCTTATAGAAAGCCGAACCCAGACGCTCGACGCCATCGATGGTGATGGTGTCGGTGCCAGCACCGGAAACCTTGGCGCCCATGGCGTTGAGGAAGTTCGCCAGGTCAACCACTTCTGGTTCACGGGCGGCGTTCTGCAACACGCTGCGGCCCTTGGCCAGAGCAGCGGCCATCATGATGTTCTCGGTACCGGTCACACTGACGGTATCGAAGAAGAAGTGCGCACCGCGCAGGCCGCCTTCAGGCGCCTTGGCCTTGATGTAGCCGCCTTCGACGTCGATGACCGCGCCCATGGCTTCGAGGCCACGGATGTGCAGGTCGACCGGACGCGAACCGATGGCGCAACCGCCAGGCAGTGCCACTTCGGCTTCACCGAAACGGGCAACCATCGGGCCCAGTACCAGGATCGACGCACGCATGGTTTTCACCAGTTCGTACGGCGCGATCAGGGTCTTGATGGTGCGCGGGTCGATTTCGACGCTGAGTTTCTCGTCGATCACCGGCTCAATGCCCATGCGACCGAACAGCTCGATCATGGTGGTGATGTCGTGCAGGTGCGGCAGGTTGCCAACGGTCACCGGGCCATCGCACAGCAGGGTGGCAGCCAGGATCGGCAGGGCAGAGTTCTTTGCCCCGGAAATGCGGATCTCGCCATCAAGACGAGCGCCACCGGTAATAATCAATTTATCCATAAGAATCTCGACGCCCTTAGGCTCAGGTGCGCTCGGCCCAGGCCGCGCTGCTGAAAAATTTCATAGTGACCGCATGGATGCTGCCATCGGTGATCCATGGGTTCAAATGGGCATAGATCTGCTGCTGACGCTTCACCGGGCTCAACGCCGCCAGTTCATCGCTAATCACGTTCAGCTGGAAATTGCAGCCTTCGCCCTCAACTTCTACCAACGTTCCGGGCAGCTTTCCTTCAAGGAAGCTCTTCACTTCTACGGCCTGCATGCTCAACCTCAATCGGCGCCCTGTGCGCACGGGTCGGACATCATACAAAAAAGCCCCGCGCCTGCGAACCCCGCATGGCAGGACTCTGACGGGGGGCTTCTTTATAGATGTGGGTTCAGGGGTGCGCCAACAGTTCGGTCAATTCGCTGACCTGAGCAATTTCGCGCATGTCTTCGGGCATCGCGCGGATGCTCACAGCCTTTCCGGCCGCGTTGGCATCGCGCATGAAGCACAGTAGCAACGACAAGCCGACGCTGCTGGACTTCTTCACCGCCGAGCAGTCGATCACCAGCGAAGAGGCTTTGCTGGACTTGATCAACGCCTGACCTTGCTTGCGCAGGTCTGCGCCGGTGCGATAGTCCAGCACTCCGCTAAGCAGAAGCTCGTCGACATCACTCATACGAACTGCGGCCTCATTCATTGCGCGGGGTTCTTTTCGGTGGCTTCTTTGGCCTTGGCCACTTCCCCGGCCCAACCATTGATGGTCTTGTCCAGATCGTTGCCATTGCGCTGCATCGCGTCGGCGAACTGATCACGGAACAGTTTGCCGATGTTGATGCCGTTGATGATCACGTTGCGCAGTTTCCACTCGCCGTTGATCTTCTCCAGCGTGTACTGCACAGGATAGATTGCGCCGCTGCTACCCTTGACGGTCATGTTGACGCTAGTGCGGTCACCCGATTCGTCCTTGGCAGGGTCAACGGTAATGCCCTGGTTGTTGTACTCGAGCAAGGCGTTGCCGTAGAACTGGAACAGGCCTTTTTTAAAGTTTTCCTGGAAGGTCTGCATCTGCGCTGGCGTGGCCTTGCGCGAGTACTTGACCGTCATGATGCTCTTGGAAATGCCTTCGGCATCCACCACTGGCCCGACAATGTTGTTGAGGGCCGTGTAGAAGTCGGTCGGGTCCTGCTTGTATTTCTCTTTGTTGGCAGCCAGATCGGCCAGCAACCGGGTGGTTGTGTCCTGCACCAGATCATGCGCGGATTGCCCAGGCGCAGCGTTAGCCATCAGTGGCAATGCCGCGAGCAACACCAACAGGCCACGTCGCAAGGTAGAAATCATTCAAAAGCTCCTCATTTGGCGTCTTTGCTAACGGTATTGAGCAGGAATTTACCGATCAGGTCTTCCAGTACCAGTGACGACTGGGTGTCGTGAATGGTTCCACCATCCTTCAGCGGCTTGTCTTCCCCGCCTACGCTGATACCAATGTACTTCTCGCCCAGCAGACCAGCGGTCAGAATAGACGCTGTGGAGTCGGTCGGCAGGTTGTCGACCTTTTTATCCACTTGCAGGGTTACCCGACCGGTGAAGCTGTCGCGATCCAGATCGATTGCCGTGACCTTGCCGATGGTCACACCGGCCATGGTCACCTTGGCTCTGACCGTCAAACCGGCGATATTGTCGAAATAGGCATACAGTTTATAGGTGTCGGTGGTCGACGTCGGAGACAGACCACTGACCCGCAAAGCAAGCAGCAACAAAGCCAGGATCCCTGCCAGCAGGAACAGGCCGACACCGATTTCCAGGGTGCGGTTTTGCATCAGAAATCTCCAAACATCAAAGCGGTCAGAATAAAGTCCAGACCGAGCACTGCCAGTGAGGCAAACACCACGGTCTTGGTGGTGGCACGACTGATCCCCTCGGAAGTGGGCTCACAGTCATAGCCTTGGAATACGGCGATCCAGGTCACTACAAAGGCGAAAACAATACTTTTGATCACGCCATTGAGCACGTCACTGGTGAAGTTCACGCTGTTCTGCATGTTCGCCCAATAAGAGCCTTCATACACACCCAGCCAGTCGACAGCCACCCACGAACCACCCCAGATGCCCACGACGCTGAAGATCATCGCCAGCACCGGCAGGGAAATGAAGCCGGCCCACAGGCGCGGGGCAATAATGTATTTGAGCGGATCGACGCCGATCATTTCCAGGCTGGAAAGCTGTTCGGTGGACTTCATGTTGCCGATCTCTGCGGTCAGCGCCGACCCGGCACGACCGGCAAACAACAGCGCAGTCACCACCGGCCCCAGCTCACGCAACAGGGTCAGCGCAACCATCTGCCCCACCGCCTGCTCCGAACCGTAGCTCGACAGGATGCTGAAGCCCTGCAGCGCCAGCACCATGCCGATGAAAATCCCGGAAACGACGATGATCACCAGCGACATGACGCCGACCGAGTGCAACTGTTTGACCAGCAGACTGAAACCGCCGCTGATCCCGCCACGCCCCAGCAAGGCATGAAACAGGAACAGCGTTGCACGACCGAACACCGCGACGGCGTCGATCGCCGCCTCGCCGAACCGGCGCACGCGTTCTATTAATGAAATTCTGCGCATCAGCGCTTCCCCAGAAGATCTGCGCGGTAATCCGTCGCTGGAAAATGGTACGGCACCGGGCCATCGGGATCGCCGGTCATGAACTGACGGATCCGCGGCTCGTCCGAGTTCATCAACTCGTCCGGCGTACCCTGCCCCAGCACCTGACCATCACCGACCACATAGATGTAGTCGGCGATGCTCGCGGTTTCAGCCAGATCGTGGGACACCACGATACTGGTGATCCCCAGCGCATCATTGAGCAGACGGATCAGACGGACCAGCACACCCATGGCGATCGGATCCTGCCCGACGAACGGTTCGTCGTACATGAGAATCTGCGGATCGAGCGCAATCGCCCGCGCCAGTGCGACGCGGCGCTTCATGCCACCGGACAGCTCATCCGGCATCAACTCGATGGCACCGCGCAGACCGACCGCCTGCAACTTGAGCAGGACGATGTCGCGGATCATTTCTTCCGGCAAATCGGTATGAACACGCAGAGGGAAAGCCACGTTCTCGAACACATCGAGATCGGTGAACAGCGCGCCGCTTTGAAACAGCACACCCATGTGCTTTCGCGCATCGAACAGATCGCTGCGCGAAAGCGCAGGCAAATTCTGGCCGTTGACCCAGACTTCGCCGCTGGCAGGACGCAATTGTGCGCCCATCAATCGCAGCAGCGTGGTCTTGCCACACCCGGAAGGCCCCATGATACCGGTGACCTTGCCGCGCGGTATGCGAATATCGACGTTATTGAAAATGCTGCGCGCACCGCGCTTGAAGGAGACTCCCTTCAGCTCGACCGCGTAGGCGTTATCGGCACTCATCTAAACTCCTTGCGATGCAGCCTCTCACTCGGACGCCTGTCTTTACTTGAAAAGTACGTACATCCCGGGCAGGCCGAACTGGCGGCGAACTATATCACTGCAAAGGCTACGCGCCCAAGGCTTGTACCAGCCTGAGTTCGGCGATATGACAGGTGCGCAGGGTCTTTTCCCGGGTTTTGGTAACGAGGAATGACAAAGCACGACGAACTAGCGTGAGGCTTTGCAACATAACCGCTATAATCGCCGCCTTTTCATCGGGCTATACGATTTCTGACATGAGCCAATCCAGCGACCTGATTCAATCGGCACAACGCACCATCCAACTCGAAGTGGAAGCCGTACAAGGCTTGTTGCCCCATATCGACGCCGATTTCGTACGCGCTTGCGAGATGATTCTGGCCAGTAAAGGCCGTGTAGTCGTGGTCGGCATGGGCAAATCCGGGCACATTGGCAACAAGATTGCCGCGACCCTGGCCAGCACCGGCACCCCGGCATTTTTTGTCCACCCGGCCGAAGCCAGCCATGGCGACATGGGCATGATCACTCGCGATGATGTGATCCTTGCCCTGTCGAACTCCGGCTCGACCAACGAAATCGTCACCTTGCTGCCGCTGATCAAACGTCTGGGTATCCAGTTGATCAGCGTCACCGGTAACCCGCAGTCGCCACTGGCCAAGGCTGCCGAGGTCAATCTCAACGTTCACGTCGAGCATGAAGCCTGCCCGTTGAACCTGGCGCCGACTTCCTCGACCACCGCGGCACTGGTCATGGGTGACGCGCTGGCCGTGGCACTGCTGGAAGCACGCGGCTTCACCGCCGAAGATTTCGCCTTTTCTCACCCGGGCGGCGCTTTGGGCCGTCGTCTGTTGCTGAAAGTGGAAAACGTCATGCACGCGGGCCAGGAGTTGCCGCAAGTACAACGCGGTACGCTGCTCAAGGATGCGCTGATGGAAATGACCCGCAAGGGTCTGGGCATGACCGTGATCCTTGAAGCCGATGGCAAACTCGCCGGGATCTTCACTGACGGCGACTTGCGCCGTACGCTGGACCGCAGCATCGACATTCGCAGCGCCACCATCGACCAGGTGATGACGGCCCACGGCAAGACTGCCCGCCCGGAAATGCTGGCCGCCGAAGCCCTGAAAATCATGGAAGACCACCGAATCAACGCATTGGTAGTCGTAGACGAGGAAGATCGCCCGGTCGGCGCCTTCAACCTCTCCGATCTGCTGCGCGCAGGAGTCATGTAATGAGCAACGATCTGCTGCAACGCGGCAAAGCGGTCAAACTGGCGGTTTTCGACGTCGACGGTGTCCTTACCGACGGGCGCCTGTACTTCCTCGAAGACGGCAGTGAGTTCAAGACCTTCAATACCCTCGATGGCCAGGGCATCAAGATGCTGATGAACGCCGGCGTGCAGACCGCTATCATCAGCGGTCGCAAGACCCCGGTGGTCGAGCGTCGCGCGAAAAACCTCGGCATCCCGCACCTGTTTCAGGGGCGCGAAGACAAATTGGTCGTTCTCGACGGTCTTCTCGAGCAACTGGGCCTAAGCTATGAACAGGTCGCCTATCTCGGTGACGACCTGCCTGACCTGCCGGTGATTCGCCGCGTAGGCCTGGGCATGGCCGTGGCCAACGCTGCCGACTTCGTCCGCGAACACGCCCATGGCGTTACCCGCGCCCGTGGTGGCGAAGGCGCCGCCCGCGAATTCTGTGAATTGATCCTGCGCGCCCAGGGCCGCCTCGATGCGGCCAACGCCGCGTACCTGTGAGCCAAGCCATGTTCAGCAAAAAATTTCGTAACTTCCTGCTGTTCGGCTGCATCGCTGCGATTTTCGCAGCGGTCGGCTACTGGAATATCAGCCCGGAACGCTTTCTCGACAAACCACCGGTCACCTCGGTGGAAACGCCTATCGACTGGTATGCAACCAACACGCATACCCTGCAATACCTGCCGGATGGCAAGGTGCAGTATGAAATGACGTCCGAGAAAGCCGAGCACGTTAAGGCAACCGACGTCACGCTCGTGACCAAACCCGACCTGAACATGTATCGCGGAACAGAATTCCCGTGGCACGTGACCAGTGAGCGCGGTGAAGTGAATTCAGGCGGCACCGAAGTCGAACTGATCGATTCGGTACGCGTTGCGCGCACCGATGAAAAGAAGCGTGACATCCTGATCACTTCCACTCGCATGACCGTGTTCCCGCAGCAGGAATATGCGCAGACCGAGCAACCCGTTAGAATCGACGGCGCTGGCGGTGTATCGACTGGCGTTGGAATGAAAGCGTACCTGAAGGAAAGCAGGATACACCTGCTATCGAACGTAAGAGGACAGTATGAGGCTCGTTAAAACCCTCCCTATTTTGCTCAGTCTGGGCGCAGCACTGGGAAGCGTGAGCGCCTGGGCTCTGCCGAACGATCAGCAGCAACCTATCCGCATTCAAGCCGACGACGCCCAACTGGACGACAAGAACGGCATCGCCACCTATAAAGGTGATGTAATCATCACCCAGGGTTCGATGATCGTTAAAGGCAACACGGTGACCATGACTCGCGCGCCGAATGGCGATATCGACGTAGTGACCTCCGTGGGCAACCTGGCTTACTTTGAACAGTTGCAAACCCAGGGTGACACCAAACCGGTTCAAGGCTACGGCGTGACGATTCAATACCACGCCCAGCAAAACCGCGTCGTACTGATCGACAAGGCCAAGGTCGTCGACAAAGACGGCAACGTCACTCAGGGCGAGAAAATCGTCTACGACACCGTGAAGAAACTGGCCAGCGCCGGTCGCGCTACCGGCAACAAGGTCACCGAGTCGCGTCCGCGCATCGACATGGTGATCCAGCCGAAGAAGAAAACCGACGAGAAAACCCAGTAATGGCAACTCTGAAAGCTCAGCACCTGGCCAAGGCCTATAAAAGCCGCCAGGTCGTGCGTGACGTCAGCCTGTCGATCGACAGCGGCCAGATCGTCGGTCTGCTCGGCCCGAACGGTGCCGGCAAGACCACTTGCTTCTACATGATCGTCGGCCTGGTACAGGCCGATCAGGGCCGCGTACTGATCGACGATCTGGACGTCAGCCACCAGCCGATGCACGGTCGTGCAAAGGCCGGCATCGGCTATCTGCCGCAAGAAGCGTCGATCTTCCGCAAACTGTCGGTGGCTGACAACATCATGGCCATCCTCGAGACCCGTCAGGAACTCGACAAGGCCGGTCGCCGCAAAGAGCTGGAAAGCCTGCTGCAGGAATTCCACATCAGCCACATCCGCGACAACCTTGGCATGAGCCTGTCCGGTGGTGAACGCCGCCGAGTGGAAATTGCTCGCGCGCTGGCAACGGCACCAAAATTCATCCTGCTCGACGAACCGTTCGCCGGCGTCGACCCGATCTCGGTCGGCGACATCAAGCAGATCATCCACCACCTCAAGGCCAAGGGTATCGGTGTATTGATCACCGACCACAACGTCCGCGAGACGCTGGACATCTGCGAAACCGCTTACATCGTCAACGATGGTCAACTGATCGCTGAAGGCGATGCAGAAACCATCCTGGCCAACGATCTGGTCAAGGAAGTGTATCTGGGTCACGAGTTCCGCCTGTAAGCGTAACAGTGCCCGGTGCGCCGCCCGGGCGCTGTATCGATTCAAGCAGGAATTAATACGCTTTAATTGTTACAGCGCTCTAGGCAAACACTTCAGTTTCAGGCATATAATTTGCTTAAGTTTGGCGCTCCGGCGCCCTGTAGTGGATGGCGCATAGCGCCGGCGAATAAGGTGTTAAGCCCCTGCCATGAAACCATCGCTAGTCTTGAGAATGGGCCAGCAGCTGACGATGACACCGCAGCTGCAACAGGCCATCCGCCTGCTCCAATTGTCGACCCTGGATCTGCAACAGGAAATCCAGGAGGCTCTGGAATCCAATCCGATGCTCGAACGCCAGGAAGAAGGCGACGACTTCGACAATTCCGACCCCATGGCCGACAACGCCGAACAGAAGCCCATCGAAATCCAGGAACCCTCCTATCAGGAAACCGCACCCACGGTGGACAACCTTGAGGAAGGTGACTGGAGCGAGCGTATCCCCAACGAACTTCCCGTCGATACCGCGTGGGAAGACGTTTACCAGACCAGCGCCAGCAGCCTGCCCAGCAGCGACGATGACGAATGGGACTTCACCACCCGCACGTCCGCCGGCGAGAGCCTGCAAAGCCACCTGCTGTGGCAACTGAACCTCGCACCGATGTCCGACACCGATCGCCTGATCGCCGTGACCCTGATCGATTGCATCAACAATCAGGGCTACCTGGACGAAACCCTCGAAGAGATCCTTGAGGCGTTCGACCCGGAACTGGACATCGAACTGGACGAAATCGAAGCGGTCCTGCACCGCATCCAGCAGTTTGAACCGGCCGGCATCGGCGCGCGCAATCTCGGCGAGTGCCTGCTGCTGCAATTACGCCAGTTGCCAGCCAAGACGCCTTGGCTGGCTGAAGCCAAACGCCTGGTCACCGATTACATCGACCTGCTCGGCAGCCGCGACTACAGCCAGTTGATGCGGCGCATGAAACTCAAGGAAGACGAACTGCGCCAGGTCATCGAACTGGTGCAAAGCCTCAATCCGCGTCCGGGCTCTCAGATCGAGTCCACTGAAGCCGAATACGTCGTCCCTGACGTGATCGTGCGCAAGGACAACGAGCGCTGGCTGGTCGAGCTGAATCAGGAATCGGTGCCGCGCCTGCGCGTCAACGCCCAATACGCCGGTTTCGTCCGTCGCGCCGACACCAGCGCCGACAACACTTTCATGCGCAATCAGTTGCAGGAAGCCCGCTGGTTCATCAAGAGCCTGCAAAGCCGCAACGAAACCCTGATGAAAGTAGCCACCCAGATCGTCGAGCATCAACGCGGTTTTCTGGAGTACGGCGACGAAGCCATGAAGCCGCTGGTCCTGCACGACATCGCCGAAGCGGTCGGCATGCACGAATCAACGATTTCACGGGTGACCACACAGAAATTCATGCATACCCCGCGCGGTATTTATGAGTTGAAATACTTTTTCTCCAGCCACGTCAGCACCTCCGAAGGCGGCGAATGCTCGTCCACAGCGATCCGCGCGATCATCAAAAAACTGGTTGCAGCGGAAAATCAGAAAAAGCCGTTGAGTGACAGCAAGATCGCTGGTTTACTGGAGGCACAAGGCATTCAGGTGGCTCGCCGCACCGTCGCCAAGTACCGCGAATCTCTCGGGATCGCGCCTTCGAGCGAACGCAAGCGGTTGATGTAAGCCACGTTACAGCGTTCCAGTGGCAGGCTATCCAGCCTGCCGCTTTATGCACTGGCAACGAAGGAGAAGCTGTATGCAAGTCAACATCAGTGGACACCAACTGGAAGTGACCCAACCTCTGCGTTCCTATATCGAGGAAAAACTCCAACGACTGGAGCGCCATTTCGACAAGATCACCAACGTGCAAGTCACGATGTGCGTCGAAAAGCTGAAGCAGAAAATCGAAGCCACCTTGCATATACCCGGCAGCGAAGTGGTCGCCAACGCAGAAGATACTGATATGTATGCTGCGATCGACTCACTGACCGACAAGCTGGATCGCCAACTCAAAAAGCATAAGGAAAAGACCCAGAGCCTCCTTCAGGGCGCTACCGGTCGATAACCCCCCCACCCCATGATCCGACTTGAAAACATCCTGACCCCCGGCCGTTCCCTCGTGAACGTGCCGGGCGGCAGTAAAAAGAAAGCCCTCGAACAAATTGCCAACCTGATCGCCCGCGAAGTGCCGGATCTGGAGATGCAAGATGTCTTCGAGGCGTTGATTGCCCGTGAAAAACTCGGCTCCACCGGTTTTGGTAACGGCATCGCCATTCCTCACTGCCGTCTCAAGGGTTGCCAGTCGCCTATCAGCGCCTTGATGCACCTTGAAGCGCCAATCGATTTCGACGCCATCGATGGCGCCCCGGTTGACCTGCTGTTCGTATTGCTGGTCCCGGAAGCCGCCACCGATGCGCACCTGGAGTTGCTGCGTCAGATCGCCAGCATGCTCGATCGCAAGGACGTGCGCGATAAACTGCGCAGCGCTGCGAGCAACGAAGCCTTGTATCAGGTTGTCCTGGACGAGCAGAACGGGCACTAATCATGCGCTTGATCATCGTCAGTGGCCGCTCCGGCTCGGGTAAAAGTACCGCACTGGATGTCCTTGAGGACAACGGTTACTACTGCATCGACAACCTGCCGGCAGGCTTGCTGCCGGAACTGGCCGAACGTGCGCTGATTCACACTGAACTGGCGCAGCCGCTGGTGGCCGTGTCCATTGATGCGCGCAACCTGCCGAGCCACCTGTCGCGCTTTCCCGAGCTGCTTGAAGATGTGCGCAGCAAGCACATCCAGTGCGATGTCCTGTATCTGGATGCCGACGAGGAAACTCTGCTCAAGCGTTTCTCCGAAACCCGCCGTCGCCATCCGCTGAGCAACGCCAACCGCTCGCTGGCCGAAGCTATCCAGGATGAAACCGCCCTGCTCGGCCCGATTGCCGACCTCGCCGACCTGAAGATCAACACCACCAATCTGAACCTGTACCAGTTGCGCGACACCATCAAGCTGCGTCTGCTGAACCAGCCGGAGCCAGGCACCGCGTTTCTGGTCGAGTCATTCGGCTTCAAACGCGGCATGCCGGTGGATGCGGATCTGGTGTTCGATGTGCGCTGCCTGCCTAATCCTTACTGGAAGCCGGAACTGCGTGCGCAATCGGGTCTCGATGCGCCGGTGGCCGAATACCTGGCGGCACAGCCGGAGGTCGAAGAAATGTTTCAGGACATCTTCACTTACCTGCACAAATGGCTACCGCGTTTCGCCGCGAGCAACCGCGCCTACGTCACCATTGCCATTGGCTGCACCGGCGGGCATCACCGCTCCGTCTACCTGACCGAACGCCTGGGTCAGGCCCTGCAGAAAACCCTGAAGAACGTCCAGGTTCGCCACCGCGACCTCACTTAAAGGATTCACACCGCGATGCCTGCTCTGGAAATCGAAATCATCAACAAGCTGGGCCTGCATGCCCGCGCATCGGCCAAATTCGTTGGCGTGGCCGGGCAGTTTCCGGACTGCTCGATCAGAGTGGGCCGTACGCCAGAGACAACGGTCGATGGCAAAAGCATCATGGCGATGATGATGCTGGCGGCAGGCAAGGGCACCAAGATCTATTTGAGTACTGAAGGGCATCAGGAACAGGAAGCGCTGGATGCGCTGGTGGCGTTGATCAACAACTACTTCGATGAAGGTGGCTGACAGCCAAAATCAAAAAGTCGCAGCCCATGTCGCACCAATCCCCTCGTAGGAGCTGCCGCAGGCTGCGATCTTTTGATCTTCAACCCAACGCCGTATCCATCACCATCATCAGACAAAACCCGATCAACAGACCAAGACTGGCCAGTTTGTCATGACCATTGCGTCGCGACTCGGGAATCACTTCGTGGGTCACCACCAGCAGCATCGCCCCCGCCGCCAGTGCCAGACCTAACGGCAACAACACCTGCGCCAGACTGACCAGCCACGCGCACAACAGCGCAAACACCGGCTCGACCAGACCTGACGCCGCGCCGATCAGAAACGCCTTGACCCGCGACATCCCCGCCCCGGCCAACACCAGCGCAATCACCAGGCCCTCCGGCACATCCTGCAAAGCGATGCCCATGGCCAGACTGTCCGCATCCGGCATGCCACCGCCAGCAGAAACGCCGACGGCCATGCCTTCAGGGATGTTATGGGCAATGATGGCGAACACGAACAGCCAGATCCGCGGCGGTATCACCGGATGCTCGACGGTGCCGACGAGCATTTCCGGGGACGCACCCGACACCTTGCGATCAACCAGATACAGGCCAAACGCCCCGAGCATGATGCCGAAGCAGATCAGGCCACTGGCGCCCCACGGCGTCAGGCCGAGGCTTTCGGCGGCAGCGATGCCCGGCACGATCAGCGAAAACGCCGTCGCCGCCAGCATCACCCCGGCACCAAAACCCAGCAAAGTATCGCTGAGTGCCTGCGGCATGCGCCGAATCACCAGCACCGGGACGGCGCCAAGCGCCGTGCCGAGAGCGCAGATCGCACCGCCCTGCAATGCCCGCGACAGCCTCGGCTCAAGGTTCAGCCATTCCAGTCCGTGGGCAACCAGCAAGGTCATGCCCGCCAACAGTAATAGCGATCCCACTGCGTAACGAAACATACGCCCACTTCCGATCGCCAGTGTTTCAGTGCCCATAGTCAGCCTTGGATTGTTTTTATAGAAGACTTAAACCAGTGCGGCCTGATAGCGCGCAGCGACTTCAGGCCAATTGATCACGTTGTAAAAGGCGTTGATGTATTCCGGTCGACGGTTCTGATAGCGCAGATAATAGGCGTGCTCCCAGACGTCGAGACCGAGAATCGGCGTATTGCCGTTCATCAACGGACTGTCCTGGTTGCCGCTGCTTTCCACGATCAGCGTCTTCTCAGGGGTCACGCTGAGCCAGGCCCAGCCGCTGCCGAAACGGGTCAGTGCAGCTTTGGTGAAGGCCTCCTTGAAGCTGTCGAGACCACCCAGATGTTCATCGATGGCCTTGGCCAGCGCGCCATCCGGCTTGCCGCCACCGTTGGGCACCATGACTTCCCAGAACAACGAGTGGTTGGCGTGACCGCCGCCCTGATTGATCACCGCCGCACGGAGCTTTTCCGGCAATTGCTGAACGCTGGCGACCAGTTTTTCCACCGGCCACTCAGCGTATTCAGTGCCTTCTACGGCGGCGTTGAGGTTGTTGATGTAGGTCTGGTGATGCTTGGTGTAGTGAATCTCCATGGTCTGCGCATCGATATGCGGTTCCAGGGCATCGTAGGCGTAAGGCAAGGCAGGCAAGGTAAAAGCCATTTCAATGGACTCCATGGTAATGGGGGGCAGGCGCACGGCGCGCATTGCCGGTGTCGGGGTGCAATAAGCGCTGGGTGCGCGGATATTCGCCGTGCTCACTGATGAAATTCAGCAGTTCGACATAGGTCTTGCTGCTCTGGCGCAACGCCGCTTCACGCAAGGCCAGGCGCTGACGTTCGTCCTGCATGGTCTGCAACAAGCGTTGATGGATGGCGCAGAGGTATTCGGCGCTTTCCTCCGGCTGATTCAGGCGCAGGTGCAAGTCCGCCAGGTTGTGGTGGGAGATCACGCAAGCCGCCACCGCTTCATCAGCATCTGCCCAGCGTTCGAACAACACTTGCGCGAGGGCCAGGGCTTGCAGGTACGCCTCACGGGCGTCGATCAGCTCGCCCAACATGAAGCAGCGATTGGCCCGTTCGATCGTGCGTTTCCAGTGCTCCATGGTGAGCCTCCAAAGCGGTTGCGGGGTTTACACGCCGCCGGCGGTGAGTTTCTCGGGATTGAGCAACTCTTCCAGTTGGCTGCGCGACAGGTCGGTATGTTCCAGGGCGACGTCGATCACCGCGCGACCTTCCTTGTAGGCCTGCTTGGCGATTTCGGCGGCTTTCTGGTAACCGATGATCGGGTTGAGCGCGGTGACCAGAATCGGATTGCGCGACAGCGCTTCTTTCAAGCGCGATTCGTTGACCTTGAAGCTGGCGATGGCTTTGTCACCGAGCAGGCGGCTGGAGTTGGCCAGCAGTTCGATGCTGCTCAACAGGTTCTGCGCGATGATCGGCAGCATCACGTTGAGTTCGAAATTGCCCGACTGACCAGCGATAGTGATCACCGAATCGTTGCCGATCACTTGCGCGGCGACCATGGCGGTGGCTTCGGGAATCACCGGGTTGACCTTGCCCGGCATGATCGACGAGCCCGGCTGCAGGGCTTCCAGTTCGATTTCGCCGAGGCCGGCGAGCGGACCGGAGTTCATCCAGCGCAGGTCGTTGGCGATTTTCATAAGCGATACCGCGATGGCCTTGAGCTGGCCGGAGACGGCGACGGCGGTGTCTTGCGAGCCGATCAGCGCAAACAGATCCTTGCCCGGGGTGAATTGCACGTCGGTCAACTGGCTCAACTGACGACTGAAACGTGCGGCGAACTCAGGATGCGCGTTGATCCCGGTGCCGACCGCCGTGCCGCCCTGCGCCAGCGATTGCAGGCTCGGCAGCAAATCCTGCAAATGCGCGATGTTGGCTTTGAGCTGCTGCGCCCAGCCATTGAGTACCTGGCTCATGCGCACCGGCATCGCGTCCATCAAATGTGTGCGGCCGGTTTTGACGTGATGATGCACCTGCCCGGCTTTCTGCTCGATCACTTGCACCAGGTGCAGCAGCGCCGGCAGCAGTTGTTCGTGCAGGGCCAGCGCAGCGCTGACGTGGATGGTGGTCGGGATAATGTCGTTGCTGCTTTGGCCGCAGTTGACGTGATCGTTGGCGTTGACCGGTTCGCCGAGCAAACGGCTGGCCAGGGTGGCAATCACTTCATTGGCGTTCATGTTGGAACTGGTACCGGAACCGGTCTGGAAGATATCCACCGGGAAATGCTGCATGAAATCGCCTTCGAGCAAACCTTGCGCGGCGTCGTTGATGGCTTTGCCCTGAGCGGCAGTGATTTGGTTGAGTTCGACGTTGGCGCGGGCTGCGGCGGCTTTGGCGAGGATCAATGCGCGAATGAATTGCGTCGGCATTGGTTTGCCGCTGATCGGGAAGTTATCCACTGCGCGCTGGGTTTGCGCGCCGTAGAGAGCGTCCACCGGCACCTGCAGTTCGCCCATGCTGTCGCGCTCAATACGAGTCTTGGTCATCTGAAAATCCTTGCACCAGTTCAATAAGAGGAATCGAGGGAAGCAGATCGCAAGTGGCGAGCTGCCAGGTGTAGCGTTGCCAGCGCTTGAGCCGGCATTTGCACAGGGACAGGCGCTCCATTTCACGCAACGGGCGCCAGGCTTGATCGAGGCAGAGGCTGCGCCAGTGCCACGGCAAGGCGATGTCGGTGGCGGTGTCGAGCAGCAAATGGAAAGAGGTTTCGGCGACCATCCAGGGCGAGGTCGCGGTGCAACAAGACAGATACCGGCCTTCGGCCAGGTAATGTTCGATCAGGCGCGGTTCGTCAGGATCCATCGCGCAGCGGATCTGGCGACTCATCCAGCGCCAGCTTTCGAGGTAAGGCTGCTCGTGCAAGGCAGAACTCATGATCCGGGGCTCATCCGATAATGAGATTTATTATTAGATGATAATGAGAACCAAAACAAGAGCACCTGGTTACACAGACCCCATTGTGGGAGCGAGCCTGCTCGCGAAGGCGTCGGGTCAGTCACCATGAAGGTCGGCAGTTAAATCGCTTTTGCGAGCAGGCTCGCTCCCACATGGGTTTCGTGGGGAGCCAATAAAAAAGGCGCGCTACCCGATGGGGTGGCGCGCCTTTTGTGTGACAGTTGCGGTTTAGCTGCCCGCGACAGTCATCCGCTCGATCAACACCGAGCCGGTGCGAATGTTGCTGCGCAACTCCAGATCATTACCCACCGCGACAATCTGCTTGAACATGTCACGCATGTTGCCGGCGATCGTCACTTCCTGCACCGCGAACTGGATTTCACCGTTCTCGACCCAGAACCCCGCCGCCCCGCGCGAATAGTCGCCGGTAACCATGTTCAAGCCATGGCCCATCAACTCAGTGACCAACAAGCCACGGCCCATGCGTTTCAACAGCGCCGCCTGGTCTTCGTCGCCGTGGGTGACGAACAGGTTATGCACGCCACCCGCGTTAGCGGTGCTTGGCATTCCCAGTTTGCGGCCGGAGTAGGTACCGAGAATGTACGAGACCAATTCGCCCTTTTCGACGAACGGTTTGGCATACGTCGCCAGGCCATCACCGTCGTATGAAGCACTGCCCATTGCGCGCATTAGATGCGGACGCTCGTCGATGGTCAGCCATTCCGGGAACAGCTTCTGCCCCAGCGAGCCCTCAAGGAACGACGATTTGCGGTACAGGCTGCCACCGGATACCGCCGAGAGGAAACTGCCAAACAACCCGCCCGCCAGCTCTGCGGAAAACAGTACCGGCACCTCACAGGTCGGTACCGGACGCGCGCCCAGACGACTCGCCGCTCGTTGCGCAGCACGCTGACCGATGCTCACCGGATCGGCGAGCAATTCGCCCTGACGGCTCACGTCATACCAGTAATCGCGCTGCATCTGGCCATCAGCCTCAGCAATCATCACGCAGCTCAGGCTGTGCCGGGTCGATGCGTAACCACCGATAAAACCGTGGCTATTGCCGTAAACGCGGCAGCCCTGATGGGTGCTGAGCGTGGTGCCATCGGCGTTCTTGATCCGTGCATCGGCGTCGAATGCTGCTGCTTCACAGAGCAAAGCCTTCTCGATGGCCTGCTCCGGGGTGATGTCCCATTCGTGGAACAGATCGAAATCCTGCTGCTCGCGGGCCATCAGCGCGGCATCTGCCAGGCCCGAGGCCTCGTCTTCCGAGGTGTGTTTGGCAATCGCCAGTGCGGCGGCGACGGTCTCGCGAATGGCGTCCGGGCCGGTGGCGGAGGTGCTGGCCGAGCCTTTGCGCTGGCCCACATACAGCGTGATGCCAAAGCCCTGATCACGGTTGAATTCAACCGTTTCGACTTCGCGCTGACGCACCGACGTCGACAGGCCCTGCTCCAGCGACACGGCTACTTCGCAGGCGCTGGCGCCCTGACGCTTGGCTTCGGCGATGATCTGCTCGACCTGTTCCTGCAGTGCCGGCAATGCCTGCGGGCCGACGCTTTGAACTGCACTCATGCTCATCTCCACTCAAATGCTGCTTTCGGCTGGGGTCATCGAGCGACCGGGCCGGACAAGCGGCCCCCGACTGGTTATCATGGCGGCGTTTCTTTGCGGACTGCCACCATGGTTGATTCTTACGACGACTCCCTCGATACGGGAGAAAAAAGCAAATCTCAGGTCAAACGCGAGCTGCATGCTCTGGTTGACCTTGGCGAGCGCCTGACAACACTCAAGCCAGACTTGATCGCAAAACTGCCGCTGACCGACGCCATGCGCCGGGCTTTGGCCGATGCGCCCAAGCACACCGCGAACATCGCGCGTAAACGGCACTTGCAGTTCATCGGCAAACTGATGCGCGATCAGGACACTGACGCGATTCTCACGCTGCTCGATCAACTCGATGCCTCGACTCGTCAGTACAACGAGCGTTTCCATAACCTGGAGCGCTGGCGTGATCGCCTGATCGCAGGCGACGATGCCGTGCTGGAGAAATTCGTCGTCGAGTACCCGGACGCCGATCGCCAGCAATTGCGTTCCCTGATCCGTCAGGCTCAGCACGAGGTTGCGCAAAACAAACCTCCTGCTTCCAGCCGCAAGATCTTCAAGTACATCCGTGAGCTGGACGAGACTCAACGCGGCCTGCGTTGATATTCGCCACTTGTAGGAGCTGCCGCAGGCTGCGATCTTTTGATCTTAAGAGCAAAGATCGCAGCCTGCGGCAGCTCCTACACACGTTTATTTATGCGCCCGTGCCACCCACGGTGATCGCATCGATTTTCAGCGTTGGCTGACCGACGCCTACCGGCACCGATTGCCCATCCTTGCCGCAAGTACCCACACCACTGTCCAGCGCCAGATCGTTACCGACCATCGACACCCGGCTCATCGCCTCGGGGCCGTTGCCGATCAACGTCGCGCCTTTGACCGGCGCAGTGATCTTGCCGTCCTCGATCAGGTACGCCTCGCTGGTGGAGAACACGAACTTGCCGCTGGTGATGTCGACCTGACCGCCGCCGAGGTTGGCGCAGTAGATGCCCTTCTTCACAGAGGCGATGATTTCTGCCGGATCGCTTTCGCCACCGAGCATGTAAGTGTTGGTCATGCGCGGCATCGGCAGATGCGCATAGGACTCACGACGCCCGTTACCGGTGCGGGCCACGCCCATCAGGCGCGCGTTGAGCTTGTCCTGCATGTAGCCTTTGAGTACGCCATTTTCGATCAGCGTGGTGCACTCGGTCGGCGTGCCTTCGTCGTCGACGCTCAGCGAACCGCGACGGCCGCTCAAGGTGCCGTCATCGACGATGGTGCACAGCTTGGAAGCAACCATTTCCCCCATGCGACCGCTGTAGGCCGAACTGCCCTTGCGGTTGAAATCGCCTTCCAGACCGTGGCCGACCGCTTCGTGCAACAGCACGCCAGACCAGCCCGAACCCAACACCACCGGCAGAGTACCGGCCGGCGCGGGGATCGCTTCCAGATTCACCAGCGCCTGACGCAGCGCCTCACGGGCATAGCCCATGGCGCGGTCTTCGGCGAGGAAATAACGGTAGTCGGTACGCCCGCCGCCGCCATGACCGCCGCGCTCGCGACGGCCATTCTGCTCAACGATCACACTGACGTTGAAGCGCACCAGCGGGCGCACATCCGCCGCCAGCCCGCCGTCGGTGGACGCCACCAGAATGCGCTCCCAAACCCCGGCCATGCTCACGCTGACCTGCTGGATACGCGGGTCGAGCGCGCGGGTGGCGACGTCGATGCGTTTGAGCAGCTCGACTTTCTCGGCGCGGCTCAGCACTTCCAGCGGGTTGTCCGGCGCATACAGTTGCGCGACATCCTGCGTGGTGAACGCCTGCACCGTGCCGTTCTGCCCGGCCCGGGAGATCGAACGCGCGGCACGGGCCGCTGCGCCGAGCGCTTCGAGGGTGATCGCGTTGCTGTAGGCGAAACCGGTTTTCTCACCGGACTGCGCGCGCACGCCGACACCCTGGTCGAGGTTGAAGCTGCCTTCCTTGACGATGCCGTCTTCCAGCGCCCAGGACTCGGAAATCTGGCCCTGGAAATACAGGTCGGCCGCATCGATGCCAGGACCGGCCAGATCACCGAGCACGCCTTGCAGGCTCTCGATCGTCACGCCGCCGGGCGCCAACAGGTGATCACTGACTGAGGACAACAACTCGCTCATAGGTTTACGCCTTAAATTCGTGTTCTGAAGCAGGCCGCTGTGCGCCCTGCGAGAAAAACCGCCGATGACTCGTCACCGGCATTCGCGCCCTGATGGACGCTTGTTCATTGCTATCGCGCTCGGCCAACAACACCGCTTCGCCTTGATCCTGATTCGCCAATACGCGGCCCCATGGGTCGATGATCGCCGCGTGACCGAAGGTTTCCCGCGGCCCCGGGTGGGTCCCGCCCTGCGCTGCGGCCAGCACATAACACTGTGTCTCGATGGCCCGTGCACGAATCAGCACATCCCAATGCGCTGCGCCGGTCACCGCAGTAAACGCCGACGGTGCGGTAATCAATTCAGCACCGGCGGCACGCAATTCGCTGTACAGCTCGGGAAAGCGCAAGTCGTAACACACGCTCAGACCGAGTCGGCCCACCGGCGTATCGGCAACCACGACGCCACTGCCATAAGCATAGTCATCGGATTCGCGGTAACGGCCGCGATTGTCTGCCACGTCGACATCGAACAGATGCAACTTGTCATAGCGTGCAACGATTTCGCCCTGCTCATCGACCAGCAGCGAGCAGGCATTGACCTTGGCCGTCGGCTGATCCACTGGAGGCAAGGGCAAAGTACCGGCCACTATCCATAACTTGAGGTCGCGGGCGGTCTGTTTCAACCACGGCAGGATCGGTCCTTCGCCCAATGCTTCGGCGCGGCCGATATCAGCGATGTCACGACGGCCCATGGCGGCGAAGTTTTCCGGCAGCACCGCCAGCTTGGCGCCACCGGCCGCAGCCTGTTCGAGCAGGCGCCGGGCCTGAGCCAGATTGGCCAGCACGTCGCTCTGGCTGACCATTTGAATCACCGCTAAAGACATGGCCGCTCCTCGGAATCTGCACATAAATCTGTAGGAGCTGCCGCAGGCTGCGATCTTTTGATCTGACTCTTAAAACAAAAGATCGCAGCCTTCGGCAGCTCCTACCAAGGCGTAGTGTCTGCTAGTTAAAAAGGCTTGTCGAAGGTGATTTTCGGCTCTTTCCATGGGCCTTTGACGGTGTACTTCACACTGGCAAAGCGCGCCACGCGGTCACCGATCAGCTTGTCGATCAGGAACAAAGCGCCACCAACCGCCGGTGCGCCGACGATCAGTGCGGCGATCGGCAGGTTGTTGGTCACCGGCAACGTCACCAGCAACTTGGCGTCGACCTTGTCACCGACCAGATCCAGCGTACCGTCCAGCTCAAGGTTACTCGAAGGGCCGGTCAGGCGAATCGGCTCGCGGGTGACATACACCCCATTGTTTGCCACCAGCAGACCCTTGACCCGGTCGTAACTCAAGCCTTTGCCGAACAGATCAGAGAAGTCCAGACGCAAACGCCGGCCGATGGAATTGAAGTTGAGCAGGCCAAACACGCGCAACGCCTGTGCGCCACCCTCCACCTCAACAAACTGGCCTTTGTTCAGCGACGCATCAAGGGTGCCGGAGAAGCGCTTGGTCGCCAGCCAGGCCGGCGAGCCAGGCCAACGGCCATCGACGTCCATATGAAATTCTTCGCTGGTCACGCTCGGAGCAAAGCCCCAGCCCTTGAGGACATCAGCGAGGTTCTTGCCGCCAATCCGGCCTTTGAACCAGCTGTTGGTCGCACCCGGCGTGCCTTCCCAGCCGCCGTTGCCCTGCAACAGGATGCCTTTGAGGCCCATGTCGAGGTTGTTCAGGGCGATGCCTTTCGCGGTCGGTCGCACTTTGAGCGACCAGCCGCCGACCAGATCCGGCCCCAGAAACAGTTGATTGACGGTGATATCCAGTGCCGGAATTTTCGTCGGGTCGACCGATACCAAAGGGTCCGGCGAATTCTCGTCAGCCTGCACAGTCGGGTCCGGTGCCGGCAGTTTCACGTATTGCAGATTGACCGCAATCGGTACGCCCTTGGCGTCCGGCAGGCTCGCCGAGCCTTTGGCCTGCTGGCTGTCGAGGGTCAGATTCCACGCGCCCGGCTTGCGATTGACCTGAACCGACGCCTGATCCAGCGTGGTCCCGAATGCCGTGAGCTTACCGATCTTGAAATCAGCGCTGTTGAGCAATTGCTTGGCGCTGCCGCCCGGATCCTGTCCAGCGTACTTGTTGAGCAGATCCTGCCACGGCGCGACGTCCAGTTCCGAGAGCACCCCGCGAATCCGCAGGCCTTTGGCGCCCGGCAGCACCGCTTCGCCGGCACCGAGGAACAACTCGCCACGGCCCTCGGCAAAATTGCTCGGCGGCGCGGCAAAAGTGAAATTGGCCAGTTGGTCGTAATTGACCCAGTAACGCCGCTCCTGCCCCTGCAAGGTCATGCGGAACACGGTATCGCGCCCGACATCCGCCGCCATGCCGAACGGCGCGGGCAAGTCCACCGCAACGCCTTTCATGCTGGAGCTGACCATCAACTGGCTGTCGGCGCCGTCCAGATTCAATTGCAATTGATAGGGAATGGTCCCGGAGACCGGCAGTGGTTGTGTCACGCCCAGCCAGTCAGTGAGTTTCTTGACCTCAACCTGCCCGGATGCCGCCACCCGAGTCCTGAGTTTGCCAGGGCTGCCATCGGCGAAAATCTGCGCCGTGACCGGTTTGTCGAAGGCGCGCGCTGCGATGTTCTGCCCGCTGAGCCCTTTGGCACTGTCAAAACGGAAATCGCCTTTGAGCTGAGTCAGCTCCAGTTTCGGCTCAGCCAGTTTCAGCCGCGCATTGGCGGTTTTGAAGTCGACAAGGATTTTCGGCTGGTCGCCCCCCTTGTCCAGCGGGATATCGAGCTTGAGCTTGCCTTGCAGATCCCCGGCCCCTTCCCAACCGGCAAAAGTTTCACCGGTGCCGATCGGTGCGTCCTGCAGAATTTTCAGGCCATCACCGAGGCCGCCGGCAAACCCGCCATCGAGATACATGTGCGTGTGTTGTCCGGCCGGCACATGGGGAATATTGACGAAGACATCGCTGACCTGCGTGTCGAGCAACTGGCCCTTGTCGGCCCAGATCCGCACACCGCTGTCTTCGATGAACACATCGCCACTGACCTTGCTCACGTGCGGCCAGCCCGGCTGGAAGGCCAGTTCAGCGTCGTGCACTTTGAAGAACAGGCTGATGCTGCGGTCGGCCTCCCCGGCATTTTTGCTCAGCGAGCCCTGATACTGGAAGAAACCCTGATCGACCGCACCTTTGAGGATTGCCGTGCGCAGCCACTCGTCGAGCGCCGGGCTGAGCACCTCGGGCAGGTATTTGGCTGTATAGCGACCATCGCCATCGACCAGTCCGACTCGCAGGTCCATGTAGTCTTCCTGGCTATGGTCGAAATGCAGACGAATCAGGAAGTCGCCGGCAATCTTGCCCTCCTCGCCAAGCACCTTCAGGTATGGAGCGATCAGGGTGAAGCCGTCTTTATCGAGCTTCCAGGTCAGTTGTGCGTTGGCCTGAATGTACTGCCATGGCTTGGCGAAAATCGGGTCGAGGTGCAGGACAAAGTCCTTGCTGTCCATGCGCAACTCGCCACCGTCGAGGTTGCCGCTGAGGCTGCCGCTGACGTTTCGAGCCGCCGGTGCGCCGTGATAAGCGTCGAAACCGACGTTATCCAGATTGGTGGCAAAACTGAATTTGTTGCCGTCGGTGGCGTTGGGGCGAAAAACCAGTAACACATTGCGCAGACCACCGGTGACCTTCAGATGATCGACGGCCGTGGCGAAACCCTGCGGCAGCGGCCCCAAGGCATTGAGCAGTGGAGTGATCGGGGTCAGATCGAGGCGATCCGCCTGCAAGTGCCACAGCTCTTCGACCTTGTCGGTCGCGCGCGTCTGTTTCAGCTGTACATGTGTTTCCCAACGGTTTTCGCCGAAATTCATCGCCAGTGAATCGAGGGTAATGGTCGCACCCTCATCACTGTTCTCGTAGTAGGCGTTAAGCGCCAGATTATTGATCTGGATCGGCTTGCGATCGGCATAGGCGCCGGTCAGTTGCGGAGCATTCAAGCGTAACGCGGCACTCTCCAGCGTGCCCTTGGCCCAATTCACCCAGAGTTCGCCGCCGGCCTTGATCTCGGAAAAATTCCATTGTTGGGTCAGACGCTCTGGCAGCCACTTCGACCAGTCGCTTTGCGGCAGGCTGGCATAACCGTCCACCACACTGTCCTGCCATTGCTCCGGGCGAATCCGCGTGCGCAGGCTCAGTGCAACGGGCTGGCCATCCGGCAAGGTCAAACGCGCATCGAGCCGCTGACGGCTGGCGCCGGTTTTCAGATTGAGGCCGACATAGGTGAGAGTCAGTGGTGGGTGATCCTGTGGCTGCAAGGTCACCTGACTGTCGAGCACTGACAGTTGCTGAATCATTTGCGAGCGATTGAACAGTTGCTGCGGATCGAGCGGCTGATCGTTCTGCACCGGCAGACCTTCCAGTGCCCAAGTGCCGTCCTCGGCTTCCTTGAGGCTGATTTTCAGGCCGTTGAGTTCAAGGTGGGCAATGCGCACTTCGCGCGCCAACAGGCTGGCCCACAAATCCGGCACCGCGCGCACCCGATCCAGACGCAAGGCATTGGCGCCACTGCCGACCATCACGTCGTGGGCCAGCAGGATCGGGGCAAAACCGCTCCAGTTGCCCTCCAGTTCGCCGATCTGCAACGGCATGCCGAGGGCGGCACTGGCCTTGTCTTCAATGTCGGTGCGATATTCAGCCACCAGCGGGGTCAGTTCGCGGCCAAGACTGACATACAACGCCATCAACACCAGAACCAACGCGCACAGGCCCAGCCCCCAGCGGGTGAGTGCGGCCAAAATGCGTGTCAGACGCTCCATGTCAGTCGGCTCCCATGGCAAAAATACTGCGAAAAGCTGAGGCCAGCCGCGGTGGAATAAAAGTGACGCAGGGGATCAGAGCAACACCACGTCATATTGTTCCTGGGAATACATGGTTTCCACCTGGAAGCGTATGGTGCGCCCGATAAACCCTTCAAGCTCGGCGACGTTACCGGATTCTTCGTCGAGCAAGCGGTCGACCACTTTCTGGTTCGCCAGTACCCGGTAACCCTCGGCCTGATAGGCCCGCGCTTCACGGAGGATCTCGCGAAAAATCTCGTAACAGATGGTTTCCGCAGTTTTCAGTTTGCCGCGGCCCTGGCAGCTGCTGCACGGTTCGCACAGCACTTGCTCGAGACTTTCGCGGGTACGCTTGCGGGTCATCTGCACCAGGCCCAACTCGGTGATGCCGATGATGTTGGTCTTGGCGTGATCGCGCTCCAGCTGTTTTTCCAGAGTGCGCAGCACTTGGCGCTGATGCTCTTCATCTTCCATGTCGATAAAATCGATGATGATGATCCCGCCCAGATTGCGCAGGCGCATCTGCCGGGCAATCGCCGTGGCCGCTTCGAGATTGGTCTTGAAGATGGTTTCTTCGAGATTGCGATGCCCGACGAACGCGCCAGTATTCACATCAATGGTGGTCATGGCTTCTGCCGGATCGACCACCAGATAACCGCCGGACTTCAGCGGTACCTTGCGCTCGAGGGCTTTCTGGATTTCGTCTTCGACGCCGTACAGGTCAAAAATCGGCCGCTCACCCGGGTAATGCTCCAGACGATCGGCGATTTCCGGCATCAGTTCGGCGACGAACTGCGTGGTTTTCTGAAAGGTTTCCCGGGAATCGATGCGGATCTTCTCGATCTTCGGGTTGACCAGATCACGCAGCGTACGCAACGCCAGACCGAGGTCTTCGTAAATCACGCTTGGCGCGGAGATGGTTTTGATCTGTTCGTTGATCTGGTCCCACAGGCGACGCAGGTAACGGATGTCCATGAGGATTTCATCGGCGCCAGCGCCCTCGGCGGCGGTGCGCAGAATGAAACCGCCCGCCTCCTTGATGCCTTCTTTGGCCACGCAATCGCTGACCACTTGCTTGAGGCGCTCGCGTTCGGCTTCGTCTTCGATTTTCAGCGAAATGCCAACGTGGGCGGTGCGCGGCATGTACACCAGATAGCGTGACGGAATCGACAGCTGCGTGGTCAACCGCGCGCCTTTCGACCCGATCGGATCCTTGGTGACTTGCACCACCAGGCTTTGACCTTCGTGCACCAGCGCACTGATACTTTCGACCGCAGGACCTTCACGCAGAGAAATTTCGGCAGCATGAATGAACGCGGCGCGATCCAGGCCGATGTCGACGAATGCCGCCTGCATACCCGGCAGCACCCGGACGATCTTGCCTTTATAGATGTTGCCGACGATTCCGCGTTTTTGCGTGCGCTCAACGTGGACTTCTTGCAGCACACCGTTTTCGACCACCGCCACGCGCGACTCCATCGGCGTGATGTTGATCAGAATCTCTTCACTCATGGCAGGATCTCGTTCAGGCGTGTTCACGATAATGGCCGCATCTGGATTCGTACGACGCTTATTGCGCGTTCAGGTTTTGCCAACAGGGTATGCCGAAATGGCCTAACAGTTCTGCGGTTTCGCAAACTGGCAGCCCGACCACCGCCGAATAACTGCCATTGAGCCCGGCGACAAACACTGCGCCGAGCCCCTGAATGCCATATCCGCCGGCCTTGTCCCGCGGCTCGCCGCTGGCCCAATAGGCAGCAGCTTCTTCAGCGCTGATCGGACGGAACCGCACCAGACTGCGCACCACCCGTGACTCGCAGCGCTCGCCCTCGAGCACGGCGATGGCGGTCAGCACTTCATGCTCCTTGCCAGACAACATCATCAGCATGGCGCATGCATCGGCTTCGTCCACCGGTTTGCCAAGAATTTTGCCGTCCAGCACCACGGCGGTGTCGGCACCCAGCACGCAAAATGGCTGAGTGGACACTACCGAGCGCCGACCAGCCTCAGCCTTGCCGCGCGCCAGACGCTCGACATAGGCCGATGGGGATTCTTCATTTAAAGGCGTTTCGTCGATGTCCGCGCTGATGGCGGTGAATGGAACGCCGATCTGTGTGAGCAACTCACGTCGACGCGGCGATCCGGAGGCGAGGTAAAGCAGCTTCATCAAAACTTCTCCCTGTTCAGTGCCCTGCTTCACCGGCTCAATTGATTTTGTAGCGTCGGCGCAATCCGCGGAGGGCAAAGCTGACCCAAGGCCAGAGCAAGGCGCTGACCAGTGCTGGTAGAACCAGCGCCAGAGTGGGTTGACGATTACCGGTCAAGGCACTGAGCCACAGTTGCACCAGTTGCGCGAGGCCGAAAATTACCAGGATCACCAGACACTGCTGCCACATCGGAAACATCCGCAGGCGTTGCTGCAATGACAATACGAGGAAGGTGATCAGTGTCAGGATCAGCGCGTTCTGACCGAGCAGATCGCCCTGCAGCACGTCTTCGGCCAGGCCCAGGCAAAACGCCGTGACCATGCCCACTGTGTGCGGCATATACAAAGCCCAGAATGTCAGGAGCAAGGCCAGCCATAGCGGGCGCAGGATTTCCATGAAAATCGGCAATGGCGACACGCTCAGGAGTATGCCGACAACAAACGTCAGCCAGACAATCCAGCCGTTACGCGATGCAGTAGCCCCGACCATTATTCTTGTCTCCCGGTTGTCACTGGTGCATTCACGGGCGGTTTGGCCGCAGGTCGCGCAGCAGGCTGGGCAGTTGGAGGTTTGGCCGCCGCTGGCGTCGCTGCCGGTGGCTTGCCCGCCGCTGGCGGTTTGCTTGCCGCGGGTTTGGCCGGTGTGGCGCTAGCGGCGGCGGTCGGTGCGGCAGGCGTCGCGGGCGTCGTAACCGCTGCGGCAGGCGAGGTCACGGTTTTCGGTACAGTGGCCGGAATAATCGGGCCGCCGCCAAAGGCATCAAGATTTTCCTGCGCTTGCGCCGCATCGTTGGCACGTTCTTCGGCGGTGCGGTTATCGCTGAACACCAGCAACATGTAACGGCTGCGATTCAGCGCGGCGGTTGGCACGGCGCGGACGATGGCAAACGGCTGACCGGAATCGTGGATCACTTCCTTCACGGTCGCGACCGGATAGCCTGCCGGGAAACGCTGGCCAAGGCCGGAACTGACCAACAGGTCGCCTTCCTTGATATCCGCCGTGTCGGCGACGTGGCGCAATTCCAGGCGCTCAGGGTTGCCGGTGCCGCTGGCAATGGCCCGCAGCCCGTTGCGATTGACCTGTACGGGAATGCTGTGTGTGCTGTCAGTGAGCAGCAAGACACGCGAGGTGTAAGGCATCAACTCGACCACCTGGCCCATCAGGCCACGCGCATCGAGCACCGGTTGACCGAGCACCACGCCGTCGCGCTCACCTTTATTGATGATGATGCGATGGGTGAACGGGTTGGGGTCCATACCGATCAACTCGGCCACTTCGACCTTTTCGTTGACCAGTGCAGAAGAATTGAGCAACTCGCGCAGCCGAACGTTCTGCTCGGTAAGGGCGGCAAGCTTTTGCATGCGACCCTGCAACAGCAGGTTTTCGGTCTTGAGTTTTTCGTTTTCGGCGACCAGTTCGGTGCGACTGCCGAACTGACTGGCGATCCCTTCCCACAGCCGTCCGGGCAGGTCGGTAATCCAGTAGGCGTCCATCAACACCAGCGACGCTTGTTTGCGCGCGGGCTTGAGCAGGTCGAAGCGGGCATCGACCACCATCAGCGCGACCGATAGCACGGCCAGCACCAACAGGCGCACACCCAACGAAGGGCCTTTGGCGAAAAGCGGTTTAATAAGCCGCTCCTCCCAGGCAAATGTTCTGTTTATTCATACGGCATCAAACCGGCCTGGATGAAGACTGACAGAAGATAAACGCCAACAGGCAGCACTGCAAAGTGCTGCCTGCGCGCTCACCCACGTATTGCACCCGGCGACTTATTCGCTCGAGAGCAGATCCATGGTGTGCTTATCCATCATTTCCAATGCACGGCCACCGCCGCGAGCAACACAAGTCAGCGGATCTTCGGCAACGATGACTGGCAGACCGGTTTCCTGAGCCAGCAACTTGTCGAGGTCACGCAGCAATGCGCCACCACCGGTCAGCACCAGGCCACGCTCGGCGATGTCGGAAGCCAGTTCCGGCGGCGATTGCTCCAGGGCGCTTTTCACAGCCTGAACGATGGTCGCCAGAGACTCTTGCAGAGCTTCCAGCACTTCGTTGGAGTTCAGGGTGAATGCGCGTGGAACGCCTTCGGCCAGGTTGCGACCGCGAACGTCGACTTCGCGAACTTCGCCGCCCGGGTAGGCGGTGCCGATTTCCTGTTTGATGCGCTCAGCGGTGGACTCACCGATCAGGCTGCCGTAGTTACGACGCACGTAGGTGATGATCGCTTCGTCGAAACGGTCGCCGCCAACACGCACGGATTCGGCATAGACCACACCGTTCAGGGAGATCAGCGCGATTTCGGTAGTACCACCACCGATATCCACGACCATCGAGCCGCGCGCTTCTTCTACCGGCAGGCCGGCACCGATCGCAGCAGCCATTGGCTCTTCGATCAGGAACACTTCACGGGCACCGGCACCGAGGGCCGATTCACGGATGGCACGACGCTCAACCTGGGTGGATTTGCATGGAACGCAGATCAGCACACGAGGGCTAGGCTGCAGAAAGCTGTTTTCGTGAACCTTGTTAATAAAGTATTGCAGCATCTTTTCGCAGACGCTGAAGTCGGCGATCACGCCGTCCTTCATCGGACGAATGGCAGCAATGTTGCCCGGCGTACGGCCGAGCATGCGCTTGGCCTCGGTGCCGACAGCAACGACACTTTTCTGGTTACCGTGTGTCCGAATGGCCACAACCGATGGCTCATTCAGGACGATACCGCGCTCGCGCACGTAAATAAGGGTGTTGGCAGTGCCCAGGTCAATGGAAAGATCGCTGGAAAACATGCCACGCAGTTTCTTGAACATGGGAAAGGGACCCTAGGCAACGCGTGGGTAAAAAAGTGCGGCAAACTCTAACAACGACAGGGATTTTGGGCAAGGCGCCAATATGTTAAATTGGCCGCTTTTCTGTGCACCAAGCCCCACAATCGCGGCCTTATGACCGTAGAAGTGCGGTAGTGTTCCGACAATCTAACACACGGACGCCGTCCGTTCTGTTTTCCACAGGAGAATCCCGATGGCGCTAGAACGCTCCGACGTGGAAAAAATCGCTCATCTGGCCTGCCTTGGCCTCAATGATGCCGATCTTCCACACATTACTTCCGCTCTCAACAGCATTCTCGGTCTGGTCGACGAAATGCAGGCTGTTAATACCGACGGAATCGAGCCTCTGGCCCACCCGCTGGAAGCCAGTCAGCGCCTGCGCGCCGACGTTGTGACCGAGACCAATCACCGCGAGGCCTACCAGTCCATCGCACCAGCGGTCGAAAACGGCCTGTATCTGGTTCCGAAAGTCATCGACTAAAGGGAAAGAGCCTGCAATGCATCAAATGACTCTGGCCGAGATCGCCCGCGGTCTCGCCGATAAAAAGTTTTCCTCCGAAGAGCTGACCAAAGTCCTGCTGGCGCGCATTACCCAGCTCGATCCGCAGCTCAACAGTTTTATCAGCCTCACCGAAGCGCTGGCCCTCGAGCAGGCGAAAGCCGCCGATGCCCGCCGCGCCAACGGTGAGAGCGGCGCCCTGCTCGGCGCGCCGATCGCTCACAAAGACCTGTTCTGCACCCAGGGCATTCGCACCAGCTGCGGCTCGAAGATGCTCGACAACTTCAAAGCCCCGTACGACGCCACCGTGGTCGCGAAACTGGCGGCTGCCGGCGCGGTGACCCTGGGCAAGACCAACATGGACGAATTCGCCATGGGTTCGGCCAACGAGTCGAGCTGGTACGGCGCGGTGAAAAACCCGTGGAACCTGGAACACGTGCCTGGCGGTTCGTCCGGCGGTTCGGCGGCAGCAGTTGCCGCTCGTCTGTTGCCAGCGGCGACGGCCACCGACACCGGCGGTTCGATCCGTCAGCCGGCGGCATTCACCAACCTCACCGGCCTGAAACCGACCTACGGTCGCGTTTCGCGCTGGGGCATGATCGCTTACGCCTCCAGCCTCGATCAGGGCGGCCCGTTGGCGCGCACGGCCGAAGACTGCGCAATTTTGTTGCAAGGTATGGCTGGCTTCGATCAGAACGACTCCACCAGCATCGATGAGCCGGTGCCGGATTACTCCGCAAGCCTGGGCGACTCGCTGCAAGGCCTGCGCATCGGCGTGCCGAAGGAATACTTCAGCGCCGGTCTCGACCCGCGCATCGCCGAGCTGATCCAGAACAGCATCAAAGAGCTGCAGAAGCTCGGTGCGGTGATCAAGGAAATCAGCCTGCCGAACATGCAGCACGCGATTCCTGCGTACTACGTGATCGCCCCGGCAGAAGCGTCTTCCAACCTGTCGCGTTTCGACGGCGTGCGTTTCGGCCATCGCTGCGAGAACCCGGAAAACCTGATCGACCTGTACAAGCGCTCCCGTGGCGAAGGCTTCGGCCCGGAAGTCCAGCGCCGGATCATGGTCGGTGCCTACGCGCTGTCCGCCGGTTACTACGACGCCTACTACCTGAAAGCGCAGAAGATCCGTCGCCTGGTGAAGAACGATTTCATGGCTGCCTTCAATGAAGTCGACATCATCCTCGGCCCGACCACGCCGAACCCGGCCTGGAAGCTTGGCGCGAAGAACAGCGACCCGGTTGCTGCCTATCTGGAAGACGTCTACACCATCACTGCCAACCTCGCAGGCCTGCCGGGCCTGTCGATGCCGGCCGGTTTTGTCGACGGTCTGCCGGTGGGCGTGCAGTTGCTCGCGCCGTATTTCCAGGAAGGCCGTTTGCTCAATGTTGCGCACCAGTATCAGCTCAACACTGACTGGCACACCCGCACCCCAACCGGCTTCTGAGGAGACACACATGCAATGGGAAGTCGTGATCGGGCTGGAGATTCACACTCAGCTCACTACCCGGTCGAAAATCTTTTCCGGTAGTTCCACCACATTCGGTTCCGAGCCGAACACTCAGGCCAGCCTGATCGACCTGGGCATGCCCGGCGTTCTGCCGGTGCTGAACCAGGAAGCGGTGCGTATGGCGGTGATGTTCGGTCTGGCGATTGACGCCGAGATCGGTCAGCACAACGTGTTCGCCCGCAAGAACTACTTCTACCCGGACCTGCCGAAGGGCTATCAGATCAGCCAGATGGAATTGCCGATCGTCGGCAAAGGCCACCTGGACATCGCCCTGGAAGACGGCACCGTCAAACGTGTCGGCATCACCCGCGCGCACCTGGAAGAAGACGCCGGCAAGAGCCTGCACGAAGAATTCAACGGTGCCACCGGCATCGACCTGAACCGTGCCGGCACGCCGCTACTGGAAATCGTTTCCGAGCCGGACATGCGCAGCGCCAAGGAAGCCGTGGCTTACGTCAAGGCGATCCACGCGCTGGTACGTTATCTGGGTATCTGCGACGGCAACATGGCCGAAGGCTCGCTGCGTTGCGACTGCAACGTGTCGGTACGTCCGAAAGGTCAGGTTGAGTTCGGTACGCGCTGCGAGATCAAGAACGTCAACTCGTTCCGTTTCATCGAGAAGGCGATCAACACCGAGATCCAGCGTCAGATCGAGCTGATCGAAGACGGCGGCAAAGTGATCCAGCAGACCCGTCTGTACGATCCGAACAAGGACGAGACCCGTCCGATGCGTTCGAAAGAGGAAGCCAACGACTACCGTTACTTCCCCGATCCGGACCTGCTGCCGGTAGTCATCGAAGAGTCGTTCCTCGGCGAGGTGCGCGCCACTCTGCCGGAACTGCCACCGCAGAAACGCGAGCGCTTCCAGAGCCAGTTCGGTCTGTCGGCCTACGACGCCAACGTGCTGGCCACCAGCCGTGAGCAAGCCGATTACTTCGAGAAGGTTGCGGCCATCGGCGGCGACGCCAAACTGGCGGCGAACTGGGTGATGGTCGAGTTGGGCAGCCTGCTCAACAAGCAAGGCCTGGACATCGACGAGTCGCCGGTTTCGGCTGAACTGTTGGGCGGCATGCTGCAGCGCATCAAGGACAACACCATCTCCGGCAAGATCGCCAAAGTGGTGTTCGAAGCGATGGCCAACGGCGAAGGCAGCGCGGACGAGATCATCGAAAAACGTGGCCTGAAGCAAGTTACCGACAGCGGTGCTATCTCGGCGGTACTGGACGAAATGCTCGCGGCCAACGCCGAGCAGGTTGAACAATATCGTGCGGCGGATGAAGCCAAGCGCGGCAAGATGTTCGGCTTCTTCGTCGGCCAGGCGATGAAAGCGTCGAAAGGCAAAGCCAACCCGCAGCAAGTGAACGAACTGCTGAAAAGCAAGCTCGAAGGCTGACCACAATGGAGCCAGATCCAAAGCCTGGCTCTATTCCCTGTGGGAGCGAGCCTGCTCGCGAAAGCGTCATGACATCCAATAGAGATATTGAATGTGACGGCCTCTTCGCGAGCAGGCTCGCTCCCACATTGTTATTTGGGAGCTTTCGAATGAAACGTCTGCTCGGCGCCTGCGCCCTGCTCTCCTTGCTGGCCGGTTGCGCCAGCACCGACACCATCGACCCGCACGGTTACGACCAGACCGGCGTCGCCTCTTATTACGGTGCCAGGCACCACGGTAAACGCACCGCCAGTGGCGAGCCGTTCAACCAGAATTCCCTGACCGCCGCCCACCGCCAGCTACCCTTCGGCACACGGGTGAAGGTCACCAACCTGAAAAACGATGAATCTGTCGTGGTCCGTATCAATGATCGTGGCCCGCATACCCGTGGACGCCTGATCGACGTCTCCCGCGAGGCCGCCGAACAGCTCGGCATGCTGCGCAGCGGTACCGCACGGGTTCGCGTGCAGGCCCTCGACTGATGGAGCGCTGACCATTTTCGGATTAGCCGATTTACCCCTGCTCAGCGTGATCGAACTGCTGGCCGGTCTGTGCCTGCTGATCTTCGGTGCCGAACTGATGGTGCGTGCGGCGGTGCGTCTGGCGGCGCGTCTGCATGTGCGGCCGCTGATCATCGGTCTGACCATCGTCGCCCTCGGCAGCAGTGCGCCGCAAATGGCCGTCAGCCTGCAAGCCGCATTGGCGCACAACCCCGACATCGCGGTCGGCAGCGTGGTCGGCAGCAGCATTTTCAATATCCTCGTCACCCTCGGCTTGTCAGCGCTGATCATTCCTCTGCGCGTCTCACGGCAATTGGTGCGGCTGGATATTCCGCTGATGATCGGCGCCAGCCTGCTGGTGTTCGTATTGGCCTGGAACGAAGAGATCGGGCGTTTCGACGGCATCCTGTTGTTGGCCGCGTTGGCGCTGTATCTCGGCTTATTGTTGCGCCAGTCACGGCACTCGACGCGGCCGCACACGGACCGCGTTGAAACAAGCCAAGCGTCGTGGATCGGCAGTTCGCTGATGATCATCGTCGGTTTGGCGATGCTGGTATTTGCCGGGCACCTTTTGCTCGGAGCTGCCGTGGTGGTGGCAACTGATCTTGGATTTTCCGAGCGTGTCATTGGCCTGACCGTTGTCGCTGTCGGCACCTCCCTGCCGGAACTGGCGACCTCACTGATCGCCGCACTGCGCGGGCAACGGGATATTGCCGTCGGCAACGTGATCGGTGCCAACCTGTTCAACCTGCTCGGAGTGCTGGGTCTGACGGCGTTGATCGCGCCGACGCCGCTGTCGGTGTCGCCTAATGCACTGGATTTCGACCTGCCGGTGATGCTCGGCGTCGCCGCGTTGTGCCTGCCGGTGTTCTATTCCGGCTACCGCGTGACCCGTGCAGAAGGTTTGCTGTTGCTCGGTTTGTATTTGGCGTACGGGCTGCACGTGGTGTCGTTCACCACCGGTATGCCGCTGGCCGGCAAGCTTGAGCGGCTGATGCTGTTTTATGTCTTGCCGACGCTGTTGACGTTCCTGCTGTTCACGTCGATCCGCGCCTGGCGCCGCCAACACCACAAGAGTGATATGCCATGACCGAATCGAAGCAGTCCGGGGTAGAAATCCGCCGTCAGGTAATGGGCGATGCGTTTGTTGATCGCGCCTTGGGCAACGCTACCGAGTTCACCCAACCGTTGCAGGATTTCGTCAATGAACATGCCTGGGGTGGCGTGTGGAATCGTGAAGGTCTGCCGTTGAAGACCCGCAGCCTGATTACTCTTGCAGCACTGACCGCATTGAAGTGCCCACAAGAGTTGAAAGGCCATGTGCGCGGTGCGCTGAACAATGGCTGCACCGTGGACGAGATTCGTGAGGCGTTGCTGCATTGCGCGGTGTATGCCGGCGTGCCGGCGGCGATCGATGCGTTTCGTGCGGCGCAGGAAGTGATCGACAGTTACGAGAAAAGCTAAAAGATCGCAGCCTTCGGCAGCTCCTACATGGAAATGCGGTCTCCTGTAGGAGCTGCCGCAGGCTGCGATCTTTTGATCTTGCCTTTATATCCACCCACCCCACTGCAAAACGAAAATCCCGACATTGGTGGTAATCGCCGCCATCAATGTGGTCATCACGATAATCGCCGCCGCCAGTTCATGATTGCCCTGCGCCGCCCGGGCCATGACAAAACTCGCCGCCGCCGTCGGGCTGCCGAAGTACAAAAACAGAATCCCCAACTCCGCGCCGCGAAAGCCCCACAACCAAGCCCCCAGCGTCGCCAGCACCGGCAAACCGATCATCTTCACCAGGCTGGAGCTGAGCGCCATGCTGCCGCTCTTGCGCAACGCTGCCAGTGACAGCGTGCCGCCAATGCAGATCAACGCCAGCGGCAAGGTGGTCTGCGCCAGATACTGACCGGAGGTTTCCAGCCATCCCGGCAAACCGATCTTGAAATAGGCAAACGGCGCCGCCGCTATCACGCTGATGATCAGCGGATTGCTGAATACGCTTTTGCAGATGCTCCACGGATCGGACTTGATCACCGGGCTGTACACCGCCAGCACGATGGTCGACAGCGTGTTGTAGAACAGGATCACCAGCGCCGCGAGAATCGCCCCGAGGGAAATCCCGTAATCACCGTACATGCTCGCGGCCAGCGCGAGACCGATCACACCGTTATTGCCGCGAAACGCGCCTTGGGTGTAGATGCCGCGATCTTCACGCGGGCATTTGAAAATCGCCCAGCCCCAGGCCACGGCAAAACTCACCAGCGTGGCGAGCGAGAAGTAGATCAGCAGGGACGGTTGCAACGCGGCGTGCAGGTCGGCATGCAGAATGCCGAGGAACAGCAACGCCGGCATGGTGACGTTGAACACCAGCGACGAAGCAGTGTGGATGAAGTTGTCGTTGATCCAGTCGATGCGCTTGAGCAGCACACCGAGAAACAGCATGGCAAACACCGGCGCGGTGATGTTCAGGGTTTCGAGGAAGATTGCCAGCATGCCGGGGAGCCTTGGGTGAGCGTCGTTAGTGGCCAATGATAAAGCAAAAGCCCCTCACCCTAGCCCTCTCCCAGAAGGAGAGGGAACCGATCGGGGGATATTGCAGAAATCCATCGACCTGAAATGACATCGCTGAATCCATAATCAACTCGGTATTTCAGGTCGATGTATAGCGCCAGACAACTCGATCAGCCCCTCACCCTAATCCTCTCCCCGAAGGAGAGGGAACCGATCGGGGGATAGTGCAGAAATCCATCGACCTGAAATGACATCGCTGAATCCATAATCAACTCGGTATTTCAGGTCGATGTATAGCGCCAGACACCTCGGTCGGCCCCCTCTCCCTCTGGGAGAGGGCTGGGGTGAGGGCCAAGCCGATCACGCATCAAGTAATCGGCGCCGGGTTGAACAACGTAATGTCGTTATGCAGCTTGTGCTTCTCCGCCCACGTCTGCTGCTTGCCGCTCGCAACATCCAGGTAATAGTGGAACAGCTCCCAACCCAACTCCTCGATGGTCGCGCGCCCGGTAGCAATTCGCCCGGCGTCGATATCGATCAGATCCGGCCAGCGCTGCGCCAACTCCGTACGCGTCGAGACCTTAACCACCGGCGCCATCGCCAAACCATACGGCGTACCCCGCCCGGTAGTGAAAACATGCAGGTTCATCCCCGCCGCCAACTGCAACGTGCCGCAGACAAAATCGCTCGCCGGCGTCGCACAGAAAATCAAACCCTTCTGCTTGAAACGCTCGCCCGGGCCAAGCACGCCATTGATCGCGCTGCTGCCGGATTTGACGATCGAACCCAGCGACTTCTCGACAATGTTCGACAGCCCACCCTTCTTGTTGCCCGGCGTGGTGTTGGCACTGCGATCCGCCTCGCCTTTGGCCAGGTAGCGGTCGTACCAGTCCATCTCGCGCACCAGTTCCTCGGCGACAGTTTTGCTTTCGGCGCGTGAAGTCAGCAGGTAAATCGCATCGCGCACTTCGGTGACTTCGGAAAACATCACCGTCGCCCCCGCACGCAACAACAAGTCCGAGGCATAACCCAGCGCCGGGTTCGCGGTGATCCCGGAGAACGCATCGCTGCCACCACACTGCATGCCGAGAATCAGCTCGGATGCCGGCACGGTTTCGCGGCGACGCTGGTCGAGCTTCTTCAAACGGACCTCAGCCAATTCCATGATCTGCTCGATCATCTCGGTGAAGCCGTGACTGGAATCCTGCAAGCGATACAGCCATGGATCGCTGAGATCGACCGACGCATCGTCTTCGTGCATCACCTGCCCGGCCTGCAATTTCTCGCAGCCCAGACTGATTACCAGCGCTTCACCACCGAGATTCGGGTTGCGCGCCAGATTGCGCACGGTGCGAATCGGGATGTAGGCGTCGGTCGCGGTAATCGCCACGCCGCAGCCGTAACTGTGAGTCAGCGCCACCACGTCATCGACGTGCGGATACTTCGACAGCAGCTCTTCCTTGATGCGTTTTACCGCGTGATCAAGCACGCCGGTGACACACTGCACCGTGGTGGTGATGCCGAGAATGTTGCGCGTACCGACGGTGCCGTCGGCGTTGCGATAGCCCTCGAAGGTGAAACCTTCCAGCGGTGCCTGCGCGTCCGGCACCTCGGTGGACAGCGGCAAGCTGTCCAGCGGCGGCGCGGTCGGCATGCGCAGTTGATCTTCCTTGACCCAACTGCCACGGCGAATCGGCTGCAACGCGTAGCCAATCACCTGACCGTAGCGAATCACCTGGCCGCCCTCGGGAATGTCTTCGAGGGTGACCTTGTGGCTCTGCGGCACAAATTCCAGCGTCACCAGGCCATCGGCAAACTCAGTGCCGGCCGGTGCGCCCTGATCGTTGACCACGACCACCACATTGTCCCGCTCGTGCAGGCGGATGTGGCGCGGCGAGTCGGAATGTTCAATCAACTGCATGACGCCGCTCCTCAGGAATGCGCTTGGGACAATTTACCGCTGGCTTCAACACCGCCGTTGGTTGGTGGCTCTTTGAGTACCACACGTTTGATCGGGCCAACGATGACCAGATAGCTGAACACCGCGACCAGTGCGTTGGCACCGACGAACACCAACGCCCATTTGAACGAGCCAGTGGAGCTGATGATGTAGCCAATCACGATCGGCGTGGTAATCGAGGCGATGTTGCCGAAGGTGTTGAACAGGCCACCGCTCAGACCGGCGATCTGTTTAGGCGAAGTGTCGGAAACCACCGCCCAACCCAGTGCGCCAACGCCTTTGCCGAAGAAGGCCAGGGCCATGAAGCCAACGACCATCCATTCCACTTCAACATAGTTGCAGGCAACGATGCTGCTGGAAACCAGCAGACCGGCAATGATCGGCGCTTTGCGAGCGAAGGTCAGCGAGTGGCCCTTGCGCAGCAGGTAGTCGGAAATCACCCCGCCAAGTACGCCGCCGATAAAGCCGCAGATTGCTGGCAACGAGGCGATGAAACCAGCCTTGAGAATGGTCATGCCACGCTCTTGCACCAGGTACACCGGGAACCAGGTCAGGAAGAAATAGGTGATGCCGTTGATGCAGTACTGGCCCAGATACACGCCGAGCATCATGCGGTTGGTCAGCAGTTGACGGATGTAATCCCACTTCGGACCGTCGGACTTTTTGCCCTTCTGATCCATGTCGACCATGCCGCCGTTTTCAGCGATGTGTTTGAACTCGGCTTCGTTGATACGCGGGTGTTCACGCGGACTGTAGATCACTTTCAGCCAGACCAGCGAGAAGATGATCCCGAGAATCCCCATAACGATAAACACGTGCTCCCAACCGAAGGAATACACGATCCAGCCCATCAGCGGTGCGAACAACACGGTGGCAAAGTATTGCGCCGAGTTGAAGATCGCCGAAGCGGTGCCGCGTTCAGCGGTCGGGAACCATGCGGCGACGATACGCGCGTTGCCGGGGAACGAAGGCGCTTCAGCCAGACCGACGAGGAAGCGCAGCATGAACAGCGCAACGATGGCCGTGGACATGCCGAATTCACCGACAAAGCCTTGCAGCACGGTGAACAGCGACCAGGTGAAAATGCTCAGGGCATAGACTTTTTTCGAGCCGAAGCGATCGAGCAGCCAGCCACCGGGGATTTGCCCGGCCACATAGGCCCAACCGAATGCGGAGAAGATGTAGCCGAGGGTGACTGCGTCGATGCCCAGATCTTTTTGCAGGCTGGAGCCGGCAATGGCGATCGTGGCACGGTCGGCGTAGTTGATCGTGGTCACCAGAAACAGCATGAGCAGGATCAAATAGCGGACGTGAGTCGGCTTGGACGATTGCATGTAGATGTACTCCCACTGATTATTTTTATGCGCGGGTGAATCTTCTTTGGTCTTGCATCTATTCCCTGTAGGAGCTGCCGAAGGCTGCGATCTTTTGATCTTAAAAGATCGCAGCCTTCGGCAGCTCCTACAGGGTTATTGCGTCTATCAGGAACCGATGTAACTGGTCTTCACGACCGTGTAGAACTCTTGCGCATAGCGGCCTTGCTCACGTGATCCATAGGATGAACCTTTACGGCCACCGAACGGAACGTGGTAATCGACGCCGGCGGTCGGCAGATTGACCATGACCATCCCGGCCTGCGAATGACGCTTGAAGTGGTTGGCGTACTTCAGCGAGGTGGTTGCAATACCCGCCGACAGACCGAATTCGGTGTCGTTGGCCATCGCCAGCGCCGCGTCGTAATCGGCCACGCGAACGATGTTGGCCACCGGGCCAAAGATTTCTTCGCGGCTGATGCGCATCGACGCTTCACTGTCGGCAAACAGCGTTGGCGCGAGGAAGTAGCCTTCGGTGTCACAGGTCACCAGACCGCCACCGCTGACCAGACGCGCACCTTCGGACTGGCCGATGTCGATGTACTTCATGTCCTGTTCCAGCTGCGCTTGCGAAACCACTGGACCAATATCGGTGCCGGATTTCAGCGCGTGGCCAACCTTGATCGACTTCATGCGCTCGGCCATGGCTTCAACGAACTTGTCGTGAATCCCGGCAGTGACGATCAAGCGACTCGACGCGGTGCAACGCTGGCCGGTGGAGTAGAACGCGCTCTGCACCGACAGCTCGACCGCTTGTTTGAGGTCGGCGTCGTCGAGAATGATCTGCGGGTTCTTGCCGCCCATTTCCAGCTGAACCTTGGCCTGGCGCGACACGCAGTTGACCGCAATCTGACGACCCACGCCGACAGAACCGGTGAAGCTGATGCCATCGACTTTCGGGCTCTGCACCAGTGCATCGCCGACTACGCGACCGCTGCCCATCACCAGGTTGAACACGCCGGCCGGGAAGCCTGCGCGGGAGATGATTTCCGCCAGTGCCCAAGCGCAGCCCGGAACCAGATCGGCGGGCTTCAACACCACGCAGTTGCCGTAGGCCAAGGCTGGCGCGATTTTCCACGCAGGAATCGCGATCGGGAAGTTCCACGGAGTGATCAGACCGACCACGCCCAGTGCTTCGCGAGTCACTTCAACATTGACGCCCGGACGCACTGACGGCACGTAGTCGCCGGACAGGCGCAGGCATTCACCGGCGAAGAACTTGAAGATGTTACCGGCGCGGGTCACTTCGCCGATGGCTTCAGGCAGGGTCTTGCCCTCTTCCCGGGCCAGCAGGGTGCCAAGTTCTTCGCGACGGGCGAGAATTTCCGTACCGACTTTATCCAGCGAATCGTGACGGGCCTGGATACCCGAAGTCGAATAGGCCGGGAACGCGGCGCGGGCAGCGTCGATGGCGGCGTGAACCTGAGTCAGGTCAGCCTTGGCGTAATCGCCGATGGTGTCGCTCAGCTCGGATGGGTTGATGTTGGCCAAGTAGTCGGCACCGGCAACCCATTCGCCGTTGATGTAGTTGTCGTAGCGTTTTGCATTTGTCACAGGGGCAGCCCTCAAAACTAAAAGCCTTTACGCAAAAAGCCGCTGATTACTCAGCGGCCGCGTTTTTGTCGGGTGTTACTGCGCACCTTGCTTGTCGATCAGCGCAGCGAGCATTTCGTACTCTTCGCCAGTCAGATCGGTCAGCGGCGCCCGCACCGGGCCTGCGTCATAGCCGGCGATTTTGGCGCCTGCCTTGACGATGCTCACGGCGTAACCAGCCTTGCGGTTGCGGATGTCGAGGTACGGCAGGAAGAAGTCGTCGATGATCTTGCCGACGGTGGTGTGATCTTCACGGGCGATCGCGTGGTAGAAGTCCATCGCGGTTTTCGGGATGAAGTTGAACACCGCCGATGAGTAGACCGGCACGCCCAAAGCCTTGTAGGCAGCGGCGTAGACTTCGGCGGTCGGCAGACCACCCAGGTAGCTGAAGCGATCACCGAGGCGGCGACGGATCGACACCATCAACTCGATATCGCCCAGACCATCCTTGTAGCCGATCAGGTTCGGGCAGCGCTCGGCCAGACGTTCCAGCAGCGGCGCGGTCAAGCGGCAAACGTTGCGGTTGTAAACGACTACGCCGATGTTGACCGATTTACACACGGCTTCAACGTGAGCGGCAACACCGTCCTGGCTCGCTTCGGTCAGGTAGTGCGGCAGCAGCAACAGACCTTTGGCGCCCAGACGCTCGGCTTCCTGAGCGTATTCGATGGCCTGACGGGTCGAACCACCGACACCGGCAAGGATCGGCACGCTGGCTTCGCAAGTGTCGACGGCAGTCTTGATGATTTCCGAGTATTCGCTGGCGGCAAGGGAGAAGAACTCACCGGTGCCGCCGGCGGCGAACAAGGCTGAAGCGCCATACGGAGCCAGCCATTCCAGGCGTTTGATGTAGCCCGCGCGGTTGAAATCGCCCTGCGCGTTGAAATCGGTCACCGGGAAAGACAGCAGGCCGGCAGAGAGGATGGACTTCAGTTCTTGTGGATTCATTATTCGAACACCCTGGTAGCAACGTTTTTTTGTGATTGGTCCGTTCAGCCTTCGCTGAAGTTGTAGGTCATCGTACAACTTAAATAATAACCGTCAACTGCATTTCATCGTTGTGGGTGTTTTTTTGTCGGACAAAGCTGCGCAAGGCTTGGTAAAACTCGTCGCAAAGGCGCGTGTTTAAAGGGTTCTAGCGCGGAAATGTCTGGTCAAGATTCGTTTACTGAGCGCTGGAGAAACGCCGGGTAAGGTGTGACGACTGCCACGAAGGATCGTGGCGGACCTTCGAAGGAAGCCAAAATGTTTGTGAATTATGCTGCACCGACCCTCGCGCAAGTCGCCTCTTCCGCCTCTGACACCCTCACCCTTCAGTTGTCCGTGCTACCCGATGTATTGATCGTACAAGTCCCGGACTCCAGCGATTTTCCGGCGAACTGGAGCGTTTACCCTATTCTCGGTGACGACCCGGAAGAGCCGGAATGGGCAGGCGAAGAAGTGGACACCGGCACTTGGGACGATACCGAAGACGAGATGGAGAAACTGACGGGGATCGAGTTGCAGTTGCCTAAAGAGGTGCTGCGTCCGTACCTGAACAGGGAGGTTGAATTGCGCTACAAGTTTTGTGATGAGTCGAGTATGGAGCCGTTTTCGCAGGTGTTGAGGTTGCGGATCGAGGGCTGAATCTTGTCGTGCGGGAGCGGTGACCGTTCGTCGGAACTGGTATTTCTTACAGGTGTGTAAGAGGGCTTCGCGCTTCTTAAATAGCAGCGCGCGGGTGACATCAATGCGCCAGCGCTTTCGATAACCAAAAGCTCAATAGAAGGATCTTGACCATGAACGCACAAACTCAAACCTTGCCAGCCCCGACTCTTGAGCAAGCCGAAAAAGGCACAGTCTACATTAGCCGACTTTCCGACCCGACAGATGCCTTAGTCCCTGCAGGACATGACGCCTCTGTAGGTGACCAATTGCAGCTATCCCTCGAGAGAACTCAAGGCGCTCCCTGGAATAGCAAACTATTCGTTATTACTCATCACCATGTCGGGAAGCCCATTGCGTTTGCGATCCCGAAGAGTGCGTTTGCAGTAGGTGTGGTAGCGGGTGAACAAGCCACCTTAACGTACAAAATCACCAAACCGTCTGGTATTGAAGTGATCTCTTCAGAAGCCAAATTCAAACTGGAGCCTTAACCCTCAGCCCCTCTGCGCCTGCGCCTCTTCATGGGCCTGGCGCAGTCTTTCACGGCTGTTGGTCAAATGCAGACGCATCGCGGCGCGCGCTGCATCGGAATCCTGACGGGCAATCGCGTCGTAGATTTCTTCGTGCTCACGGCTCAGGCGACCCATGTAGTGCTGTTGATCATCATGAGCCAGTCGCGCCGAGTTCAGCCGCGTACGCGGAATGATGCTGGTGCCCAGGTGGGTCATGATGTCGGTGAAGTAGCGATTGCCGGTGGACAGGGCGATTTCCAGGTGGAAAGCAAAGTCTGAAGCCACAGCATCGCTGGCGTGGGCGGCGCTTTCGTTGAGCGCATCGAGGGCGGCGCGCATGGTTGCCAGTTGTTCGGCGCTGCGACGTTGCGCGGCAAGGCCGGCAGACTCGACTTCGAGGCTGATGCGTAATTCGAGAATGGCCAGCACATCACGCAGGGTGACCACAGTGGCCGGGTCGATGCGGAAACCGCTCGGGCTCGGTGTGTCGAGTACGAAGGTGCCGATGCCGTGGCGGGTTTCAACCTGCCCTGCAGCCTGCAAACGGGAAATTGCCTCGCGCACCACGGTGCGGCTGACGCCATGGGCTTCCATGATCGCCGACTCGGTGGGCAGTTTGTCACCGCGCTTGAGCAGGCCATCGCGGATCTGCTCGCTCAGCACCGTCACCAGTTCCTGGGCCAGGCTGCGGCGCTTGCGCGGGAGACGCGGGGTTTCGATCAGGTTTTCCATGGTGTGCATCTTGTCTCGAAAATTCGGCTTGGAGGCATGATAGCTCAAGCGGGTTGTACGATCACTGCCAACACGACGTTCCTGTAGGAGCTGCCGAAGGCTGCGATCTTTTTATTTTGATCTTTAAAATCAAAAGATCGCAGCCTTCGGCAGCTCCTACAAGGGATCCGTGGCGTCAGGCAGTCACGGTCTGTTCAACCAAATGACCGCTGTCGATCCGCACATGCCGTGGATGGAAGCGTTTCAAACTGCTGCGATGGCCGACGCTGACAATGCTCAGCCCCGGTATCTGATCAATCAACGCCTGATACAGCGTCGCTTCGTCTTCCTCATCCATCGCCGAAGTGGCTTCGTCCATGTACAGCCATTGCGGCGCGTAAAGCAGTGCGCGAGCGAAGGCCAATCGTTGCTGCTCGCCCGGCGAGAGCATGCGTTGCCAGTGATTGGCTTCGTCCAGCCGCGCGACCAGATGCGGCAAGCGGCAGGTTTCCAGCACTTGTGCATAACGTTCCGATGCGTAGGTGTCGCCCGGTTGTGGATAACTCAAGGCTTCACGCAGGGTGCCGATTGGCAGATACGGTTTCTGCGGCAGGAACAGGTAACGCGCCGCCGGCAAACGGATATTGCCGTGCCCCGCCGGCCACAAATGCCCCATCGCTCGCAACAGCGTCGACTTGCCGCTGCCAGAGCGACCGCTGAGCATCACGCGTTCACCCGGCTCCACAGTCATGTCGGCATTGGTCAGCAGATGACGACCATCGGCCAGATCCAGCCCGAGGTTGTGCACCTGCAATTCGCTGCCCTGATTCTGCACATCGATGGCCGGCGTACGCTCTTCATTGTCGGTCATGGCCTGACGGAAACTCAGCAGACGATCAGTGGTGGCCTTCCAGTTCGCCAAGGACGCATAGGCGTCGATGAACCAGCTGAAGTTCTCCTGCACGTTGCCGAATGCCGAGTTGATTTGCATCAGTTCGCCCAGCTCGATCTTGCCCGAGAGGTAACGCGGCGCGGCGACGATAAACGGGAAAATGATCGCGATCTGGCCGTAGCCCGAGGTGAAGAACGTCAGACGCTTGGACACGCGCATGATGTCCCAGAAGTTGTGCCAGACCAGCCCGAAACGGCTGCTCAAACGACGATTTTCGTTCGGTTCACCGTTGTACAGAGCAATGCTCTCGGCGTTCTCACGCACGCGCACCATGGAGAAACGCAGGTCAGCTTCGAAGCGTTGTTGTTGGTTGTTCAAGCCGATCAAGCGTCGACCGATCAGGTGCGTCAGCCAGCTACCGACAGCGGCATAAATCAGCGCACACCAGAACATGTAGCCGGGGATCTCGATGCCAAACACCTCGATACTGCCGGAAACGCCCCACAAAATGATCGAGAACGACACCAGACTGACCACGGTACGAATCAGCCCGAGGCCCAGGCTCAGCGTGTTGGCGGTAAAGGTATTGAGGTCTTCGGAAATCCGCTGGTCGGGGTTATCGGTGTAACCGCCTTGCTCCAGCTGATAGTAGTTCTTGTGACCGAGCCAGCGCTTGAAGTGGTTTTCGGTCAGCCATGCCCGCCAACGGATGGTCAGCATCTGCGTCAGATAGAGGCGATACACCGCCCCAAGGATTGCCACCGTAGCAATGCCGCAGAAGTACAGAATCAACTGCCAGAACGCCGCTTCGTCCTTCTTTTGCAGGGCGTTGTAAAAATCCTTGTACCAACTGTTGATCCACACCGAGATCGCCACGCTGAACAGTGACAGCGCGATCACGGCAATCAGCAATATCCAGGCCTTGCCCTTCTCTTCGCTGCGCCAGTACGGCGTGATCATCGCCCACGCCTTGCGAAAAAACTGCCCGCGCACAGCATCGTTGACCGCGGAATATTCAGCGTTCTGATTCATGGATAAGGCTCGATATAGAAAAGAACAGACACGCACCGATCATAGATGATCGGTGCGTTTTATCGCGAGGGCTGGCGATAGTCGTTCAGCGCAGGTTCAGCGACGAACCGGGCGCTTCTGCAGTTTGCGCTGCAGAGTGCGGCGGTGCATGCCCAGGGCACGGGCAGTGGCGGAGATGTTGCCTTCGTGTTCGGTGAGCACGCGCTGGATGTGTTCCCACTGCAGACGGTCAACCGACATCGGGTTTTCCGGCACCAGACTGTCGAGGTCGGCGTGCTCGGACAGCAACGCGGCCAGCACGTCGTCGGCATCGGCCGGTTTGCATAGGTAGTTGCAGGCGCCGCGCTTGATCGCTTCGACCGCGGTGGCGATGCTCGAATAACCGGTGAGGATCACCACGCGCATTTCCGGGTCCAGCTCCAGCAGTTTGGGCAGCAGCACCAGACCGGAATCGCCGTCCATTTTCAGGTCGAGCGCGGCGTAATCAGGCAGATCGGCCTGGGCAATGGTCAGGCCTTCTTCGGCAGAACCGGCGGTGCTGACGCGAAAGCCACGGCGAGCCATGGCGCGGGCCATTACTCGGGTAAACGTTGCGTCGTCGTCGACCAGCAGCAAATGCGGCAGTTCTTCGCCTTCGACTTGGATTTCGTCACTCATGTTGGTCTCCTCGGGCGCCGTGGGGCAGGCGCAGCTCGGTGAGCGTGCCGCCTTCCTCATGACTATAGAGTTTCACTGAGCCGCCGGCGCGTGTCACGCTGGCCTTGCTCAAAAACAGGCCCAGGCCGAAACCTTTGCCCTTGGTGGTAAAAAACGGTTTGCCGATCTGTTCGGCGATGGCCAGCGGCACGCCGGCGCCGTGGTCACGAATGCTGATGGTCACGGTTTCCGCGTCCCAGTCCAGGGTCACCTTGAGGTTTTCCGGGCAGGCATCGGCGGCGTTGTTGAGCAGATTCAACAGCGCCTGAGTCAGATCCGGCGGCGGCGCCATGCGCGGCACGGTGCCTTGGCCGAGGCGATGGAAACGGTAGCTGGCCTCCGGACGCATCAGGTGCCAGCGGTTCAGCGCTTCGTCGAGCCAGTCGGTGACGTCCTGCATCTCGACAGCCAGACGCCGGTTGGCCTCGGCGGCGCGCACCAGTTGTTGCAAGGTCTCTTTGCACAACTTGACCTGATCCTGCAGCACCTTCAGATCGTCCTGCAACATCGGGTCGTGGTGATCCTGCTGCATCTCTTTGAGCAGCACACTCATGGTCGCCAGCGGCGTGCCCAGTTCATGGGCGGCACCAGCGGCTTGCGTGGCGACGGCGAGCAATTGCTGGTCACGCAGGCCTTCTTCACGACGGATCGCGCGCAATTCTTCCTGACGGCGCAACTCTTCAGCCATGCGCGCCGCGAAGAAGGTGATCACCGCAGCGGCCAGCGCGAAGCTCAGCCACATGCCGTAGATCTGCAGGTTCTCGCGAGCGACCGGCAAGGTTTCCAGCGGATAGAACCGCGTCAACATCACGGTGTACAACGCCAGCGCGATGCCGGACAAGATCACCGAATAACGCCACGGCAGCGTCACCGCGGCGATGGTCAGCGGCACCAGATAATAGGAAACAAAGGGATTGGTCGAACCGCCGGAGAAGTACAGCAGCGCACTGTGGATCACCAGATCACAGGCCAGTTGCAGGGCGTATTCGAGTTCGGTCACTGGCCACGAGGTTCGCAAACGCACCGCGGTGAACACGCAGAGCAGCGTCGAGCAGCCGAGGGTCATCGCCAGTTGCACCCACGGCAACGGCAACAATTGCAGCCAGTAGGCCAGGCCAACGGAGCCAGCCTGCGCGGCGAGCACCAGGGTGCGGATGAAAGTCAGTCGCCAGAGGTTCTGGCGAGTGGCGGAAGTCAATTGTACGGGGGCGAGCATGAGCTCTCCTGATGAGCGCTCCAGGCGGATCGCACGGAGTATAACCAAGCCGCGGGCTTGAGAGGCGAAAGTGCGGCAAACAACCACATGGCAAAAACATTATCGGCGGCTATAAGGACGTCTTCGCGAGCAGGCTCGCTCCCACCTTTGAAATGCATTCCCCTGCTCGCGAATGGCTTCGCAGCCGCTACGGTCATCTGTATAGAAGTTGTAACTGGGCGAACCGGATCATAAAAGCTAGAGTCTGATGGTTTCACGCAGGCCCCCGAACCATCACCTGCGCCCTCATCAAGGAGCTTTCATGCACACATTCCGCCGCAGCGCCGCCCTTCTCGCCCTGACCGTCGGCAGCATCGCCAGCCTTCCGGCGCTGGCCGCCGATGAGCTGCACTACAACCAGATTTCCCTGCGCGCCGAAGTCAGCACGGAAGTCGCTCGCGACCTGATGATCGTCACCCTTTACACCGAAGAACAAAACACCGACCCGGCGAAACTCGCCGCCGACGTCAGCACCACCATGAACAAGGCCTTGGCCCAGGCCAAGCAAGTCAAAGACATCACCCTGCGCCAAGGCAGCCGCAACAGCTACCCGATCTACGACACCAAAGGCCAGAAGATCACCGGCTGGCGTGAGCGCGCCGAACTGCGCCTGGAAAGCGCCGACTTCGCCGCCCTGTCCAAACTCACCGGCGAACTGCTGGGCGACCTGAAAATGGGCGGCATGGACTTCGCCATCGCCGACCCGACCCGCAAATCCAGTGAAGACGCCCTGCTCAAAGAAGCCGTAACCGCCTTCAAGGCCCGCGCGCAACTGGCCACTGATGCACTGGGCGGCAAGGGTTACAAAATCGTCAACCTGAACCTCAACAGTAACGGTTATCCACAGCCGTACCTGCGCGCACCGATGATGATGAAAGCGGCGGCGATGGATTCGGCACCGGTTACGCCGGAAGTTGAAGCGGGCACCAGCCAAGTCAGCATGACGGCTGATGGCTCGATTGAAGTGTTGATGCAGTGATTTGATCTAGGCTGAATAAAAAACCGCCGATCGGTGAATGATCGGCGGTTTTTTTGTGCCCGCAAATTTTGTGTTGAATGTTCCGTCGCCATCGCGAGCAGGCTCACTCCTACAATTTGGAATGCATTCCCCTGTAGGAGTGAGCCTGCTCGCGATGAACGATAACGCGGTATCAAGTCTGCGGATCAACCCGATCCAGCGCCCGATTCACCGCCATCTCGGCCAGCATGATGATCTGCTGAATCGCCAACGCCGTATTACGCTCAGGCCGGCCAAGCTGATCGGCAAAGTTACCGGTTAACGTGTTCGCCGATGCCAGTGACTCACAGGCATGCGCCAGCAGACTTTCGGTGTCGATGTTCGGCTGGATCAGGAACATTGTGCTGGGTTGCCGGGGTTTGAGGGGCTCGGGGCTGAGGTAGAAATCCAGGGCGCGTTTGATGGCTTCGCGGGTTTTGATCTGATCGTCGGCGCGGATGGCGTCTTCGAGTGGGGTTGTGGATTCGAGGGGTGGATCGGGGACAATTTTATCTTTCATGAAAATCTGCTCGTCATTCGAGCCGCCCTCAGCCATTTCTCACGTGGCAAAGGGTGGCAGCTATGTGCGGAGTGAGAAACCGGTGAGCAGAAAACCGGCCAGACCGAAGTCTGCCCGCACACAGCCGCCATAAGGCATTGCGACAGCGAATAAGCCGGCCGCAATTATGGTCTTACTGGTGCTAGTTTCAAGCTCGGCGGGTTCTCACACCCGATCACTGAACATTCAGCGACAACCAGAGCCTAGAGAGCGCACGTCCGACGGACAACCTGAAAACCTTGTGGGAAGGTTCTGGTTATTTGACACAAATTTAAACAGCCAAAAGCCAACCCTCACCCTAGCCCTCCCGAAACGTCGGACCGCCCGTAGGGAGAGGGGACTGACCGAGGTGTTTGGCAGAGCTACGCCGACGTGCGATACCGCGTTGAACTCAGATTCTGAGAGGCCCACCATCGGCTCCCTCTCCCTCGGGAGAGGGCTGGGGTGAGGGGCAGCAACAACGCAAATCAAAAGCCGCACACCCACGCTCTTCACCACTCAATAGGCCGAGTGTCAGCTCGCCTGCTCTTGATCTTGATCCACGGGCGACGTCGGAAGGCTGAGTGGAGGGATTGATCCGGGGGTGGGAGCGCAGCGACCGTTTGGCGCGAAGGAACCCCGAGCCCCAGCGAGCGGGCCGCACGTAGGAGCAAGCCTTTTTGGTTACTTTTTCGGCGTCTGGAAAAAGTGACCCGCCGTAAGGGCGGAACCCTAAGCAGCCATAACCGAAGCAACGGATATGCACCCAATAAAAAACGCCCAGATATACCGAGATAGACACTCCCCCGAGAAAAACGATATTTCCGATACCCCGCTATTCCCCGCTAACCTCAACCAACAACCACCTCCAATCTTCCCGGGGATTCCATGCCAAGATTCACCCTAAAACCGCTCCTGATCTCCCTGGCCCTGGCCACAACCGCCCCACTAGCCAACGCCGCCACAACCCTGGTCTACTGCTCCGAAGCCAGCCCCGCCGGCTTCGACCCCAGCCAATACACCAGCGGCACCGACTTCGACGCCTCCGCCGAAACCGTCTTCAACCGCCTCACCCAATTCAAACGCGGCGGCACCGACATCGAACCCGGCCTGGCGACAAAATGGGACATCTCCCCGGAAGGCCTGCAATACACCTTCCACCTGCGCCAAAACGTAAAATTCCACACCACCGACTACTTCAAACCCACCCGAGACTTCAACGCCGACGACGTGCTCTTCACCTTCCAGCGCCTGCTCGACCCGGACAACGCCTTCCGCAAGGCCTACCCCGCCGAGTCCCCCTACTTCACCGACATGGGCCTCAACACCACGATCAAATCGGTCGAAAAACTCGACGACAACACCGTGCGCTTCAACCTCAACAACGTCGACGCCGCCTTCGTGCAAAACCTCGCCATGAGCTTCGCCTCGGTGCAATCGGCCGAATACGCCGCCCAACTGTTGAAGGAAGGCAAAGCCGCCGACCTCAACCAGAAGCCGATCGGCACCGGCCCGTTCGTGTTCAAGCGCTATCAGAAGGATTCACAAATCCGCTACGCCGCCAACACGGCCTACTGGAAACCCGAAGACGTCAAAATCGATAACCTGATTTTCTCGATCACTCCCGACGCCGCCGTGCGCCTGCAAAAACTCAAGGCCGGCGAATGCCAGGTCAGCGGCTATCCACGCCCGGCCGACATCGAAGTGATGGAAAAAGACCCGAACCTGCGCGTGCTCAAACAAGCCGGTTTCAACCTCGGCTTCCTCGCCTACAACACCACCCATGCACCTCTCGACCAGCTCAAAGTGCGGCAGGCGCTGGACATGGCTATCGACAAACCAGCGATCATCAAAGCCGTCTACCAAAGCGCCGGCCAGTTGGCCCAAAACGCCTTGCCGCCGGCGCAATGGTCGTATGACCCGAACATCAAGGACGCGCCCTACGACCCGGCAAAAGCAAAGGTGCTACTGAAAGAAGCAGGGGTTGCGCCGGGTACAACCATCAACCTTTGGGCGATGACAGTGCAGCGCGCTTCGAACCCGAATGCGCGCATGTCGGCGCAGATGATCCAGCAGGATTGGGAGAAAATCGGCATCAAGGCCAACATCGTCAGCTACGAATGGGGCGAGTACATCAAACGCGCCAAAAATGGCGAACACGACGCCATGATCTATGGTTGGACAGGTGACAACGGTGACCCGGACAACTGGCTTGGCGTGCTCTACAGCTGCGCGGCGGTAAAAGGCAGCAACTACGCCAAATGGTGCGATCCGGCCTACGACAAACTGGTGCAACAGGCCAAGTTATCCACGGATAAAGAGCAACGGGTAAAACTGTATCAACAGGCGCAACTGATCCTTAAACAGCAAGTGCCGATCACACCGATTGCCAACTCCACGGTGTTCCAGCCGCTGCGCAAGGAAGTCACCGACTTCCGGATCAGCCCCTTCGGTCTAACCCCCTTCTATGGCGTGGGTATAAATAAGTAACACCAAGCCCCAAGGCGGCGCGCACAAGGTGACCAGCGCACCGTTTTGGGGCTTCATTTGCACCGTAAAAACCACTCGCAAACGGTCAAATGCGTCAGAAGTTATACAGATGCGACATTAAGGTACGTTCGTGCCACGCTTTGAGGCCGGCAGTCACTCTGGATCTTGCAATGGGTATGGCCCCTGCATAAGTATCCGCAGGCACGACTCACGAGGTCGTACCTCACAACTAAAAAATGACAACAAATCATGAGGCCAACATGCTTAAACACGCGGTCATTCCGTTTTTAGTCGGCGCAGGCTTGTTAGCCTCCGCACCTTTCGCATCCGCTGCGACTAACCTGGTGTTCTGCTCCGAAGGCAGCCCGGCCGGTTTCGACCCAGGCCAGTACACCACCGGAACCGACTTCGACGCCTCAGCCGAAACCATGTTCAACCGTCTGACCCAGTTCGAGCGCGGCGGCACCGCCGTGATTCCTGGTCTGGCGACCAAGTGGGACATTTCCGATGATGGCCTGACTTACACCTTCCACCTGCGTGAAGGCGTCAAGTTCCACACCACCCCGTATTTCAAGCCGACTCGTGAGTTCAACGCCGACGACGTGCTGTTCACCTTCAATCGCATGATTAACAAGGATGACCCGTTCCGTAAGGCGTACCCGACCGAATTCCCGTACTTCACCGACATGGGGATGGACACCAACATCACCAAGATCGATAAAGTCGACGACCACACCGTCAAGTTCACTCTGAAAGAAGTCGACGCTGCGTTCATCCAGAACATGGCCATGAGCTTCGCCTCGGTACAATCCGCCGAGTACGCAGCGCAGCTGCTGAAAGAAGGCAAGGCTGCCGACATCAACCAGAAGCCGATCGGCACCGGCCCGTTCGTGTTCAAGAGCTATCAGAAAGATTCCAACATCCGTTACACCGGCAACAAGGACTACTGGAAGCCGGATGACGTGAAGATCGACAACCTGATCTTCGCCATCACCACCGACCCGTCGGTACGTATTCAGAAGCTGAAAAAGAACGAGTGCCAGGTCACCCTGTTCCCGCGTCCGGCCGACCTGAAAGCGCTGAAAGAAGACAAATCCCTGAAGATGCCTGACCAGGCTGGCTTCAACCTGGGCTACATCGCCTACAACGTGATGGACAAGGTCAAGGGCAGCAACGAGGCGAACCCGCTGGCTGACCTGCGTGTACGTCAGGCGCTGGACATGGCGGTGAACAAGCCACAGATCATCGACTCGGTTTACCAGGGCGCTGGCCAACTGGCCGTCAATGCCATGCCGCCGACCCAATGGTCTTACGACACCACCATCAAAGATGCCAAGTACGATCCCGAGAAAGCCAAACAGCTGCTCAAGGAAGCCGGCGTCAAGGAAGGTACCGAGATCGTGCTGTGGGCGATGCCGGTGCAGCGTCCATACAACCCGAACGCCAAACTGATGGCTGAAATGCTCCAGTCCGACTGGGCCAAGATCGGCTTGAAAGTGAAGATCACCAGCTACGAGTGGGGCGAGTACATCAAGCGCTCCAAAGGTGGCGAGAACCAGGCCATGATCATTGGCTGGAGCGGTGACAATGGTGACCCGGACAACTGGCTGAACGTGCTGTTCGGTTGCGACTCGCTCAGCGGCAACAACTTCTCCAAGTGGTGCGACAAAAAGTTCGACGGCCTCGTCAAAGAAGCCAAGCGCACAACCGACCAAGGTAAGCGCACCGAACTGTACAAAGAGGCACAACACGTCCTCAAAGATGCAGTCCCGATGACACCTATCGCTCACTCGACGGTGTACCAACCCATGCGCGCCAACGTGCAGGACTTCAAGATCAGCCCATTTGGCTTGAACTCCTTCTACGGCGTCAGCGTCAGCAAATAAGGCACTGCAACGGCGACGTTTTTGACGTCGCCGTTGTTTTACCTGCCGGGAAGTTAGGAAATTGCCTACAGCCAATTCCGCTGCGGATTACCACAGTGGTATAGGACGCGTCGCCTTTTCCTACGAGCTTTAAGGCATTTACGCATTTACTGCCAGGACCGCGGCCCCTACCGTCGGGTACTGACCAGTTTCTGTGTGGGCCACCGGTTTGCTGCACGTACTGGATTGAGCTAAATGCTGCCAAAACGTCTCCGGATGAGACGACGGCGCATTGAACAACACTAAAAAAGAGGGAGCGTCATGCGCCATACCTTGATTTTTTCCGCATTGCTGGGCGCCGGCCTGTTGGCCGCCTCGTCCGCCAGTTTCGCCGCCAGTAAAAGTCTGGTGTTCTGCTCTGAAGGCAGCCCGGCGGGTTTTGATACCGCGCAGTACACGACAGCGACCGATAACGACGCCGCCGAACCGCTGTACAACCGCTTGGTCGAGTTCGAAAAAGGCGCGACCAATGTCGTACCTGGCCTGGCAACCACGTGGGATATTTCCGAGGATGGTCTCAAGTACACCTTTCACCTGCGTGAAGGTGTGAAATTTCATACAACGCCGTACTTCAAACCGACCCGCGATTTCAACGCCGATGACGTGCTGTTCACGTTTAATCGCATGCTCGATGCACAGCAACCTTTCCGTAAGGCTTATCCAACCGAGTTCCCGTACTTCAACGGGATGAGCCTGAACAAGAACATCGCCAAGGTCGAGAAGACCGGGCCGCTGACCGTGGAGTTCACGCTCAACAGCGTCGACGCCGCGTTCATTCAGAACATCGCCATGAGCTTCGCCGCCATCCTGTCCGCCGAATACGCCGACAAACTGCTGGCCGAAGGCAAGCCGAGCGACATCAACCAGAAACCGATCGGCACCGGGCCGTTCGTGTTCAAGAGTTATCAGAAAGACTCGAACATCCGTTACACCGGTAATAAACATTACTGGGATCCGAGCCGGGTCAAACTCGATAACCTGATCTTCGCGATCAACACCGACGCCTCGGTACGTGTGCAGAAGCTCAAGGCCGGCGAATGCCAGATCACCCTGCATCCGCGCCCTGCCGATGTTGAAGCGCTGAAGGCCGACCCGAAACTGCAACTGATCTCCAAGCCGGGTTTCAACCTCGGCTACATTGCCTACAACGTCCGCCACAAGCCATTCGACCAGCTCGAAGTGCGCCAGGCGCTGGACATGGCGGTGAATAAACAAGGAATTCTCAACGCTGTTTATCAAGGCGCCGGCCAACTGGCCGTCAACGCCATGCCACCGACCCAGTGGTCCTACGACGACAGCATCAAAGACGCCGCCTACAACCCGGAAAAAGCCAAAGAGCTGCTCAAGGCTGCCGGTGTCAAAGAAGGCACCGAGATCACCCTGTGGGCGATGCCGGTGCAGCGTCCATACAACCCGAACGCCAAACTGATGGCCGAAATGCTTCAGGCGGACTGGGCCAAGATCGGTCTGAAGGTGAAGATCGTCAGCTACGAATGGGGCGAGTACATCAAGCGCACCAAAAATGGCGAGCATGACATCAGCCTGATCGGCTGGACCGGTGACAATGGCGATCCGGACAACTGGCTCGGCACGCTGTACAGCTGCGATGCCATCGGCGGCAACAACTACTCCATGTGGTGCGATCCGGCTTACGACAAGCTGATCAAACAGGCCAAGGTCGTCACCGACCGCGACCAGCGCACCGTGCTCTACAAACAGGCCCAGCAATTGCTTAAACAGCAAGTGCCGATCACGCCTGTCGCCCACTCGACGGTCAACCAACCGTTAAGCGCCAGAATCGAGGGCTTCAAAGTCAGCCCGTTCGGTCGCAACGTGTTCTCGGGTGTCGGTATCGATTAAACCAACCGTTTTAGCCGCAACGCTGGGGGGCACTGTCTAGCCCCTCACGCAAGCGCTTTGCCGAAATTCGCCAATCCGGCCTTTGGCAAACGTTTGCGATGTGTGAATGAGTTCTAAACCAATAACCGGCATACCAAAAAAAGCCGGCATAAAAAGAAAGTAAAGGAGCTTCACCCATGAAACTGAGCAGCACCGCGATACTGGCCCTGGCCATCAGCAGCATCACCGCCACGGCTTATGCGGAAACCCAAAGTCAGGCGTTCACCCCGGTGACCGTCAACACCAAGAGCGCCCAGGCTGAGGCCACCGGCTTCGTCGAAGGACAGTCGATCACCGGTACCACGCGTAACTGGTACGCCAACGAACAACTGAAGCGTGGCGGCAAGTTCGCCTACAAGAAGAATGGTTCGCTGGCCGAAACCGACCGCCGGATCAACTGGGTTCAGGGCACCATCGTCAAGTACAACTCGGGCTTCACCGAGGGCACCGTAGGTTTCAGCACTGAAGTGGCAGCCTATAACGCGATCGCCCTGGAGCGTGACCGCGAGAACCTCGCGGCCGGTAACGGTGGCGCGCCAAAAACTGGCACGGCGTCGGGTAACAACCGTACGCTGACGCACAAGGGCAGCGGTGATGCGGTCGATCAGTGGAGCAAGCTGGGCCTGGCCAACATCAAGGCCCGCGTTTCCAACACCACTCTGACCGCCGGCCGCATGGGCTTCAGCAGCCCGCAAGTCGACGTGATCGGTAACCGTGCACTACCATCGAGTTTCGAAGGTATTTCCCTGCACAGTGAAGAACTGAACAACCTGTCTTTCGACCTAGCCACTTTCGACCGTGTTTCGCCACGTTCGGAACAAAGCCTGCAGAAATTCCGTGCTGAATATGCCAACGGCCGTGTCGAATCCGACCACGTAAACACCGCCGGCATCACGTATCAGCCGCTCGAAAGCCTGAAAACCAGCCTGTGGGGCACTCAGGTCGAAGACCTGTGGAACCAGTACTACTTCGGTGCCACCCATGAATTGGGTGACAGCAGTGTCCTCGCCCTGACCACCGGCCTGAACTACTACAAGACCGTGGATGAAGGCAAAAAGCTGCTGGGCGATATCGACAACGATACTTACTCGCTGTCGTTCGGCCTGACTCACCAGGCCCACAACCTGACCTTCTCCTACCAGCAAGTGAACGGTAACGAGTACTTCGACTACCTGCACGAAACCAACGGCATCTACCTGGCCAACTCCCTGCTGTCGGACTTCAACGGCCCGAACGAGAAATCCTTCCAGGTTTCCTACGCCATCAACATGGCTGAATACGGCGTTCCAGGCCTGAAGTTCAACATCTACCAGGCGCGTGGCTGGGGCATCGACGGCACCCACTACAACGGCAACAAAGGCGTGGCAGGCAAGGGTTATGACGGCATCCAGGAACAGGATGGCGAACACCACTATGAATACGGTATCGGGGCGACCTATGCCGTACAAAGCGGTCCTCTGAAAGCCACCACCATTCGCGGCACTTACACCGCGCACCGTGCGAGCGAATTCCAGTCCGACGGCAGCATCAACGAGTTCCGTCTCGTGACCACGATTCCATTCAACATCCTGTAAAAACGCCAACCGACGGCTGACTCATGATGAGTCGGCCGTTCGGTTTTTTGTCTTCAACCGATTGCAGAGGGTTATCGATGAAAATGCTTCCCCTACGTGCGGCCATCGCGGCTGCGTTGCTGAGTGTCGCTGTTGGCGTCTCGGCCAAACCCTTGGTGGTCTGCACCGAAGCCAGCCCGGAAGGCTTCGATATGGTCCAGTACACAACTGCAGTCACGGCGGACGCTGTGGCCGAAACCATCTTCAACCGCCTGGCCGACTTCAAGCCCGGCACCACTGAAGTGATCCCGGCTCTCGCCGAGTCCTGGGACATCAGCGAAGACGGCCTGACCTACACGTTCCACCTGCGCAAAGGCGTCAAGTTTCACACCACCGAATATTTCAAGCCGACCCGCGACATGAACGCCGACGACGTGGTCTGGAGCTTCCAGCGTCAGCTGGACCCGAATCACCCATGGCACAAACTGTCGAGCGTGGGCTTCCCGTACTTTGAAAGCATGGGCTTCAAGGAACTGCTGAAAAACGTCGAAAAAGTCGACGACAACACCGTCAAGTTCACCCTGACCCGCCGCGAAGCGCCGTTCCTGGCCGACATCGCGATGGCGTTCTCCTCGATCTACCCGGCCGAATACGCCGATCAGTTGCTCAAGGCCAACAAGACCGGCGACCTCAACAACAAGCCGATCGGCACCGGCCCGTTCATCTTCCAGCGCTACGCAAAAGACGCTCAGGTGCGCTTCAAGGCCAACCCGGATTACTTCCGAGGCAAGGCGCCGGCTGACGCGTTGATCCTGGCCATCGCCACCGACAACAACGTGCGCCTGCAAAAGCTCAAGGCCAACGAGTGTCAGATCGCCCTGTATCCAAAACCGGACGACATCCCGAGCATCAAGAAAGACAGCAACCTGAAAGTCGATGAACTGGACGCGATGACCGTCTCGTACATCGCCATGAACACCCAGCACAAGTACATGAGCGACGTGCGCGTGCGCAAAGCCATCGACATCGCGTTCGACAAGGAAGCCTATGTCAACGCGCTGTTCGGCAAAGGCAATGCGTCGGTCGCGGTCAACCCGTACCCGCCGACCCTGCTCGGCTACAACCACGACCTGAAGAACCCGCCACGTGACCTCGACGCCGCCCGCAAGCTGCTCAAGGAAGCCGGGGTTCCGGAAGGCACCGTGTTTACCCTGTTTACCCGCAACGGTGGCGGTCCGACCAACCCCAACCCGATGCTCGGCGCGCAAATGATGCAGGCCGACCTGGCGAAAGTCGGGATCAAGATCGACATCCGCGTGATGGAATGGGGCGAAATGCTCAAACGCGCCAAGGCCGGTGAGCACGACATGGTGTCTGCCGGATGGGCGGGCGACAACGGCGACCCGGATAACTTCCTGACGCCTATGCTCAGTTGCGAAGCTGCCAAGAACGGCGAAAACTACGCACGCTGGTGCAACGAGAAATTCCAGGCACTGCTCGACGAAGCACGGGCTAAAGTTGATCCGGCCGAACGCGCGAAACTCTATGAGCAGGCTCAGGTCCTGTTTAATCAGGATCAACCGTGGATCAGCATGGCCCACACCAGGATGTTTACCGCAATGCGTAACAATGTAGAGGGCTATCACATCAGTCCTCTCACCACTAATAACTTCGCCACCACCCAGGTGAAGTAGATAAGAAACTCCCGGTGTCCCTGACCCCAGGGATGCCGGGTACGCCTAACCGGCTGATGAGGTACCACACACGATGTTTAGTTTTATTGCCCGCCGACTGGGGTTGTTGATCCCCACGTTTTTCGGCATCACCTTGCTGACTTTCGCGTTGATTCGCATGATTCCGGGCGACCCCGTGGAAGTGATGATGGGCGAACGTCGGGTCGACCCCGAAATGCACGCTCAGGCAATGGAACGCCTAGGTCTGAACAAGCCACTGTATGCCCAGTATCTGGACTACATCGGCAAACTGGCTCAAGGCGATCTCGGCGAATCCCTGCGTACGCGTGAAAGCGTGTGGACCGAGTTCACCTCTCTCTTCCCGGCGACCCTGGAACTGTCCATGGCCGCCCTGCTGTTCGCCGGCATTCTGGGGCTTCTGGCCGGGGTGATTGCGGCACTCAAGCGAGGATCATTGTTCGACCACGGGGTGATGGGCATCTCCCTCGCGGGCTATTCGATGCCGATCTTCTGGTGGGGCCTGATCCTGATCATGTTCTTCTCGGTGAGCCTGGGCTGGACCCCGGTTTCCGGGCGGATCGATTTGCTCTACGACATCGAGCCGCGCACCGGCTTCATGCTGATCGACACGCTGCTGGCCGATGACGTCGGTGCGTTCTTCGATGCCCTGCATCACCTGATCCTGCCGGCCATCGTGCTCGGCACCATTCCGCTGGCAGTGATCGCGCGGATGACCCGCTCGTCGATGCTCGAAGTGCTGCGCGAAGACTACATCCGCACCGCCAAGGCCAAGGGCCTGTCGCCGTCGCGCGTGGTGTTCGTCCACGGCCTGCGTAACGCACTGATTCCGGTACTCACCGTGGTCGGTCTGCAAGTCGGCACCCTGCTGGCCGGTGCGGTCCTGACTGAAACCATCTTCTCCTGGCCCGGCATCGGTAAATGGCTGATCGAAGCCATCGGCGCCCGGGACTACCCGGTTGTGCAAAACGGCATCCTGTTAATCGCCTGCCTGGTGATTCTGGTCAACTTCGTAGTGGACATCCTCTACGGCTTTGCCAACCCACGCATCCGTCATCAGCGCTGAGGTCCATACCATGAGCACTCCAACATCCTCAGTAGCCACCGCCGCCAACGCGGATCAAAGTCTGCTGTACCCGTCGCCGTACAAAGAATTCTGGCAAGCCTTCTCGAAGAACAAGGGCGCAGTTGCCGGCCTCATGTTCATGCTGCTGATCATCTTCTGCGCGCTGTTCGCGCCGTGGGTGGCGCCGCACAACCCGAGCGAGCAATACCGCGACTTCCTGCTGACGCCGCCGGCGTGGCTGGAAGGCGGGCAGATGCAATTCCTGCTCGGCACCGATGAACTGGGGCGTGACCTGCTGTCGCGTCTGATCCAGGGCTCGCGCCTGTCGCTGCTGATCGGTTTGTCGTCGGTAGTCATGTCGCTGATTCCGGGGATCCTGCTCGGTCTGTTCGCCGGTTTCTTCCCGAAGATGATCGGCCCGACCATCATGCGTCTGATGGACATCATGCTGGCCCTGCCGTCGCTGCTGCTGGCGGTGGCGATTGTCGCCATCCTCGGCCCTGGCCTGATCAACACCGTGATTGCGATTGCTGTGGTGTCCTTGCCGTCCTACGTGCGTCTGACCCGTGCTGCCGTGATGGGTGAACTGAACCGCGACTACGTGACCGCCGCCCGCCTGGCCGGTGCCGGTCTGCCACGTCTGATGTTCATCACCGTGCTGCCGAACTGCATGGCGCCGCTGATCGTTCAGGCAACTCTGAGCTTCTCTTCGGCGATTCTCGATGCCGCTGCACTGGGCTTCCTCGGCCTTGGCGTACAACCGCCAACCCCTGAGTGGGGCACCATGCTGGCCTCGGCCCGCGACTACATCGAACGCGCCTGGTGGGTGGTGAGCCTGCCTGGTTTGACCATTTTGCTCAGCGTGCTGGCAATCAACTTGATGGGCGACGGCCTGCGCGATGCGCTCGACCCGAAACTCAAGAACGCCGCCTGAGGAGATTCCCATGTCACTGCTAGAAATCAAGAATCTCAACGTTCGCTTCGGCGACAAGACCGCGACCCCGGTGGTCGACGGCCTCGACCTGAAAGTCGACAAAGGCGAAGTACTGGCCATCGTTGGCGAGTCGGGTTCGGGTAAATCCGTGACCATGATGGCGCTGATGGGCCTGATCGAGCACCCCGGCATCGTCACCGCCGACGCGCTCAGCTTTGACGGCAAAGACATGCTCAAGCTGAGCAACCGTCAGCGTCGGCAGATCGTCGGCAAAGACCTGTCGATGGTCTTTCAGGATCCGATGACTGCGCTGAATCCGAGCTACACCGTCGGTTTCCAGATCGAAGAAGTGCTGCGTCTGCACCTGAAAATGTCCGGCAAGCAAGCGCGCAAACGTGCGATCGAACTGCTGGAAAAAGTTGAAATCCCGGGCGCCGCGAGCCGCATGGACGCCTACCCGCACCAACTGTCCGGCGGTATGAGCCAGCGTGTTGCGATCGCCATGGCGATTGCCGGCGAGCCGAAACTGCTGATCGCCGACGAACCGACTACTGCGCTGGACGTGACGATTCAGGCACAGATCATGGATCTGCTGCTGGCATTGCAGAAAGAACAGAACATGGGCCTGGTGCTGATCACTCACGACCTCGCCGTCGTGGCTGAAACCGCCCAGCGCGTCTGCGTGATGTACGCAGGGCAAGCCGTTGAAGTCGGTCAGGTGCCGCAACTGTTCGACATCCCGGCGCACCCGTACAGCGAAGCGCTGCTCAAGGCGATTCCCGAGCACAGCCTCGGCGCCGCACGTCTGTCGACCCTGCCGGGCATCGTTCCGGGCCGCTACGACCGGCCGCAGGGTTGCCTGCTGTCGCCGCGCTGCCCGTACGTGCAGGACAGCTGCCGCGCGCAGCGTCCAGGCCTTGATCCGAAAAGCCACAGCCTCGCCCGCTGCTTCTTCCCGCTGAACCAGGAGGTGGCGTAATGGCCGTCGTACTTACCGCCCGCGACCTGACCCGTCACTACGAAGTCTCCCGTGGCCTGTTCAAGGGCCACGCGACCGTACGCGCACTCAACGGCGTGTCGTTCGAACTGGAAGCCGGCAAGACTCTCGCCGTAGTCGGCGAGTCGGGCTGCGGCAAATCCACCCTCGCCCGTGCTTTGACACTGATTGAAGACCCGTCGTCCGGCTCCTTGAAAATCGCCGGCCAGGAAGTCGCCGGCGCCGACAAGGCCCAGCGCAAGCAACTGCGCAAAGACGTGCAGATGGTCTTCCAAAGCCCGTACGCCTCGTTGAACCCACGGCAGAAAGTCGGTGACCAGCTCGGCGAACCGCTGCTGATCAACACCAACCTGAGCGCTGCCGAACGTCGCGAGAAAGTCCAGGCGATGATGAAGCAGGTCGGCTTGCGCCCTGAGCACTATCAGCGCTATCCGCACATGTTCTCCGGCGGTCAGCGTCAGCGTATCGCCTTGGCCCGGGCGATGATGTTGCAACCGAAAGTGCTGGTGGCGGACGAACCGACTTCGGCATTGGACGTGTCGATTCAGGCGCAGGTGCTGAACCTGTTCATGGATCTGCAGCAGGAGTTCAACACCGCTTACGTGTTCATCTCGCACAACCTCGCGGTGGTGCAACACGTGGCCGATGACGTGATGGTGATGTACCTCGGTCGCCCGGTGGAGCTGGGGCCGAAGAACGACATTTACGAGCGTCCGTTGCACCCTTACACCCAGGCGCTGCTGTCGGCGACCCCAACCATTCACCCGGACCCGAACAAGCCGAAAATCAAGATCGTCGGCGAACTGCCTAACCCGCTGAACCCGCCACCGGGCTGTGCTTTCCACAAGCGCTGCCCGTATGCGACCGAGCGTTGCAGCACGGAAGAGCCGGCGTTGCGCCAGCTCGACAGTCGGCAGGTGGCTTGCCACTACGCCGAGCAGTTCCTCGACGGCGCGGCGTAGGCAAATCTGGAGAGCGACACGAAACCTGTAGGAGCTGTCGAGTGAAACGAGGCTGCGATCTTTTGATTGTCAGAATCAGAATCAAAAGATCGCAGCGTGCCGCAGCTCCTACAGGGATCGGGTTTATTCAGGGATAAAGTGTTGAGCAAACCCCTTCCACCTCGACTGCGCATCAGTCGAGGCAGAAGGGGTTTTCTTTTGCCTGCGATTTACGTCTGGGTGTCGCCGTCTTCATCGTCAGTATCCGGCTCATCGGTCGTCGAGTCGTCATCATCGGCACTGCCACCCTGCCCCTGATCGCCCGGCTCGGATTCCGACTTGGCAAGCATCAAGCCGCTGTGCCCGACCTGTCCGTTGAACGCCTGAGAATCGTGATCCTCGCACTCGGCCCAGGCCGTTGCGGTGCCGAGGGACAGCATGACCATCACTTTCAACAGCAATAAAACCCGTAGCAACCTGCTTTTCATAGCTGACTCCATCCATTTTCAGGTGAGACATTCGTGCCTGACTGGCGCTGTGTGAAATCTAGTTCCGATCCATCGGGTTCACCAGATAGGACGCCAACGGGCAGGCAGAAATGCCCTTCGCCGACAGACGGGTTTCGAATAATCTCTATCGCCGGATCAGCTAAGCGGGCGGGTGGCTTGCCATGTCAAAGGAATCGACATCAGCACCAGGACGGTGCTGGCCAGCCAGACACTGTGGCCACCGAAATTGCCGTACAACTGACCGCTGAGCACCGGTGACAACAATGCGCTCGCACTCCAGCTCATAAAGAACAGGCCAAAGTACTGACCGCTTTTGCCACTCTGCGCAAACTGCATCGCCAGCACATTCAGCGGCGGCATGAACAACGCCTCGCCCAACGTCCAGATCAGCGTCGACAGACAGACGAACGCCAGCCCGGAACCGAACGGCAACATGCCCAGCCCGCACGCCAGCAGCAAACTACCCGCGAGCATCTGCCGACGCGTGCCCCAACGCTCGCCCCAGTGCGACAGAGGAATCTGCAGGGCGATCACCAGCAACGCATTGAGCCCGAACTGCCAGCCGATCGCCTCGGTGCTCAACTGATAGTAATCACGCAGATAGTTGCCCAGCGTGCTGTAGACCGTGTCGAACGCGATGCCAAGCACAGCCGTCGCCGCCAGCAACCAGAGGAACGGTTTGTCGCGATACGGCACGCCCGATCCACCTGTGCCGCTCGTTGATGGCTCATCATTGATCAACACCGGCCGCTGCCACGTGGTGCGAACAAACCACAGCAACGCCAGCAACGTCATCGCCGCACTGCCGAAAAATACCCAGCGAAAATCGCTCTGCGCCAACACCCCGCCCGCCACCCCGGCAGCGGCCATGCCGAGATTACGCGCCACCCGACTCAAGGCCTGCGCGCGCGAGCGATGAGCGACTTCACAATATTCCATGATCAGCCGCTGATGCAGGGTGCGGATGGCCCCATCGATCGTCCCGCTAAGCAACAGTAATGCAGCGAGCAACGGCACTTGCGTGACCAGCCCCAGCAGGATCAGCACCCACACCGAAACGAAGAACAACGCCGCCGTCAGCCGCGCCGTGCGCACATGATCACTGAGCCAGCCACCGAGCATCGAACCGACCAGCAAACCCGCACCGTACGCCGACAGCAACCAGCCAACCGTCTCGATCGCCAGCCCCAGCTCCTGACGCAAGTACAACGCCATGAACAGCTTGACCATGCTGCTCAGGCGATTGATGAACAACAGCGCCGCGAGCACCCAGGCCATCACGCCGAAATAGCCGTCCAGTCGTAGCAGGTGAGTCAGGCGACTCGTCATTCAATTGATCCTTGAAGGCTGCGTGAGCTTCGAACCCTAGCCGTCAGGAGGTCATTCGTCACGAGTGAAATACACGCTCCGAGTTTGCCTACCGAAGGACAGGAAAGTGCTTACATGAAAGCTCGCGTGTTTTTTGTCTACTGCGCGTAGCATCTGAATTGAATCGGCAAGATTGCTCGAAGCCTGGCGGACTGAATTTCACAGCGCGAGTGCCGTCAAGAATTGCAGCGTTTTTAGTCCATATTTTTGAAAACCCATTTTCAGGGCTGCAAATAGAGTGCGGAAACCATCCCGCCATAACCTAAAGAAATATTTGCGTTAGCGCCGAATTAATCCTGCAATACAAAAAAATTTGCTTTCCTCTCAAAATCATCAAAACTACAAAGCAACAATACAAAGAATATTTTTCCTTTGGCGCTAAATTTAGCAATAAAGAAAAGGAATGTTTGCATTATGCGTATACAACGTAAAAGCGACGATGCTATCTCAGCTCAGCTGGGTGAAGCGTTACGCGAACGCCGCGTACGCAAAGACATCACACAAGATCAGCTGGCAGCACAGGTCGACGTCAGCACCCCAACGATTCAAAAGCTGGAAAAAGGACGAGGCACCCTGCAGCTCCTGATCGCCGTGCTCCGGGAACTTGATTCTCTCGACCTGATTTCTGGATTGATCGAGCCGCCCCGTGCGAGCCCGATTGCTGCGGCTCAGACAGGCAAAACGGGGCGCGTTCGTGCGCTGGGAGTCGTTCGAACGAGTGATGGTCGAATTCGCGCTTATCAAAGCACTCCATTGGAAACGGGCCAGAAAAGCAAAGGCAATGACCAAGGCGCAGCCAAACCACTACTGATTCCAAGGAAGAAATGAATTGCCAATAACTGCAGAGGTCTGGATGTGGGATGTCAGGGTCGGGGCCGTGCTTTGGGATGAAAGTCAGGCCCCGGCGACTGGAACATTTGAGTTTGATCCAGCGTTCACTGAAATCGGGCTTGAAATTGCGCCTCTGACCATGCGAGCCGTCACTGGTGAAATCTACGCCTTCCCTTCGCTGAACGATCAAGCCTTCAAGTCTCTCCCACCATGTCTTTCGGACTCGCTGCCGGATGACTTCGGTAACGCGGTGATCGATGCCTGGCTAGCTAAAGAAGGGCGTGACCCCAGAAGCTTCTCTCCTGTCGAGAGATTGCTCTATATCGGCGCCCGAGGCATGGGCGCGCTGGAGTTCCGTCCAGCCGTGGACAAGGTCAAAACCAAGATCGAAAAACTGGAACTGGAGTCTTTGGTAGAACTTGCCGGACAAATTCTAAACCAGCGCCAGCAACAGTTCTCCGGGCTGCAATTGGGTCATGACAATAGAAAGGATGAGGAAGCTCTCAAGCATATGTTTCAGGTCGGCTCATCCGCTGGCGGGCAGCGACCCAAGGCAATCATTGCAATCAACGAGAAGACCGGTGAGCTCTGCTCAGGACAAATCACAGCGCCGGAGGGCTACAGCTATTGGCTGTTCAAGTTTGACGTGCTTAAAGGAGCTGAATCGCTAGGTGACCCCGCAGGCTTCGGCCGAGTGGAGTTCGCCTATCATCTGATGACCTTGGCCTCGGGCATCACCATGACTGAGTGCCGCTTGCACATTGATGGCCCTCGCGCACATTTCATGACACGCCGGTTCGACCGAATGGATGATGGTGACAAGATTCATGTGCAAACATTGTGCGCCATGGACATTGCTGACTACACCAAACCTGGTGCGTACTCCTATGAACAAGCGCTGTTGGTAGCAAGGGACCTCGGTTTGCCCAGGGAGGACCACGTTGAGCTCTTTCGGCGCGCGGTGTTCAACGTTATTGCGCGCAATCAAGATGATCACACTCGCAATATTGCTTTTCAGGTATGGCGTGACGGGGTTTGGCGGCTTACTCCGGCGTATGACATGTGCTGGGCTTATCGCGTCGACTCTCCGTGGGTATCCAGCCACCAGATGACAATCAACGGGAAAAGGGATGATTTCATTGTTGATGACCTTCTAGCGCTGGCTAGACAGATACCCAGGTTGCAGGGAAAGAAAATCATCAGCGAAGTAGCCGCCGCAGTTAGCCGCTGGCGAGAGTTCGCAAGCACTGCCGGCATTGAAAATGAAGCCCTGATTGAACAAATCGAGAGCACTCACAGACTCTATCTTGCCGAGGATCTGTAAAACTCAAATCGGAAAACGATCAAGGCCCTGCAAGCAACGCTTGCAGGGCCTTTCGAGACCATTTGGAAGAATCCCGCTGCTTACGCAACGGAATCATCCATACCATGGCTCAGCTTAATGATGCTCACGCGTCGCGCGGAACTTCACATCCGGCCAACGCTCTTCCATCAACGCCAGGTTAACCCGCGTCGGCGCCAGGTAAGTCAGGTGACCACCGCCATCGACCGCCAGGTTCTCCACAGCCTTGTTGGAAAACTCCTCAAGCTTCTTCTTGTCGCTGCACTCAATCCAGCGAGCGGAATACACAGTGATCGGCTCATACGAGCACTCAACCTTGTATTCCTCCTTCAAACGGCTAGCGACCACATCAAACTGCAGCACACCCACGGCGCCAAGAATGATGTCGTTGCTGCGCTCCGGGAAAAACACCTGCGTTGCGCCCTCTTCGGCCAACTGCTGCAGACCCTGACGCAACTGCTTGGACTTCAGCGGATCACGCAGGCGCACACGACGGAACAGCTCCGGCGCAAAGTGCGGAATACCGGTGAAACCAAGGGTTTCACCTTCACTGAAGGTGTCGCCAATCTGGATCGTGCCGTGGTTGTGCAGACCAATGATGTCGCCGGCGAACGCTTCTTCCAGCTGCTCACGCTCGGAGGAGAAGAACGTCAGGGCGTCGCCGATGCGCACGTCCTTGCCGGTGCGCACGTGGCGCATCTTCATGCCTTTTTCGTACTTGCCGGAGCAAATACGCATGAAGGCGATACGGTCGCGGTGCTTCGGGTCCATGTTCGCCTGGATCTTGAAGATGAAGCCCGAGAACTTCTCTTCGACCGGCTCAACGGTACGCTCGTTGGCCACACGGGCCAGCGGACGCGGCGCCCAATCAACGACGGCGTCCAATACGTGGTCAACACCGAAGTTGCCCAAAGCAGTACCGAAGAACACCGGAGTCAACTGACCGTCGAGAAATTCCTGCTGGTTGAATTCGTGGCAGGCGCCCTGAACCAGCTCCAGTTGCTCGATGAAACGCTCGTACTCGTCGCCCAAGTGCGCGCGCGCCTCGTCGGAGTCGAGTTTCTCGATGATCTTGGTTTCGGTGCGTTCGTGACCGTGACCGGCGGTGTAGACAATGATGTAGTCGTCAGCCAGGTGGTACACGCCCTTGAAGTCGCGGTAGCAACCGATCGGCCAGGTGATCGGCGCGGCCTTGATCTTCAGCACGGCTTCGATCTCGTCGAGCAGTTCGATCGGGTCGCGGATGTCACGGTCGAGTTTGTTGATGAAGCTGACGATCGGCGTGTCACGCAGACGGCAGACGTCCATCAGCGCAATCGTACGCGGCTCGACACCTTTACCGCCGTCGAGAACCATCAATGCCGAGTCCACCGCCGTCAGGGTGCGGTAGGTATCTTCGGAGAAGTCTTCGTGGCCCGGGGTGTCGAGCAGGTTGATCATGTGTTCGCGATACGGGAACTGCATGACCGACGTGGTAATGGAAATACCCCGTTGCTTCTCCATCTCCATCCAGTCGGATGTCGCATGGCGATCGGATTTACGGGATTTCACCGTACCGGCCACTGCAATCGCCTTGCCCATCAACAGGAGCTTTTCGGTGATCGTGGTTTTACCGGCATCGGGGTGGGAAATAATGGCGAAAGTGCGGCGTTTCGCGACTTCGGCGGCCTGGTTGGTCATGGGAAATCGCCTGGCGGTGATTCAAAAAAGGGCGGCGAGTATAGCTTAAAAAGTAACCGCCGAACCACCGTCCCTCGGGCCCGCAAAACCCTGTAGGAGCTGCCGCAGGCTGCGATCTTTTGCTCTGTTGCGCTAGAAGATCGCAGCCTTCGGCAGCTCCTACAGGTGGCCAGATGGCATCTTATGTGGGAACCTTTCAGCGCTCGGAGACGTCCATCCCCTGTTACGAATTTTCGTCAGGGGCTGAAAAATCAGCAAGTTAGCCTGACGAGGCTGCGCTCATGGCTCGCTTTCAGACCGCTTTTTGCCGGTGCTGAGGGAGCTGCTTCTCGCGAACGTTTATTCCCGGCAGCCATGTATGGCATGCCACACGGGAGGGCGTTCGCCGACTACAAAAAAAGGAGTCCGCCTGTGGCTATCCGCTATGGCAAAGGGCTGATGGGAGGTGCGGTGGTGATCGCGCTCCTGGCCCTGCTGGTCCACTGGATCGGCATCAACACGATCGAACACTACCGCGACGATTTGTTGTTTTACCTGCAAGCTCATCTGATTCTCGTCCTCGCTTCAATGCTGGCCGCCCTTGTCGTGGGCATCCCCGCCGGCATCTTCCTCAGTCGCCCGACAATGGTCGGCCGTGCTGAACGCTTCATGCAGATCTTCAATATCGGTAACACCGTGCCCCCGCTGGCCGTGCTTGCGATCGCCCTGGGCGTCCTAGGCATCGGCAGTGGCCCGGCGATCTTCGCGTTGTTCCTCGCTTCCTTGTTGCCGATTGTGCGCAACACCTACGAAGGCCTGAAAAATGTCCAGGGCTCGCTGAAAGAGGCGGCCGTCGGCATCGGCATGACCCCGCGCCAAGTGCTGTGGAAAGTCGAATTGCCCAACGCTGTGCCGATCATTGTCGGTGGTGTGCGCGTGGCGTTAGCGATCAACGTCGGCACCGCGCCGCTGGCCTTCCTGATCGGCGCCAACAGCCTTGGCAGCCTGATCTTCCCTGGCATCGCCCTGAACAATCAGCCGCAACTGCTGCTCGGCGCCGCGTGCACCGCGCTGCTGGCCTTGCTGCTCGATGGCGTCGTCACCCTCGCCAGCCGTCTCTGGCTGGAACGCGGTTTGCGCCCGTCTTAAGGCTTTGTGAAGGAATACCTATGAAACGATTGAGCTTGATTCTGGGCTGTATCCTGCTGTTCGCAGGCATCGCCCAAGCCGCTGAAAAACCGGTTATCCGCCTCGGCGCACGTGTATTTACCGAGCAGACTCTGCTCGCGGAAATCACCGCGCAATACCTGCGCAGCAAAGGCTACGACGCGCAGATCACCGGTGGTCTGGGCAGCAACCTCGCCCGCAGCGCCCACGAAAGCGGGCAGCTGGACATGCTCTGGGAATACACCGGCGTGTCGCTGGTGGCCTACAACCATGTCACCGAAAAACTCGACAGCGCCCAGTCCTACGCCCGGGTGAAAGAACTCGACGCGAAAAAAGGCCTGGTCTGGCTGACGCCATCGAAATTCAGCAACACCTACGCTCTCGCCTTGCCGAAGAAAGTCGCCGAGGAATATCCGCAGATCAACAACATCAGCCAGTTGAACGAAGTGCTGCGCGCCGAGGCCAAGACCAATCACCTGGTGGCGCTGGACACCGAGTTTGCCAACCGCTCCGACGGTCTGATCGGCATGGTCGATCTTTACGGCATGAACCTGACCCGCAAGAACATCCGCCAGATGGACGCGGGCCTGGTTTACACCGCGTTGCGCAACGGCCAGGTGTTTGCCGGTCTGGTCTACACCACCGACGGTCGTCTCAACGCCTTCGGCCTGAAACTGCTGGAAGACGACAAGCACTACTTCCCCGACTACACCGCTGCGCCGGTGGTGCGTCAGGCCTACCTCGACGCGCACCCGCAATTGGCCGAGCAACTCAAACCGTTGGCCGAACTGTTCGACGACGAAACCATGCGCCAGCTCAACGCGCGGGTCGACGTCGATCACGAAAGCCCTTCGAAAGTGGCCGCCGATTTCCTGCGCCAGCACCCACTTAACTAAGGAGGAAAAGTCATGGAATTTCTGAACGCCTTTTCCCACCTCGACTGGCAGCAGGTGATGCACCTGACCTGGCAGCACATCACCCTCGTCGGCATCGCCGTGACCCTGGCGATTGTCGTTGGCGTGCCATTGGGCATTCTGATGACGCGATTTCCGACTCTCGCCGGTCCATTGCAAGCCAGCGCCACGGTGCTGCTGACCGTGCCGTCGATTGCTCTGTTCGGCCTGCTGCTGCCGTTCTACTCCAAGTTCGGCCAGGGCCTCGGGCCGATGCCGGCGATCACCGCAGTATTTCTCTATTCATTGCTGCCGATCATGCGTAACACCTACCTCGCCCTCACTGGCGTCGAACCGGGCATCCGTGAAGCCGCGCGCGGCATCGGCATGACCTTCGGCCAGCGCCTGCGCATGGTCGAGTTGCCGATTGCGGTGCCGGTGATCCTCGCCGGCGTGCGCACCGCCGTGGTGATGAACATCGGCGTGATGACCATCGCCGCGACCATCGGCGCCGGTGGCCTCGGTGTGTTGATCCTCGCTTCCATCAGCCGCAGTGACATGTCGATGCTGATCGTCGGCGCACTGCTGGTCAGTCTTCTGGCCATTTTCGCTGACCTGTTTCTCCAATGGCTGCAACGCTCGTTGACTCCAAAAGGATTACTCAAATGATCGAACTTCAAAACCTCAGCAAAACTTTCCAAAGCAACGGCAAAGATGTCAAAGCCGTGGACTCGGTGAGCCTGACCGTCAATGAAGGCGAAATCTGCGTGTTCCTCGGGCCATCGGGTTGCGGCAAAAGCACCACGCTGAAGATGATCAATCGCCTGATCAAACCGACTTCGGGCAAGATCCTCATCAACGGCGAAGACACCACCGATCTCGACGAAGTGACCCTGCGCCGTAACATCGGTTACGTGATCCAGCAGATCGGCCTGTTCCCGAACATGACCATCGAAGAGAACATCGTCGTCGTGCCGAAACTGCTCGGCTGGGACAAACAGAAATGCCACGACCGCGCCCGCGAATTGATGAGCATGATCAAGCTGGAGCCCAAGCAGTATCTGCATCGTTATCCGCGCGAATTGTCCGGTGGCCAGCAACAGCGCATCGGCGTGATCCGCGCACTGGCCGCTGATGCGCCGCTGCTGTTGATGGATGAGCCGTTCGGTGCGGTCGACCCGATCAACCGCGAGATGATCCAGAACGAATTCTTCGAGATGCAGCGTGCGCTGAACAAGACCGTGATCATGGTCAGCCACGACATCGACGAAGCGATCAAACTCGGCGACAAGATCGCGATCTTCCGCGCCGGCAAACTGCTGCAGATCGATCATCCGGACACGCTGCTCGCGCACCCGGCGGACGACTTTGTCAGCAATTTCGTCGGCCAGGACAGCACGCTCAAGCGCCTGTTGTTGGTGAAGGCTGAAGACGCGGCGGACAACGCGCCGTCGGTGAGCCCGGAAACCCCGGTGGCCGATGCGCTGGAATTGATGGACGAGCATGACCGTCGCTACGTCGTGGTCACCTGTGCCGAGAACAAGGCGTTGGGCTATGTGCGTCGTCGTGATCTGCACCGTCAGACCGGCACCTGCGCGCAGTTCCTCCGTGAGTTCAACGCCACGGCGGCGTACGACGAGCATTTGCGCATCCTGCTGTCGCGCATGTACGAGTTCAACCGTTCGTGGCTACCGGTGATGGATGCCGAGCGGGTGTTCCTCGGTGAGGTCACGCAGGAGTCGATTGCCGAGTATCTGAGCTCCGGCAAATCTCGCGGCGGCAAGACCAGCATCGTCTCGCCAGCTGAGGCCGTAGTCGCATAAAACACGAAACCTGTGGGAGCGAGCCTGCTCGCGAAAGCGCAATATCAGTCAACAATGATGTTGGCTGTGAAAATGCCTTCGCGAGCAGGCTCGCCCCCACAGGATCTGCGTAATTTTTTCTTCATTCGCCTAGCGGAAAAGAATCTCAACACCTGCGGATCGGACAGCATGTATGAGACAACCCGCGAAACAGCCAAAATCCCCTTCACCCTCTCCCCTCGCAGCCAACGTCGCCGATATTGCCGCCATCACACTTACCCGCGACTTAGCCGACATAATCCACGAACGTGCAGGTATTTTTAACACTCGAAAATTCTCGGGGAACATCTGCCCGTCATCTCGGTCGGCTACAAAGAGAGATGAATGCGACGTACGTCAGAAGCGTGCAAAAACGCGACATTTTTAGTTGATCTCAGGCCCCTCACGCCCTAAAGTTCGCGCCGAACGTCCATGCTGGAAACGATCCATCCGGCTCAAGTACTGACGACGAGACAGCAAGGCCAAGGGTAAAACCACCCGTGGCCTTTTTGCTTTCGGCGACATGCCTTGGGAAGTAGGCGAACCAAAGTGGGGATACGGAGGGCGTTCATTTGCACCCATTGATTTTTCGAGTTTGCCCATAGGAGCTCCCAGTATGTCGATCCAGGTCGAAGACTATTTCGCGCGCGCTACATTCGACAAAATGAAGGCGTTCGCCGACAAACAGGAAACCCCGTTCGTGGTGATCGACACCGCGATGATCGCCCAGGCCTACGATGACCTGCGCGCCGGTTTCGAATTCGCCAAGGTCTACTACGCGGTCAAGGCCAACCCGGCCGTCGAGATCATCGATCTGCTCAAAGAGAAAGGTTCGAGCTTCGACATCGCCTCTATCTATGAGCTGGACAAGGTGATGGATCGTGGCGTCAGCCCGGACCGCATCAGCTACGGCAACACCATCAAGAAATCCAAGGACATCCGCTACTTCTACGAGAAGGGCGTGCGTCTGTTCTCCACCGACTCCGAAGCCGACCTGCGCAACATCGCCAAGGCTGCCCCGGGTTCGAAAGTCTATGTGCGCATCCTCACCGAAGGCTCGACCACGGCTGACTGGCCTTTGTCGCGCAAATTCGGCTGCCAGACCGACATGGCCATGGATCTGCTGATCCTCGCTCGCGACCTCGGCCTGGTGCCTTACGGCATCTCCTTCCACGTCGGTTCGCAACAGCGCGACATCAGCGTCTGGGACGCAGCGATCGCCAAGGTCAAAGTGATCTTCGAGCGTCTGAAAGAAGAAGACGGCATTCATCTGAAGCTGATCAACATGGGCGGTGGCTTCCCGGCCAACTACATCACCCGCACCAACAGCCTGGAAACCTACGCCGAGGAAATCATCCGCTTCCTCAAGGAAGACTTCGGTGATGATCTGCCGGAAATCATTCTTGAGCCGGGCCGTTCGCTGATCGCCAACGCCGGTATTCTGGTCAGCGAAGTGGTGCTGGTTGCACGCAAGTCGCGCACCGCTGTTGAACGTTGGGTTTATACCGATGTGGGCAAGTTCTCCGGCCTGATCGAAACCATGGACGAAGCGATCAAGTTCCCGATCTGGACCGAGAAGAAAGGCGAGATGGAAGAAGTCGTCATCGCTGGACCGACTTGCGATAGCGCCGACATCATGTACGAGAACTACAAGTACGGCCTGCCGCTGAACCTGGCGATCGGTGATCGTCTGTACTGGTTGTCGACCGGTGCTTACACCACCAGTTACAGCGCGGTTGAGTTCAATGGCTTCCCGCCGCTGAAGTCGTTTTACGTGTAAGAGCAGCTGCGAGTTTCAAGCTGCTAGCTGCAAGTGAAAAGCCCATGACGTGTCATGGGCTTTTTTGTGTCTGGCTTTGAGATTTGTGGTGTGCTTTCGATCTATCCCCCTCACCCAGCCCTCTCCCCCAAGGGGGCGAGGGGGAAAGGGAGCAGATCGGGGGCCTTTCAAAAGCTGAGTTCGACCTGATATCTCAGGTCGGTGTATCCGGAACATCCAACTCGGTCAGTCCCCTCTCCCTCTGGGAGAGGGTTAGGGTGAGGGCTCTTGGCACCGAAGCGCATACCGCTCAGCCAACGCCTGAATCCTCAGATCAACAGCACTCGCCAGCGTCTGACTCGCCACCCGCAAGAAATTCAGATTGCCGCCGGCCAAAGCTTTCTCAAGCCAATCGACCGCCTCATCAATCCGCCCCTCATCCGCTAAAACTGCAGCGAAACTGAACTGCCCACGAAAATCCCCACCCTCGGCCGAACGCCGATACCAATCACGCGCCGCAACCGGATCCGCCGGGCACACCTGCCCTTCCTCCAGATACCGCCCCAGCAGATTCATCGACTTCGCATGGCCCAATTCAGCCGCACGCCGATACAGCGCCAACGCCTGTTGATGATCCACCGCCACACCGCGCCCGGTCGCGAGCAGATTGGCGAGGTTGTACATCGCCCAATCCAGCCCGGCATTCGCTGCAATCCGGTAGTGCTGCGCAGCGATCGAAGCATCGGCGGTAATCCCCCAGCCATGCTCATGACAGCGTCCAAGCATGTTGCGCGCCATCAGATGCCCGCGCCCGGCGGCGATGCCGAACCAGCGCAGCGCCAGCGCTTGATCCTGCGCGATGCCTTGGCCGTCCAGAAGAATCTGCCCAAGCAACGCCTGCGCTTCGACTTCGCCCTCACCCGCCGCCAGCAGAATCGCCTGCGCCGCGCGTGCCGGGCTTTCTACAAGCATGGCGCTGAGTTGTTCGCCGTTGAGGACTTCCTCGCGACGCAGCAGGAAACTCATACCTCGACCCAGCGCCGCAGCAGGTTGTGATACGTACCGGTGAGGCGGATCAGCGATGGATGATCTGGCATGTCTTGAGTCAGTTGCTGAATCGCCCCGTCCATCTCGAACAGCAACGCGCGCTGGCTGTCCTCACGCACCAGACTCTGTGTCCAGAAAAACGACGCATAGCGTGTGCCGCGAGTGACCGCGTTGACCTTGTGCAAACTGGTGCCGGGGTACAAGACCATGTCGCCGGCCGGCAACTTCACCTGTTGCGTGCCGTAGGTGTCCTGGATTTCCAGTTCGCCGCCGTCGTAATCCTCAGGCTCGCTGAAGAACAGCGTCGCCGACAGATCGGTGCGCACCCGCTCGATACTGCCCTTGGGCTGGCGCACGGCGTTGTCGATGTGGAAATCGAAACTGCCACCGGCCGTGTAACAGTTCACTAACGGCGGGAAGACTTTGTGCGGCAGCGCGGCGGACATGAACAGCGGATTTTTCCACAGCCGTTCAAGCATCGCCGCGCCGATTTCCTTGGCCAGCGGATGACCTTCTGGCAGTTGCAGATTGTGCTTGGCCTTGGCCGATTGAAAGCCGGCGGTGATTTTGCCATCGGCCCAATCGGCCTGCTCCAGCGCCTCACGAATGCGCTGCACTTCGTCTTTTGCGAACAGTCCGGGGATGTGCAGCAGCATGGCGATGTCACCTGATGGCAAAGAGGCGGCAATGGTATTGATTCTTATTGACCGTGTAAAACCCGAGAGACGAATGAACTGGCAAAAACCGTAAGGTTAAATTGTAAAGAATGTAAATTCAGCGCGAATAACAATGTTTCGCAATTGATACGAATACTTGTTTAACCTATATTCCGCCGCCTCAAATCCTTGGGGAGGGGAATAAAAATGGCACGTCAACACGAACAATTACCGGTAAGTTCACCACGTCTGCTCGCCTCTGCAATCGGTGTGGCAATCACCGCCGGCTCCGCTGGCCAGATGGTCTTCGCCGCGGAAAAAACCGACAGCAAAGCCACCGGCAATGCCATCGCCCTGGACGCCACCGCCATCACCGGCGAAGCCCAGGACTCAACGTCCTACCAGGTCGAAAAAGCCTCCTCGCCCAAGTACACCGCGCCGCTGGTCGACACGCCGCGCTCGGTCACCGTTATTCCGCAACAAGTCCTCAAAGACACCGGCGCCCTGAACATGCAGGACGCGCTGCGCACCGTGCCGGGCATCACCTTCGGCGCCGGTGAAGGCGGCAACCCACAGGGCGACCGTCCGTTCATTCGCGGTTTCGACGCCCAGGGCGACACCTACCTCGACGGCGTGCGCGACACCGGTTCGCAGAGCCGCGAGATCTTCGCCGTGGAAAACATCGAAGTCAGCAAGGGCCCGAACTCCGCCATCGGTGGTCGTGGCGCGGCAGGCGGCAGCATCAACCTGGTGAGCAAGAAAGCCCACCTGGGCAACTCGTTCGACGGTGGTTTCACCTGGGGCTCCGACCAGACCCAGCGTTACACCCTCGACGGCAACTACCAGTTCAGCGACACCGCTGCTGGCCGTCTGAACCTGATGAGCCATGAGAGCAACGTCGCCGGTCGCGACAAAGTCGATTACGACCGCTGGGGCATCGCGCCGTCTCTGGCGTTTGGCCTGGGCACCGACACCCGCGTCAACCTCGACTACTACCATCTCGAAAGCAACGACACCCCGGATTCGGGCGTGCCGTACACACTGTCCAGCCCACGCACCAAATCCAGCCCGGACAAACCGTACTCCGGTGGCGATCACAGCAATTTCTACGGTCTGGATCGCGATTTCCGCAAGGGCCGCACCGACACCGCGACCTTCGCCATCGAGCACGATCTGAGCGACTCGCTGACGATCAAGAACACCCTGCGCCACGGCACCAGCATGCAGGATTACATCCTGACCCAGCCGGACGACAGCAAGGGCAACGTCAACAATGGCAGCCTCTGGCGTCGTGCCAATACTCGGGTGAGCAACACCGAGACCACCACCAACCAGACTGACCTGTTCGGCAACTTCTACGTTGCCGGCTTCAAGAACAGCTTCTCCACCGGTGTCGAATACACCCGTGAGGAAAGCCAGAAGTCTTCGTACAACGTCAACACCGACACCACGCCGCGCACCACTAATGTGGCCGCGAGCAGCAACTGCACGCCGTCGATGATCGGCGCGTCGAGTAACTACAACTGCACCTCGCTGTCGAACCCGAATCCGAACGATCCGTGGAACGGCGCGATCTCGCGCAACTACGCCGGCACCGATACCAAGGCCAACACCTACGCGCTGTATGTGTTCGATACGCTGGAGCTGAACGAGCAGTGGCTGGTGAACATGGGGCTGCGTTACGACCACTTCGACACTGACTACAAGACCTACAACGCTGCCGGCACCACCACGTCCAAGGGTGATGACACCAGCGAGTTCGTCACCGGTCAGTTCGGCGTCGTCTACAAGCCGGCGGAAAACGGCAGCATCTACGCCTCCTACGCCACCTCGGCCACGCCGCCGGGCAACACCTTGGGCGAAGGTCAGGAAGGCAACCCGTTGGGCGGCACGCCGGATCGCAGCGGCAACCTGCTGAGCAGCGACATGGAGCCGGAAACCACCAAGAACTATGAAATCGGCACCAAGTGGGATCTGCTCAACGATCGCCTGTCGCTGACCGCTGATATCTTCCGCACCGAGAAAGAAAACGCCCGTGTGCAAGTCGACACCACGTCGTACGAAAACGCCGGCAAGACCCGTGTGCAAGGTGTCGAACTGTCGGCCAGCGGCAAGATCACCGACAAGTGGCAAGTGTTCGCCGGTTACGCCTTCATGGACAGCGAACAAGTCGACGGCGGCCCGATGGGCAAGGCCAACGATGGCAACGAACTGCCGAACACGCCGAAAAACAGCGCCAGCCTGTGGACCACTTACCAGGTCACGCCGAAGCTGACCATCGGTGGCGGTGCGTTCTACGTCGACGACGTGTACGGCAGTGTGGCCAACACCACCATGGTCGATTCGTACGTTCGCTACGACGCAATGGCCGCGTACAAGCTGACCAAGAACGTCGACCTGCAACTCAACGTGCAAAACCTGACCAACGAAACCTACTACGACAAAGCCTTCTCGACCCACTTCGCCAATCAGGCGGCGGGCCGTACGGCACTGTTGAGCACTAACTTCCACTTCTGACCGATGTGGAAACCTGTGGGAGCGAGCCTGCTCGCGAAAGCGCTGGGTCAGTCAAGTAGAGGCTGACTGACACGACGCCTTCGCGAGCAGGCTCGCTCCCACAAGGTATGCGCCGCAAGGCTTGGCCCCGTTCATTCAATTGAACGGGGCTTTTGTGCGTAAGAAAGAACGCTTCTCGATAACCCACGGCATAATGCGCGCCGTGAAGACAATTTCCGAATGGACGGCGAGTGACGTGTTGAAGAAAACCCTGTTCCAGTTGCACTGGTTTTTTGGCATCACCGCAGGCCTGGTGCTGGCGTTGATGGGCATCACCGGCGCGGCCTATTCGTTTCAGGACGAAATCCTGCGGGCGCTGAACCCGTCCGTCCTGCAAGTAGAAAAACAGGTCGCCGGTGTCTTGCCACCCGTCGAACTGGTCGAGCGCATCGAAGCCACGTCGGGCAAAAAGGTTTCGATGCTCTGGGTCGAAACCGACAGCGGTAACGCGGCTCGCGTCTACTTCACGCCGCCCAAAGGCGAGCGTCGCGGTGAGATGCGTTATTTCGACCCGTACACCGCCGAGTTCATGGGCGATGCCGTCGGCCAGGATTTCTTCGGCCTGATGCTGCAGTTGCACCGTTTCCTCGCGATGGGCGATACCGGCCGCAACATCACCGGCGCCTGCACGCTGATTCTGTTGTTCTTCTGCCTCTCCGGCCTGTACCTGCGCTGGCCGCGTCAGTGGAACAGCTGGCGCGTCTGGCTGACGCTGGACTGGAAGAAAAAAGGCCGCGCCTTCAACTGGGATCTGCATTCGGTAGCGGGCACCTGGTGCCTGCTGGTGTATCTGCTGCTGGCGTTGACCGGGTTGTCGTGGTCGTACGAGTGGTACAACAAAGGCCTGACCAAATTGCTCTCCGACGCGCCGCAAAACGAGCGCGTGCGCGGTGGTCGCGGCCCGGCGCCGGAAGGTCCGGCGCCGACTGCCGATTACGCAGCGATGTGGAGCAGCATCTACAGCGCTGCCGGCCCGGGGCTCGCGGCGTACAACATCCGTATGCCGGCCGTCGCTGGCCAACCGGCGACGGTGTTCTATCTGCTCGACAGCTCGCCGCATGACCGGGCGCTGAATCAGATCACCCTCGACCCGGCCACCGGCATCGTCAAACGCGTCGATCGTTACGCCGACAAGAGCTTCAAGGCGCAATTGCTCACCAGTATTTACGCGCTGCACGTCGGCAGTTATTTCGGTCTGGTCGGGCGGATCATCATCACCGTTGCGGCGGTGTGCATGCCTTTGTTCTTCATCACCGGCTGGCTGCTGTACCTCGATCGTCGACGCAAGAAAAAGCAGATCAAGGATGCGCGCAAAGGCCTCGCTCAACCGGCCGGCGATGCCTCGGCCTGGCTGATCGGCTTCGCCAGCCAGAGCGGTTTTGCCGAGCAACTGGCGTGGCAGACCGCCGGGCAATTGCAAGCCGCCGGATTGCCGGTGAAGGTGCAGCCACTGGCGAATGTCAGCGAACAGGATTTGCATGATTCCAGCAATGCACTGTTCGTCGTCAGCACCTTCGGCGACGGCGAAGCACCGGACAGCGCACGCGGATTTGAGCGCAAGGTGTTGAGCAAGGCTGCAACGCTCGACAGTCTGAATTACTCGGTGCTTGGCCTCGGCGATCGTCAGTATCAGCACTTCTGCGGTTTCGCCAAGCGCCTGCACCAATGGTTGGCGGAGCACGGCGGCAAGACATTGTTCGCGCCGGTGGAAGTCGACAGCGGTGATCCCTATGCCCTGCGTCACTGGCAAACCCAACTCGGCCTGCTCACCGGGCAAGCCCCCATCGATACCTGGCAAGCGCCGAGCTACGACAACTGGACGCTGCTGCGCCGTGAGCTGATGAACCCGGACAGCAGCGGTGCGCCGGTTTACCTGCTGGGTTTGAGCGCACCGAACACCAGCAGTTGGCTGGCCGGCGACCTGGTCGAAGTACTGCCACGCAACTGCCCGTGGGCCATCGAACACTTCCTCGACGGCCTCGGCATTCGTGGCGAGACCACAGTGAAAATCAACGGTCTCGACGAGCCGCTGGAAGTCGCGCTGGCGTCGCGGCAATTGCCCGAGCACCGCGCCCATCTGGTCGGTTTGCATGCGCAATCGCTGGTCGATGCGATGGTGCCGCTGGCCATGCGCGAATACTCGATCGCCTCGATTGCCGCCGACGGCGTGCTGGAGCTGATCGTGCGTCAAGAGCAGCATGCCGATGGCACCCTCGGCATCGGTTCCGGCTGGCTGACCGAGCATGCGCCAGTGGGCGGCAGCATCAGTTTGCGGGTGCGGCGTAACAGTGGCTTCCATCTGCCGAACGAACCAGTGCCGATGATTCTGCTGGGTAACGGTACGGGTCTGGCGGGGTTGCGCAGTTTGCTCAAGGCGCGGATTGTCGATGGTCAACAGCGGCAATGGCTGCTGTTTGGCGAGCGCAATCGTGAGCACGATTTCCTCTGCCGTGCGGAGCTGGAAGAGTGGTTGATCAATGGTGATCTGGAACGGCTGGATCTGGCGTTTTCGCGGGATCAGGCGGAGAAGGTTTATGTGCAGGATCGTTTGCGTGAATCGGCTGATGAGCTGAAGAAATGGCTGGCGGACGGGGCGGTGATTTATATCTGCGGCAGCCTTCAGGGGATGGCTTCGGGGGTTGATCAGGTGCTAAACGACATTCTCGGTGCCGCTGAAGTCGAACGCCTGATCGAGCAGGGCCGCTACCGGCGTGATGTCTATTAAAAGCCCCTCACCCTAACCCTCTCCCGGAGGGAGAGGGGACTGATTGGGGGAGATTCACGCAATACGCCGACCTGAACGTGCTTCACCGAATCCATAATCGAGAAAGGCTTCGTGCTGATCTTATAATCAACTCGGTCTTTCAGGTCGACGTACCTCTTGAGACACCTCGATCGGCTCCCTCTCCCTCCGGGAGAGGGCTGGG